>CAMJZV010000014.1 GCA_946410305.1 uncultured Prevotellaceae bacterium | reverse complement strand
ATGCAGTCCCGTAGCATAGAGCACTCTCGGTCTCTCGCAATAAGCTTCTGTTCCATATTGATGATCTTTTATTTACTGGCAAATACAAACAATTATTGAGAATACTCCATTGTTCGACATATTTTTGCCCCAAAACATAAAAATTTATTCATTATTGTAGCAATCAAATAATTGCCTCCACATTCCACGGACATGCCTGAGATGCCGATAGACAGGCGGTTTGCGGGTGTGGACGGCGCGCGCGGACGTTCCACTTTGCTTCCACATCGCCTCCACGGCTTGGTCTGCCAATAGGACAGCTGTCTTGCACAAGAACGGTGAGCGTTTAGGGTAAAACGGTCACCGTTTTCTGAAAAGTGCTCACCGTTTTACCATAAGACAGCCCATCCCACAACCAAGTCAGCTCCCTCTTTGTGCACGGTACCCCTGCGCGAACCTTTATATGCATGTGGAAGGTTTGTGGAGGCAAAGTGGAAGGGCCAATCCCCGCTATCGCCTTTGTACACTTAGCTTGTGGAACGTGGAGGCTGTTTTTTGAAAATCATTTTCCAGTTGTACACTCGTCGGTCAATCATGTGTGCACAGGGGGACTGTCCCCCTGTGCACATACATCTAATTCTTGACATGAGTAATACACAAAAGGCGGGTCTCTGACCGAGGTCAGAGTGTGGCTTCGCAATCTCCTTGGTCCACTTTATGTTTTGCCTAGTAACTAACAAAATAATCATAGAATTATTTGGCAGTTGTTCATTAATTGATTAACTTTGCAGCGTTAAAGTAATGAACGATGAATAGAATTCGCACTATAAAACTCTTCAAGAAGGAGATGAAATAATGGACGCAAAGAAGAAAGAAACTATCATGGAGTGTACGAGTTTTGACGAACTGCTCGATGCTGAATACGGAGAGCGTGGGACGGAGGCTCGTGAGAATTTTGAGACGGAGGCTGAGGCATTCTGCTTGGCAGAGTGCTTAAAGGAACAGCGCCGTTTAGCTGGACTGACGCAGGAACAGTTGGCTGCTAAGATTGGTACCAAGAAGAGCTATATCTCAAAGATTGAAAACGGCCATGCTGATGTACAGCTCTCAACCCTGTTCCGCATATTCTCTGGGTTAGGAAAGCGCATATCGCTTACGGTTTTGTGAATAAATCGGTCAATCATGGGGACTGGTTTGGATTGAAAACGTGAGACACCTGTTACTGGCATCAGTCTACAGATAATTTGTCATTTACAGTTTGCATTTTGGCATGGTCTGTCAGTGACAGCTGCTGTGGAATGCTAAAAACCGTGAAAAGCCATTATTTATTTTTGCTGAGTTTCTTGTATTTGAAGAATTCTCCCTAACTTTGTGGACAATTTAATATTTTCACCTATTTAAATAGATTTCAATTATGGTAAATTACAAGGATTTGGGTCTCGTGAATACTCGCGAGATGTTCAAGAGAGCAGTTGCTGGTGGCTATGCCATCCCCGCTTTCAACTTCAACACCATGGAGCAGATGCAGGCTATCGTACAGGCTGCCGTTGAGACAAAGTCACCTGTTATCATGCAGGTTTCCAAGGGTGCTCGTAACTATGCTAACGCTACCATCCTGCGCTACATGGCTGAGGGTGCTGTTGCTTACGCTAAGGAGCTGGGCTGCGCACATCCTGAGATCGTTCTGCACCTGGACCACGGTGACAGCTTCGAACTCTGTAAGGACTGTATCGACATGGGCTTCTCTTCAGTGATGTACGACGGTTCTTCACTGCCTTACGAGGAGAACATCAAGATCTCCCGTCAGGTTGTAGAGTATGCACACAAGTATGATGTTACCGTAGAGTGTGAGCTCGGTGTCCTCGCTGGTGTTGAGGATGAGGTTGCCTCTGAGGTAAGCCACTACACCAAGCCCGAGGAGGTGATTGACTTCGCTACCCGCACAGGCTGCGACTCTCTTGCTATCTCCATCGGTACTTCTCATGGTGCTTATAAGTTCAAGCCCGAGCAGTGCACACGTGACCCGAAGACCGGTAAGCTCGTTCCTCCTCCACTCGCTTTCGACGTGCTGGCTGAGATTGAGAAGAAGCTTCCTGGATTCCCCATCGTGCTCCACGGCTCTTCTTCCGTTCCACAGGACGAGGTTGACACAATCAACAAGTTCGGTGGTAACCTGCCCGACGCTGTAGGTATTCCTGAGGAGCAGCTCCGCAAGGCTTCTAAGAGCGCTGTTTGCAAGATCAACATCGACTCTGACTCTCGTCTGGCCATGACCGCTGCCATCCGTCAGTATCTCGCTGAGCATCCTGACCACTTCGATCCTCGTCAGTATCTGAAGCCCGCTCGTGAGAACATGAAGAAGATGTACATCCACAAGATCAAGGAGGTACTTGGTTCTGACGGTAAGCTCGCTGAGTAAGCAGTTACACCTATTTATATATATAAAGGCTTTCCGAACTGGAAAGCCTTTATTGTTTTTCATTGTTTTGAAACTCCTATTACTTGGAATTCATGTCAAACTTAATCTTGTCAACAGAACCAAAGATGGGGTTTACAACAACATGGGTCACATATCGTTTGAAAAGTGAACCAGCACGTAACTGCACAAATCCAAATTGAGCTTCGTAAATCTCTATTTGAGCGAGTCTGTGGTTTTCACGATCAAACGTCATCTTTACACGTCCAGGAACATTGAGGTAGAAGCCTCCTTCTCTTTTCTTCTCGTCAACAGTATATTGCTCTTCTGACGTACGATTCAGATTCTCTATACTTAAATAATAAGGTATACCAGAGAGGTCGTCCTTATCTACCAGTCCTAATTTCTTTGAAAGACGGAATATGACTTGTCGGTCCATCTCCTTCTCAGGACATACAATAACAATATGCTCTGTGGTGTCTCGTTCGACGGTACCTCTGAACAGTGTCAGCAGAATCTCTCGCTGCTTGTCAATCTCGTCAATCATGAGCTGCAACTGCTGCTCGTCCTGAGGGATGTCTTCGGCCTCACCAGTGATGAGAGCTTGGCGACGCTCCTGCAGTTCGATAATCTGGTCAACAGTAAGCTCAGCCATCTTGGCTGTGCTACCAGCTGAGAGAACTTCAGCATTCAGGAACTGCTTGGGGTCTGGCTGCGGGACTTTGGGAGCGGGCTTAAAATGTACCTCTTCCTTTGGCTTAGCAGGCTCATCGTTGATGGCAAGTAGCATGCCATCTTCACTGAGCTTAATATCAGCATTTTCACACTTGCCACCTTTGGTCTTGACGTAGTAACACTTGGTGCTGTCAATAATACCAACCTGGGTAAATGAGAAGTTTCCAAGACTGTAGGTTACTTCTTCTTCTTGACCGATACCACGCAGACGCAGGAACTTCTCACTATATTTGGCGAAAGGACCTGGCTTGTATGTCTTCTTCTCCACCAGAAGAGTGAATTTGATGGCGGTCTTAGGCAAGTAGTAGATGATGCCATCGGCTGTACGACCAGGCTTCATGGGGGATGCCTGTTGTTGTGCCATTGTCACGATGCTGCATAAGAGCATGGCTGCAAAAAGTAATTTTTTCATGTATCTATCGTTTTTAATCTTTCAGTCTCTTGAATGCTCGAGGTAAATATTGAATGATATCACTTGCCAGCAGGCTCTCTTCGCCGAGGTCGGCAGCAGCGAGATCGCCAGCAAGTCCGTGTAGGTAGACTCCCACTATGCAGGCTTCTTTGGGCTGGTAACCGCGAGCTAACAGTCCTGTGATGATGCCAGTCAGTACATCGCCACTGCCAGCAGTAGCCATACCGGCATTGCCAGTGGGGTTAAACATAACATGGCCGTCGGCCATACAGATTGCAGTATAACGTCCCTTGAGAATGACGATGCCCTGCAGGCGCTCTGCAAGATTGCAGGCCTTGGTGAGACGCTCGTAGCTGTCGGCAGAGTGACCTTCCAGACGGTCGAATTCCTTGGGATGTGGGGTTAGTATGATTCCTTTAGGTAATTGCTGTAGCCAAGCACGATGGTTGGCCAGAATGTTGAGAGCGTCAGCATCGACAACAACGGGGCATTGTGTGCGTCGCAGTTGAGCAATGAGAGCAATGGCAGTCTGTTCACTCTGTCCCAAGCCTGGCCCGATACCCAGTGCATTGTAGCCTTCTGTATCCACTGCCTCAGTAAAGATAATCTCTTCGGCGCCTGTCTGAACAATAGCCTCAGGAACGGCCTGCTGAAGAATAGGGATGTTGCGCCTTGGAGAATTTACAGTGAGTTTGCCCACACCAGAGCGCAGACAGGCTTTGGCAGCCAATACTGCGGCTCCTGCCATACAGTAGCTGCCGGCAATAAGCAATGCGTTACCCATCTGTCCTTTGTGGCTAAAGGGATTGCGTGGAAGGAGACAGCGACGGATGTCGTTCTCTTCGGTGACCGTATAAGAGGCATCTATTTTCTGGATGCCTTCCTGACTAAGACGGATGTCGAGTACACGCAGTTGTCCTGTGAATTGCTGGTTTTCAGCAAAGAAGAACGACAGCTTAGGCTGTTGCAGGGTGAGTGTCAGGTGGGCATGAATGATATTGGAACGGACATTATAGGTATTGTCCTCAGCCATTAGTCCTGACGGCATATCAATGCTGACAATCTTCGACGGCGAGGCATTGATGTACTTGACCAACGAAGCAAAGCCGCCAGCAAGTGGCTTGTTGAGGCCAGAGCCGAACAGACCGTCAATGACCAGTGTCTTCTCGTCAAGTATGGGTGGCTCAAACTCTTGGGTGACCTCAATGAAATTCTGTATGTGCTTGTTCTCATCCAACAGCTTTTTGTTGGCAGCACAGTCGGGTGAGAGATGTCCACTGATATTGAACAAATAGGTCGTTACCTGATATCCCTGGTCAGCCATCACACGTGATATGGCCAGTGCATCGCCACCATTGTTGCCAGGACCGGCAAACACCACGATGGGCGTGGCCGTTCCCCACAACTCAGTAATGGATCGCGTCATCGTTTGGGCGGCGCGTTCCATCAGATTGAGACTTGAGATAGGCTCGTTCTCAATGGTGAATTTGTCTAGCTCTTTAATCTGAGCACTTGTGAATATCTTCATTCAGTATGCAAAAATACGAAAAATATGTTATACAATACCTATATTTGCGAAAAAAATTGTAATTTTGTGCCAAAATTCATGTTTTTTAAAAATGAGCATCGTTAAAATCAAGGACAAAACGTTTAAAACGTCCATTTCTCAGGAAGAGATTCAGCAACGTATTCGTGAGGTCGCTGCCAAGATTAACGAGGACATGGCGGGCAAGAATCCGCTCTTTCTCGGCGTGTTGAATGGCGCATTCATCTTTGCTGCCGATTTGCTGCGTGAGATTACCATCCCTTGTGAGATTTCTTTCGTAAAACTGGCTTCGTATCAGGGCATTATGTCAACTGGCAAGGTCAAGGAAGTGATGGGCATCAATGAGGACTTGACGGGTCGTACTATCATTATCGTCGAGGATATCGTTGATACGGGTCGCACCATGAAACAGATGATAGAATCGCTGGGTACCCGCAATCCTGCTGCCGTACACATCTGTACACTGTTTCTCAAGCCCGACAAGCTACAGGAGCCTATCGACGTAGACTATGCATGTTTCTCTATCCCCAACGATTTTATCGTAGGCTATGGCTTGGATTACGACCAGCAAGGTCGTAACCTAAAAGAAATTTACACCTTGGTGGAATAAGGAATGAGACAAATAAAGCTACCTCACTTGCCCAGTGATGTTGAAGCCCGTAACAAGGACCTCATGACAGAGCTGTGGTATAAAGGGAAGGAAACACAAATCAAACAAGACCAACAAAATATAAAAATCAGGATGAAGAACATTGTTATTTTTGGTGCTCCCGGTTCAGGAAAGGGAACACAGAGTGATTTGATGATTGAGCACTATGGACTTGGACATATCTCCACGGGTGATGTGCTCCGTAACGAGATTAAGAATGGTACTGAACTGGGCAAGACAGCCCAAGGTTTTATTGACAATGGCCAGCTGATACCTGACGACCTGATGGTGTCTATCCTGGCTAAGAAATACGATGAGTTCGGTCGTGGCCATAAGGGTGTTATCTTTGATGGATTCCCCCGTACGATTCCACAGGCTGAGGCCTTGAAGAAGATGCTCGATGAGCGCGGTGACAAGGTAGCTGCCATGATTGAGCTGGACGTTCCGGAGGATGAGTTGATGACACGTCTCATCAAGCGTGGTCAGGAGAGTGGACGTGCTGACGATAACGAAGAGACTATCAAAAAGCGCCTTGTTGTCTATCACTCTCAGACTCAGCCGCTGATTGAGTGGTACAAGAAGGAGGGTCTGCACCACCACATCAATGGCAGTGGTACGCTGGAGCGTATCTTCGGCGATATTCAGAAAGTAATAGACAGTTTGTAAATGGAAAGTAATTTCGTAGACTACGTTAAAATCATGTGCCGGTCGGGCAAGGGCGGTAAAGGCTCTATGCACCTTCGTCATGTGAAGTATAATCCCAACGGTGGTCCCGACGGTGGCGACGGTGGTAAGGGAGGTAGCATCATCTTGCGTGGTAATCACAACTACTGGACGCTGCTTCACCTGAAATATGAGCGCCACATCTTTGCCGAACATGGAGGCAATGGCGGTCGCGACAAGTGTCACGGTACAGACGGCAAGGACATCTATATTGATGTGCCTTGTGGTACTGTGGTGTATAATGCCGAGACGGGAAAGTATGTCTGCGATATTACTTATGATGGTCAGGAGATAGTACTCCTCAAGGGCGGACGCGGCGGACTGGGTAATTTCCAGTTCCGCACGGCCACCAATCAGGCACCGCGCTATGCGCAGCCTGGTGAGCCTATGCAGGAGATGACGATAATCTTGGAGTTGAAGTTGTTGGCCGATGTCGGACTGGTGGGCTTCCCCAATGCGGGTAAGTCGACGCTGCTGTCATCGCTGTCTAATGCTCGTCCGAAGATTGCCAACTATCCCTTTACCACCATGGAACCCTCGCTGGGTATTGTGGGCTATCGCGATAACAAGTCGTTCGTGATGGCTGACATCCCAGGAATTATTGAGGGTGCTGCTGAGGGAAAAGGTTTGGGTCTGCGCTTCCTGCGTCATATTGAGCGCAACTCTCTGTTGCTCTTCATGGTGCCAGGTGATACTGATGATATTAAACGAGAATATGAGATTCTCCTCAATGAGTTGGCACAGTTTAATCCCGACATGCTCGACAAGCACCGTGTGCTGGCTATTACCAAGTGTGACCTCTTAGATGAGGAACTGGTAGAGATGTTGCGCGAGACGTTGCCCCAAGATTTGCCTTGTGTATTTATTTCGGCTGTTGCCAATCAGGGACTCGACGAACTAAAGGATGTGCTATGGCGTGAGCTCAATGCAGAAAGCAATAAGCTGGCTGCTGTCATGGCAGAAGACACCCTCGTACATCGTGATAAAGATATGACACGCTTTGCTGAAGAACTGGCCGACGAAGGTGAAGACGAGGATATCGAATATGTGGATGACGTAGAAGACGTTGAGGACTACGAGGATCTGGATGACTTGGAAGATTTTGAATACGAATAAATTTATGAAGCTGCGTCACGTCTTTCTCTTTCTGTCTGTGATGATAGCCTTGTCATCTTGTGCTCAGACGCAGTTTACGGCGCTTGAGCAGCAACAGATTAGCATAGAGGATCCAGGCCTCTTTGAGAAGTCTGACGCTTTTACTATTGACTTCAGTAGCGGACGAGATCGTGACTACTCCTTCCCTTTGCCTGTCGGCAAGGCAAAGGTGATGTCCGACTATTCTGTAGAGATAGAGACTACACCGGGTGATGCTGTTAAGTCGATGTTTGCCGGTGTGGTACGTCTGTCAAGATACAGCGCCACTTTCGGACATGTCATCGTGGTGCGTCATGGAAATGGTTTGGAGACGATGTACGCTAACAATGCGGAGAATCTGGTAAAGTCAGGCGACCGTGTCAAAGCTGGTCAGACCATAGCTATTGTGGGCGCAGAGAAAGGTAGGACATTCTGTCGTTTTGCCATTATGGTCAATGGTAGTCGTATCAATCCTTCTATTATTATAAGTCCGGAAAGTCATATGCTGCGTCAGCAGGTGGTGCTCTTCCAGAAGACGGCCAACTGGAAGGTTAATGTCAGTGTGATGAAAGAGCCGGTGGTTGAAAAGCCTGAGTCAGTACAGTGGTGGAGCTATCCGCTACCTGGTGCCAAGGTAATCAGCCCCTATGGACGTCGCGGTGGACGCCGACATACTGGAGTAGACCTTAAGACAGTGAATAGAGACAATATCCTTGCGGCATTCGACGGTGAGGTGGTATTCTCTGGTCCCTTCGCCGGTTATGGTAATCTGGTGCGAATACGCCACGACAATGGTTTGGAGACCTACTATAGCCATAACTCTAAGAATTTGGTAAAGGTGGGTGATCTGGTGAAGGCAGGACAGATTATTGCTCTTACTGGACAGACAGGACGAGCTTCCACGCCTCATTTGCATTTTGAGACACGTATTGGCGGACAGGCTGTCAACCCTAATCGCTTCTTCGATCACGAAGCGCATAGCATCCGCTTAGAGGCTTTCAGTAAAAAGCGTGATGGCTACGTGATCAAGCGCTAAGAGGTTTCCTTTTAACTCTTTTGCCTTCTTTTATTCCTCCTTTTTGATTCTTATACCCACACTGGTTATGCCAGGCAGTATTTCGCGCTTCATGTCGTGGCGTACCGAAAGGTGCAATGAATCGCCACGATGCAGCTGCAGGGTCTTCAGTGGGAAAAGGTACTGATATTGGCTAACACCCTGGCCGATGGCATTGCCTCGTTCGTCAATGAGATTACAGTCGAGGGTGTCGGTCATCGTTGTTCCCGCTGGATAGACGGTCTGCTTAACGATGAGAGTCAGTCGCATGAAAGGGTACTTGTTGCTGATGCGCATGGCCAGATCCTCCTGATAGGTGGCATCAGCGTCCAGCCTGTCAACAGCAAAAGTCAGCAAGTCATTCTTCTCCCAACCACTTTCGGGGGTGTCCTCGTTGTGGTAATAGACGGTAGACTGCTTACAAGCTGTCAGCAGGCATATCGCCAGCAGTATGAAGTATGGCCAGTGCCTATTGGTCATTGTGTGGAGCCTGTGGCTTGCGGTTCTTCTTTTTCTTTTTCTTCTTCGAACGGTCGAAGCGAGCAATATTCTCCTGAGTTGCCAGGTCTACAGGTCCTTGAGAAGCTTTCTTTCCGCCATCAATGGTGAGCGTGTCGGGCTTCTCACCGCGACGGTTCATCTCAATAATCTGCTTGGCACGTTCTGCCGTAATAGTCTCCAGATTAGCAGCGATATTCTTGTCGGTAGAGTAGGTGATGAGTCCTGCCAAGATGTCTGCCTTGAAATAGTAGTAGTCGGAGTCCTGTGTCTGTAGCTGGATATCCTTGGGAGGTAACTGGCGTCCGGCCTCTACGTAGTCGTCAACTTCATAGTTCAGACAACATTTGAGTTTTGCACACATGCCCGCCAGCTTTTGTGGGTTCAGCGAAATGTCCTGGTAGCGGGCTGCCTGTGTACCTACGCTGACAAAGTTCTTCATCCACGTAGCACAGCAAAGCTCACGGCCACAAGGACCTGTGCCGCCAATAAGACCAGCTTCCTGGCGAGCACCAATCTGCTTCATCTCGATGCGTACATGGAAGGTAGCAGCGAGGTCTTTGATGAGTTGACGGAAGTCGACACGCTCGTCGGCAATGTAGTAGAAGATGGCCTTGTTACAGTCACCTTGATACTCTACGTCACCAATCTTCATCTTCAAGCCCAATCCCTTAGCTATCTGGCGACTCTCAATCATGGTGGCGTGCTCACGACTCTTGGCTTCCTGATATTTCTCCATATCTACAGGACGGGCAATACGATAGACGCGACGGATGTCGTCCGCCGATTTAAGATTAGCTTTCTTCATCTGCATCAATGCCAGGCGTCCTGTTAGTGATACAACGCCAATGTCATGGCCAGGATTGGCTTCAACAGCTACGATGTCACCTTTCTTGAGTGGCAGATTGTTGACATTATGATAGTAGCCCTTGCGGGTGTGCTTGAACTGTACTTCCACGAGGTCGGTAGTATCGGTATTTCCTGGCACGTCAGCCAGCCAGTCGTAGGTGTTCAACTGACGGTCCTGTCGGCCCACGGCATGTTTGCACAGTCCGCGGTCGCAACCAGTCATAATCATGAGTTCTTTCTCCATATATATTGCTTTTATCTTCTTATTTCTGAATGAGTAGTACTATCATCTGCAGCGCTATGTCAAAGAACACGATCTTGGCATTGGCATTCTGTCCGATGTCACGGATGGCTCGGTTGATGAGCTCTGTGATGGGCAGGATATTGGCCTCATTGATGAAGCGGGCGAAGTTCCGTGCGAACTCCTCCTCGCGCTGTGACATATAACAGAGGTCTTGCTGTCGGAAGTTGTACATGAAATTCTCGCGGATAAGACGCAAGAAATAGGTGAGGAAACGTTTCTGGCGTTCACGGCCCATGGATGCCATTTGCTCGCTCCACTGCTTGAGTTCTTTGATCTTGCGTTGGTAGGCTAGTCGCATGAGTGCTTGGAAGAGATCCAGAAATAGCTCGTTCTCCGAATCAGCAGTCAGTAGCTCTATAGCCTGTCGCCAACTGCCGTTGGCCATACGACTGATGCGCTGTGCCATGTCGTCGCTCAGCCCGCGTTTCTCTTTCAGTGCCTGACAGATGCTGTCGGTGTCAATACGCTTCACGTCAATGCGCTGCACACGGCTACGGATGGTCTCCAGTAACTTCTCTGGCTCTTCACATATCATGATGAAAATGGTCTGTGAGGGTGGTTCTTCTAAGAGCTTCAGTATCTTGTTGGCGCACTCAATGTTCATGCGCTCTGGCAACCAGATGATGCTAACTTTGTAGCCTCCTTGGCTTGATTTCAGTGAGAGTTTGCGAATCAGTGCGTCGCTCTCACCGGCAGTAATAATAGCTTGCTGATTCTCGCCTCCCATCTGCTCCAGCCAGTCGGTTATGGTAAAGTAGTAGCCTCCCATTACCATCTCGTGCCACTCCTTGGCAAAGTCGTCGCTGACGGGCTTGTGCTCGGCACCCATGGATGGTAGTTTGATGGTAGGGTAGGTGAAGTGCAGGTCGGGATGCTCCAGTTTGTCAAGCATAGCTTGGCAATTGGCTGTTGGCAGTTTGCTATTGGCTTTAAGCAGTTCTTTGGCAAAACCAATGGCTAATGCTTTCTTGCCGCACCCCTGCGGACCACACAGCATCAAGGCGTGGGGCAGTCGCTCCTCGCTCACCAGCTGCATCAGTCGCTGCTGTATGTCGTGTTGTCCTATGACCTGCTCAAACATTATAATAGTCGTTTTGCAATTTCTGCCACCGAGTCTACGGCTGACACCGTGTAGAAGTGGATGTTGTGAATACCGGCATCGTAGAGTTCTTGACACTGCGCGGTGGTCCACTCAATACCTAATTGGCGCGCTTGCTCGTCGGTCTTGCACTTGACGATTTCCTTGGCCAGTGCCTCTGGAATGTCGCAGTGGAACGTCTTGGGAACAACGGTCAACTGACTGAGCTTGGCCATGGGCTTAATGCCTGGTACGATAGGTATGGTAATACCCATCTCACGGGCTTTCTTGATGAAATCGAAATATTTCTGGTTGTCAAAGAATAGCTGGGTAACGGCATATTGTGCTCCAAGGTCCTGCTTCTGCTTCAGATACTGCATATCCATCTCCAGATTGGGAGCCTCTTCGTGCTTCTCTGGGTAGCAGGCTACACCGAAGTCGAATTTTGGACCAGGATGTTTGATGGGCGTACCATCGGCAAAGAAACCTTCGTTGAACTGTACTACCTGCTGAATGAGGTCGGTAGTATGTGCATGACCGCCTGGCGTAGGTGTGAACCGGCTGTCTTCTTTGGCCTTGTCGCCACGTAGCAGCATGAGGTTGCGAATGCCCAGAAACTGTAGGTCCAACAGCTCGTACTCTATCTGTTCGATGGTCTGTCCACTACAGATCACATGGGGCTCCACGGGAATGTCATAGCGATGCTGGATGGCTGCTGCTATGGCGATGGTTCCTGGACGTCGACGGACACGCTGGCGTTCGTATTGTCCGTTATCCAACTCCTTGTATACATATTCCGAGTGGTGCGTTGTGATGTTGATGAAGGCGGGATTGAATACAGCCAACTTATCGATGGTCTGAAACAATCCTTCCGTGCCATTGCCCTTCAAAGGCGGCAGTACTTCAAACGAAAAACGCTTCTCGCTGGTGTTGAGTTTAATATAGTCTGCTACTGTCATGTTATTTCCGAGCCACTTATAAGCTACAAAATTAGTTAAAAAGTTGCAAACATACAAGGATTTTCAGATAAAAATGCTACTTTTGTAATCTATTAACGAAACAACCAAAGAAAAAACTATGAAACGAATCCTTGTTGCAGAAGACAATGACAGCAATTATCTGCTGATGACCTTTATACTAAAAGGCCACTATGAGTTTTTCCGTGCTGTTAATGGTGAGGAAGCTGTAGACAAAGCAACTACTGACCATCCTGACTTGATATTGATGGATATGAAGATGCCTAAAAAGGATGGTTTGGCTGCTACCAAACAGATCAAATCGCTATTGCCCAATATGCCAATTATTGCACTGACGGCCAATGCCTTCGACAGTGATCGACAGCAGGCGATGGAGGCCGGTTGTGATGCTTTCCTTGCTAAGCCTGTCAGCGCAGTCGACTGTCTGCAGACAATCGAGAAGTTCATTAAATAAGTTTTTCCTGTAGATTTTTATAGGGTGGAGTCCTTCCACAAACGATAGGGGTTACGGCGTAACTGACTGTTGTAGTAACGACGGTCGCCAGTAACCTCTTTCCCGATGAAATGGGGTATTATGGGTTGCTCGTCAGGTGACGAGAGCTCCACTTCGGCCATCACAAGGCCTTCGTTATCGCCAAAAAACTCGTCGACTTCAAAAGTGTGGTCGCCACTCTTGACGAGCCAGCGAATCTTGTCTATCAAGCCGGGCTCACAGAGTTTTATCAGCTGTTTGGCATCCTCAAGAGGTATCTCGTATTCGAATTCAGAGCGTGCCAGACCACCATCTACCGAGGGACCCTTGATGGTCACATAGGCATGCTCGTCCCTGATGCGGATACGCACAGTGCGACCACGCTCACTGCAGATATATCCCTGACAGATGTGGCTTTTAGAAAAAGCCTCGTGCTTGTACGAGTCGTCAAGCACGAGGAACTTACGTTCGATTTCCAGCGCCATAATGACTGTTGAATTTGGAATGATGAGTGTGGAATGAGGAATGTGGAGTGTTGAATGTTGAATGTTGAATGTTGAATGATTCTCGCATTGCTGCGATGTTTGAATGTAGAATTCTCAATTCTTCATTGATAATCGCCGTAGGCGACCATTCCACACTCATCATTCCAAATTCAACAGTCAACATTCAACACTCCACATTCTTCATACCCATTAAGCCATCATTGAGAAAGTCCAAATCAGGTAGACGACGGCCAGGACAATGAGTCCACCGAAAATCCAACCCACTACTTTCTTACCTTTCTCTTCCTGCTTCTTAGCGTAAGCTTCGCGCTTTGCATTTACTTTTTTGTTCATAGTTATCTAAATTTTGAATGTTGATTTTTGAATGTTGACTGGTCGGCTTTGCCGATGATTCATTTATGAATTATTCAATGACAATCTCTTTATCCAGATTAAATCTTGATGTTTTAGTAATTGAAACCAGTAAACGCTTTAACTCTTCACAATCATCATGAATTGATTGATACTGTTCAGGTTTAAGATGACCTGTTTTTTTTAACAAATCAATCCAGAAGAGACTCTCATTACATTCTTTTAATGAAATGTATACTTTTGCGATAAAATCCTTTTTTGTTATAGCACATTGGGCCTCAGCCATATTGGCACCTATACTTGTGCCACTGCGGAATAGTTGATCTGAGATTTTGTATTCGTGCCTTTCGTCAATAAGGAATTTACATAAATTGACAATACGTATTGCAAAATTCATGCATTTTTCTTCCATTATCTTTCCGAAATCACTCATCATTCTTCATTTTTACATTGCGCTTGCGCAATCATTCAACATTCCACATTTTCCATTCCAAATTCCATGAGGTATGCCTTGATGAAATCGTCGATTTTGCCATTCATCACGCCATCGACATCACTGGTTTGGTAGTTGGTGCGATGGTCTTTGACACGACGGTCGTCGAAGACATAGGAACGGATCTGTGAGCCCCATTCAATCTTCTTTTTGCCAGCCTCAATCTTAGCCTGAGCCTCCAGGCGCTTCTGCATGGCACGGTCGTAGAGCTGTGAGCGCAGCAGAGCCATGGCACGCTCCTTGTTCTTAGGCTGGTCACGCGTCTCAGTATTCTCGATGAGAATCTCCTCTTCCTCGCCAGTATCTGGGTCGGTATACCAGTAGCGCAGACGGACACCCGACTCCACCTTGTTGACGTTCTGACCACCGGCACCAGAGCTGCGGAAGGTATCCCACGACAGCTTGGCAGGGTCGACATACACCTCGATGGTGTCATCGACGAGTGGGGTCACGAAGACAGAAGCAAACGAGGTCATGCGCTTACCCTGGGCATTATAGGGACTGACACGTACCAGACGGTGTACGCCATTCTCACTCTTCAGGTAGCCATAGGCATATTCGCCACCCTCTATCTGCATGGTGACACTCTTGATGCCAGCTTCATCGCCGTCCTGTAGGTTGGCAATAGATACTTTATAGCCATGAGCCTCGGCCCAACGCTGGTACATACGCATCAGCATCTGTGCCCAGTCTTGTGCCTCGGTACCACCCGCACCGGAGTTGATCTTCAAGACACACTCCATGGGGTCTTCCTGCTGGCGCAGCATGTTCTTCAACTCTAGAGCCTCGATGGCTTCGATGGCTTTCTGATAGTTAGCGTCCACCTCCTGTTCAGTAACCATCTCTTCTTTGTAGAAGTCGAAGGCTAGCTGCAACTCGTCGGCAGCGGTGCGCACTTCCTGGTAGCCGTCAATCCACTTCTTGATGGATTTCACCTTTTTCATCTGCTCCTCGGCGCGCTTCTGGTCTTCCCAGAAGTCGGGAGCCTGAGTACGAAGATCTTCCTCTTCGAACTCCATCTTCTTTTCGTCTATCTTCAGGTACTTGTACAGTGCATCCGCACGGTCAAGCACATCTTTCAACTGATCTTGTGTTATCATATATTATTCTGCGTACATCGCGTCAATTTCTTTTTTGTAGTTCTCGTTGAGGACGCGGCGTTTGATTTTCAGTGTGTTAGTGAGCTCACCTTTCTCCATAGAGAGGTGGTGGGGCAACAGAGTGAAACGTTTCACCTGCTCGTAATGGGCTAACTGCTGTTGGAGGGTGTCGATACGCTCGTGCATCATCTTAATAATGCGCTCATCAGCACAAAGCTGTTCACGGGTTTCGAAGGCAATGTCGTGTTCACGGGCATACTCTTCTAACAGTGAGTAGACCGGCACGATCAGTGCAGATACGAATTTGCGCTGGTCGGCAATGATGCATATCTGGTCAATGTATTTGTCTACCAACAGCTTCGACTCAATCATCTGTGGAGCGATATATTTACCGTTGCTGGTCTTGAAGAGGTCTTTGATGCGCTCTGTCAGGAACAGCTCGCCATCCTTTAGGTAGCCAGCATCACCTGTGCGGAAATAGCCGTCTTCAGTAAATGCCTGTTTGGTGAGGTCTTCGCGGTTATAGTAGCCGATAGTAATCGTTGGACCCTTGAGCAGGATTTCTCCTTCTTCACTGATCTTGATATCAATACCTTCGATGGGTTGTCCTACAGAACCTACGGTGTATGGCTCACCAAGATGGTCACACGATACTGTTGCCAACGACTCGGTAAGACCATAGCCCACCACCATATTTATGCCGATGGAATGGACAAATTCTTCCACATATTCAGATACTGCAGCACCTGCTGTGGGGAAGAAATGGGCATTCTCCAATCCCAGCTCTTTGCGTACCAGAGAGAATACCGTGCGGTTCAGCATTTCGTATTCCAGGTGCAGAGGCATGGGTGGCTTCTTGCCCTTACTGAGATATTCGATGTTGTGACGACGACCTACTGACAAGGAGTGCTTAAACAGACGGCGCTGCATGCCACTGGCGTGTTCTATCTTATCCATCACACCCATGTAGACCTTTTCCCAGAAGCGTGGCACGGCTGACATACAGGTCGGATGTGTCTCACGCATAGACTGCTGTACTTCCTGCGGATGGGTGTTGACAATCATTCTTGCTCCTGCATACAGGCAGAGGATAGCCCAGCCACGTTCGAAGATATGGGTGTAGGGTAGGAAGTTCATGATGCGGTCGTCCTCGTTGACAGGAACGCACTTGCCGTTGGCTATAATGGCGGCAAGGAATTGTCCGTGCGTCAGGATAACGCCTTTCGAGTCGCCCGTAGTACCGCTGGTATACAGGATGTTTGCGATGTCGTCATCGTTGGCCTGACCTTGCAACTTCTCCACTTCCGTCTGACGAGGAAGGTTCTCGCCAAGTTTCAGGAAGTCTGCGAAATAGATGGCGCTAGGGTCGTGCTCAGGGATATGCACTTGAGGGTCAAACACAATGATGCGCTCCAGTGTGGGACATAGTGAGAAGATGCGGTGTGCCTTGTCGTATTGGTCTTGTTCACCAACAAAGAGATAGCGTATCTTGGCGTCGTTGACCATGAACTGTATCTGTTGCTCTGAGCTGGTGGCATAGAATGGGATGGTAACGGCACGGATACCCCAAGCACCAAAGTCGCATTCAATGTATTGAACGGAATTCTGTGAAAAGATGCCGATGTTCTCCTGCACCTTCACACCCAGGTTGAGCAAGGCGTTGCTGACCTGCATGACAGTTGCTGACACCTGATTCCAGCTGAGTGATTTCCATTCCTTGCCACCGAAATCCTGATAGATCAGCATCTCTCGGTCGCCATACTTCTTCGCTTGCTCGTGCACCAACACGGACATGTGACATTTTGCTTGCATAACTCTCCCTATTTATTAATTAGGTGCAAAATTACAAATAATTTATGAATTATGCGTTATGATTTATGAATTATTTCGTATCTTTGCGTCGATTATGGATATTCAGGTATATACACAAGAGGCCGTCGAGCTGCTGAAACAGCTCATCAGTACCCCTTCTATTAGTCGCGACGAGGCGGCTGCAGCTACTATTTTGGCCGATTTCATCGGGAAATGTGGACTGCCGTGTCAGCGTATCGGTAACAATCTGCTTGTCTGTGAGCAACTGGATGAGCGGAAACCTACCATACTGCTCTGTGCACATATCGATACTGTAAAACCTGTCAGTACGTGGACGCGTGACCCATATACGCCCACCGTAGAAGGCGACCGACTCTATGGTCTTGGCAGCAATGATTGTGGCGGTGGATTGGTAAGTTTACTACAGGCATACCGAATTCTTCGTGGGAAAACCACGAAGTACAATCTGGTGTATCTGGCATCCTGCGAGGAGGAGGTGAGTGGAGCCAATGGCTTCTCGTTGGCACTGCCCCATCTGCCCAAGATTGATGTAGCCATTGTCGGTGAGCCGACAGGTATGCAGCCCGCCATTGCCGAACGTGGTTTGATGGTCATTGATGGTGTGGCTCATGGTAAGAGTGGCCATGCTGCCCGAAACGAAGGTGTCAATGCCATCTATGAGGCCTTGGACGACCTAGTGTGGTTGCGCGACTACCGTTTCACAAAAGAGAGTGCGCTGTTGGGAGCTACCAAAATGACCGTGACGGTGCTGAATAGTGGTACGCAGCATAATGTGGTACCTGACGAGTGTCGTTTTGTGATTGATGTACGCCCAAATGAGCATTACCAGAACGAATACCTCTTCGCCTTTCTGCAGAAACATATGAAGAAGTGTGAACTGACAGCCCGTTCTTTCCGTCTTCGTTCTTCACATATTGACGAACAGCACCCTTTGATTCAGCGTTGCAAGGCGCTGGGTATGCAGCCTTTTGGCTCACCAACGCTCAGCGATCAGGCCTTGATGCCTTTCCCCTCTTTCAAGCTGGGACCTGGTGACAGCGCGCGCAGCCATAGTGCCGATGAATTCATCGGAATCAACGAGATAGCCAATGCCATAGAAACGTATGTTTCACTGTTAAGTGTTGAATGATGAATGTTGAATGTTGAATGATGAGTGTGGAATGGTCGCCTACGGCGATTATCAATGAAGAATTGAGAATTCTACATTCAAACATCGCAGCGATGCGAGAATCATTCAACATTCCACATTCCACACTCCACATTCCACACTCATAATTACCGCCCCAGCCAACTCTCAGGATTGAGTTTGGCCGTTTCCTTGCGCAGCTGGAACTGTAGGATGTTATCAGTACCTACACGACCCAATGACTGACGGGTGCTGACACGTTGACCGCGGTGTACATTAACACTGGCCAGGTTGCAATAGACGGAGATATAGCTGCCGTGACGTACCATGACGACCATGGTGCCGCCGAAGCTGAAGACGCCGCTTACCTCACCATCGAAGATGCTGCGAGCCTGGGCGCCGCTCTCACCTTTAATATTAATGCCCTTATTGTCCAGTGTGACGTTATGCAAGCCCTCTACGTTATATTGTCCAAAATGGCTAACGATGCGGTAGGCGCCAGTGATAGGCATGGGCAGACGGCCGCGGTTGCTCTCGAAGTTGCCACTGATACGGACATCCTCTGAAGGTGCCGTCATAGGCATACTTTCGGCTTTACGCTGGGCAGCGACACGCTTCTCCTCAGCTTCACGCACACGTTTCTCTGCTTCCTCTTTAGCTTTTTTATCCTTGGCAGCACGGGCTTCAGCACGGGCTTTCTCCTCACGGGCTTTTGCCTCGGCGAGTTCACGCTCACGGGCGGCAGCCTCCGCACGGCGACGGGCTTCTGCCTCGGCGCGAGCCTTTTGTCGCGCCACCTCCTCGGCAATGAGTCGGTCAATCTGTGCATTCAGCGCCGCATCCTTCTTCTTCTGCTGGGCAATAATATTCTGAATGGTCTTCTGTTCCTTCTGCAAGGTCTTTACTACATCCTGCTGCTTGCTCTGCTTGTCTTCCAGGGCCATACGCTCACGCTCACCTTTGGCGAGCAGCTGGGCTTTCTGGTCTTTGGCAACGCTTATTTCCTGGAACTTCTTGTTAACCTCTTCCTGCTGAGTCTTGACCTCATCGCCCTGTACATGTTGGTAGGCTGCATATTCGCGCATGAAGCGCAGGCGGCGGTACATTTGTGCGAAGTTGTCAGCACTGAAGATGAACATCATCTGACTCTGTGCAGAGCGGTTGCGGTGCATGTAGCGCATCGACTTGACATACTTCTGCTTGCAGTCTGCCAGCATTTTCTGCAGCTCTTCCAGTTGCATGCTGAGTGTATCGATCTCTCCGTCAAGGTGATTGATGTCATGGCGGATGGTGTCGATGGTACGGCGTTTTCCGGCAATCTCTGTATTCAGAATCATCAAGTTCTGCAGACGCTTCTTGACGTTCTGTTGCGTGTTGGCCAGACGGCGCTCTTGCTCTTTGATTTGTTGTTGTATCTGCTTGCGCTGCTTCTCCAGGCTCTGTACGGTGGTCGGCTGCTTGGTGGACTTGCTGGATTTTCCTGTCTTACCAGTTTTTCTGGTCTTGTTGGTGGTCACAGTCTTCTTAGCCGCAGGCTTACGACGCTGTTGTGCCTGTGGAGTCAGGGCAAAGCCCAGAAGTAATAAAAGAAGAATCCCTATTCGCTTCATCCCTTCTGTTTAGAGTGACATAAAGCGACGCAGAATCTCATCGACAGGCATCTGACGATACTTGCCGGAGAGTGTGGTACGGGGCTCCCAGTCTTCATCGTTACCCAAATAGTTGAGCATCATCTCCAGTTTTACTTCCCTGTCAGGTGTACTGAATGCCACCTTATGCTTCATGGGGAACATCTTGCGGTTGCTGACCTTGAATTCCTCGTAGTCCCAATTGAGTTGGTAGTTGCCGCGGAGATGGTTGTTATAGAGCACATTAGCCATCTTGATGCGGCCTGTTTCGCGCTCTGTCAGCCAGCGATATGACAGGACGTCGCTTTCATAGGAGACGATAACGTCGTTGTCGACACCGGCATCCGTAGTGAACTTCTTCAGGTTTTTATCTGTCAGACGTGCTTTACCAGGCTGGAAGAGCTCATTCCAGAACAAAGCCTGCAACATGTTGAAGTCAACACCGCTGTGACGGAAGAACTCCAGCTGGGCATAAGGTACCTTCAGGTACTGTTTGTTGATACGGTCAACAATAAGCACGTAGTCCTGTGTGAACTCCAGACGACCAGCCTCCACAAATCCAAAGGCCATCAGTTGTAGGCGGATGACATCGTCGCGCTTCATCTTCAGGTTGCCCGTCAATGTCATTTGGCGGTTGCCCACCTCTACGGAGAATTTGATCTTGGAGGTGATGAAACGGGTAGACTGTGCATTGTCTGTCACTTTCTGCAGGAAGGCATCCTTCTGCAAGGTGTCAGGCAAGACTGTTCCTGATGCTTCAACTTGCGACTTGTTTGACTTCTTCCCCAGGTTCCGAATGGTGCTGCAGGATGTTACCAATAGCGCAGCAACGACCACTGCGGTCATCTTCCAATAACGTAGTGCTTTCATTCTTTGACGTATTTTTTGAGTTTTATCTTTCTAATCAGTATCTGTTGACGGTCGTCCTTTACCTCCGACTCCTGCGACGCATGCTCCAAGGCTTGTTGCCAGAAATCTAAGGCCTGTTCTTTTTCACCGACGTGATAGTAGATGTCACCGGCATGCTCCAGCAAGACGGCTGACGTATCCTTGTCGTTCTCCATCGTCAGGTCAATATACTTGCGGGCCTCGTCGTAACGTTTCTGCATGAAGAGTATCCATGCATAGGTGTCTAGATAGGTGGCGTTCTTCGGCTCGGCCTTGATGGTACGATACGACATGCGCTCAGCCTCATCCAGACGGATGCCCTTCTCGCTGAGGTAGTAGGCGTAGTTGTTCAGACAGCCGATGTTGTCGTCTTTCCATACCAGACAGGAATCGTAGGCAGCAAAGGCTTCCTTTTCCATGCCCTTCTGATGCATGATATCGCCCAGCACGGCATAGAAGTCACTGACAATACCCGGATCGCTGTCGCTGTTGATGACGCCGATGCCGTTTTGGAATGCGTTAAGAGCCTCGTCGAGTTGTCCTTTCTGGTAGTAGGCAATGCCCTGATAGTAATAAAAGGCCATTTCATCGGGATTATACTGGCGGGCAGCACGGCACAAGTCGATGATGCGGTCGCGGTCTTCAGCCTGCCAGGCATAGTTCACCAGCTGCATGCGGGCGGCAGCATTGTCGGGAGTCATCTCCAGCACCTTTTCCAATACCAGACGGATGCTGTCGTTGGGCATCTTCTTCATGTTCATATACGATGCACAGAAGAGGACGAAGTCGCTATCTGTCTCAGGCATGTCAAGCAAGCGGTGGAACAACTGCAGCACACGGGTGGAGTCTCCACCATGCTGCTCACTTTCCCCTATGACCTGACGCATCAGTGCCACACGGTCGTCTGTAGAGGCGTTCTTGTTGAAAAGCACACGCTCTATCATAGCGTTCACGTTTGCCGTGTCTTTCTGGTCGTTATAGTAGGCCAGCAGCGCCATCTGTGCGTTGCGGTTCGAGGGTTCTTCCTTCAGCACCTTGTCATAGATGGCTACGGCTTTCTTCTTCTGTCCATTGATGTACAGCGTGTTGGCATACAGGCAACGGTAGTTGTTGTCGTTGGGATACTGGTCGGCCAGCGTCTTCATCTCGGCAATGGCAGCCTTCTTGTCACCCTTCTGTGAGTAGAGGTTGCTCTTGGCATACGACAGGCGCTCACTCTTTCCTTCAATGGTCTCCAGGCGTGCCAGCGTACGGATGGCGTTGTCGTAATCGCCCTGCTGTTCATAGAGTTGTATCAGTATCCCCAGCACGTCGTCGCGGTCGCGACTCTTCTCGCACAGCTTCTCCAAGGCCGTAATGGCTTCGGGATATTTCCGCTGGTTGAGGTAGGTGTTGGCCAGCGTCTCCAGATAGGTCACGTTGTCGGGTTCTAAGTCTACGGCACGCTGACAGTATTTCAGTGAGGTATCCTTCTGTTTCAGTGCAGCATAGTACTGTGCCAGATAGTAGTAGGCCTCAGAACGGGTGGAGTCGATGTCGATACAATGGCGGAACAGGTCGAAGGCAGCATCGTTGTTGCCCTTCTCTCGCTGACAGATAGCATCCAAGAAAAAAGCGTCATATCGTCTTGCCGTGTCGTCTTGTGCCACAGCGAGACTAGTGAATAGAGAACAGTGAATAACGAATAACGCTATTCCCATTACCATCCTTCTTCTTATAAGCTTTTTTTTCATTTATCTTTTCACTTTTCACTAGGGCTCTGCCCGCTACTTCACTCCAGTATGTCCGTAACCGCCTTCGCCACGCTCTGTCTCGTCAAGTTCTTCGACAACGACGAAGTCACCCTGTTCATGGCGGGCAATCACCATCTGGGCGATGCGCTCACCATCGTTGATGACAAAGTCTTCCTGCGACAGGTTGATGAGTACCACACCAATCTCACCACGATAGTCGGCATCAATGGTTCCTGGCGTATTCAGCACGGTAAGACCATGCTTCAGTGCCAGTCCACTACGTGGACGTACCTGAGCCTCATAGCCTTCTGGCAGTGCGATGTGTAGTCCTGTGGGAATCAGACGACGCTCCATAGGATGCAACGTGATAGGTGCATCGAGATTGGCGCGCAGATCCATTCCTGCACTCTGTGGCGTAGCGTATGCAGGCAACTGTTGGTGCCCACGGTTGACGACTTTGATTTTAATCATTTCGAAACGTTTCTTATTAAATAATGTGCAAAAGTAGTCATTTCTCTCCAAACAGACAAATAATTTTTCATTTTTCATCTTTAATCTTTAATTTATTACTACCTTTGCACCCATTATGGAGTGGAAACAACTTATATCCAACAAGCGACTCGGTCAGGAACAGCGCCATACAGAGCGCCATGATGACCGTTCAGAATTCAAGCGTGACTACGACCGCCTGATCTTCTCGGCACCTTTTCGCCGCCTGCAGAACAAGACGCAGGTGTTCCCCTTGCCGGGAAGCGTCTTTGTACACAACCGTCTGACCCACTCGCTGGAGGTGTCCAGCGTAGGTATGTCACTGGGCAACGACGTGTCACAGCGATTGATTGCCACCAAACATCCTGAGTTGCGGGGTACGCTGTTTGAAGAGATTGGTCAGATCGTTTCTACCGCCTGTCTGGCTCACGACTTGGGTAATCCGCCTTTTGGTCATTCTGGCGAGAAGGCTATTCAGACATTCTTTACAGAAGGTCCTGGACGTGAGTTGCGCCAGCAGGTGTCTCCCGCCTTCTGGGACGACATCACCCATTTCGAGGGTAATGCCAACGCCTTCCGTCTGCTCACCCACCAGTTCAAGGGGCGCCGTCCTGGTGGTTTTGTCATGTGCTACTCCACCATTGCCAGCATCGTCAAATACCCCTATGCCTCATCTGCTGCCAGCAAGAAAGGTAAGTTCGGATTCTTCCAAAGTGAACAGGAAACTTACCAGCGAATTGCCGATGAAATGGGCATTATTTGTATCTCTAAGCCTGGTGAGCCTCTCCGCTACGTGCGCCATCCATTGGTATATCTCGTGGAGGCTGCCGATGATATCTGCTATGAGATTATGGACTTGGAAGATGCCCATAAACTGAAGATTATAACCTTCGAACAGGCGTCGCGCCTGATGCTTGACTTCTTTGATGGAGAGACACAGCAACATATCCTACAGCGCATAGAGAGTGAACAGCTCACCGATAAAAACGAGCAGATAGTCTATCTGCGTGCTTGTGTCATCGGTAAATTGGAGAACGAATGTGTCAATACCTTTATTGAGCACGAAGACGAGATACTGAGTGGCACCTTTACCGGTAGCCTCATTGACCATATCTCACCCATGCAGCGCGAGGCCTACCGTCGTTGTGCCGAGCTTTCCGTACAGAAAATCTACCGTAGCCGCCCCGTCCTTGACGTAGAACTGTCTGGTTATAAGATTATGGAGACGCTCATGCAGCAGATGGTTGAGGCTGTCATGCATCCAGACCGCTACTATTCGCAGCAGCTCATTGGTCGTGTGTCCAGCCAGTATCATATTGACGACCCCGATCTGGAGGTACGCCTCATGTCCGTCATCGACTACATCAGTGGTATGACCGACGTCTATGCCCTGGACGTCTATCAAAAAATCAACGGTATCTCCCTTCCTATTATTTAGGCACTTCCAGGATGAAGCGGCAGCCATCGTGGTAGCTCTCATCGTAGAGTAGGTCACCTCCCAGGCCGTATGCATGTCGCTTGGCCAATGGCAGTCCGAGGCCAAGACCTTCGGACAGGTCGTCGACTTTGGCGAATGGCTTGAAGAGGAATGCCTGTGCTTCTTTTTCTATGCCAGGGCCAGTATCTTCTACTATAAAGCGAATAGTAGTAATCGTCTCTGTGACACGTAGCTTGATATGCTGGCCGTCAGAGTATTTGGCGGCATTGAACAGCAACTCGCGGAGCGTGCGCATCAGGAAGAGATGGTTGGTCTTGAAAGTAGTTTTGTCAGGTAGTTCACTCTCAAAGAACAAGGTGGCTTTGGGAAAACGCTCTCGCATATAGTCGATGCACTCTTGGGCGATGGTATTGCAACATACGATATCGCTCTTTTTGGTAATCAACTCGTGGGAAGTACCGTATTCAGAACTATCCGCAAGCATCTGTACCATACGGTTCAGATGGATGGCATTGTGGGTCATGGTATCGATGATGTCTGCCAGCTCTTCCTTCCTGAGCGGGTGCTGGCCTTTACTCTCTTTTTGTGTCTTGAGATTGTCACCAAGCACATCGGCAAAACCCATCGCGATGTTCAACGGTGTACGCATCTGGTGTGACACATTCTGGATAAACAAAGCCTTATTCTTGACAGCCTCTTCAGCCATTGTCATGGCCTGCGCCAGTTCCTTATTATGCTTCTGGGTCTCCTCGGCAGTCTGGTGAATGCTGCTCACAGACTCATGGAGCGACTGTTGCATGACCACAAAACTGTTTTGCAGTCGTCCAATGACATCTCGACGGGTAGAGTGGGGAATGCCCTCTTCGTAATGTCCGTCAACAATTCTCTTGCTGAGTGCCAGCAGCTGGTTGAGCGGCTTGATCGTTCTCCTTGTCAGCAGATAACAGATAAACATGGTAAGCAGCAGACCTCCGACAAGAAGTCCTATGGCTATCATGAATAGCTGGTAGTTACTCTTCAGTATCTCGCTTTTTGGACATATCAAGGCGAGTTCCCAATCCGTATCCGGCAAGCTGTTATAGAACACAAGATTGCCGCTCTCCTCCCACTGTTGGTCTTTTCTTTTGAGTAGGAAATAAGAGTTGGGCGTAGGATGTGCTGCCTTGCTGATGATGGTGTCAATCTGTTCGGAGGCGAGAGTTGCCAAAACGACTCCCTCGACGGTCTCTCCATCAGGACGAATCGCCTTGGCGTAGGTGAAGATGGTGTCGCCTTGTTCTGTGATCTCAAATGATGCCCCTTGCTTGATTTTGCCGATTTCATCGGGATCGGTAGTGATGCGACAGCTGTTGACGGTGCGATTGAGCCTGACAATACGACGGCGGATGGATTCCAGCGAGTCGGGACGGAAATTGGCCTCCATCAGCCATACGTTGGAATTGATGGCATTCTCCACCAGACTCATCTTGCTATTGATCCTTTGCGTGGTGGTATGTAGCACGCTGGTGGCATGCTTTTCCGTCTCTTGTAGGATAAGATGCTGTGAGTAGAGGAACAAGATACCCAGTGCCACTACGAAAATGTAGCCTGCCAGCAGCGTGATGCCGATGCTGAGTTTGGCGGAGAGATGTCGACGAATCTTAATCATGGGCATCCTCCTTTCCTGTCTCCTGTTCTGCAGAGTCTATCATGTGGGCAAGCAGTTCAATAATCGTCTTTCCCTTCTGGTGGATGGCACTGATCTCTTCATTGGCCTCCTCAAGACTGATGGTATGATAGTTGTTGCAAAGGGTGTTCACGTGATTCATGAGGGTGTCGGCAGGTTCCAGCATCTGGTGGATCATCTGGTGTAGGAACGCCGTCTTCATCCTGTTGGCTTCCTGAGCTGTCCTGTTGGCTTGCTGCAACTCTTTGCTACGCTCCTTCAGCTGCTCGTTCATCTGCTTCAGCTCGGCTATCTGGCTTACCACCGAGTGTTGCATCTGCTGGAAGTTCTCTTGTAGCTTTCCTATCTCGTCGCCTCGTTTGGTATCTGGAATGGCCATGCCGTAGTCTCCCTGACTGATTTTGTGTGCAGCCTTGGTGAGCATGTCCAGCGGTAATAGCTGGCGATGGGTAAACAGACTGCTCAGTACGACGGAGAGCAGCAAGCCAACAAAGGCGATGCTCAGCACAAGATAGACCAGTCGGTTGTAGTCCCCCATAATATCCTCTTTAGGATAGACGACACCCACGCTCCAGCCAAGATGGTCTGTGGTGCGTCCAACCACGGCGTGGCGCATGAAGGGCTTGTAGACCATATACCACTCCTGCTCGTTCATGATGAAATTGGTAAAACCGCTCTCACCATTGACCATCGACTTGGCCGCCATACGCATCGAGGGGTCGCTGTCTTTGACGAATTGGCTGAAGACACTCTCCTTGGTCAACTTCTCCTTGTCTGGGTGTACGATATAAGAGCCGTTGCGTGCTAACAGCATACTATAACCGTTGGGCGACGGTTTGGCAGCCAGCACAATCTGCGAGAGCAGCTCGATGGCGACATCTACCGCCACAACACCCACGCTCTTGCCGTTACGGTTTAAGATGGGCAGGCAGAAAGTGACAAGTGGCTCATCTTCCGTATCGTTGTTTTTCAGTGGCTCTGTCCAACAGGCATGCCCCAGTGTCATAGGTTCAGTATACCAGACCTGCTCGGTGTAAGGACAATTAGCAAATGTGTCCTGTTGTACTAACTCCGATGCCGCATTGGCCGTTACGCTGTGTCCTTTGCGGTGGATGTAAGCCATAAAGAGCTCATGGTCAGGGTAAAAATAAGGCTTGAAAACAATGGCACAGCCCACGATGTAAGGATTGCACTCCACCATCCTACGACTGTAGGTGAGCATCTCGTCGGGCTTGTCCAGATGTGCTATTACCTCCCAATAGACGTTACCTGCTGACTGTTCCACGCTGAGCAGGATATTGTCGATGTTCTGCACCGTTACCTCTAGTGTCTGCTCGGCATTACGCATCGCCTTCTCTCTTAGTGCCTGGCGTGAGAAGTAGAACATCACGGCTAAGGATACCAAGAGCAGCAACGCAATTACACAGGCAACTATTAAGCTTAGTCTAAGTGAAAGCGTTTCAGAGATTTTCTTAGGTAGCATTAGAGTTAATAGCTTGGTGGTGCAAATATAGCAAATTATATGTTTTTTGCATCCATCGAGCCTTCTATTTATAGAATATTAACACTTCGGTGTACCTATTGCCTTCAATTTTTGTGCAGAGACTTGATAATTCCTACATACGCTAGCAGGATGACGTTCATCATCAGGGCATAGACAATGGCTGGTATCGCCATCACGTCGTTGGCAAAGACAAACGGACTGCTGGCTATGGAGATAGCCTGGGCAGCGTTCTGCATGCCTATCTCGATAATAATGGTACGCTGCTCACGACCATTGAGTCGCAACAGCCACGCCAGCAGGACGCCACCGCCCATCGCCATGAGGATGAGTACCGTCATGGCCAGTCCCAGCTGGGGGAACTCGCGGATGATGGTCTCGCGGTTCTGGATGAAGAAGATGCTTGCCAGCAACACAAGGGCAGGGAAGGCCAGCTTCTTCAGCACCCCATGCAGCTTGCGGGCCAGCTCTCCGCGCCATAGCGCCAGCAGCAGACCTATCACGATGGGCACCAGCATCAGTACGATGTTCTGTACCAGCAGGTTGCCTACAGGCAGCGTTATCGACTGGTTCTCACCCACCAGTCCTGTAGCATAGCTCATCACCAATGGACCCGTAAACAGTGTGATGATGCTGCTCAGCATGGTCAGCGACACCGACAGGGCGACATCGCCGCCTGCCAGCATGGAGAACACATTGCTGGAGCTGCCGCCAGGGCTGCAGGCTATCAGCATGACTCCTAAGAAGAACACAGCCTCCAGTTGGAAACCGAAACCGATAGCCAGACCAATGAGTGGCAACAGCAGTATCTGACCTACCAAACCTACTAATATAGCACGCGGACGCTCCACTACCAAACGGAAATCTGCTGGGCGCAGCGTCAGTCCCAGGTCGAACATCAACAGGACGAGAATGGGCAAAACAATAAATATCGTATTCATACGGTGTGCAAAGGTAGTGCAAACCGAGAGAAAAACCAAATAAATTTGAGTTTTTCCGATTCTACGGAGCCATGGAGCTAAAGGAGGAAGCGACTCCCGTGCGCGGGATGGGCGTTCCTTGCGACAGGAACAGCTGATACGGCGGCGGGAACAGCTGATATGCGGAAAAGTGGTAGGACTTTCTGAAAAGTCGTACCACTTTTTGAAAAGTCGTACCACTTTCTGACGGGAACAGCTGTCTCGTGACTGGGACAAGCTAATACGCAGAGGTATCAGTCTGTCTTGGGCGCATATATAATGTACGTGCGCGTAGGTGTTCCGCGCGCGAGAGGTTTTCAAAAAATACGTTTCACCTTTCACCGATAGGGTGCAAGCGCCCTGTACAAAGGCGTTTCGGCCTATCCGCATCCGGAATTTGCTTTCACATCGCTTTCACACCGCTTTCACATCGCGCGGGCGAGGTTCGGTGAAGGTTTTGTGAAAGCGATGTGAAACGTCTTCGGGCCTTCGCGCCCGCAGGAAATGCCCGCGAGTCCCTATCTACAGGGACTTTCAGCACTGAGTGTGAAAGTGAAAGTTTTTTTTAAAAAGCATTGTCGTTAACTTCCCCGTCTTGCCTTTATTACAGGCCGAATTCTCGCTTTGGCAAGCGTTTCTTAGAAACGGTTAGCGTTAATCTTCCAAAAACCGTTGTTCTTTACAACCTTTTTTTGTAACTTTGCAGCGTGAAACGATGCGAGTCTGCTTTCGCTCGGCAATTCAAACTTGTTTGATTGCCCTCGCTTAACCGCAGCCTTGCAGGCAGAACTAACAGAACAATCCATGAGACGACTATTCATTATTGGCCTGACGGCTATTGCCTTGTCTGCAAGTGCAGCACAGACAAAACTTATCGAGACCTTCCCTATTAGTAGTGTCAGACTGACTGATAGTCAGTTCCTTCGTAACCAACAGGCTGACATCCACTACCTCTTGGCATTGGATGCTGACCGACTGTTGGCACCCTACCTGAAGGGGGCCGGACTGACACCTAAAGCAGAGAACTACACCAACTGGGAGAATACAGGACTGGACGGTCACATCGGCGGACACTATGTGTCGGCACTGAGCTATATGGTGGCTGCCACAGGAAACCAGGAAATCAGCGCCCGTCTAGACTATGTGCTCAGCGAACTGAAACGCTGTCAGGATGCCCGTCAGGACGGCTATGTGGGTGGTGTGCCCAACCCCAACGAGATATGGGGACAGATCGCCAAAGGCGACATCCATCCCAACTCCTTCGGACTGAACAACCGCTGGGTACCTCTTTATAATATCCATAAGATCTATGCCGGACTGCGCGACGCCTACCTCATTGCAGGTCGTCAGCAGGCCAAGGAGATGCTCGTCAAGCTGACCGACTGGATGGTCAACGAGGTCAGTAAGCTGAGCGACGACCAGATTCAGCAGATGCTTATCAGCGAACATGGTGGACTCAACGAGTCGTTTGCCGATGTTGCTGAGCTCACGGGCGATAAGAAGTACCTCAAGCTGGCTCACCAGTTCAGTGACCAGCGCATCCTGCAGCCGCTGCTGAAGGGCGAGGACAAGCTGACGGGTATGCATGCCAATACACAGATTCCAAAGATTATCGGTTACAAGCGTATTGCCGACTTGGAGGGACTCAGCGACTGGGACCGTGCTGTCAAATTCTTCTGGGACGTGGTGGTCAACCATCGCAGCGTCAGCATCGGTGGCAACTCCGAGCGTGAGCACTTCAACCCCACCGACAACTTCACCAGTCTGCTGGCATCAGAGCAGGGTCCTGAGAGCTGTAACACGTATAACATGCTGCGACTGAGCAAGATGCTCTATCAGACCACTGCCGACAAAAACTATATCGACTACTACGAGCGTGCCCTCTACAACCATATCCTCTCGACGATGAACCCCGTACAGGGCGGCTTCGTCTACTTCACCCCCATGCGTGCCGGTCACTACCGCGTCTATTCGCAGCCGCAGACCTCGATGTGGTGCTGTGTGGGTACAGGTATCGAGAATCCAGGCCGCTATGGTGAGATGATCTATGCCCACGAAGGCAACGACCTCATCGTCAACCTCTTCATCCCTTCTACGCTGTCGTGGGACGGCCTGACTGTGAAGCAGGAGAACCGCTTCCCGCAGGAGGAAGCCACCACGCTGACCCTCGAGCTGAAGAAAGCTCGCCAGTTTGCCGTCAAGGTGCGCAAGCCCGCATGGGCCAGCACCGTGCAGGTTACGGTCAATGGCGACCCCGTCGACTACAAGATAGCTGCTAACGGCTACCTCGTCGTCGACCGCCGTTGGAAGAATGGCGACCAGCTGCGTGTAGAGATGCCCATGCACCTGACAGCGATGACCACGCCTGATGGCAAGCCGCAGTATTCGTTCCTCTATGGTCCCCTCGTGCTGGCTGCCAAGACGGGCACCGACCGTCAGGACGGACTCTTTGCCGACGACAGCCGTGGCGGACACATCGCCAATGGTCCGAAGGTACCACAGGCTCAGATGCCTGCCATGATAGGCACTGCCGAGGAGGTTATGTCACACATCGCTCCCGTTGACGGCAAACCGCTGACCTTCCAGCTGAAGGGACTGACGACTCCCGCCTATGAGGGCATCCAACTGGTACCCTTCTACCAGCTCTACGAGTGCCGCTATCAGATCTACTTCCCCCTCTATTCCCAGTCGGAATGGGCTGCCAAGCAGGCTGAGCTGGCAGCTGCCGAGAAGGCCAACATGGATATGGAGGCCAAGACCATCGACAAGGTGTTCTGTGGTGAGCAGCAGTCGGAGAGCGACCACTTCTTCAAGGCCAACAACGCTTGGAGCGGTTACGACGAAGGCATGCACTGGCGTACTGCTCGTGGCTCTTTCTCTTACCAGCTGAAGGCACAGGGTGCCAACGTGCTACGCCTGAAGGGCTTTGCCGCCTACGACCGCGTCGTTGTCAGCATCGATGGCACTGTCCTCGATACCGTCCGCTTGGATGGTCAGGGCGTTGCCCTTGTCAATCTGCCCGCTACCCTGCAGAAGGAAAGCATCACGCTCACCCTCGCTGCCGAGCAGGGCAAACAGACGCCACGCATCCACGAGATTCGTCTCTGCAAGTAATCAAAAAAACGGAAGTCACGATTGGCTTCCGTTTTTCGTTGTCATTGGTATCTGTCTCTTCGCCACTTTTTCTCGCAAAAACTTCTAATGTCTAGTTATCTTGCGGCAACGTACTTATGCAACGTGGCGCGTACAGCACCCTTGCCTGCATAGAGCTCCTTGACCATGCCTTCTATCTGGTCGCCAAAGCCAGCCTCATAGAGGTCGAGACCGAAGACATCCTTGCGGCTGTAGAGCTGCTTCAGCGGACTCCAGTCCTGATCAGCCTTGCCAATCTCCAAGGGGGCAACGATAGCCTGTAGCTCTGCCAACATGGGGTCGGGAGAGGGCTCGAAGGCGGTGAGGTCGTCCTTGAGGCCCTTCAGGTAGCGGGCGTAGCCAGCCAGTGTGAGAGGGATGAGAACAAGGTTGGACTTGTCAAGACCACGGGCAATATACTTCTTCAGCGTCTCACCAAAGCGGATGGGCAGCTTCTGGGAAGTATCCATAGCGATGCGCTGAGGAGCGTCGGGCATGAAGGGGTTGGGCAGACGCTTGTTGAGCACGGCACCAATGAACTCGTAGGGGTTCAGCACGCCTGGGTCAACAACGACAGGCATGGCCTCCATATAACCAATCTTCTGGATGAACGCACGCAGGTCGTCGTCCTTCATCTCGGCAGAGATGAGCGTGTAGTCGAGCATGCAGCCATAGATAGACATGGCGGTATGCAGCGGGTTCAGACAGGTGGTAACCTTCATGGTCTCTACCTTGTCGACGGTCTCACGGGTGGTATAGAGGGCACCGCCCAAGTCGAGTGGCGGACGACCGTTGGTGTAGTGGTCTTCGATGACCAGATACTGTACCTCCTCAGCATTGACGAAGGGTGCTGTGAAGGTGTGCTTCTCGGTCTCGATGTAGTCATTGTCCTCGAAACCGTCGGCAGCCAGCAGCTCCTTAACCTTCTCATGAGGACGTGGCGTAATCTTGTCAATCATAGACCAGGGGAAGGTAATCTTCGTCTCGTCCTTCAGGTAGTCAATGAAGCCCTGCTCTACCAGGCCGTCCTGCAGCCAACGCTCAGCATAGGCAAAGACACCAGCCTTTACCTTGTCGCCATTGTGCGAGCAGTTGTCCATAGACTGTACGGTGAGCGGCAGTTTGCCTGCTTTATATCTTTCAAACAGTAGGGCGCACACCTTACCCATTGCGAAGAGGGGCTTCATGCCACGAGCGAGGTCGGCATCGTTGAAGGTATAGCCTTTCTCAGTGATGGTGAACGAAATCATCTGCAGGGAAGGATTCTTGAAGATCTCTACCAGTCGGTTCCAGTCGGGGAACTGTGGGTCAGCCTTCAGCGCTTCTGTCACTGAGGCGATGACTTTCTTCTCAATAGAGCCGTCAGAGCAGAGGTTGACGCAGAGCGACAGGTTGTCGTAGGGAGCGTAGGCCTTGTCGATGACTTCGAAGTCGAAGGTCTCTGCTACAATCACACCACGGTCGTACTTGCCAGTGTTCAGCGCATCGTTGAGGATGGCAGCGGGGAAGGCACGGAAGATGTTGCCACCACCGAAGTGTACCCATGTAGGATTCTTGGCGGTCTTCTCGCGTACATCTTTAATATTATACTTAGGAAGCTCATAGCCTTTGGCTTCCCACTCGGCAGCATTCAGCTGTCCGTTTAAGATGTCCTTTAGTTTCATCATTTGTATTGTTCTTTAAGTTAACGAAATTCTATTTTTCTATCAGCTGCAGGGCGCGCTGTACGATGTCGCTCTGCTCGTTCATGACGGCAAAGTACTCATTCATCGACCACAGGTCACGGGCAATCAGTGCCTTCAGCTGCTGGCGCAAGTATGGCAGCGTGCGCTGCAATTCGGCATCGTCCTTGGGGGTAATCTTCTGCTTCTTACCCGCTGACAGGATGTTGTCGATAAGCTTTTGCGGAATGGTATATCCCTTTTGGAACTCGGCAAAGGTGGGATACTTCTTATGGAGCTCCTTACGGTGGCCGTCGACATAGCGCAGATTCTGGTTGATGAGTATCGACTTGGCGGCGAGTTCCCGATGGAATCGTGTATATTTGGTGGTATCTAGTGGCACGAACTCGTCGGGCATAATGCCTCCGCCACCATATACTACGCGGTGCTCACGGAGTGTGTAGTACTTCAGAGAGTCGCTGAAATGGACGCTGTCGGCACTCATCAGTTCGCCACTCTTCAGACGGTTGTTGACATCCATGGCATAGTCCAGCTTCTTGCCTTTCTCGTAAGGCTTCTGGATGCAACGGCCAGCGGGTGTGTAGTAGTGGGCGATGGTCAGTCTGATCATAGAGCCGTCAGGCAGGTCGATGGGGCGCTGCACCAAGCCTTTACCAAAGGTGCGACGACCTACAATAATACCACGGTCATGGTCTTGAATGGCACCAGAGACAATCTCTGCTGCCGAGGCGGTATAGCTGTCGACCAGTACGATGACCTTTCCTTGAGTGAAGAGACCGCCGCCACGTGCCTTGTATTCTATGCGGTCTACACGGCGTCCTTCCGTATAGACGATGAGGCTGCCGCGCTCCAACAGTTGGTTGGCAACCTCTACGGCAGCCTGTAGATAGCCGCCGCCATTCTCCTGAAGGTCGAGGACCAGGGTCTGCATGCCCTGTGAGAGCAGCTCCTTCAGACTCTCGTGGAATTCGTTAGGCGTAGTGGCTCCAAAGCTACCTATACGGACATAGCCCACATCAGGACGTATCATATAGGTGGCATCGATGGAGTTGACGGGAATCTTGTCGCGGGTGATGGTAAAGGTGAGGCGGTCGCTGATGCCTGGACGCACAATACCCAGCAGCACCTTTGTGCCCTTGGGACCACGCAGGCGCTTCATGATCTCCTCCTTCGACATCTTGACACCTGCAATGGCGGTATCGTTGACTGTGACGATTCGGTCGCCAGCCAAGATGCCCATCTTCTCGGAAGGACCGCCGCTGACGGTCTGGATAACGAGTAGCGTGTCTTCCACCATATTGAACTGTACGCCGATACCCTCGAAGTTGCCTTGCAGAGGCTCGTTCATCTCCTTGACTTCCTTGGGTGTAGAATAGGTGGAGTGGGGGTCCAGCTTCTCCAGCATGCCACGGATGCCATCCTCTACCAGCTTGTTCTCGTCGACAGATTCTACGTAATAGTCTTTTATCATCTGCTCAGCATAGCTAAGTTTCAGCAAAGGAGACTTTTCGCTTGCGCCAAACTTAAACTGAGCAAAGCTTATATAGGGAATCAGTCCTAGCAGTGCGATATACAGTAGTCGCTTATTCATAGTCATAATCCTCTGGTTTGTCTTCCTCGATGACGAGGTTGTCTATGATGAAGTTCTGACGTTCCATGGTGTTCTTGCCCATATAATACTCCAAGAGCTTCTGTACTTGGTCGTTCTTGTGGAGGGTGACCTGCTCAAGGCGCATGTCGGGACCGATGAAACCGGCAAACTCCTCAGGACTGATCTCGCCAAGACCTTTGAATCGCGTAATCTCTGGATCGGGGCCTAGGTCCTGTATCGCTTTGACGCGCTCTTCGTCGCTGTAGCAATAGCGAGTCACGAAATCGCTTTTAGCTTTTGGCGATTGGCTATTGGCCTTTTTGGCGTCTTCAGCAGCCAGCACCTGCTTGTTCTTGATCTTCGTACGCTTGTTGCGAACGCGGAACAGTGGGGTCTGCAACACATAGACATGGCCTTTCTTGATAAGCTCTGGGAAGAACTGTAGGAAGAAAGTGATGATAAGCAATCGAATGTGCATGCCGTCGACATCGGCATCGGTAGCGACGATGACCTTATTATAACGTAGGGTGTCGAGACCTTCCTCAATGTCAAGGGCAGCCTGCAATAGGTTGAACTCTTCATTTTCATAAACCACCTTCTTGGTCAGTCCGAAGGAGTTAAGAGGTTTACCACGTAGTGAGAAGACGGCCTGCGTATTGACGTCGCGGCTCTTGGTGATGGAGCCGCTGGCAGAATCACCCTCCGTGATGAAGATGCATGAATCCTCTTTGCGGTCGTTTTTCACGTCAGAGAAGTGGATGCGACAGTCGCGCAACTTGCGGTTGTGAAGGTTAGCCTTCTTGGCACGCTCACGGGCCAACTTGGTGACACCCGCCATTGCCTTGCGTTCACGTTCCGTCTCCTTGATCTTACCCTCGATGACCTCAGCAACATCCTGATGGATATGCAGGTAGTTGTCGACCTGCTGCTTGATGAAGTCGCCGACATACTTGTTAATGGTTTCCCCATCGGGAGCCATCTGCGTAGAACCCAACTTGATCTTCGTCTGACTCTCGAAGACGGGTTCCTCCACATTGATGGCAATGGCAGCGACGATACCCGTACGGATGTCACCATATTCGTATTTGCCGAAGAACTCCTTGATAGTCTTGGCGATATGCTCCTTGAAAGCACTCTGGTGGGTACCACCCTGCGTGGTGTGCTGACCATTGACGAAAGAGTAATACTCCTCACCATACTGGTTGGAATGGGTGAAAGCCACCTCGATGTCCTCGCCTTTCAGATGGATAATGGGATACAGCGGGTCGTTGGTCATACGGTCTTTCAACAAGTCTTCCAAACCATGACGACTGAGAATGCGTCGACCATTGTACATAATGGCCAGACCCGTATTCAGGTAGGTGTAGTTGCGCAGCATGTTCTCCACGATGTCGTCGTGGAAGGTGTAGTCCTTGAACAGCGTGTTGTCAGGCTCGAAATAGATATAGGTACCATTCTCGTCCTGAGTGTCCTCAGTGGCATCGCTCTGCAGAATGCCGCGCTCGAAAGTGGCACGACGCACCTTGCCGTCACGATAGCTGGCTACCTCGAAATGGGTACTCAACGCATTGACGGCCTTGACACCCACACCATTCAGACCTACTGACTTCTTGAAGGCCTTGGAGTCGTACTTACCACCAGTATTCAGTACGCTGACCGCTTCGATGAGCTTACCCTGCGGAATGCCACGGCCATAGTCACGGACAGAGACACGCAGGTTGTCGTCGATAGTAATCTCCAGACGGTCGCCAGCCTTCATCTTGAATTCGTCAATAGAGTTGTCGATGACTTCTTTCAACAGTACATAAATACCGTCTTCTGGCAGTGAACCATCACCTAGTCGGCCGATGTACATACCGGGACGGGTGCGCACGTGCTCCATATCCGAGAGGTGTCGGATGTTGTCGTCAGTATACTGAACTTGCTGTTCTTCTAGGATTGTATTTTCGTCACTCATAAGTTTTTCTTGTAACATCTTCTGCGTTTATGCTGTATGTGCTCCAGATACTGCCACTGGCTCTGTACCTTCTCGTTGGTCTCCATCTCTACATTGGTCTCACCCCACTTGAAGCCATATTTCTGGTAGATAGGGATGAGGTCGTAGAAGAGCAGGGCATTGGCGCCTTTCTGCTGGTATTCTGGCAATATGCCGATGAGCATCAAGTCGAGGCACTCTGCCTTGTGGAACTTCAGAGCACGCAGGCAATGCCACCAGCCGAAAGGCCACAAACGGCCGTTCTTGCACTTCTGCAGGGCACGCGTCATATTGGTGATAGAGATGCCCACGCCAATAACCTCATGGTTGGGCGTGTTCCAATCTTCAATGAGACACAGCATATCCATGTCGAGCATGGGGAAGTACATCTTCAGGTATTCGTCAATCTGGCGCTCCGTCATCTGCGAATAGCCATAGAGGTGACCAAACGACTTGTTGACGACGTCAAGTACCTTGCGACCATACTGCTCCTTGCCAAATACCTGACTGCGCTTGGGGTGCATCGGGTGCAGATTGTAGCGTTTCATCACCATCTCAGCCACTTTGCGGAATTTCTCAGGCATACCTTCCTTAGGCACAATGAGCTTGTATTCCACATAGTCGTTGTCCTTGGCAAAGCCACCCATCTGCTCAATATGCTGAGGATAGTAAGGATAGTTGTAGATGGTTGCCATCGTACCCAACTGGTCGAAGCCTTCAATCAGCATGCCTTCTGGGTCCATGTCCGTGAAACCCAATGGACCAATCATCTCTGTCATGCCTTTCTCGCGGCCCCACTGCTCTACAGCATGGAACAGTGCTTTGGAAACTTCGATGTCGTCAATGAAGTCCACCCAACCGAATCGCACACTCTTACGCTCCCACTTGTCGTTGGCGCGGTGGTTGATAATGGCGGCAATGCGCCCCACTACCTTGTTGTCGCGATAAGCCAGAAAATACTCTGCCTCACAGAATTCAAAGGCAGCATTGCGGTCCTTACTCAGCGTATGAATCTCATCGCTGTACAGGTTGGGGGCGTCATACTCATTGCCTCGATACAAGTCGTAGTGGAGTTGGATGAAAGCATCAAGCTCTTTCCTGTTGGTGACTTTTCTAATCTCTACTGGTGACATTTTTCAATTCATGATTAATATCATGCAAAGGTAACGAAAAAGCCTGAGATTCCCAAAATATTTAACCAATTTTACGGCAAATGTACAGACAGTGCGTTCCGTCAGCCTCGGTAGTGGCAAAGATGTAGGTGCTGCCACCGTCTTTCATATGGAGCTTTTTTCGTAGTTGCTCGACAGACATGGGGAAATTGCGAACGGTAATATTGGCGCGGTCAATGTCTGTCAGCGCAGCCTTGAGTGCTTGCTTGTTTGTCGATGAAATGGCGCATATTTGAAAGCGTCGGCCAGGAAAATCCTCGATTTCAACGGAAGAAAGGAAGAGGTGTGAGTTGGTGGATATCTGTCGTACAGCAAAACGTTCCTCTAGCGCATCAAAGCATCCTGCCTTCATAATGCTGGCATTGGGTTCGTAGAGGTATGATGGGTGAGTGGTGATGGGTGAGTGGTGAGGGGTGTTCGCCGATGGTACTTCGAAGTGTTGGTCGTTGTTGACGCATACCAGGCGTAAAGGAGCCTCTACAGATTCGAGCACTAATAGCAGTTCCTTGCACTCGTTGTCTACACTGACGATGTGTACCTCCGTGACATGCTGGAGGTCGTCGACAGCTTTTCGCCAGTCAAACATAGGAGATAGCTTGAGTATGACCTTGTCGGCTTTCTCCATCAAGAGAGGCAATAGTTCCAGAACGTTGGGCATACAGTCTCTGATGTCGTAGGTGCGCCCGCCATGTTCGTTGCGACGGGCTGGATCCAGGAAGATGACGTCGGCGTGGGGCATGTCAGGTAAGTACGTCGCTGCCGTGCAGCAACATACAGAACAGGCAAGGCCCAGCGTGTGGAAGTTGTGCTCAGTGAGTGTACAGAGGTCGGCATTCTGCTCGATGTAGTAGCGCTGCTTGAAGTGCTGCGACATCCAGTAGAAGTCGACACCCAGCCCCCCTGTTAAGTCTACATAGGTGTCACCGCTCCCAGCCAGTTGTGCCTTGTAGCGTGCCGTCTGTTCGCTGGAGCACTGCTCCATATTCAGATGTGGTGGGTAGAGAATGCCGTCTTGTGCTGCCCATGATGGCAACTTCTTCAGGGCTGTCTGTCGCCCTGCTATCTGTTGCAGCGCCATTGGCAGGTCTACGTCGGTGTTTTTGCTGCCCTGCAGTGCCAGTTTTCGTACATCATCAGTACTGTGCTGGCGGATGAAGTCCCACGTTTGTTTATTAATCATGGTACAAAGTTAGTAAATAATTGTGAATTATCTTGTGAATTGTGAATTATTTCGTATCTTTGCACGGTATTAATACAATAAGGAACATGAAAATAGCATTAATCGGCTACGGTAAGATGGGTAAGATGATAGAACAGATAGCTATCAGCCGTGGCCATGAAATTGTGAGTATCATTGATATTGATAATCAACAGGACTTTAACAGTGAAGCATTCAAGAGTGCTGATGTGGCCATCGAGTTTACCGCTCCACAGGCAGCTTACGGCAATTATCTGAAAGCATGGGCTGCAGGTGTAAAGGTTGTATCTGGCTCTACAGGTTGGATGAAAGAACATGGCGATGAGGTTCGTAAGGCATGTGCTGAAGAGGGAAAGACGCTTTTCTGGGCATCGAACTTCTCTATTGGTGTTGCCATCTTCTCGGCAGTCAACAAATACCTGGCAAAGATCATGAACCAGTTCCCACAGTATGACGTAGAGATGGAGGAAACGCACCATGTCCATAAACTCGACCATCCCAGTGGTACTGCTATCACGCTGGCTGAGCAGATAGTGGAGAATATCGACCGTAAGGAGGCTTGGAAAGAAGATACTACCGATAAGAAATATCTGCGTGTAGACCATATCCGCCGTGGTGAGGTGCCCGGCATCCATACCATCCGCTACGACTCGGAGGCAGATATTATTACCATTACCCACGATGCCCATTCACGTCAGGGATTCGCCCTTGGAGCTGTACTCGCCGCAGAGTATACCAAGGACCATCAGGGATTATTAACCATCAGCGACATGTTTAAGTTCTAATGGAAAAGAGAGAAAAGAAAAAGCTGAATATGAAGGTGCAGTGGGCGAAGTTCAGTGTCGTGCTCGCACTGTACCTGCTGTTCCTCTATTGGGTAGAGTCATGGATGGGACTCCTTGTCGTGCCCTTCATCTATGACGTTTATATTACCAAAAAGATCAACTGGCAATGGTGGAAGGACGCAGAAGGTCCTGTACGCTTTGTGATGTCGTGGGTGGATGCCCTTGTCTTTGCACTGGTGGCCGTCTACTTTATCAACCTGTTTTTCTTCCAGAATTACGTGATTCCGTCGAGCTCTTTGGAGAAGTCATTGCTCACTGGCGACTACCTGTTTGTCAGCAAGGTCAGCTATGGTCCTCGTATTCCTGAGACCCCGTTGACGATGCCGCTGACACAGCATACCATGCCCATCTACAACTGTAAGTCGTATATTGAGTGGCCGCATTGGGACTATCGTCGTGTCAAGGGTTTGGGAAAGATTCAGTTGAACGACATCGTTGTCTTCAACTTCCCTGCAGGTGACACTATCTGCTCAGCACAACAATATCAAGTATATGACTACTATCAGCTGTGCTACCAGATAGGTTACCAAACCTACCCTCAGCGTCCGAATCCCGATTCGCTGACACAAGCACAGTTGCCTCTGTATTTCAATACTATCTATCAGGCTGGTAAGCAAATCATCGAGGCCAATCCTCAGGAGTATGGTCTCATCGATACCCGTCCTACCGACCGTCGTGAGAACTACGTGAAGCGTTGCGTGGGACTGCCTGGTCAGACACTGCAAATCAAAGACCGTATCATCTATATTAATGGTAAGGCCAACAAGGAACCTGACAATGTGCAGTATACCTACCAGCTGAAGCTGAAGCGCCATTTCACCGATGAAGAGATGCAGGAGTGGGGTATTACGATGGAAGAGCTGAAGGACCTCAACAACTACGGATATATGCCGATGACTAACAAGACGGCAGACATCTTGAAGAAGCGTCCCGACATTGTGGAGAGCATCAAGCTGAATACCGATGCCAGCGAGCTGGACATCTATCCCTTGAATGGTAATATGCACTGGACGCGCGACAACTATGGTCCTATCTGGATTCCTGCCAAGGGGGAGACCATCGACCTGACGCTGAAGAATCTGCCCATCTATGAGCGTCCTATCCGTACCTATGAAGGTAATAAGCTAGAGGTGAAAGACGGAAAGATATTTATCAACGATAAGGAGACCACTAAGTACACCTTTAAGTTGGACTACTACTGGATGCAGGGTGACAACCGTCACAACTCGCTCGACTCCCGCTACTGGGGTTTCGTGCCTGAAGACCACATCGTGGGTAAGCCCATCTTCATCTGGTGGAGTAGTGATCCTGACCGTGGTGGTTTCTCTGGCATACGCTGGAGTCGCCTGTTCCGCTTTGTTGACAATATCAAGTAGATGTGTGATGTGAGAAGGAAGATGTAAGAGATATGGCAAAATGGCTGAAGAACGTGATAGTACTGGCGTCAGCTTTCATACTGATGCTAGGCTTCCGTGCTTTGGTCTTTTCCATTCATAGCGTCACAGGCAATGGACTGGCACCATTGTATAAACATGGTGACTGCCTGCTGGTGAACCGTTGCAGCTATGGACTGCGTATCGAGGGACATGGTCTGCTGCCCTATAGTCGTCTGCTGCGACAACCCGTGAAAAGAGGCGACATCGTTGCGTTCACCGTGCCCTGCGATTCCGTTGCAGGGATATATATCGCCCGCTGCAAGGCGGTACCTGGTGACACCATTCTTACGCACAAAGGAAATCTCGTCGTACCAGGACTGAAGACCTGCGCTAAAGCTGACTACTACTGGCTGGAGGCGCTGAACCAACAGAATCCTGCCGACTCGCGTCATCTGGGTTTCATCCCAGAGAGTAGCATCATTGGAGAAGTCATAACTGTAATATATAATCGTAAAAATCTCAGACTGCAATGAGTACAGCGTTGTTACAGACTACCTATTTTGGTCCCATCCAGTGGTACCAGAAGTTGTGTCGCTATGACCAGACGCTGATAGAACAGTATGACTCTTACCAGAAGCAGACCTACCGCAACCGCTGCGTGATAGCTACTGCCAATGGTCTGCAGGCACTGACGGTACCGGTGGAACATGATACATTAAACATTAAAAATGAAATATTAAAAGTCAAGGACCTGCGTATCAGTGACCACAACAACTGGCGACGTATACACTGGAACGCCCTGCAGAGTGCCTATAATGAGAGCCCGTTCTTTGACTATTATGCTGATGACATCCGACCGTTCTTTGAAAAGAAATATGAGTTTTTGGTCGATTTCAACGAGGCAATTCGTCAGACAGTGTGTAACTTGCTGGATATTCATCCCAAGGTTAGCTATACAACAGACTTCAGTCGTCAGCCATCGGATATCGATGATTACAGAGAAGTCATCAATGCCAAGCACCCACAGGCTGATGCTGACTTTCAGCCTCGTCGCTACTGGCAGGTGTTTGAAGGCAAGCATGGGTTCCAATCCAACCTCTCGATTCTCGACCTACTATTTAATATGGGAAATGAAGCTGTTTTTTATTTATAAACCCTTTAAAACCTAACAACAATGAAAAAAATCAGTTTGAAAGTGGCTGCATGCCTCCTTGCAGGAACCTTCCTGCTCAGTTCATGTTTCGTCGGTAAGTATGCTCTTTGGAACAAGTACATCAACTGGCAGAATCACATGACCAGCAGCAAGTTCGTTAATGCCATCGTGGGCTTCTTCTTGGTTCCCATCGTTGGTGGTATCTGTCAGTTCGTTGACATTCTGGTACTCAACACCATCGAGTTCTGGTCTGGCAGCAACCCCATGGCCTCTAACATTGGAAAGACTCAGCAGGTGATGGGTCAGGACGGCCGCTACTATGCTGTTACTACGCTGAAGAACGGTTATGAGGTAAAGGCTCCTACCGGTGAGATCACTTATTTCATCCACGACGACGCTAACGACTCTTGGTCTGTTGAGCAGAATGGTGTACAGAAGGAGCTCTTCCGTTTCAATGCTGACGGTACTATCCAGGCTAATGTCAATGGCGAGAACCGTAACTTCACCCTCAACGAGGTTGGCGTTTATGACGCTCGCATGGCTGCCAATGGCACCTTCTTCGCTATGAACTAAGGGAATACTTATTCCCAGCACTCGATCTCGTCTTCTATCTCAGGCAGCTGTCTGCGGTGGAAGACGGGTTCTTTTATACCCTGTCGCTTCTGTTGGCGATAGTCATCCAACAGACGGAAGGCATAACGTCCCAAGATGACAATAGCGATGAGGTTGCAGGCTGTGAGGAACGCCATGAAGAAGTCGACGATGTTCCAGACGAGTTCGAAGCTAGCCAAGGCTCCAAAGATAACCATGATACCTGCCGAGCAGATACGATAGATAGTCATCACCGTGTTGCTGGGTGTGATGAAGCGGATGTTGGCTTCACCATAATAGTAGTTGCCGATGATGCTGGAGAAGGCAAAGAGAAGAATGGCTACGGCAATAAAGATTGGGCCCATGGCACCCACCTCTGATTGCAGGGCTGTCTGCGTAAGGGCGATACCATTCAACTCAGGCACTTTATAGAGTCCGCTAATCAAGATAATGAAGGCTGTACATGAACAAACAAGCAGTGTATCCGTAAAGACACCCAGCGCCTGGATGAGCCCCTGCTTGACAGGATGGGTTACGGTTGCAGTCGCTGCTACGTTTGGCGCGCTACCTTCACCCGCCTCGTTAGAGAACAGTCCGCGCTTGACGCCATTCATGATGGTAGCACCAATACCACCACCCGCTATCTGCTGAATGCCAAAGGCATCTTCTACAATGATTTTAAATACATAAGGTATCAAACCGATATTCATGATGATGACGACGATAGCCAGTAGCAGATAGCCGACAGCCATTACAGGAACCAGTACGGCACTGACTTGGGCAATGCGCTGGATACCTCCGAAGACAATGAACAAGGCGAGTGTGGCCAAAAAGATACCTACCCAAAGTGGTGACAAGCCAAAGGCCTCCTGCATGGCTCCACAGATGGTGTTGGCTTGTATGGAGTTGTTGGAAAGACCAAACTGACAGGTGATAAGGATGGCAAAGGTGATGGCCATCCAGCGCTGCTTCAGACCTTTTTGGATATAGTAGGCAGGACCACCAATAAATGAGTCCTTGTGTTTCTGCTTGTAGAGCTGTGCTAGTGTAGACTCTACGAAGGCCGTTGCTGAGCCGATGAGGGCGATGAGCCACATCCAGAAGACGGCGCCAGGGCCACCGATGGCAATGGCTGATGCCACACCCGCCAGGTTGCCAGTTCCTACACGCGTGGCCACACTGACGGCAAAGGCTTGGAATGACGAGATATGCTTACTGGTCTCTCCTCTCTTCTGCTCCTTCACTTGTTCTTCTACGGTGTTGACAGCAGAATCTGTCAGCAGTCGAAACATCTCGCCTACCATGCGGAACTGTACAAAGTGCGTCTTAATGGTAAACCATAGTCCACAGCCTACCAATGCTACTATGAGTACGTAGCCCCAGATGGCGTCGTTTACGGAAGTGATGAGTTCATTCAAGTTCATATACGGTCAGTAATTAATTATTGTACTTCGTCGTTGCACTGCGGACAGATTCCCTTCACCACATATTCTGCCTCTTCTATCTGGAAACCTGCAGGCAGCGGCACGGAGGGGATGTGAACGTCTTTCAGGCAGAAGGTGCGATGACAACAGCGACAGGTCAGATGCACATGACCATAACACTGTCGTGTATCGTCCAGATGGCAGACACAGTATTTCTGTGAACCCGAGCCGTCGTCGATGTCATGCAGCAGATGGGCCTCAGAGAGTAGTGTCAGTGTGCGGAAAATAGTGGAGCGGTCGACTGTGGGCAGGACAGCCTCTAGGTCTGCCAGACTGAAGGCATCGCTGAACTCATGGCGCACCTTACGCCAGATGAGCAGACGTACGGCAGTAACACGTATACCAGCATTGTCGAGGACCTGTTCGTCAGAAATATCGAGGTGTAACATAGTAAATTTTTTTGTTTCGTCTGCAAAGATAAGAAAAAAATATTGTAACTTTGCACCGAAGACTGATAATATTATGACACAAGAAGAGAAAACACAATTGGAAGAGCGCATCGTTGATGTGCTGAAAACCGTCTATGATCCAGAGATTCCCGTCAACATTTACGACCTGGGCATGATCTATAAGATTGATGTGCAGGACGATGGCACGGTGGATATGGATATGACGTTCACTGCTCCCAACTGTCCTGCTGCCGACTTCATTCTCGAGGATGTGCGTAGCAAGGTAGAGTCGGTTAGTGGCATCACGACAGCTAACGTCAATTTGGTCTTTGAACCTGCCTGGGACCAGAGCATGATGAGTGAAGAAGCACGCGTCGAACTGGGGTTCGACTAGTGAATAGTGAACAGTGAATAGAGAATAGTGAAAAATATGAAGAACGTCTATTTCCTTTCCGATGCCCACCTTGGCTCACTGGCTGTGCCTCATCAGCGTACGCAGGAGCGTCGCTTGGTGCGCTTCCTTGACTCTATCAAGGAGAAGGCTGCCGCTATCTACCTGTTGGGTGATATGTTCGATTTCTGGTACGAATACAAATATGTGGTACCTAAGGGCTTCACTCGCTTCCTGGGTAAGTTGTCAGAGTTGACGGATATGGGTGTTGAGGTGCATTACTTCACGGGCAACCACGACATCTGGGCCTACGAGTACTTGGAAAAGGAGTGTGGCGTTATTCTGCACAAAAAGCCGGAGACTACTGAGATATATGGCCATGAGTTCTTCTTGGCCCATGGTGACGGCATGGGTGACCCCAATAAGTCGTTTAAGTTCATTCGCGCCATCTTCCATAACAAGGTGTGCCAGTGGCTCTTCTCTGGTCTGCATCCTCGTTGGGGCCTCAGCTTTGGACTGGCATGGGCTAAGCATAGCTATATCAAGCATAAGGAAAATAGCGATGTGGTATATCTGGGTGAAGACAAGGAGCACTTAGTGCTCTATGCCAAGAAATATATTGAGAATCATCCCAATATCGACTACTTCATCTTTGGACATCGTCATATCGAGCTCGATATCAAGCTGGCACGTAACACCCGCCTAATGATTCTGGGCGACTGGATTAGCCAGTTTACCTATGCAGTCTATGATGGTGAACACATGTTCCTAGAGGAGTATGTAGAGGGCGAAAGCCAGCCTTGATTTTTATGGACACAAAATACTGAACGAGTTAATGAAAAAGAAAATCGTTACATTTGGTGAGTTGCTGCTTAGGTTTTCCAAACCAGGACAGTTACGCTTGACACAGGGCGACCTGTTTACCAGTAAGTATGGTGGCAGTGAGGCCAATGTCGCAGTATCACTGGCTACACAGGGTGAGGAGGTGACCTATATTACCCGCTTGCCCGATACCCCTGTTGGTCATGCTGGTGCTATGAATCTGGCACAGCTGGGCGTAGACACCAGTCAGGTGCTCTATGGCGGACAGCGTATCGGCACCTATTATTTCGAACCTGCTGCAGGCATGCGTGCCGCAAAGGTTATCTACGACCGCTCTGGCTCTGCCTATTATGACCTTCAGCCAGGCATGATTCCCTGGCGTGAGATACTGAAGGACTGTGACTATTTCCATGTGTCGGGCATCACTGCAGCTATCTCGCAACAAGCTGCTGAGGCTACCTTTGAGGCCCTCGACATAGCTGATGAGCTGGGTGTCACTGTTTGTTTTGATATCAATTACCGCAAGAACCTGTGGAAGTATGAGGGTGCCGAGCCTCGCAAGACGCTGAGTAAGATGCTGTCGCGCTGTGATATGATGTTTGGTGATGCTATTGAGTTCGACTGGCTGTCGCAACATCCACAGCCCCCTTTTACGGCTACTGATTCGAACTTCCAGATGCAGATGAAGGAGTATGGCGAGTGGTTCGATGAGCTGCATGCGCAGTATCCTCGTCTGAAGCACTGGATGATGGGTATGCGTAATATCGTCAACTCAAATCACCACACGCTAACAGGTCTGCTATGGACAGAAGGTAAACTGTTACAGGCTCCCATCGTCGATATTCCTGATGTGGTAGACCCAGTGGGTGTTGGGGACGCCTTTATGGGTGGCTGGCTGCATGCTATCAGTCTGTTCCCTAGTGACTACCAGAAACAGCTGAATTACTCTTTAGCAGCAGCAGCGCTGAAGAACACTATTCCTGGCGACTTCAACCTCTCAACAGAGGAAGAGATACTGGAGGTGATGGAAGGACACCACAATATATCTACGCTATACAAGACTTTCGAATAATACATTCGAACAGAACAAATACAAAAAAGCGAGGCCGTTCAAGCCTCGCTTATTTTATATAGGTGTAAATGGTCTTCCCATTTACAACAGGTTCATCGTATCGGTAGCGATCATCAGCTCCTCGTCGGTGGGGATGACAACGACCTTTACCTTTGAATCGTCAGCAGAGATAACAGCCTCTTCACCACGAACGTTGTTCTTCTGTTCGTCGAACTTCACGCCCAGGAACTCCAGGCCCTTACAAACCTCAGAGCGCATAGAGATCTGGTTCTCGCCAACACCAGCAGTGAACACAATAACATCTACACCACCCATAGCAGCAGCATAAGCACCGATATACTTCTTAATGCGATAGAAATACATCTGCTGAGCCAGTACGGCACGAGGTTCGCCAGCCTTGGCAGCATTTTCTACGTCGCGCATATCGCTCGAACCACCAGTGATACCAGCTACACCACTCTTCTTGTTGAGCAGGTTTGACATACCGTCGGCATCCAGACCGAGCTTCTTCTCCAAGAAGGTAACAGCGCCACCGTCGATATCACCGGAACGAGTACCCATCACAAGCCCCTCCAGCGGGGTGAGACCCATTGAGGTGTCTATGCACTTACCGTCGAGTACAGCAGCGATAGAACCACCATTGCCGATGTGGCAGGTAATCATCTTGGTGCCCTCAGCCTTCATACCCAGGAATTCCAGTGCACGAGCTGATACGTAACGGTGAGAGGTGCCGTGGAAACCATAGCGGCGTACACCATATTTCTCGTATAGCTCGTAAGGAATGGCATACATGTAAGCCTTGGCAGGCATGGTCTGATGGAAAGCTGTGTCGAACACACCTACCTGGGGCAGACCAGGCATCAGTTCCTTCACGGCGTTCACACCCTTCAGGTTGGCAGGGTTGTGCAGCGGAGCTAGGTCAGAGCACTCCTCGAAGGCCTTCAGGACCTCGTCGGTCAGCACTACAGACTTGTTAAACTTCTCGCCACCATGCACCATACGATGACCTACGGCATCGATCTCGTCGAGACTCTTAATCACACCAATCTCAGGATCGGTGAGCAGAGAGAAAATGAACTTCACACCTTCAGTATGCTCAGGGATGTCGTGCATGATCTGCTTCTTCTCACCATTGGCCAGCTTCACCTTCACAAAGGCATTGTCCAAGCCTACGCGCTCAGCACCACCGCTAGTCATAACGCTCTTGTCATCCATGTTGTACAAGGCGTACTTGATAGATGATGAGCCACAATTCAATACTAATATCTTCATATTTTTTTTGCTTTTAGCTTTTAGCTGTTAGCCGTTAGCTTGCCAAAAGCCAATAGCCAACAGCCAATAGCGAATTATTACTTCTTCGCGTCCATAGCCTGACAGGCTGTGATGGCAATCATATAGTAGATGTCGTCTACAGAGCAGCCACGAGAGAGGTCGTTGACAGGACGTGCGATACCCTGCAGCACAGGACCGATAGCGATAGCATCACCCAGGCGCTGTACCATCTTATAGCCAATGTTACCTACCTCGAGGTTGGGGAATACCAGTACGTTGGCCTTACCGGCGATGTCAGAACCGGGAGCCTTCTTGGCACCTACAGAAGGTACGAGAGCAGCGTCAGCCTGCAGTTCACCGTCAATCTTCAGGTCAGGAGCCATCTCCTTGGCCAACTTGGTTGCCTCAATGACTTTGTCGCAAACCTCATGCTTTGCAGAGCCCTTTGTTGAGAAGCTCAGCATAGCTACTCGGGGATCCTCGAAACCAGCAACAGCTTTAGCCATCTGAGCGGTGCAGACGGCAATCTGAGCCAACTGGTTAGCATCGGGCATGGGCGTTACGGCAACGTCGGCAATGACGAGTACACCATCCTCACCATACTGCTTCTGCTTAGAAATGAGCAGCAGACCACCGCTGACGCAGGTGATGCCTGGCTGGCACTTAATAATCTGCAGGGCAGGACGCAGGGTGTCGCCAGTGGTTGACAGTGCACCACTAATCTGACCATCGGCGCCCTCGGTCTTAATAATCATACAACCCAAGTACAGAGGATTCTTCACCAGCTTGCGGGCTTCCTCAATGGTCATACCTTTTGATTTGCGAATCTCTGCAAGTTTCTCAGCCAGCTCCTCGCTCTTGTCATAGTTCTCTGGGTCGATGAGGGTGGCCTTACCGATGTTCTTCAGCCCCTTCTCTTTAGCCAGAGCGTCTACCTTGGCGGGGTTACCAATCAGGATGATGTCAGCAAGTTCGTCACCCAACGCCTTGTCGGCGGCAATAAGGGTTCGCTCCTCTTCTGCTTCTGGAAGTACAATACGCTGTTTGTTGCTTTTAGCACGTGCTACGATTTGACTTAATAAATCCATAGTTGTTTGTTTTAAATATAATAATGTTTTCTTGTCTGCAAAGTTACAAATTATTCTTCATTCTTCATTCTTCACTCTTCATTTTTTTAGCGTTTACGTTTACGCCAACTCCTGCGTTAGGATACTCTCCAGCTTCTCTGCTGACAGACGCAACTGGAAGTCACTGCGGATAGCTACTGAGATGCTGCCCGTTTCCTCACTTACTACGATGGCGATACAGTCGCTTTCATGGGTGATGCCCAATGCCGCACGGTGGCGTAGGCCCAACTCCTTGGGAATGTCGAGACTGTGGCTGACAGGTAGGATGCATCCTGCAGCCTTGATGCGCTGACGAGAGATAATCATTGCTCCATCGTGTAGTGGTGAGTTCTTGAAGAAGATGTTTTCTATCAACTGCTGACTAATCCTGGCATCAATTTGCTCACCTGTGGCAACGATGTCGTCAAGGGGTGTGGCGCGCTGGATAACGATGAGGGCGCCCACCTTTTTCTTGCTCATCGACATACATGCCATCACGATGGGCATGATAATCTGCTTTAGCTGTTCAGGGTTCTGCTTCTTCTCAGCGGAAGAGAATAGGCGGCGCAGGGCTCGCATGCGCTGGTGTCCGCCTAAATTATAGAGAAATTTGCGGATGTCTTCCTGGAACAGGATGATGAGGGCAATGACGCCCACCGATACCAGTTTGTCGAGGATGCTGCCCAGCAGTTTCATCTCCAACACTTGCGAGACGACCAGCCAGAAGACCACGAACACCAGAATACCCATGAAGACGTTCAGCGAGCGCGACTCCTTCATGAGACGATAGACATAGAACAGCGTCAGTGCGACGAGTACGATGTCGATAATATCCTTTATTCCAAATTCGAAAAACACCTTGTAATTTGTCTATTTACTATTCGTTATTTACTGTTCACTAGCGAAGCGTACATTTTTACCACCTCCACTGCTTCCTTCACATCGTGGACACGAAGGATGTCTGCACCCTTCTGTAGCGAGAAGGTGTTAAGCATTGTCGTGCCATTCAGTGACTTTTCAGGCGTTGTGCCCAGTAGTCGGTAGATCATCGACTTGCGCGAGATACCCACCAGTAGCGGTAGGTGCAACATCTGCATGCGCTCCAGCTCTTGCATCACGGCATAGTTCTGCTCTACTGTCTTGCCAAAGCCGAAGCCAGGGTCTAGAATGATGTCCTTTTGTCCCATCGAACGCAGCTTGTCTACCACCTCTGCACAGTCCAGCAGAATCTCTTTCATAGTAGCCTTGCGCGACATGTAGATATAAGGAACACCCAGTCGGCTGACCATGCGGAACATTGATTTCTGCTGTTCAAGAGTTGACGTTTGAAAGTTCTCTCTTTGAGAGTGTGGCGTTGCGAGGACAGGACCGGCTACATCGTTGATGATGTCTGCCCCAAACTCCTCAACGGTCATGCGGGCCACATCGGGTCGGTAGGTGTCTATAGAGATCACAGCCTCTGGGGCCTCGCGTCTGACGATATTCAGTGCGAAACGCATGCGCTCCATCTCCTCACCTTCAGTCGCTGGCTCGCTGTCAGGACGTGTCGAACAGGCGCCCACATCGATGATGGTGGCTCCTTCGCCCAGTATCTGTTGCGTACGCTCAGCAATCTCCTGCTCCGTCTGCGTCCTGCTACCTGCATAGAACGAGTCGGGCGTGGCATTCAATATGCCCATCACCTGCGGCGTGTTCAGCTCCAGCAATTTCCCGTTGCAATTCAGCGTGTATTCCATATTTGTGGGCAAAATTACAAAAAAATAGAGGAAAAACAAAAAAAAAGTTGATTTCTTGTTTAATATTTTACGAGTTGTTCGTTATATAAGCGTAATGACACAAAAAGAATTTACATATTTGGCAGGCGAGACGCGCGCAAAAGCCGTATCGATAGCTGGGCAGTTCGGATTTGCTCAGGACGATGCGGAGGACATTGCGCAAGACGTGATGCTAAAGCTGTGGAATCTGCATGAACGACTTAACAACAAGGCTCACCTGATGGCTTCGGCTGCGATTACCGCCAAACGGGTGTGTATCGACAGGTGGCGCACGACACATCAGCATGCCGATATTGCAGGCACGAAGCCGTTGATAGATGAAGACTCGCTGTACGACTGTCTGGAATATACGGAACTGGAGCACTGGATAGGTGAACAGATTGATAGTCTGCCTTCGACAGCGGGAATGGTGCTGAGGATGCGCCAGTTGGAGCACCGTGAGATAGACGAGATAGCAGACATCTTAGGCATCAGGGCGACGTCAGTCTCCACACTACTCTCACGAGCCCGCAACGAATTACTCAACAAACTAAAGAGGAGGAACCAACAATGAGACAACAATACGACAAACAAGAGATAGCCCAGTTGCTCAGCAAGTTCATGGCTGGCGAGACCAGCGTTGCCGAGGAAGAGGTGCTGGCACAGTATTTCCGCACCCACGAAGTGGATGAGGAGTGGGCAGAATACAAAGAGATGTTTACGCTGTTCGACAACGGACAGGTGGATATTGAGATAGAAGACGGAACATCGGAACAACCCATCAAGGATGACAGCGAGAAGACGAAGATGCTTCCAAAGGCTGTCAGGGAGAAGCCTAAGATCGTTGCGCTCAGATGGCTCATGGCTGGCATTGCGGCGAGTATCGCCCTGTTGCTGGTGTTCTATCTGGGAAGGAGCACTGCCGAACAGCCTCCACTGGTGGCAGAGAAGACGGTGGTCGACAAGGATAGCATCCAGCCGAAGCAGGAAGTCGTCATGCCCACAGAGGAAACGGTGGAAACTATTGTTGCTCAGGTTGCTCACGCTAAGTCTCCCAGCAGCCAGCGTCCCACCAACCCGACGGCCGACTCCACCTCAACAGCCGAGGACCTTGCCGACTGCATTGCCCGTCTTGAGTCTGAAATGGAGAAACTGGACGACAGCGTCAGTTCGGCACAGGTGGAACGGCTCATCGCTGCTGATGCTCGTCTCCAACAGATGGTTTATCGCATCGTTGGCAAACAGGCGGAACAGGCCATGAACAAGATGCAAAACGACAGTACCGCCAATTACGTTATTTTCTAAAAAACACCCATAAAAATAATAAAGATGAAACAACTGATTATTACCATAGCACTTCTGCTGACCCCCATCAGCACCACCCTTCTCCACGCTCAGGAGAACAAGCATGCGCAGGCCATGCACACCGCCTTCAGAGAAGCCATCGTGCGCAGGCCTCCCAAGTACATCTCGGCCAGGTGGATACCTGGCAGTAAGGAGGACAGCCTCAGCATCATCTACACTGCCAATGATGGTGGTGGACTGGTGCCCAAGAACAAGCTTCACCCAGTAAAGCTTGGGAAGGACAATACATACATGGGTCCCAACTACCTCGAGGAGTGGAGTTTCGAGTTCCGCAACGTGCCCGACGACCCCCATCTGCCCTTGCGCCAGATTCTTGATGCCTATGATAAACAGGCACCTCATGCCTCCAGTTACTACAGCTATGTGGCTGGCGACGAACAGGCTGTCTTCCCTGGTGTCAGCATCGCTTACGGCGAGAGTGGCGAGTCTCTCCCAATCCACCTGCATCCCTTGGTGAACGTCCGTATCATCGGTTTCAAGGATGACGACGGCTTCCGCTCTACCTATCTGCTCTTATGGAATACCTATGAGGAGGACGAGCCCCTCGATGATAAGCACAAATACTATATTACCGACGGCAGAATGTACGAGTTCCACTGTCCGAAGTTGAAGACTCCTCAGGTGAAGTCGTACGATCCTGACGAAGAACTCGAGCGCTCCAACACCGCTCTTAGCGTGGCACAGAACCTGTTGCGTGAAATGCACCAAAAGGAGCCCGAGCGTGTCAAGGCACTCAACACCGACACGTTGGCCGAGGTCTACCAGTACAACTACATCACCATGGGACAGAAGCTCTACGACGAGCCAAAGACGCTCAACCTCAAGACCAGCTACGAGGCGCTGAGGGCTAAACTCTGGCTCATGACGGGCATTGGCGGCACTGCCACGCTTACCGAGCAGAAGGCCATCTGTTATACGCTCAACAAAGAGATTTACAGTTACCCCTACATGCTCTCCCATCGTCAGGCTGCCGAACTGATGAATATGTCCAACGACATTGGTCAACACATGCGCGACGACCTGAAACAGGAAGTTCAGAATGCGCAACACAGAATAGGGGTGCTGCGCAACCAGACGGCCGACATTGACAGTCTCAGCGACAACGACCAGGACTATCTGAACCGCAACCACTGGAAGCTTGTCCACCACTCGTCGGAATATACTGACGAGGATATGTTTACCTCTCGTGGCGAACACTATACCGCTGACCAGCATACGGGTTATCTCCATGTGCGGAGCGAGAACTACGTCAACGGCATCCGTTTCGAGAGCACTCTCGAGAACCTGCGCCCTGGCCGCTATCGTGTATCGGCAGTGGTACGTGCTAGGAAAACCAATAGCGGGCACTCAGGTATCGTGGTCTTTGCACAGGTGGGTGACAACGTCTGTCAGAAGGAGATTCCTGCCGATGGTGATACTGGCGGTAACGTATGGTTCTCTGCCCTCAGCCGTTTCCTTAAAGATATCAGAAGCGGCGATGGCTGTCTGGCTCTCGATGTCAACAAGAGTACAGCACATGGTGGTGTTGGCTACGGATGGAACCGCATCTACCTCGACGACATCACCATTACCAACAACGCCACCAACAGCAACCTCACCTATGGTGTCACACTTGACAGCAACATCGTCCAGCAATACGGCAAGCCCAGCAACTGGTTCTCCGCCTGCGACTTCATCGTAGAAAAGATTAGCGACTAAGGTCGCCACTCCTCCTCTACTCCCCTCTCCTTCCTGCGGAACCAAAAGCCCCCTCCCTTTCTCCCACCTAAAGGTAGGAGTGTGGCACGCAATGGAGGGGGTGGGGGGGGAGGTTGTCTTTGAATAAATTTTATCCGAAACGTAAAAACAAATGGTTAATGTGATGGTGATATCATAATTTTTTTCTAATTTACGATGCCTTTTTTCTGGGTTAGCCGTATATAGCTCTGTATTAGCTGTAGCCGAGTCTGTATCAGCTGTATCTGACAAAAATTCTCTAGAGAATTTTATCGTTATCAGCTGTATACAGAGCTGCTTCTGCGCATACTAAGTAAATGAACGATAATAGTTGAGCAAACATTTAACATGCCTCAAACACCGATGTACATTGGCTTTGAGGCATGTTATGTTAATAGGTTAAATGTTTTAAATCAAATTATAATAGGTTTTATTTGGTTTTCTCCTTGCTTATTCGTACTTTTGCACCCAAATAAAGGAAAAGGTATGGATATCAAGGAAATCTATAAGCTGTATCAGCAGCATCCGTGTATTACGACAGACTCGCGTAACTGTCCTGAGGGCAGCATCTTTCTGGCCTTGAAGGGTGAGTCGTTTGATGGCAACAAGTTTGCACTGCAGGCATTGGAGAAGGGGTGTGCCTACGCCATCGTAGAGACCTCTCCCGATCTCCCCAAAGGAGAGGAGGACCTGGCGGACAGAATTATCGTCGTGAAGGACTGTCTGCAGACTTTCAAGGACCTGGCCCGTGAGCATCGTCGCCAGTTTGATATCCCTGTGATAGGCATTACGGGAACCAACGGCAAAACCACTACGAAGGAACTGATTCGTGCCGTACTCTCGGAGTGCTATAGCGTGATGGCTACGGAGGGCAACTTCAATAACGACGTGGGTGTTCCCAAGACCTTGTTCCGCCTCAATGATGACCACGACATTGCTGTCGTCGAAATGGGAGCCTCACACCCTGGCGACATCAAGACGCTGGTAGAGACTGTCGAGCCTACCTGTGGTCTCATTACCAATGTAGGTCGTGCCCACCTGCAGGGCTTCGGTTCCTTCGAAGGCGTCTGTAAGACCAAGGGCGAACTCTATGATTTCCTCATCAGTCACGATTGTCCTCTCTTCATTAATCGCGACAACGAGCACCTGATGCAGATGATTGCGGAAAGGGGAGGTAATCCTGATATCTATTATTACGGACAGAGTGACTCAGAGGATATCCTCATTCGTGGCGAGGTCATCTCCTGTGCTCCGTTCCTCAAGTTCCGCTGGCGCGAGCAAGACCATGATGCTGGATACACCTCTGAGTGGATGGAGGTGCAGACCAACCTGATTGGTGCCTACAATCTCGATAACATGTTGGCAGCTATCACTATTGGCTACGTCAATAACGTGCCCTTCGAGCAGATCAACCATGCGTTGGCCAGCTATGTGCCTACCAACAATCGCTCACAGCTGACAGAGACCCAGACCAACCACCTCATTGTGGATGCCTATAATGCTAATCCCACGAGTATGGCTGCTGCCATTGACAACTTCAAACGTATGGAGGTGTCCCCCAAGATGGCTATTCTGGGTAAGATGGGCGAGCTGGGCGACGTCAGTGCTGAGGAGCACCAGAAGGTCGTCGACATGCTGGCAGTAGCAGGCTTCGACGAGGTGTGGCTCGTAGGCGACGAATACAACAGCTGTCAATTGTCAACTATCAAGTGCCAACTGTTCCACGATGTCGAGGAAGTAAAAGCTGCGATTGCCAAGCAGCAACCGCAGCACAAATACATATTGATTAAGGGGTCTAACAGCAATAAGCTCTTCCAACTGCCTGAGCTGTTGTAGGTCAGAAGACAACTTTTACCTCTTTCTTCTCATAACTCGCTTCAGAGGGTGTACCCACCACGGTCACACGCTCTGAGGCGATTTCGCTATCAGTACCATTGTCGCAAGCCCAGCTCTTGCCAACCTTGGCATAGAAAGAGCCGCCACTGAGTACGATGCCCTTGTCGCCCTTAACCGCCTTGGGCTTCCCATCGTTGCTATCGCCAGTGGTGATAGCACTGAAGATGCCCCCTTTGATGGTAACCACATCAGCACAGTTCAGCCCCTTGCCACGATCGCCGCTACTCGTCATCTTCAGCGTACCACCCGTCATCGTAAAGGGATAGTCGCATTTGATGCAGTCCCATTCGTATAGGCGCTGAAGTCGGTATCGTCGTTCTGACAGGCCATCATGCAGGCCATAGCCATCAGATAGAAAATCTTTCTCATCATTCTTCCTGTTTTAGAATTTGAACTTATACCCCACACCGATGTAGTGCATGTCGGGCTCAAAGTCGTCCATGTCAATATTGCGCACATCCTGGAAGCGATAATATATATTGAGCGTATGTTGCTTTGAGAGGTTGATATTAGCTCCATCGGTCTATCGTCTTCAGGTTGTCTGTATGTAATAGTCATGACGAGCCATCTCAAGGAGTTGGCGCAGATGTTCCATTGTCGTGACAAATTTGGTGTCGGTACGGTTCATCAGCTTCACTCCACTCATTTGTTCCAACGAGATAGGTGGAAAAGAGTTGATTAGGTCGGTCATTCTTTTTGGTTCTGTTTGGGTTAAAAAGTCGTGCAAGATAATCAAAAGAGTGTAACGACGCAAATTTTCTCAACCAACACCCCCTCTTTATCAGTAAACTATGTGCTAATTTATAGATTTTTCACTTTTAAGTGCCGTTTTTACACGAATAGATCGTTGGTGGTTTGTTTATTATTTTGTAATTTTGCGGTTATAATACTAAGGGAGAATAGGTCGCATGAAAAACGCCATTGCAAGATGAGACAAGTATGGCTGTGCTTGTTACTCTTTGTCGCTCATCCTGTCATCGCACAAAGCGATTGGCAGGAGTCGCTACGTGAGTGGTTGACGGCAGAGGATATGGAAGAGAACTATAGCGAAGAACTGCTGGAACAGTTGGAGGAACGGGTGTTGTCGCCCATCAACCTCAACCAGACGAGTCAGGAGGAGCTGGAGACGCTGCCTTTCCTGACTGCTCAACAGGTGGAAGGACTGATAGAATACTTAGACCACTATCATCCCATCCGTTCGCTTAGCGAATTGCAGATGGTGACCGCCCTTGACTACCACACCCGTCAGCTGTTGCGATATTTTGTGATAGCAGGCGATGAAAAGAAACCATCTGTATGGCCCACAGCTTCTGACTTGCTGAAATATGGCAATCATCGCATCACGCTGACAGGTAAGATTCCTTTTTATGAACGAGAGGGTGACAGGAACGGCTATCTAGGTTATCGCTATCGCCACGATGTGCGCTATCAGTATACCTATGGCAACCGCATCAAGGCTGGCATCACGGCAGCACAGGATGCTGGTGAACCGTTTTTCTCAAGTAAGAACAGTCTGGGTTACGACCAATATAACTACTATGTGCAGCTGCGCAACTTCGGGCGTCTAGAGGAGCTGAACCTTGGACACTACCGAGTTCAGCTGGGTCTGGGACTGGTGATGAATACGAGTTTCCAGTTTGGTAAACTAGCTATGCTGCAGACCATGGGACGCAGCATGCATACGTTGTCGGCACACAGTTCAAGGTCAGTCAGTGACCATCTGCAGGGCGTTGCTGCTACGGTGCGTATCGCCCAGCAATGGCGGGTGACGGCCTTTGCCTCGTATCAAACTATCGATGCCACGCTGAACGACAATGGCTCTGCTCGTACCTTATTATATAGTGGCTACCACCGCACACCCACGGAAATGGAGAAGAAACACAACACGCAAGAGGCTGATTTAGGTGCGAGCATCGGGTGGCAGCAGGGGACGCTGCACATCAATGCCAATGCTGTCTATACACATTATGACCGACCACTGCAACCCATGCAGAATGCCCTCTACCGTACCTATGCTGCCGAGGGTAACGACTTCCTGAACATGAGTCTGGACTACGGTTGGAACAACCACCGTTGGGCATTCAGTGGAGAGACGGCGCTGAGCAAGAAAGGCGCTGTGGCACTGATGCATACGGCTAACTGCAAGGTCACCGAGCAACTGTCGATGATGCTGCTACATCGCTACTATGACAAGCGCTATACGGCACAGCATGCCAATAGTTTCCGGGAGGGTAGTAGCATACAGAACGAGCACGGCATTTTTCTAGGTGCTAATTGGCAGCCTTTGCGTAGTTGGTTTGTGCAGGGGTATGTCGACTACGCTCACTTCAGTTGGCCTCGTTATCAGGTATCGGCGTCCAGCGATGCCTTTGATGCCTTGTTGTCGGCGCGCTATACCAGGAAGCAGTGGACGTGGAACGTTCGTTACCGTCTACACATCAAGCAACACGATAACGAGACGAACAAGTCCATCGTTAATGAAACGAGCCATCGACTGCGCATGACTGCTGACTGGTTGCTGTTACCAGCGCTGACGCTACGAATGCAAGGCGATGGCGTGGTGGTCAGCGAACAAGGCTCCAACAGTCGTGGTGTGATGGTTGGTCAGCAGGTGCGGTGGCAGAAGAAGTGGATAAAAGTAACGGGGACGCTGGCGTGGTTCCGCAGCGACGACTACGACAGCCGCCTCTACCAATATGAGCCATCCACGCAGTACGACTTCTCTTTTCCTGCCTACTATGGTCACGGCCTCCGCTATAGTCTTTTGGCGCAGACAGATATAGGCAAGCATCTGGCGTTGGCAACGAAACTGGGCGTTACCAACTATTTTGATCGTAGCATGATTGGCACTGGACTGCAGCAAATCGACCACTCCTCAATGGCTGACTTGCTGGTACAACTCAACGTGAAGTTGTAATTCGTAACATGTAATTATTTATACAGTTCCGCGACTTGACGAGCGACATCGTTACCCTCGAACTTGCGGATATATTCACGACTGCGCAGGATACGCTCCTGACGGCCGCGGGCACCACGCAACGACATCTTCAATGCCTCGGCCATACCAATGACATCATCGGGGCCTACATAGCGGCTGTAAGGACCTCCTGCCTCTTCCAAACACGACCCCGTACAAGCAACGACAGGTAGACCTGCAGCAATGGCCTCGATGATGGGGATACCGAAACCTTCGTAGCGGGAGGGATAGACAAAGGCCTCTGCCAGGGCATAGATGGCAGAGAGATCAGCGTCAGGCACACCGCTAAGCATATGGAGACGCTCGCTATGGGGTAACTCACGGACATAGGGGGTCTGACGGCCTACGGCAACGAGATGGACATCCTGCGGCAGAAGGTCGACAGCCTCAACAGCCAGCGCGAGGTTCTTGCGGCGCTCGATGGTGCCTACATTCAGAACAAAGCGCTGGGGCAGCTTGTAACGTTCACGGACGGCGGCCTTGCGCTCCTCAGTGACAATACCTGAGAAGTGAGGGGCAAAACTTTGATAGATGACGCTGATGCGGTCGGCATACTCCTCGCCGCCAAGTTCCAGGATGTCCTGACGCGTACGCTCGCTGATGGCGATGATATGGTCAGCCTCTCGAAGGGCCTGGCGGAACTTCCATTCGTAGATTTTGGTGTCTATCCAATGGTAGTATTCTGGATGACGCATAAAGATAAGGTCGTGGATGGTGACAATGCCACGGATGCCAGCCTTGCGAAGGCCCATAGGTAACTCGCCTGACAGACCGTGATAGACGGTGACGCCATCGTGCTGCAAGTCGCTGACAATACTGTGTGAACGCCACCAAGCCTTGCGCAGAGCGGCAGGGTGCCCTTTGGGATAGCAGAACTCGGCTCCCTCGATAATCTGACTGCGCAACTCGTCGCGACCTTCGTCAGGGGCATACAGCCGTAGCTGCATGTCGCTGTCTCCTAAACGGATGAGGTCGTTGACCAGCGTACGGCCATAGCTGCCTAGTCCTGTTCCGTTGCGCACGATGCGCTTCGCATCAATACCAACAATCATACAAAGTCGTCTCCATACTTTATTTGTACTTCATTGACGTACTTGCGTACCAAAGCTGACGAGTCGCCCTTCTTGCAGATGAGCAGCACGTTGCCTTCTTCAGCTACAATATAGCCATCCAAGCCGTTGATGACGGCCAACTTACCCTTTGGCAGTTTGATGACATTGTTGTGGGAATCTTCTATCATCACCTCCGAGTTTACAACGACATTGTCGTCCTCGCTCTTGCTCATATACTCATAGACGGCATGCCACGTGCCCAAATCGGCCCAGCCGAAGTCACACTTCATCATGAAGACGTCCTTACTATGTTCCAGGATGGCATAGTCGATGGAGAGGTTAGGGTAGCGTGGATAGTTCTGAGCGACATATTCCAGTTCTTCGTCATAGCTGTACTTGGGCTTTTCAAACTTCAGATTGCGCAGCACGCTGGGGAAGATGCTCTCGAAGCTCTGCGTCAGTTTGCGACTGTTGGTGATAAACACACCAGTATTCCAATAGAACTCACCGCTCTCCATGAACATCTTGGCAAACTCACGCTCAGGCTTCTCGGTGAACGACTTCACCTTGAAGACGTCGGGCTTGCAACTCAGGTCGCCCATCTGGATATAGCCGTAGCCAGGCTCTGGACGCGTAGGCTTCACACCCATCACCAACAGCACGTCATGCTCGGAGACATAGCTGATGCCTGTTTCTAAGCTGCGCATATACGATGCCTCGTCAACGACCAGCTGGTCAGACGGCGTAATGATGATGTTGGCATCGGGATTCGTGCGCTTGATGCGCATGTTGGCCCACGCTACACTGGGTGCCGTATTGCGGTTGACGGGCTCTACCAGGATGTTGCGCTCGGCAATCTCTGGCACCTGCTCTTTAACCATCGACAGGTATTCCTTGCAGGTACATATAAATATATTTTCGGTGGGTATCACCTTTGAAAAACGGTCGAAAGTGCTCTGCAGCTGCGTGCGACCTACACCAAAGAAGTCGATAAACTGTTTGGGGTGTTCTTCACGACTACATGGCCACAACCGACGACCTTTTCCTCCGGCTAATATCACACAGTAGTTCTGATTGGATTTTTCCATTTGGTATATAGATTTAAAATTCGACTACTAAGGTACGCTTTTTTTACTTACCAAGCAAGAAAAAGCAATTATTTTTTATTTTTTTATCCATTTATTTTGTTTTTTCCTTTCTTCTTCGTACCTTTGCACCCGCTAAGAAGCCCAGATGGCGGAATCGGTAGACGCGCTGGTCTCAAACACCAGTGGGGCAACCCATCCCGGTTCGAGCCCGGGTCTGGGTACAAGGCTTCAAAGCAAAGGTGCTGTAAGTTCATGCTTACAGCATTTTTTTAATGCTATGCAACAAAAAAGGAACCATTTCGGTTCCTTTTTGGGGTTTGTTATTCAGCGACTTATGCGTCGATGTTTGCGTAGGTGGCATTCTTCTCAATGAATATACGGCGAGGCTCTACGTCGTCGCCCATAAGCATAGAGAAGATCTCATCAGCCTCAGCGGCATTCTCGATGGTCACCTGCTTGAGCAGACGGTTCTCAGGATTCATGGTAGTTTCCCAGAGCTGCTCGGGGTTCATCTCACCAAGGCCTTTGTAGCGCTGTGTATGGAGCGCTGTAGCGTTCTCGTCACCAGCGACATACTTGTCGATGAAGGCCTGACGCTGCTGCTCGGTATAGCAGTACTCAGAGAACTTCTTGAAGGTACATTTATAAAGAGGTGGGGTAGCGATGTAGAGGTGGCCACCCTGGATGACCTGTGGCATGAAGCGATAGAAAAGTGTCATGATGAGCGTGTCGATGTGAGAACCATCGACGTCGGCATCGGTCATGATGATAATCTTGTCGTAGCGCAGCTTGTCAATATTGGCCTCGCGGTCGCCCTCACCATCCACGCCGAAGCGGACACCGATGGACTGGATGATGTTCATGACAGACTCGGCCTCGAAGACACGGTGCCACTGAACCTTCTCGACATTCAGAATCTTACCACGCAAGGGAAGGATGGCCTGGAAGTGACGATCACGACCCTGCTTGGCAGAACCACCAGCGGAGTCACCCTCGACGAGGAAGATCTCGCACTGCTTGGGGTCTTTCTCTGAGCAGTCAGCGAGCTTACCAGGCAGGCCACCACCCGTCATGGGGTTCTTGCGCTGAACGCTCTCACGGGCCTTACGGGCAGCGATACGGGCGGTAGCAGCGAGCACGACCTTCTCGCAGATCTGCTTAGCCTCCTTGGGGTGCTCCTCAAGGTAGTTGGAGAGTGCCTCACCAACAGCCTGCTGAACAGCACCAGCAACCTCCGAGTTACCCAGCTTGGTCTTGGTCTGTCCCTCGAACTGGGGCTCAGCGACCTTGATAGAGATGACAGCAGTCAGACCCTCGCGGAAGTCGTCACCAGCCAGTTCAATCTTAGCCTTCTCAATCTGCTTAGAGATATTGGGATCCTCGTCAGCATACTTCTTCAACGTACGGGTCAACGCCATACGGAAACCCTGCAGATGGGTACCACCTTCAATGGTGTTGATATTGTTGACGTACGAGTGGATATTCTCTGAATAGTCGGTATTGTACATGACAGCGACCTCGATGGGCACACCCTGCTTCTCAGTCTTCAGATAGATGACATCGTCGAAGAGGTGGGTGCGGTGACGATCGACGTAGCGCACGAACTCCTTCAGACCCTCCTTGGCGTGGAACACCTCTTCGCGGAGGTTGCCATCCTCGTCAGGACGCATATCCTTCAGCGTGATGGTGATGCCGGCATTCAGGTAGGCCAGCTCGCGCATACGCTTGGCGATGATGTCGTACTTGTATTCTGTGGTGGTGAAGATGCTGCCATCAGGCCAGAACTGCTGGCGAGTACCCGTCATATCGGTATCGCCTACAATCTTCACGTCGTAGAGGGGCTTACCCTTCTCATATTCCTGCTGGTAGATGTGCCCATTGCGGAATACCTGTGATATCATGTGGGTAGACAGTGCATTCACACAGCTGACACCTACACCATGCAGACCACCAGAGACCTTGTAGGAACCCTTGTCGAACTTACCACCAGCGTGCAGCACGGTCATGACGACCTCGAGGGCCGACTTGTGCATCTTCTCGTGTTCGTCGACAGGAATACCACGACCGTTGTCCTGAACGGTGATAGAGCCGTCTTCGTTGATTGTTACCTCGATGTGTGTACAATAGCCTGCCATGGCTTCGTCGATAGAGTTGTCGACGGTCTCGTTGACGAGGTGATGGAGACCCTTCTCACTGATGTCTCCGATATACATGGCCGGACGCTTACGTACGGCCTCCAAACCCTCGAGCACCTGAATATTGCTCGCGGAATAATTCTGTTCTTGATTCAGTTGTTCTTCTGTCATTGTGCTATTTTTGCAATTTGGATGCAAAGATACAAAAAAATAGTGAGAAAAGCTATGCTTTTAGTGCTAAAAAACTACAAAAAAATAGCATTCCGTAGTATCAAAAAAGCCGCAAACTGTATAGTTTGCGGCTTTTTATTCTTTTCAGTCTTGTCGAGTGCTTTTTACAGCTGGCTGATGTGAGCACACAGACTTGACTTGATGTTGGCAGCCTTGTTCTTGTGGATGATGTTGTTCTTAGCCAACTTATCCAGCATCTTCTGTACGGTGGGGTACAGCTTTGTAGCCTCGTCCTTATCGGTCATAGCGCGCAGCTTACGCACGGCGTTACGCATGGTCTTGGCATAATAGTGGTTGTGTTCTGCCTTTTTCTTGTCCTGACGAATTCTCTTCAGGCTTGACTTGTGATTTGCCATTTTTGTTTTTGTTGTTTAAATGATTAATGTAAAGCTTGTGGGTCTTGCGCCTCTTGCGGGCTGCCCTAGGCGGGCTTCTTGCGAAGTCCTCTGACACCGTGTCCCCATTGCTGGTAGCACTTGGCTGTGCAGATGCCAGATTTATGTAGTCCCTAGGAGAGTCGAACTCCTCTTTAGAGAATGAAAATCTCTCGTCCTAACCGATAGACGAAGGGACCCCTTTCGCTGCGCTAGTGAACAATGAATAATGAACAGCATGCGCAAAAGTGGGTGCAAAGGTAGTGCTTTTTTGTGAAATGGACAAATTTTCTTAAAGAAAAATGCAATAATTGCGTATTTTTGTGTAATTTTGGGGCGATGTTAGTGAAAACAGAGGCCATAGTGTTGCATTCTTTCAAGTTTGGCGAGTCCCGCTTGATAGTAGAAATGTTTACCCGCGAGGTGGGCAGACTGTCATTCGCCATACCCATTCCCAAGACGTCGAAGGGAAAATTGAAGAAACAGTATTTTCAACCCATGACCCTGTTGGAGATAGAGTGTGACGTGCGTCAGCGCACTCAGTTACAGAAGCTGAAAGATGCCCGCATCTTGACCGCTTACACTTCGATACCTTTTTCACCTGAGAAGTTGGCCATCACGCTCTTTACAGCAGAATTCCTCTATCATGCCCTCCGCTCAGAGCAGCAGGATCATTTGCTCTTTGCCTATATCTTCAACTCTATGCAATGGTTGGATGCTGCCCCTACGGGCTATGCCAATTTCCATCTCACCTTTCTTATGCACATGAGTCGCTTTCTGGGTTTCTATCCTAATCTTGACGACTATACTGAGGGCTGTATCTTCAACCTGCGTACAGCAACCTTCTCTCAGCAGGTTCCTACCTATCGCGACTTTCTGCAGCCTGACGAAGCACGCATGATTCAATTGCTCATGCGCATGGACTTTCCCACGATGCACCTGTTCCGACTGTCACATCAAGAGCGCAACCGCATTGTCGACGTGCTGTTGCAATACTATCGCTTGCACATTCCCCAGTTCCCTGAACTGAAGAGCATTAGCGTGCTCCAAGAGCTATGGATGTAGTAGGGCGCTTAGCCAAACCAGTGCTGGTCAGCGCCCTGACGCATTTGTGTGTTGAGGCGTGCCTGTAGGTCAGCCACCTTCTGGGCTAGGTCTTGGTTACGTCTTGTCAGGCGGTTGTTTACCTCACGCATCTTCTCTACCTGCGTGATGAGGTGACTTTTCTCACGGTCTACAAACTGTTCCTTATAACGGCGCGAGGCTACTGCGGCACGCCAGATGATGAAGCCCATGAGCAAGAAGCTGATAATTTGGATGCCCAGAATGACGTAGCTGCCTTTGCGGATTCCATGGTTCATCTTGTTCATCATGATGGTAGCATCCTCCATCGTCACATCGGCAAAGAGTACGCCAGCCGTATGTCCAGTTTTATCCTTAATAGGAATAGAATAGGTACACATCAGTACGTTGATACCACCTTCGCCGACATATGCTTCTGTCCATTGGCGTTTTCCTTCCATCGCCGTTTTGTACCAGTCACGCTTGGTATAATCAAAATTCGGTATGCGTGTCTGTATGTGGGCATCGCCAGTGCGTTTGCCTTTATAGGTAATACTGGGTTGGTCGTCGTAGGTGTATGGCAGGAAGAGGCCGTTACGGCCCTTATCTTTGTAGTAGTTTGGAACAAAGGCAACGCCTACGCCGATGATGTGTGGATTCACTTGGATGATGCGTGAAGCGATGCTATAGCTGGTTTCAGGGTTGCCAAGCGTCAGATGGATGCTTTGTTCAGCATTTTTCAGCGCTGTTTCTACTTCAGTTTTTACTATGGCTACTCGCTGGCTTTCCTGCATGTCACGCTGGGCTTTTTCCAGCATCTCCTGTTTAGCGCCATTGCGAGCCATAAAATATTGTGCAGCCCCTAACACCTCTATGATGATAGCGGCTGCAACAATAAGTGTGATAGAATATCTGTTAACTTGTGTCATTATTGTTTATGATGATTACCGTTTTACAACCTTGCCTGCTTTGGGATTGTTATACCAGTCCTTAGCTTTCGTGTGGTCGCTAGCCCACGTGTTAAAGTCTGGATAGGCCTCCTTGATGCAGGTTGTCTCCGTAGGCCACTGCCATTGGCCAGGAATGATGATGCCATGAGGGTCTTGCCCTGCTGTCGCAATCTTGATGGCATAATAGTCATTCTCATAGACACCCTGCTGATCCTCCTTGAACATAGCACCGAGAATAAACGAGCACGTCTGGAAGTCGAAGCCTGCAGGCTTGGCAATGGTAACCTTTATGGGATCGACTGTGCGCGTACCATTACCCGTATTGGCCATCTGACCGACAGGAATGCCTAACACTTCGTGCAACTCTTGTTCAAAGACATGGATATAGTCATTGTAGTTTGTCGCATTCTTATTGTCAAAGCCCAGCCACAGTCTGCGGGCTCCACCCAGTGCCACAAGGGTCACATCGAGCTTATTCTTATCGTTTTCATTCTCCTGCACCTCTATCACGCAGTCGTTCATGTCGTAGTCGCCCTTGTCGCGGTCTTCCCAGGCATAGGTCCACACTTGTGGCTTCATGGGCTCAGGTGGGAAGGGCACCATCTTAGCCTTCTCAATACGCTCAGCACCATACGACATCCAGAAGATGCGGTCGTTATAGTCCCAGTCACAGTTCTCGCCTTCACCATCCTCGCAGGCGATGAATACATAGCCATTCAGCATAAAGACCTTGACACGCTTGTCTGCATCTTCCATCAGCTGCTCGCCCTTGGCCAACTGAAGAACCAGCTTATCACCAGGACTAAACTGCCTGTCAATTTCTCTGTCTTCTGTCAGGCGACGACATTGCAGATAGTGGCCATTCACTCTCCAATTCTTAAAGTCAATCTTCTCTGCTACCGTGCCAGTGCCATCATAGCTGTCGTTGATGAGGAACGACTCCTGATAAGATGGCTCACCCTGCGGATACCATGTATAAAGCAGGTGAATATCGGTCTGGTTGTCACCACCAATGAAGAAGATGGGCAGGTCGTAGATCTGATAAAGGTTCTCGCGCACCTGAAGGGTATTGGTATAGTCGTGACTGCCAATGACAGAACGGTTGTCCTGACCTTCAGGAAGCAGTTTCTCGACGGCACGATAGAAACTGGGATAGTCGATGATATAGTCCTTTTCCGTATCAGGTTCCAAAGGACCTGTCATGCTTCGACGGTTTGGCGCATGGCGAGGAGTTTTGTTGGCAGATGCCAGATTATCGCGGAACGACATCTCCACATCAGTACCTGGCTGGAAAGGACGTGCTATACATAGTCCGCCTTTCGTCAGACAAGCGACATAGAGCAGTTCCGCTGCTGAAGGCGCACGGAACGAGAGTGTTACCGACTCATTATTTTTTACATTAGCGTAAGCAAGCTTGTGTGTGGAACCTGCATAGGGGCTACCGTCAAGTATTGCCACCTCTACAATATCCTCAAGGTCAGCATTAGCAGTGACCTTCAGGTCATATTGCTCGGTCAGTATCCAATTCTGATTCCTGTCAAGCTTTACACCCAAGACCTGCTCAGCATACCTGATGCGTTCTTCGTCCGTCATGTCATAGGGTTTCTTCACATAGTCGTCCTTGTCATGTGAACAACTGCTCAGCGCCATGATGCCTCCTGTAAAGAGGACAGCAGTCAACATCCATAGTGAGATTTTCTTTTTCATTGTTGTTATTTCGTTTTAATGTTATTACTTTAAAATGCGATAGTGGACTCCCGTTCCTCATCCTTTGTGGGAACCATAGTCTGCTTCAGCGTATAGATACCACCCTTCTCTGCACTGTAATAGCGCACTTGCAGTGTTTCGTTCTCATTAGTACAGAATACGTAGAAAGGATAGTCAGGTTCTCCCTGACCGCGACATTCGTCACCTACAAAGACTGCTACACGATCATCCTTGGATTGGTTAAAGGGAGCGTTCTCTGGTAAATGGATTAACTGTTTAAACTGAATGGGGAATTTCGTATTACCCTTGAACAAGGGCGGAATGTAATCTTCTTCAACACCATATGTTCGCTCTGCGGCAAAGCTCCCTTCTCCTGTCAGAATAAACAGTTGATGAAGCATAGCACAATAGTAGCAAAGCGAGAAAGACACATCACGGTCCTTGCTGTTGCCACGAACCTTCAGTACGAAATAGTAGCTATTGAAATTATCAATTTGACGTACAGCAGGCACAGCGCGACATTCACCATTGATAAGCACCGTCATCATGTCGTTATCGGTAGAGACTCCCACTAACCTTTGTTCTAGCTTGACCATAATGAACATGGAACTCTCATACTTCAACGGGTCTGGAGCTTCCCATTGGGGCTTATCATCATTGCCAATCACGTTGGCAAGCCATTTAGGCTTCTCTGACGCTATAAACGTAGAGCCCTCCAACTTCTCCTCATCGTCTGACGAGCAGCCCCACGCCATAGTGAGGACTGCGACGAGTATCATGATCTTTCCTATTTTCATTTGATTACCTGTTTATGTCCGTTATAGATATATACACCACTCTTGGTTGGTGCATTCTGTAATTTAATACCCTGTAGTGTGTACCAGCCTTCCTGTGGCAATTGGTCAGACAGTACGAAGTTGATTTGCGTAGGCTCCGAAGGAGTACCCATGATGGCATCAGCCTCATAGGTCATAGCCTCATCCGTCATAGCGATAATCTCACCATCACGCTCAATGGCAAATGACAGCGGTGCCTGTTGGTCACCCTCAATGCTGAGATAGAACAACTGAGAGTTGGCCACCTTCAGTTCGGCCAAGCCCACTTCCTCACCACCAGCATATGCTACCAGGCGGTCACCCTCTTCAAGGTCTACGCCAATAGCCTCAGCCACCACATTCATCGTCGTGGCAAAGCGTGCAGCACGTGAAGAACCCATATCAATGAATGTTGATCCTGGTTCATAGTACGGATAGCGGAATGAGCAGTTTTCTTCCTTCTGGCGATAGAGCATGTAGCCCTGACCTGGTTTCAGATACTCCAGTGAACCGAGCCACTCACCGCTACCAGCGCCATCACTGGTAAACATCGCGAACTCATGCTGATTCTTGATGACATCACCAGGCATTGCCTCATCGAAGTACTCTGTCAGTGCCGTAGCAACAGGCAGGTTCACCATCGGGGTATAGCCAATACTGTTCCATCCCTTCTTCAAATGAATGGTGCGCTGGTCGGGATTTCTGAAGCAGGTTCCCCAGATATCAATTTCCTGGTATTCCTGAACCTTCACGCGGTAGCAGAACTCCTGCGACAGGCTTACCTTACTGATATTCTTGTCGGTGTTGCTCATCCACCTGCCGTTCTTATATACCAGTGTCAAGTCTTCCGAGTCCTCGGTAACGATGTCACCTTCCTTCCACGGGAACATGTTGAGCACCGTTGATACTTGACGCAGTGCAGCATTATAGACATTGAACGATACCCAGTTCCAGCCCTCCTCAAGGTGGATTCTCTGCTGGTACAAGTCATCGGCATGCATCTGTATGGGATTTGCCACACTACCCACAATGCTCTGGTCTTCAAATTTAATCAATTGCGAAGCTGTCAGCTGCATGATCTTACCCGTCGTATAATGCCACAGGTTGAACGACAGTTGGTTAGCCACCGTTGTACTGTCATAGACTGTCAGGTAGACCATGCTACGCCCCGTATTGGTATCATACTTCACATTGCTGACACCCATGCAGCGTCCCTTTGCATCAAAGGCAGCCACCTGGTCACGTGAGTCAGTCACAAGGGTATTACCCACAAAGACCTGTGCCACCACATTCATCGAGTAGCGCTTCATCTTCTGGTCAACAATCCAGTAAGGTTCCTGTCCCTCAACGGTCAGCTCTATAGCCAACGGCTCCAACAGACCATCCTCATCAGTCAGATAAATGATATGGTCGTAGGTTCCCACGTTGATATCCTTGCTGATGGTGACGGTCACGATGTCAGTGCCCTGTGCTTCCACAATGTCAGTCGTCTTGTTCACTGTCATCCAGCGCGGCAGGTTCTCAATAGTATAAGTATGTGCTGCACCACCCTCGTTCTGGATATGCAGATTTATCTTGTACTCCTGACCTTCCAGCATGGTCTCATTGATGCTCTTGCTAACCCACGTCAACGGATTGCGGTTCACATAGAAACACTCCGTCTGTGGCGACGACATGAAGTTACCATTCTTGTCGGGGATATCAGCTACCGTTACGTAGATGTTACGTTTGTTGATGCGCTTATCCTGCTCGTCAATATTGATCAGCAACTGGTTGTCACGACCCACGAAACTGAAGTTCAGGTTGCGCAACTCCTCATAAGCCTGTACGGGAGCACCAACATTGAGGTCAACGAGTTGAGTAATGACATCTTCCTGTTCAACGAAGATGTTGTCGTGCTTGTCACTGACTTTACCGTCATTATCGTATTTCACCTTCTTGTTCAGCACGTAAGGCTGCAGCACGAGGTCACCATTCTTCTGACGCTCCTGTCGGTCGAAGTCGAGATAGATTTCCAGGCCCTTCTCTGATCCTCCTGGCGACTTCTGTGAGTAACGCTGGATGAGGGTAGTAGGCAGAGCCTGCTTAAACAGGGCAAATCCGTCGATATAACCTGTTAGGGCATTGTCCTGTAACGTCTTGTCGTTCTCCAGACCCTCTTCCTGCCAGACCATGTTACCTAAGTAGTAGTTGGTACTTGCCAGACTACCCAGCGAGTCAGTAACAAACTGTGCCTTCAACTTGTTGTCCAGATAAATGCTGGCCACCTTGCGAACACGGTTCACCGTCATGGCATAGTGGTGCCATACATCGTCACAGTAGTGGTCACCCAGTTCATACTCATGTCCGTTAGTACGATACTTCAGCGTCTGGTCTTCCAAACCGATGAAGAAGTTGTTCTTGGCACCCACGTCGGTCTTACGGCCAGAACCGCTACTGAACAACGTACCCGTCTTGTCGACAGTACGGAACCAGAACATCAGCGTATAGTCTTTCTCTTCATTAAATTCCGAGAAGTATTCATTCTTCAGCTGCAGACCCTTCATCTGCGTCTTCTCGTTGACTTTGTTCTTATCCAGCTTCAACGACATGCCTCGCGGTAATGCCCATGAGGCACCCTCCAGCATCAGGTGGGCACCCTGTGCCAAGTCAGTGGCATAGTTGCCTGAACCCTCATTCATCGGATAGTAGTCGGTCAGACCCATCTCATAGCCCGTCAACAACTGGTTACCATAGCTGTTCAGCGTAGCCAGGTCTAATGCACGGTTCCAAATACGGCCCTGCAACATACGGCCTTTAAAGTAGCTGACCTTAGCGATATCCGACAGATTCGTAGCACCAAAGACAATCTGGCCATAACCACTATAGGTAACGTCATTCAGCACAGCATCCTGACCATCACTATAGAGATATATCTTCTTTTTCTCGTTGTCCAGCACCAGTGCTACACGTTTGAAGCTCTTGAAATCGATGACGTTCTTACCCACCAGCACGCTGTCGTCGACAACGGCCTTGAGTTTCTTGTCCTTTGTCACCCACAACTGGAGCAGTTTGCCGTCGCTACCATGTGAGAAGATAGGCATGTCGTCGTTGAGCTCGTCAGGCTTAATCATCACCTCTATGGTCACACTCTTGTCCGCAAAGTTACGACGAGCCTCACTATAGGCATAGCCAGAACCGCCAAACTGCAATGAGGGAGCCTCCAGTATATTGGACTCGTTGGTTTCGCCCATTACCTGGAAGTTGGTGGTAGACTGCAGATAGTTGTATTCAATGTCCTCCGAGAAGTTGAAGATAATGTTCTCTCCGGCACCAATCACAGCATCTTTCGGTTCAGGCGAGCCGAACAGCTCCGGACGGCGCGTATCCTTCACACCACTCAGCACCTTCGACTCATAGGTCAGGAAGCTGTTACCATTTCTGCAGAACAGCACGGCACGGAGGTCGTAAGCCTTCTCCATGACAGTACCCTCGCCGAAGAAGCGGGTAGTAATGTTGCCGTTCTCTGGTATCATCTCCTTCGTACCGCTGGCAGCGACATAAATCGTCGAGTCAGCATAGTAGCCGCAGAGATTCGTCCAGTAATCATCACCACGTGTCGACTCCTTGTACTGGAACTCGATGTGGTCGAAGTTATGCTGGTTCTTGTTAAAGCCACTAATGACGACAGGCAGATACCAGCCCTTACCATTCTCCTGTGGTGCGTCGCAGTTCATTATCCACTTATCACCAGGCGTCGTGATGGCCACAGCACCAGCTGTCTGCAAGTAGTGCACGTCGAAAGAAGCCTCCTGGTAAATATCGACATCATTCTGCGAGAAAAAGCCTATCGTCAGACCCTCATAGTCGAATGCTTCGCCGGCATAGACTTCCAAGGTCTTCTCTGTCACCTGTCCCGGATGCACCTCGATGGTTCGGCCATTACCGCTGAGCGGCATACCATCCACCATCAGCTTGGCACCATGGGGATTCGTCGTCTCATTCAGGTACAGGTTAAAGTAGATATAAGCTGCCTCAGGCTGTTCACTCTCGTTGCTCAGATAGAGTTTGAAGCGAGCAGGTTCGCCGAAAGGCACACCACTGACGCTCTGCTTATCCATCTTGATAACGGGATTCTCAATCTTCTTCGTACGTTCGTCTAATACTGTTCCAGGATTATAGAAGAGGGTCTTACGCTCATTCTCCCAAGGACGGCAAGTAGCACCAGCACGGGTACGGTAGACGAAGCTCTTGGTATTCTTATAATTATCCAAGTCTAAGTCACGCTTCAGGTATTCGTAGTTATCCTCCGTCCTGTCGAAGAAATCATTACTCAAGAATACGTCATCATAGCCACTCAAACCCTCAGAAACCGTCTTCACACGATAGACGTCGAAGTTCAGGCTGCTCTTTTTGTCCATACCAATGGTAAAGCTCTCCTTACGGCTGTATGAATGAGTCTCCGTATCTTTCGGTTTCACGTTGAAGCTCATCGAAGGCACCAGACCGAACTTGAAGGTGACACCAACAGCCGAAACCTCTACGACCATGTGACCGTCTTCATCACGACCAGAACCAGTACCACTCTTTGTCTCACCAGCTTTTGCCTTGAAGACAGAGCCTAAGATCTTTGCCACTGTGGGACCAAGGATGGCTGCAATATTCACAGCGGTATTGCCTACACTACTGTCAAAATACTGGGCCGTCATCGGAGTGATGGGGCTAACAAGCGAATGGGTATTCGAGTATTCACTGGTAAACGACTCAGAGTAGGAAACCGATCCTGCTCCGTCGAGATCGTAGTTCTGCACCAGTTCGGTAGCCCTCAGCTTCTCTTCCTCGTTCTGACCTATCATCTCAGCCCATGCCATCATGGTGTTCTGATAGCGGGCAACCTCGTTAATCTCCAAGCCAGTAGCATGAGAAGGAGCTATCACTTCATAGTCCGTTCCAAAGTCTTTGTGGTCCTTATCAACCTTTGACCAATAGACCACCTCGCCCGTAGCGTTAGCCTGCTCCTGGGCTTCTGTCTTCGTACCAGTGAACATCAACGAATAGATCTGCTCACTCAGCGACGGCAGGAGCTGTTTGATGATATACTGCTGTGAGTGTACGAAGTTCGACTTGATGACTGGTCCATAAGTCACCACCTCATCACGTACCATGTGGAGCACGCCACCTGTATCATCCAGACCCTGGGCAATCTCCAACAGTCGGCCAGACTTCACCTGTCCTTGCATCCTCACGAAGATGCTGTCAGGAATCACGCGGATGGCCGTTGCGGGCTTCACCACGATGTTCTGGTCTACACCGATATAGAGGTCGGCGTTAGCACCCACCAGTTTTGGATCAGAACTTGTCGAAATGTCCTCCGTTGTCGTCATCGTATAGTTAAAGGCGCGGTTGCCGCTTCCCGACCATACCAAGTCAATAGAAGTGGACACGGCATTAGAGGCAATCACATTGAAACCTCCTACTCCACCAGCACCCATCGGAGCTGCTACCACACCAGTAAAGCTGTTAAGACCGCTACCTGCGGCAATCGTCAACGAAGCACCAGCACTCCACGTCATATCCATCTGATACGAATACTTCAGCGTAGAGCCCTTGCTCAGCGTAGCCTTCGATGAACCACCGGGCGGGTCACGCAGAATGTCGACAAGCTGTGGTGCCGAGTAGCTCAGGATTTCTTTAGCACCCTTCAGCTGCTGAATATTTAATATGTACGCGCGTAAGGGCGCAGCCTCATAATACGTGCTGTCCATCTCCAGCGTCATGCTGACGGTACGCAGCGCGTCAGAGCCTGTCAACAGGTACGGCGTCTGGGCGGCCTCCAACAGGTAAGTGGCCTCGCCCACGCTATCCAATCGCAGGGTATCCTTATGTATCGAGCTCACCATACCGTTGTGGATAGTCACCTTACCACCGGCCAGACGGATAACGTCGACAGTGTCGCTCTTCATGTTGTTGTTATAGTAGTATTTCTCCGTAGCAGAAATCTTCACGGGATATTTGCGGTCAATGCTGAATACCGGATAACCAAAGACGTACTTGGTCTCCAGCGAGTCTCTCTTGCCCTTAGGCCAGTCCTTCTTCTTGACGCCATAGGCCAGCGTCAGCTTCGCCTTGTCACCACTGATGTTCTTGAAACTGTAATAGTGGTCACCGAAGTAGTCGAACGCATCGAAATTCTGCTGCTTGTAGTCGATGAGCACAGGCGAGTGGTAGATGCGGTTATACTTGGCGTGGTAGGTGACGACAGCCTTGTTCACCTCATTCTGGTCCGCATTCTTCCATGAGCCTATAATGGTGTCTGAATGTGCTGTCAGTGAGTCGGTAAGGTCAAGCACGTCACCCATCTGTCCGTCCTGGAACAGTGTGGGATAACCCTTGGCAGTAATCTGCTGAATCTTCCACTTCACAGGTGGCAACATGACCATATATTCACCAGTATGCACATCGGGTGTTACTACCATGCGGTTGATGGTGGTGTGTACCTTTGTCTTATACTCGTACTTCTTGTCGTGAGCATTATGCACGAACTCTTCGTCGCGCTCTTTCTTGTTCTTGTCCTGGATGTCCCATACCAGTCGTGAGGCATTGTCGCCCTCCAGCGTCAGCACCATCTGCAGGTCGTCACCCAGGTTGTTCCTTGACAGTGAGTTGTCCAAGGGGATAGCGCCCTGTTCCTTACCGCCGGCGATGCGGCCAATCATCTTCACACGGGTGTCGTCATAGAAATAGATGCCTGCCTTGTCGACAGTAAAGGTGTGCTCCTTCTCGGTATCCTTGTCGTCTTCATAGAAGTAGCCATCCTGATAGAACTTATGTCCGTCCTTGTAAGCCTGAATCTGATAAGACTGGTTTGGCAGGATGCGGAACGAGAACTTACCCTCGTGGTCAGTGGTCACCTTGCCGGCAGCTGTGTGTACCTCATAGATGTTAGCACCACTACCGACCTTGAAGGATACTCCCTGTACGGGGATACTGGTACCGTTATACTGTACATAACCGGAGATCTTTACACTCGACTCCACCTCCAGGACAATGTCCTTCACCACATTCTCTCCAGCACTGGTGCCGAAGGCAATGGTCTTTGAACCATCATAGCCATTCAGGCGTGTAGAGATGGTGTACTCTGTCCTTGTAGCATTCACGTAAGGCAGGTCACGGAGGACGTAGTAGCCACTCTCGTCGGTGGTTGTCTCCTTGAGCTGTCCGTCAGGCAACGTAGTATAGATAACCTGACCAGGGATACCCGTACCATCCAGGAAGCGGAAGAAGCCTGAAGCAGTAGCAGTCTGTACGCACTGGCCTTCCACCACCTTGGTATCAGTATAATGTTGTCCCTCACAGTCGTTCACGCCACGTACCTTATACTTGTATTGGTGGACGGGCGAGGTCGTCTTGTCCTCATACTGTGTCTCCTGCAGCTGGGTAGCAATGCGGATGAAATTGTCTGGATCCTGCACATCGCTGCGCCATACCTCGTAATAGTCTACGGGATCGTCATTCTTGTTACCCCATGTCAGCACTACTGAGGACTGCTGTGTCTGGGCGACGAGTGAGTTCTCATCGATTTCACCCAGGTTTTCGTAATAGAAGGTAGGAAGCTCAGGGGCAGCAGGATTGATGGTCACCTGCGACTTGTCCTCAGTGATGGGCACTACTTTACCGCTATTGTCTTTTGTCCAGTAGCTAGAACCTAACAGGAAGATAATCTCGTCAGCAGTTTTACCAATAACGCTTCCGATGGCAGCAGAGGCCATTTTGGGAACAACCCTCTCATTCGTCACCTGCCAATTACTGGTGCCCAGCTGTGCAGCGAGTTCTTCTACCAACATCGAGCCTACACTCTTGGCCAAGTTATTGTAGCTCCAGTTGTTCTTCTCGTCATATCCGAAACCATTATCACTGTCTCGACAGAAACCGATAGCCGCAAATTTCTCATAAACACCATTCTCCAGACAGTTGCTGATGTCAGTGGTTGAATAGGCGGTAAGAGCGGAAAAGGAAGCACCATAGTTATAGTCGCTGCCTGTTAGTTTACCATCGAAAAGACTGTTGGTGATGGTGCAATTATATTTAGGATTATATCCCAGAACACCTCCAATTCTCATATTATTACTCTTGACGGTTGCCGAAACCCAGCAATTACTAATCACATTGGTGCCAGAGATATTACCATTACCAACCAGTCCTGAAGAGTAATTACCACCATTTACATTACCTGTCACGTGCAGGTTCTTGATAGTGAAATTCTTAGCATGCTTGAAAGGTGCAAGATAGTAGTCACCACTTTGTAAATTCACGTTCAGCGTATGGCCATTGCCGTCGAAGACACCTCTAAAAGGTGAAGAGTTGTTTTCTCCCACAGGTTGGCTGATAGTAATGTCAGCAGCCAGCACAGCATTCACATTACTGTTGCCTTGGGCATTTTTCACCTTCTGACAGAAAGTATTCCAGTCAGCAGTAGAACAGATCACGAAGTAGTTTGCAAATTCGTTATATTCTACGGTACTGTGGCAGTTGACAAGTGTGAGATTACTTGGGTTGCGGGCCCATGTGGCACATTCGTCGACATTCGTACTGATTTCTGACGGGCTAAAGAGACAGTTCTCCAGAGTTCCCTTGCTTCTCAGCCAACCAACGAATCCGCCATTCTTGTTACAATCAGCACCCTTGAAGCTGCCATCAAACACGCAGTTGCGGATAGTCAGTTGATTGGCGTTATTGACAGCCACCAAACCACCATTCGTGGCATCGCCATTAACCGAGCTAATCATCTCCATGGACGAATGGCAGCTCTCAATGACAACCTCACCACCAGCCACCGTATTACCTATCATGCCGGCAATAAACTGTTTACTGCTGCTAATCGAACCCTTCGTGTGCAGATTGCGGATGGTAGCATTCTTAACATAACGGAAGGGGGCAATGTAGTTCTCGTTACCATTACTCTTGTTGAAAGTCAACGTGTGGCCATTGCCTTCGAAGACGCCGCAGAACGGAACACTCTCTTTCTGGCCAACCATGTCTGTCACGGTAATGTCTGCCATCAGCATGGCCTTCACTGTCGTGCCACCAGCGTCAGCCACCTTTTGTACAAAGGATTTCCAGTCGTCCGCGGTCCGTATCTCTATATACGTCTCGCCTTTCATTGCCAGCGGTGATGTGCTCTGTTCGATAAAGAGTTCTATCTTATAGTTTACACACGAGCGATGTAGCGACACCACCTTGCTACACTTGGCCATCTCGTCGGCTGTCAGCGTATAAGTGGTAGAATCTACAGGGGCCCCTTCTCGATTGGTAGAGGTCACCAGCATCTTCATCTTTGCACGACCGTCCCAAGCAGCACCATACTCGTCGGCATACTGCCATTCTACCTTTACCGTGTGCTCTGTCTGGTCTTCCCACTTGGCGGTGTAGTTCTGGATGCGCAACAGGTGCAGATTGTCCAGCGTATAGTTCACAGCGTCTGAAGCTACATTGTTATTGAGACCCCACAACTGCTGGGCAGAAGCGCGGATGACGATGTATTTCAACTGTGGAGTACCTGCGCTGAGTCGTTCTTGCGTCATGACTTCCATCAGCTTGTTGTCATCATAGGTATAGATAGAGTCGCCGCTTTCCATCGCAACGGAACCTATCTGCTCCAAGTCTTCCATCTTGCCTGTCAGCGAGCGCAGCACGACAAACTGGTCACCATTCACCACGTCATTATACTTGGCATTATGGATGCGCCACGCCAATCGCATGGTACCAGCATACGCCAATGTGTCTTTCTTGAAACGAAGCAGCTTTGCCGACAAATTGCGCGGATTGTGCATCACGGCATCGTTCTTCTTATCATAAACCACATTCACCTCGCCTACCAGCAGCTTAGCCCTGATTGTCAGGTTATAGTGAGCCTCAGTAGCTGGAACCTTGATAAAACCGGCATAGGTATTCTTGGGCATCTCCATACGACCAAGATTCTTGAAGTTGCCGTCCTCATCGATGTAGTTGGCCTCTATCCACTTTACCTGTTGGTCGCACGAGAAAGGAATCTTCAACATGTTCAGCTCATTACTGTCTGTACCAGGCACCATGTCGTAGAGCTCAAAGGTGGCTTCCAGTCCGTTTCTCCTCATCACGGGGATGGCCTTGCTACCGACCAATTGCCATGTTCCAGGCTTCTCAGCATTCATTCTGGAGACAACCTCATTTTGATCCTTAACGTTTTTATGTTGGGAGTCATCCATCTCACCCCAGTCATGAGAGGAGAGACAAAGGGTACTTTTGCTATTGCCACCCCACCATCTGTTACCACTACTGTCACGACAGAATCCTCCTGCACTTCCTTTTACGGAATATGTTCCATCTTCATAGACACGGTGGAAAGTCCAAGGACCGTCACCTCCCCATCCGATAAAGGCACCGGCGTAGGTGAGCTCGTTACTAGTGCTTGACAGCTTGCCGTCGAATCGACAGTCAGTCATAAACACACTGGCATTGCCACTATGTGCAAGGAAACCTCCAAGATATCTGCTATTGGTAGAAACATTGGCAGATACCCAGACACTCTCGAAGTAGATGTTGGGGGTGTTTGCAACTTTACTAACAAGTCCTGAGGAATGTATGGCGCCATTAACATTTCCTGCCACGTGTAGGTTCCTGAAGGTTGACCCTGCTGCCGTGAGGAAAGGTGCTCCAGTGTTATTCGTTCCCCTGTCAATATTAAGATACAGCGTATGGCCATTGCCATCGAAGATACCTCTAAAGGGTGCATTTGAGGGTAGCGGTTCAGTCACCGTGAAGTCTTCATCCAGAATAGCATTCACGTCTGACTTTCCATTAGCTTCTGTCACTAACTGGCCTAAACGTGTCCAGTCTGCACTGGAACGAAGCACGTGATAACTGACACCGTCGATGACGACAGTCTCGTCATTATTATCTGCAGCTTGCGCTTTCGAAGGCAATAATGCCTGCAATGACAGCAACAAAACTATTGCCAAATAAACAATCTGGCGGGACGACAGGTTACATGTCTTGTGGAATCGTTTCTCGTTCATCATTTTTCTCTCCATCTTTAGTTTTTGGTATTCGTTAGATTGTGGCAAGTAGTAACCTGCACCTTATAATTTGCAAAAATAGATAATTTTTGTGAAACCACCAAGAAAAATCGCATTTTTCTGCAATTCTTTAACGTAAATATATTTGGTTTTTCGCTTGGTTATGTGTAATTTTGTGGCGTGAAACAGAAAATGCTGTTGATTTTTGGCATGTGGTTGCTTGTTCTGGGCGTGATGGCGCAGGACAATAAACGGCAGGAGGTGGACATGGATAGTCCCACCTTCGTGCCTACCGTGAAGGTGGGTAAGGTGCTGGAAGACGGCGACAGCATTCAGTATATGGAGATGAACAACGTCTACGTCTTCCCCCCAGTGTCATTCAGCAGCAAGAAGCAGCAGGGCGCCTATATGCGACTGGTGAAGAATGTGAAGACGGTATTGCCTATTGCCAAGGAGGCACGCATGATTATGATGGAGACTGCGGCTTATCTGGAAACGCTCCCTACCAAGCAGGCGCGTGAAGAACACATGAAGAGGGTGGAGAAGAGCGTCATGCAGGAGTATAAGCCCCGCATGAAGAAGCTGACGTATTCACAAGGCAAATTGCTCATCAAACTGATTTATCGTGAGAGCCATTCGTCTGGCTACGAGTTGGTGCAGGCCTTTTTAGGTCCTGTGAAAGCTGGTTTCTACCAAGCCTTTGCTTGGGCATTCGGAGCATCGTTGAAGAAGGAGTATGACCCTGAAGGAGTAGACCGACTGACAGAACGAGTGGTGCTGATGGTAGAAGCAGGACAGCTTTGATAAATCCTTGTTTATTAAAATCTGTTAATTTTTCGGTCTGTTAGGGGGAATTGGCGGAAAATTTCTTACTTTTGCATATGTTTCATAGTAGAGAGTAAGTCAATAACACCAAGACGGAATATTATTTATCGTGAAGAAACAATCTGTAGGTGTACTGCTTGTTGTTATAGCAGTTATTATCATTAGTGCAGGTGTGTCTTTTTGGGCATTCTCATATGCGATGAAAGCAGAAACCTATGCACGCTATGTCGGTTTGCAGAATATCTTGGCAGAAAAGATGTTCAAGACCGTGCATGGTGTGGAGACAAATGCCAGAAACGTGTTTGATGAGGTCGGAAAGAATATGGAGTCGCCAGAGGCTGTCATTGATGCCCTGAAGAGTAAGACCAGTCTGGCCCCTGACGTGAGAGGCTATTTTGCTGCCTTTGAACCCCATTATTTTAAGGAGAAAGGAACGTGGTTTGAGCCCTACGTACATCATACTGACAGCAGTGAATTCATGTTGACGATGGTGGGTTCTGCTCGTCACGACTATACCAAGTCAGACTGGTATGTGCGCGCCAAGAAGTCTAAGCATGCCTTCTGGTCAGATCCTTATTACTATTATGATGGCACCAGTATCAGTGGTCACTACTGCACCTTTGTAGAACCGATATTCGACGACTCGGGACAGCTGGCCTGTGTATGTGGTGCCGACATCACCTTTGACTGGCTGACCAAGCAGTTGCAGCGCATCGATGATCAATATAAGGGTTGTGACTTGCTGAATAAGTATCGTATGAAGAGGAAGTTAGACTTCTTCTCTGTGGTTATCAAAGAGGATGGCTCATCCATCATCTATCCTGAGAACAAGAAGATCATGGTGAAGGATCAGGAGATGCTGCAGAACATCGCACAGAAGAAAAGTGGTACGATAGATATGATAATCGATGGAGAACCTTCTACCCTGTATTACGGACCCATAGAAGGTATCGATTGGACCTTGGCGGTAGTAGCTCCGAAGTGTGAGATACAGAAACCTCTGTTACTGGTGGGTATAGGACTGCTGCTGGTGGCACTCATGGGAATCATAGTGGTGGAGATAATTATTAGACGAGCACAATAACAATATGCGAAAAGAAACTAGACATAACTTACAAATGATAGGCGAGGCCATGCTGCTGCTAGGAGTAGCATTAGCAGTGTTTGCATATTTCTCCCACAAGGCATTACGAGATGAAGGAGTGCGTAATGCCGAGCATACGCTGGAGGCTACGATGCAGCATATAGATAATATCTTGCTGAGTGTAGAGCAGGCAACAGGCAACATCTACTACGACCTGAGACAGCACCTGGATGAGCCCGACCGCATGTATACCTATAGCCGTGAGTTGGTATTGAGCAACCCCTACATCGACGGTTGTGCCATCTGCTTCAAGCCAGGATACTATCCTGGAAAAGACTTGTTTATGGCCTATGTACATCATAAGAAGTCGGCCACTAACGGCGCCTTGGACCTAACCATTTCTGAGACTTTTACCAACCGTCCTTATAACGTACAGGAGTGGTACACCAAGCCAATGTCTACGGGATGGATAGGTTGGATAGACCCCTTGAAAGGTGCCCATACCGAACGCGAGCCGCTGGTGACATTCTGTCTGCCGTTTAACGACAAGACGGGTGAGCGAGTGGGTGTCATTGCCGTCGATGTGGCTGTCAGTCAGTTGTCGGGCTATATCTTGTCTACTAAGCCCTCGGAGAATGGCTATAGCGTATTGCTGGGACATAATGTGAAGTGAACCCAGAAAGTTGGACACAACTTAAAGGTTCAAGATGAAGAAAGAAT
>CAMJZV010000013.1 GCA_946410305.1 uncultured Prevotellaceae bacterium | reverse complement strand
CATCGGTCTCCAAAACCGAGGGTCGTGGGTTCGAGTCCTCCTTCCCGTGCTAAGAAAGAAGATAATATGAAGATTTTTAAGACATTCATCAATTATTGCAAGGCCTGCTATGATGAGCTGGCCCATAAAGTAACTTGGCCTACCTACAAGGAGCTGACGCAGAGTGCTGTGGTGGTTCTTTCGGCTTCGTTGATTATTGCTGTAGTGGTATGGCTGATGGACGTGGCGTTCAAGGCAGTCATGAGTGCCGTTTATCCTAACTAATTTTTAGAGTAATGGCTGAAACATCAGGAATGAAATGGTACGTATTGCGTGCCGTTAGCGGAAAAGAAGGCAAGGTGAAAGAGTATATCGATGCTGCCAAGAAGCACAACGATGTACTCGGTAGTCACGTTGGTGAGGTTCTTCTTCCTACTGAGAAGTATGCCATGCTCCGTAATGGTAAGCGTGTCATCAAGGAGAAACTCTTCCTTCCTGGCTATGTGCTCGTACAGGCTACGCTGCAAGGTGAGGTTGCTCACATGCTTCGCTTTATCCCCAATGTATTGGGTTTCCTTGGTGGCTTGGATAATCCCCAGGAGGTGAAGCAGTCTGACATCAACCGCATTCTTGGCACTGCAGAAGAAACGACGATTGAGAGCGCTGAGCTCAATATCCCATACAGTGTTGACGAGACCGTAAAGGTTACTGACGGACCTTTCAGTGGTTTCAGTGGTATCATCGAGGAGGTGAATACCGAGAAGCACAAGCTGAAGGTGATGGTCAAGATCTTCGGTCGCAAGACTCCTCTGGAGTTGTCTTTCACGCAAGTAGAGAAAGAATAGGGCATTTGTTACGGAATGCTCGTTCTATATACGGTCAAGGGAGGCTTCCACTCTCGTGACTCATATATATAACTCAATAAATTTTTAAAAACAGAAAATGGCTAAAGAAGTTGCTGGATTAATCAAATTACAGATTAAAGGTGGCGCTGCGAATCCTTCACCCCCAGTAGGACCTGCTCTTGGTTCTAAGGGTATTAACATTATGGGATTCTGCAAAGAGTTCAACGCCAGAACCCAGGATAAGGCAGGTAAGATTCTTCCTGTCGTTATCACCTACTATGCAGACAAGTCTTTTAGCTTCATTATCAAGACTCCCCCCGCAGCTGTTCAGCTGTTGGAAGCCGCAAAGGTAAAGAGTGGATCTGCTCAGCCTAACCGTAAGAAGGTGGCTAGCGTAACCTGGGATCAGGTTCGTGCCATTGCTGAGGACAAGATGGCTGACCTGAACTGCTTCACTATTGAGTCTGCTATGAAGTTGATTGCTGGTACAGCACGTAGCATGGGTATCACTGTTAAAGGGGACTTCCCTGGTAAATAATAAATAACTTCAATTAAGAAAATGAGTAAACTGACAAAAAATCAAAAGTTGGTAGCTGATAAGGTTGAAGCAGGGAAAGCATACTCTTTGAAGGAAGCTGCAGAGCTGGTGAAGGAGATTACCACCACCAAGTTTGAGGCTTCTGTTGATATCGACGTACGCTTGGGCGTAGACCCACGTAAGGCTAACCAGATGGTTCGTGGCGTTGTATCGCTGCCGAACGGTACTGGTAAGGTGACACGTGTGCTCGCTCTCTGTACTCCCGATCAGGAAGCTGCTGCTAAGGAAGCTGGCGCCGACTATGTTGGTCTCGACGAGTATATCGACAAGATCAAGCAGGGTTGGACTGATGTTGATGTAATTATCACGATGCCCTCTTGCATGGGTAAGTTAGGTCCCCTCGGCCGTATCCTCGGTCCTCGTGGTCTGATGCCAAACCCCAAGAGTGGTACTGTTACTATGGATGTTGCTAAGGCAGTTAAGGAAGTTAAGCAGGGTAAGATTGACTTCAAGGTTGACAAGGCTGGTATCGTACACGCCTCAATCGGTAAGATCACTTTCACTCCTGAGCAGATCTACGGAAACGCTAAGGAATTCCTGCAGACCATCATCAAGCTGAAGCCCGCTGCTGCCAAGGGTACCTACATGAAGAGTATCTTTATGTCCAGCACTATGAGCGCTGGTATTAAGATTGATCCTAAATCAGTTGAATAACTCGTAAAAGTTTAGTAAAATGAAAAAGGAATTAAAAGATACTATCGTAGTAGAACTTGGACAGAAGCTGAAGGAGTATCCTCATTTCTATCTGGTAGACACTACCGGACTGAATGCGGAGCAGACAAGCAATCTCCGTCGCAAGTGCTTCAAGAATGAAATCAAGATGGTTGTTGTGAAGAACACCCTTCTTCACAAGGCTTTCGAGGCTTCTGATATTGATTTCTCGCCCCTGTATGATAGCTTGAAGGGTAACACTGCTGTGTTCTTCACACAGACTGCTAATGTTCCCGCTAAGCTCCTCAAAGAGTACAAGAAGGAAGGCATCCCCGCCCTGAAGGCTGCTTATGCAGAAGAGGGTTTCTTCGTAGGTGCCGACAAGCTCGAGGAACTGGTATCTATCAAGAGCAAGAACGAACTTATCGCCGACGTTGTGGCTCTGCTGCAGTCTCCAGTCAAGAACGTTGTTTCTGGACTGAATGCTGGTGGCAAGCTCCACGGGCTGCTTGACGCTATCGCTGAGCGTAACAAATAAGCGAAAATAAGTAACATTAACATTAAAAAACAATTAAAAAGTTAAATAAAATGGCAGATATTAAAGCTATTGCTGAGGAGTTGGTTAACCTCACAGTAAAAGAAGTACAAGAGTTGGCAACAGTCCTGAAGGACGAGTATGGAATTGAGCCCGCTGCTGCAGCTGTTGCTGTTGCTGCTGGTCCCGCTGCTGGTGGCGCTGAGGCTGCCGCTGAGGAGAAGACTTCTTTCGACGTTGTTCTGAAGGAGGCCGGTGCTGCTAAGCTGCAGGTTGTAAAGGCCGTTAAGGAAGCTTGCGGACTGGGTCTGAAGGAAGCTAAGGATCTCGTAGACGGTGCTCCTTCTACTCTGAAGGAAGGCCTGTCTAAGGACGAGGCTGAGAACCTGAAGAAGGCTATCGAAGAGGCTGGTGCCGTAGTTGAGCTGAAATAATTTAAGCACAACAACAATAATATGGTTGGGAGCTCTCCAGTAGAGGGTTCCCGACCATTTTCTTGTCTTTTCTAGTCGAAACTAGTCTAACTAGTAAGACTAGTAGTACTAGTAGAACTAGAAACATTATTTTAAAATATATGGCTTCAAAAGTAATTGATAACAGAGTAAACTTTGGCAGCGTCAAGAATCCTATGCCGTTTCCGGATTTCCTTGATGTGCAATTAAAGTCATTCAAAGACTTCCTGCAGTTGGACACTCCGCCTGAGGAACGCAAGAATGACGGTCTGTATAAGGTGTTCGCAGAGAACTTCCCTATCACCGACACGCGTAATAATTTCGTTCTTGAGTTCCTGGATTACTATATTGACCCGCCCCGCTACACGATTGACGAATGTCTGGAGCGCGGTCTGACCTATAGTGTACCTTTGAAGGCTAAGCTGAAACTGTATTGTACGGATCCGGATCATTCCGATTTTACCATGTCTGTCCAAGACGTGTTCCTGGGTCCGATTCCTTATATGACAGCCAATGGTACCTTTGTTATCAATGGAGCCGAGCGTGTGGTTGTATCTCAGTTGCACCGTTCACCTGGCGTTTTCTTCGGCCAGAGTGTACATGCTAATGGTACGCTGTTGTATTCTGCACGTATTATTCCGTTCAAGGGTTCTTGGATCGAGTTTGCTACTGACATCAACAATGTGATGTATGCTTATATCGATCGTAAGAAGAAGTTGCCTGTAACAACACTGCTTCGTGCCATCGGATTCGAGACGGATAAGGAGATCCTCCAGATTTTCGACCTTGCTGAGGAGGTGAAGGTCAATAAGACTACTCTGAAAAAGTATGTTGGTTCCAAGTTGGCAGCCCGTGTGCTGAAGAGCTGGAACGAGGATTTCGTTGATGAGGATACTGGTGAGGTGGTTTCTATTGAGCGTAATGAGGTGATCCTCGAGCGTGAGACGGAGATTACTGATGATAATATGATGGAGATTCTTGAGAGCGGCGCACAGACCATCCTCGTTCACAAAGACGAGTCGATGGCCCAGGATTTCTCTATTATCTTCAATACCCTTGCCAAGGACCCGTCGAACTCAGAAAAGGAGGCTGTGCTGTACATCTACCGTCAGCTGCGTAATGCAGATCCTGCTGATGATGCCAGTGCACGTGAGGTTATCCAGAACCTGTTCTTCTCAGACAAGCGCTATGATCTGGGTGATGTAGGTCGCTATCGTATTAATAAGAAGCTTGGCCTCGATACCGATATGGATGTGCGCGTGCTGACGAAGGAAGATATCATTGAGATTATCAAATACCTCATTCAGCTGGTGAACTCCAAGGCCGCTGTCGATGATATCGACCACTTGTCTAACCGTCGTGTTCGCACGGTTGGCGAGCAGCTGTCTAATCAGTTCTCTATCGGTCTGGCTCGTATGAGCCGCACCATCCGTGAGCGCATGAACGTTCGCGACAATGAGGTGTTCACTCCGACTGACCTGATCAACGCCAAGACTATTTCCAGCGTTATCAACTCATTCTTCGGAACCAACCCGCTTTCACAGTTCATGGATCAGACCAACCCGCTGGCTGAGGTGACCCACAAGCGTCGTCTCTCTGCACTGGGTCCTGGCGGTCTTTCTCGTGAGCGTGCCGGTTTCGAGGTTCGTGACGTACACTATACACACTATGGCCGTCTCTGCCCGATTGAGAGCCCTGAAGGTCCTAACATCGGTCTGATTTCGTCATTGTGTGTCTATGCAAAGATTAACGAGCTTGGCTTTATCTCTACTCCTTACCGTAAGGTGGAGAATGGTATTGCCAACTTGAATAACGACGATATCGTCTATCTCACCGCTGAGGAAGAGGAGAGCCACGTAATCGGTCAGGGTAATGCACCTCTGAACGACGATGGTACCTTCATTCGCAAGGTCGTTAAGTGTCGTCAGGATGCTGACTTCCCCGTTGTGCCTCCTACACAGGTAGACCTGATGGACGTATCGCCACAGCAGATTGCCTCTATCGCCGCTTCTCTGATTCCTTTCTTGGAGCACGACGATGCTCACCGTGCACTGATGGGATCGAACATGATGCGTCAGGCAGTACCTCTGCTCCACAACGAGGCTCCTATCGTAGGTACCGGTATCGAGAAGCAGGTCTGCGAGGACTCTCGTACCATGATTACTGCCGAGGGTGAGGGTGTCATCGACTATGTTGATGCTACCACCATCCGCATCCTCTACGATCGTACAGATGATGAGGAGTTTGTTAGCTTCGAACCCGCTATGAAGGAGTACCGCATTCCTAAGTTCCGTCGTACCAACCAGAACATGACTATCGACCTGCGTCCTATCTGTAACAAGGGTCAGCGTGTGAAGAAGGGCGACATCCTTACTGAGGGTTATGCTACTGAGGATGGCGAGCTCGCACTGGGCCGCAACCTGTTGGTAGCCTACATGCCTTGGAAGGGTTACAACTATGAGGATGCTATCGTGCTCAACGAGCGCATCGTTCGTGAGGACGTGCTGACCTCTGTACACGTTGATGAGTACTCTCTCGATGTTCGTGAGACCAAGCGTGGTGCTGAGGAGTTCACCTCAGATATCCCCAATGTCAGCGAGGAAGCTACTAAGGACCTCGACGAGAATGGTATCATCCGTGTTGGTGCTCGCGTAGAGCCAGGCGACATCCTGATTGGTAAGATTTCACCAAAGGGCGAGAGCGATCCTTCTCCTGAGGAGAAGCTGCTCCGCGCCATCTTCGGTGACAAGGCTGGTGATGTGAAGGATTCTTCACTGAAGGCTAACCCCTCACTGACTGGTGTCATCATCGATAAGAAGCTCTTCACACGTGCCGTGAAGACCCGTCAGACCAAGCAGCAGGACAAGATTACGCTGGCTAAGATCGATGAGGAGTACGAGGCAAAGTGCGACGACTTGAAGGATATTCTCGTTGAGAAGCTGATGACCCTCACCAAGGGTAAGACTTCACAGGGTGTGAAGGACTACACTGGTGCAGAGATTATCTCTAAGGGTGCTAAGTTCACTGTCACCAACCTGAAGAACCTCGAGTACGGTGATATCCAGATCAGCAACTGGACTAATGACGAGCACAAGAATGAGCTCATCGGTAAGCTGATCATCAACTACATGAAGAAGTTCAAGCTGCTCGATGCCGAGATGAAGCGTAAGAAGTTTGCCATCACCATTGGTGACGAGCTGCCCTCAGGTATCTTGCAGATGGCTAAGGTATATGTTGCCAAGAAGCGTAAGATCGGTGTCGGTGATAAGCTCGCCGGTCGTCACGGTAACAAGGGTATCGTCTCTAAGGTGGTACGTCAGGAGGATATGCCATTCCTCGAGGATGGTCGTCCCGTTGACTTGGTACTGAACCCGCTGGGTGTGCCTTCTCGTATGAACCTTGGTCAGATCTTTGAGGCTATCCTCGGTGCTGCCGGTAAGCGTCTGGGTGTCAAGTTCGCTACTCCGATCTTCGACGGTGCTAAGCTCGACGACCTCGCTGAGTGGACTGACAAGGCAGGTCTGCCTCGCCTGTGCTCTACCCACCTGTATGATGGTGAGACCGGTGAGCGCTTCGACCAGCCCGCTACCGTAGGTATCACCTACTTCCTCAAGCTCGGTCACATGGTTGAGGATAAGATGCACGCCCGTTCTATCGGTCCGTACTCACTCATCACTCAGCAGCCTCTTGGCGGTAAGGCCCAGTTCGGTGGTCAGCGTTTTGGTGAGATGGAGGTTTGGGCCCTGGAGGCCTTCGGTGCCAGCCATGTGCTGCAGGAGATTCTGACCATCAAGTCTGATGATGTTGTTGGTCGTGCTAAGGCTTACGAGGCCATCGTCAAGGGTGAGCCCATGCCAACTCCTGGTATTCCTGAGTCTCTCAATGTGCTGTTGCACGAGTTGAAGGGTCTGGGTCTCAGCATTAAGATGGACTAATCTCAGAGATTAAAGATTAAAGATTAAATATTAAGAATTGAAATATGGCTTTCAAGAAAGATACAAAGATAAAGAGTAATTTCCAGAAGATTACCATCGGTCTGGCATCACCCGAGGAGATCCTTGAGAACTCTTTCGGTGAGGTCACCAAGCCTGAGACCATCAACTATCGCACCTACAAGCCCGAGCGCGACGGTCTGTTCTGCGAGCGCATCTTCGGTCCTACCAAGGACTATGAGTGTGCCTGCGGTAAGTACAAGCGCATCCGTTATAAGGGTATTGTCTGCGACCGTTGTGGTGTAGAGGTTACCGAGAAGAAGGTACGTCGTGAGCGTACTGGTCACATCGAACTCGTTGTGCCCGTAGCCCACATCTGGTACTTCCGCTCACTGCCTAACAAGATTGGTTACTTGTTGGGTCTGCCCACCAAGAAGCTCGACGCTATCATCTACTACGAGCGCTACGTGGTTATCCAGCCTGGTATCATGGCTGGCAAGAAGGATGCCGATGGCAACCCCGCACTGGGTTCGCAGATGTACGACCTGCTCTCTGAGGAGGAATACAACGAGATCATCGACAACCAGATTCCTGCTGAAAACGACTACCTGGAGGACAGCGACCCCAACAAGTTCATCTGTAAGATGGGTGCTGAGGCCATCTACGACCTCCTCGTTCGTCTCGACCTTGACTCACTGTCTTACGAGCTGCGTGACCGCGCCAACAGCGACTCTTCTATGCAGCGTAAGAACGAGGCTCTGAAGCGTCTGCAGGTGGTAGAGGCTTTCCGCTCATCCGTGGAGAAGGGCATCAACCGTCCTGAGTGGATGATCATGAAGATTATCCCCGTTACTCCTCCTGAGCTGCGTCCTCTCGTTCCCCTGGATGGTGGCCGTTTCGCTACCTCTGACCTGAACGACCTCTATCGTCGCGTCATCATTCGTAATAACCGTCTGAAGCGCCTCATGGAGATCCACGCTCCCGAGGTCATCCTGCGCAACGAGAAGCGTATGTTGCAGGAGGCTGTCGACTCACTCTTCGACAACAGCCGTAAGTCAAGTGCTGTGAAGAGCGATTCTAACCGTCCTCTGAAGTCACTCTCTGACTCACTGAAGGGTAAGCAGGGTCGTTTCCGTCAGAACTTGCTCGGTAAGCGTGTTGACTACTCAGCACGTTCGGTTATCGTCGTAGGTCCTGAGCTGAAGATGGGTGAGTGCGGTCTGCCTAAGCTGATGGCTGCTGAGCTCTATAAGCCATTCATTATCCGTAAACTCATCGAGCGCGGCATTGTGAAGACTGTCAAGTCTGCTAAGAAGATCGTTGACCGTCGTGAGCCCGTTATCTGGGATATTCTGGAGAACGTGATGAAGGGTCATCCTGTGCTCCTCAACCGTGCACCAACACTGCACCGTCTGGGTATCCAGGCCTTCCAGCCCAAACTTATCGAGGGTAAGGCTATCCAGCTGCACCCACTGGCTTGTACCGCATTCAACGCTGACTTCGATGGTGACCAGATGGCTGTTCACCTTCCCCTGTCTAACGAAGCTATTCTGGAGGCACAGATCCTGATGCTCCAGAGCCACAATATTCTGAACCCTGCCAACGGTGCTCCTATCACTGTGCCTTCACAGGATATGGTGCTCGGTCTGTACTACATCTCTAAGATTCGTCCAGGCGCTAAGGGTGAGGGTCTGACCTTCTACGGTCCTGAAGAGGCTATCATTGCCCATAACGAGGGCAAGTGCGACCTGCACGCTCAGGTAAAGGTTATGGTTGACGATATCGTCGATGGCAAGCCTGTGAAGCACATGGTAGAGACCTCTGTTGGTCGTGTCATCGTTAATGGCATCATTCCTAAGGAGGTTGGCTTCGTCAACAAGATCGTTTCTAAGAAGTCACTGCGCGACATCATTGCCGACGTTATCAAGAACGTAGGTTTTGCTGAGGCTTGCGAGTTCCTGGATGGTATCAAGAACCTTGGTTACCGCATGGCTTACGAGGCTGGTCTGTCGTTCAACCTTGACGATATCATCATTCCTGAGTCCAAGAAGGAACTGATCGAAAAGGGTAATGCCGAGATTCAGCAGATTACCGAGAACTATAATATGGGTTTCATCACCGACAACGAGCGTTACAACCAGGTTATTGATACCTGGACTCACGTCAACAACGACCTGGGTAATGTGCTGATGAAGGAGATGACTGAGGCCGACCAGGGCTTCAACGCCGTATTCATGATGCTTGACTCTGGTGCCCGTGGTAGTAAGGACCAGATTCGCCAGCTCTCTGGTATGCGTGGTCTGATGGCCAAGCCCCAGAAGGCAGGTGCTGAGGGTGCTCAGATTATTGAGAACCCAATTCTGTCAAACTTCAAGGAGGGTATGTCAGTGCTGGAGTACTTCATCTCTACCCACGGTGCCCGTAAGGGTCTTGCCGACACCGCCATGAAAACGGCCGATGCTGGTTACCTGACCCGTCGTCTGGTTGACGTTTCACACGACGTGATTATTAATGAGGAAGACTGCGGTACGCTCCGCGGACTCGTCTGCACCGCGCTGAAGAACGGCGACGAGGTCATTTCAACGCTGTATGAGCGCATCCTCGGTCGTGTCTCTGTTCACGATATCATTCATCCTTCTACCGGCGAGCTCATCGTAGCCGCTGGTGAGGAGATTACCGAGCCTATCGCACAGGCTATCGAGGACTCACCTATCGAGAGCGTCGAGATTCGTTCCGTGCTCACCTGTGAGTCTAAGCATGGCGTCTGCATGAAGTGTTACGGTCGTAACCTCGCTACCCGTAAGATGGTACAGAAGGGTGAGGCTGTCGGTGTGATCGCCGCTCAGGCTATTGGTGAGCCTGGTACTCAGCTGACTCTGCGTACGTTCCACGCTGGTGGTGTGGCTGCCAACGCAGCAGCAAATGCCAGCATTGTTGCTAAGAACGATGCTAAGATTGAGCTGGAAGAGGTTCGTACTGTTCCGTTCGATGAGGATGGCCGCGAGTGTGAGATGGTTGTCAGCCGTCTGGGTGAAATGCGTTTCGTCGACAAGAACACCAACATCGTGCTGTCTACCGTCAACGTTCCTTACGGTTCTTCACTCTACTTCAAGAATGGTGACACTGTTAAGAAGGGCGAGAAGATTGCCCAGTGGGACCCCTTCAATGCCGTCATCGTTACTGAGTATGCCGGTACCTTGAAGTTCCACGACGTTATCGAGGGTATTACCTTCCGTGCTGAGACCGACGAAGCCACCGGTTTGACCGAGAAGATCGTTACTGAGTCTAAGGATAAGTCTAAGGTTCCCACCTGTGACATCATCGATGCCAATGGCGACGTTGTAGGTACCTATAACTTCCCTGTAGGTGGTCACGTAGTTGTTGAGGACGGTCAGACTGTTAAGACAGGTGAGACCCTCGTCAAGATTCCACGTGCTGCTGCCAAGGGTGGTGATATCACCGGTGGTCTGCCCCGTGTTACCGAGCTCTTCGAGGCTCGTAACCCATCGAACCCTGCTATCGTATCTGAAATCGACGGTGAGGTCACCATGGGTAAGGTAAAGCGTGGTAACCGTGAGATTATCGTTACCTCTAAGACTGGTGAGCAGCGCAAGTATCTCGTATCGCTGTCTAAGCAGATCCTGGTACAGGAGCACGACGCCGTACGTGCTGGTACACCACTCTCTGATGGTGTTATCACTCCTGCCGACATCCTGGCCATCAAGGGTCCCACGGCTGTTCAGGAGTACATTGTCAACGAGGTACAGGACGTTTACCGTCTGCAGGGTGTGAAGATCAACGATAAGCACTTCGAGATCATCGTTCGTCAGATGATGCGTAAGGTAGAGATCAACGATCCAGGCGACACCACGTTCCTCGAGCAGCAGATTGTCGACAAGCTCGACTTCGCTGAGGAGAACGACCGCATCTGGGGTAAGAAGGTTGTTGTTGACGCTGGTGACTCTGAGAACCTCCAGAAGGGTCAGATTGTTACCGCTCGCAAGTTGCGCGACGAGAACTCAAGCCTGAAGCGCCGCGACCTTCGTCTCGTACAGGTTCGCGATGCTGTGCCCGCTACGTCTACCCAGATTCTGCAGGGTATCACCCGTGCAGCTCTGCAGACCAAGTCGTTCATGTCTGCTGCATCGTTCCAGGAGACTACCAAGGTGCTCAACGAAGCCGCTATCCGCGGTAAGAGCGACAACCTGGAGGGTATGAAGGAGAACGTGATTGCCGGTCACCTCATTCCTGCTGGTACTGGTCTCCGTGAGTTCGACAAGATCATCGTCGGCTCTAAGGAAGAGTACGAGCGCATGCAGGCTAACAAGAAGAATGTCCTCGACTTTGGTGAGGAGAATGTGATGGAATAACAATTATTCTTACTATACAATAGTAACGCCCATCGTGCTGTAGTAGCATTGATGGGCGTTATTTTTTTGTGATCATGGACGAAACGGCGGAACCGTTCCGCACACTCGATTACTGGTACTGCACGCTGTTGCAGCGGTCCGTGAAGAACTTCTTGAAGTCCTGCCAGCGGTAGTAGGGGTATTTGTCTGCAGGCAGAGGCAGCGTAGCTTCCTGGCCATTCAGCAGGCACTTCACCAGAATGTCCTGGCCCTGCTTCTTGCTATGGTAGAAGATCAGCTGCATGTTCGAAGCCTTACAGGTCTCCCATGTCTGGTAGCAGTTCTTTACTTCGTAGGGGTCTTCGGGGTCCTTGTCAGCACCGTTGATGCCCATCAGTATAGTCAGTGGTCCCAGGCAAGTGTCGTGACCGAAGCGCAGGTCTGCAGCTCGCTGTGTCTTGCCGCTCAGCACGTCGTCAGCCTTCTTGATGATATCCTGCAGAATGGGTATCATGTCGTAGCGAGTTGCGAACAGCCAGGAGTAGCCCCCCAGGTTCTCTGTCTCCCAGCGTGCTGCCAGTTCCTCGTCAGTGATGATACCCTCCATCATACCCTCATGACCGATGCTGGGCAACGAGGTATAGAGGTTGATGAGGTTGCTGCCAATGTGGTGTGGATTGCCAGGCAGTCCCTCTGTGCTGGTGAATACGCGGGGTACGATGACGCTTCTCAGCGAGTCCTTGCCTTGGAACTTCTCCCTGTTCTTCTCATAGCGGGGCTTTGAGCGTGGCCAGCGGTGGCGCAGTGGGTTCTGACGGTCGTCGGGCTTCACGCCATCCAGTATCTTGCGGGCCGACTCCTCTCTAATCTCTATCTTCGGGTTACACTGCGTCAGTTCCAGACAGAATGCCGCCATGCTTATCACACAGCGTCCCACCAGTGAGGAGATGGCATACACGTCGCCACCGTTCTTGAAGACCTCAGGGAAGTTGTTATACATGGTGCGGGCAATAAACTGGTGCTGTTCCCATCCCTTGTCGCTTAGCTCACTGACACCCAGGGCCAGTTCGCCTTTGCAAGCATTGTATTTCTCGCGGAATGCCTCACCGACGGGTGTCAGCTGTCCGAGGTCGTGAGCCTTGGTCAGCAGTGAGTCCATCTCACGATACAACTCGTCGTTCCAGTAGTAGCGCGAGCCGTGACGACCGTAGTGGCTGATGTAGAATGGTGTGTAGCCGCTGGGCGCCTTTGTTAGCGTTACTTTCTCGTAAGGATAGGGATAGTCTGTGCCGTAGGCTTTCCGTGGGTCTGCTTTCACCTGTTCCAAAGCGTTGTTACCTTGTGCCCATGTTGTCAACGCGATGCTGACAAGTAGCAAGATATGAAAGAATCTTTTCATAGTTGGTGTGTTGTTGTTTAGTGAATAGTTGGTTATGTTTTTTCGATTATGTTGCAAAAGTAAATCTTTTCGTTGAAACGGCAAAATAAATAGTAGTTTTTCTTTGGCAGTTTCCGAAATTGTTTATATCTTTGCATCGTCGTGCAGTTCTGGCTGCACGTTGATAGAATTTGCTTGAAAAAACATTTTACTAACTATAATTATTCGTTATGAAAAAACTATTACTTATGAAAACCATGCTCCTGCTATGTGCCCTGATAGTAGGAAGTTCGAGCGTGTGGGCGGGGACTATCACTTTTAGTGATTTAAATTTGGAAAATGGTGTACAGTATAGTGACCCATTTGATGGTGGTGATTTTACTGTGACATTTGCAGGAGGTGGAAACGATGGTAAGTATTATACCACGGGTGCTGCAATTCGCGTCTACGCAAATGGTACCATGACGATTGCTGCTAAAAGTGGTAATCTGACTCAGATTGTTATCACTTACGATGGAAATAATAAGCCGACAAGTGATGACGTTGTCAATGTAGGAACGTACAATAAGTCTACTGGAACTTGGACAGGCGAAGCCGCTTCAGTTGTATTTACCCGTCCTTCTGGTAGTGGCCATTGGAGAGTTAAGACTATTACTGCAACGGTATCTGGTGGGAGCACCCCCACTTGTGCTACCCCGACATTCTTACCTGATGGTGGAGTCTATACTTCTCCTCAGAATGTGACTATCAGCACTGAGACTGATGGTGCAACCATATATTATACCACTGATGGCTCTACTCCTACTAACGAAAGTACTGTATACGGAAGTCCTATTAGCGTTAGCGCTACAGCTACACTGAAGGCCATAGCTGTTAAGGATGGAAGCTACGATAGCTCAGTGGCTACTGCAAGCTATCTTATCTTAGGACATGCTGGTACAGAATCAGATCCTTATACCGTAGCTGACGCTCGTGCCGCTATTGATGCCAATATTGGTATTACAAGTGTTTATGCTACTGGTATCGTTTCAGAGATTGTTACTGCTTGGGATTCCGATCATAAGAATATTAGTTTTAACATTTCTACCGATGGAAGTACTACTTCTGACCAGTTACAAGCTTATCGTTGCGTCAGTTCAACAACTGCAGATGCCTCTACAGTTCAAGTTGGTGATATCGTAATTATCTCTGGTAATCTCGTTAAATTTGGTAGCACATACGAATTTGCACAAGGTAATGAGCTTGTTTCTCTTACTCCAGATCCACACGTTGCTGCAACCTTGTCATGGAGCGCCTCAGAAGTTGAAATTAACAAGGGAGCAACTGATAGTGAATATACGTTGCCTACATTAAACAATCCACAGAGCGTATCTCCTATTACCTATACCATCACTGGTACTGATGATCTTGCTATTGAGGTTGATGGAGACATTCTTGTTGATACAGACGTAGAAGGCTCAGTCACTGTAACTGCTTCATTTGCTGGTAATGCGACATATAAGCCTGCTAATGCATCGTATACTATTACTGTTGTTGATAAGACCAAGAAGGGCTCTGTCTATAATCCTTATACGGTAGCTGAAATGTTAGCTCTTACATCAGAGAAAACTGATGTCTATGTTGAAGGTTATATTGTTGGTTACGTTTCTGGTACCACTTCATTTACCACTAATCCTGCTGCAGGTAATAATTCGAACTGGGCAATTGCTGATGACAAGGATGAGACCGATTTTGCAAATGTTGCTCCTGTTCAAATAAGTGGAACTTCAACACAGAATACCTATGGAGTAGGTAACCATCCTGAATTGATTGGTGCTAAAGTTCTAGTGATGGGAGATATAACTAGCTATTTTGGTAAGAAAGGTGTCAAGATTCTTGGGGAGATTAACGTTAAGGTTCCTGTAACAGTGACTTCTGCAGGATTAGCAACATTTGCATTCAGCAGCAAGCTCGACTTCACCAACGTAGAGAATCTGGAGGCTTACATCGCTAAGGAGAATGGTTCAACGATTGAGCTGCACAAGGTCAACAAGGTGCCAGCAGGTACTGGTGTTCTGCTACGTGCTAAGAACAACGCTACCGACTTCGAGGTTCCAGTAGCTACAACTAACGACGACGTAACTGGTAACCTCTTCGTTCGTGGTAACGACGCTGCTGTTGCAACAGGTTCTGGTCCTTACAACTGGATTCTGAGCAAGAAGGGTGATGTTGTTGGTTTCTATCATGCTAATGGAAACACCGTTGCCAAGAACCGTGCATACCTGCAGACTACAGATTCTGAAGCTCGTATTAGTCTCGACTTCGATGATGAAGACGTTACAGCTATCAGCAACGTTAACCGTGAAACAATAACCAATAACGGTTACTTCAACCTCGCTGGTCAGCGTGTTGCTCAGCCTACTAAGGGTCTGTACATCGTGAACGGTAAAAAAGTCGTGATTAAGTAATAACCGAAAGAAATGAGCAACAATAAGAAAGAATTTATTCCAACAATAAGTAGTAATATGAATTATTGGCTGTAATTATTTCTTATTCTTTCCAATTTCTTTCCAAATATAAAAATAGAACGAATATGAAGAAGACATATATCAATCCAGAATTGTTAGTAGTGAAGATTGCTTCACAGCAGCACATCATGGCAGGCTCACCCGTTTCTTTCGATGATTTGAGTGGCACTGGTGAAATCAATCTTATCGACGATGTCCCAGACGACGGCGACGCAATGAGCCGCGAGCTTGACGACTTCGATGACGAAGAAGAAGACTTCTAACCCTATAAGGACTCAGGGGGACAGACCCCCTGAGTCCTCAGCGCTCTTTTAAATACTGGAAAAAGACGGTTATTCAAAAAAAGACCTAACAACCTAACATGGCCACTCTGAAACGCCCGTAGACAGGGCATTCCAGAGTGGTTGATATGTAGCCGGACCTAACATTAGACCTAACATCATCCCTAACCTTATCCCTACCATAAGCTGTGTAGGGGAGATGGGGCTCAAGGGGTGAATGTCAAGGACCATGTTAGGGACGATGTTAGGGATCATGTTAGGGATGATGTTAGGGATAAATCTTTTATTGACTCTGCATTCTCCTGAAACACAGCATGTTGCAAATGGTATGGTAGGTTGTTGGGTCTCTTTTGAAAATCCTTTAAAAGACAGCTGTATACGCTCGCGTATTAGCTGTTCCCAGACACGAGACAGCTGTATCTGGACTCCAAGACAGCTGTACTATCACCCCAAGTCAGCTGTATTCAGCGCTGGCTTAGCTATATTGACATACGTAATACTAACTATAATTATTTCTTAATTAATTATGAAAAAACTCTTACTTAAATCAATGCTCCTACTATGCGCCCTAATAGTAGGTAGTTCGAGCGTGTGGGCAGATGATTATGAATTGTACTCTGGTACTATCACAGAAGGTGACTATGTTATTTATTACAGCGGGAAGACTCTCAAGAACACGATTAGTAGTAACCGCTTTACTTATGGAACTGCAACACCTTCCGAAAACGTAATAACTAACCCTTCAGCAGACGTGATTTGGCATATTGAAGCCGATGGAGATTATTGGACAATTTATAACGCATCAGTTGAAAAATATGCAGCTGGTAATGGAACTGCGAATAAGGGAGCTCTCATCGCTTCTGTAACAGATTATGCAAAGTGGACTGTAACAGAAAAAGAAACTTCTACTTATGAATTTGTAAATAAAGGTAATACTGCAAATAAAGTTAATGCTAATCTCCGTAATAATGGAACTAATGGTTGGGCTTGTTATTCCTCTAGCACAGGTGGCCCATTACGTCTTTACAAAAAAGTAGAAGATGCTGGTGTGGTAACAACAGTGGCCATTAATACTACTGGTATTACCCATACAAATAAATATTATGGGACAAATGCTGGCACTCTGACCGCCACGGTTACTTATGGAAGCCCTGCGGCAGCAGTTCCTGGTGCAGCCGTAACATGGTCTTCTAGCAATACCTCTGTTGCTACCGTTGGTGAGAATACTGGTATAGTTACCCTTGTTGCTGAAGGAAAGACAACCATCACAGCCTCTTATGCAGGTAAAAAAGATGAATACAAGTCGTCTTATAAAGAATATGAGCTGACAGTTACCAACGAGAACCCCAATGCAATTACTTTGTGGAGTGAGGATTTCAGTTCTTATAGTAAGGATGGAGTTCCATCAGGAGGCACATATAGTTATGTTTGCAATGATGGAGGTTCTGATACAAAAATATATGAAGAGGTATATGCTGGAGGAACATCACCTGAACTCCTAGTTGGAAAAACGTCAGGATATTTCCAGGCAACTATTCCTCTTGAGAATATTAAGGGAGATTTACAACTCAAATACATAACAAATGCCAAGTCGCTGACCATTTCTACAAGTACAGAAGGAGTTAACATTTCTGGTGCTGCTTCATTCAATACTTTAGGAGAGCATACTGTTACATTTACTGGTGTAACAACCGATATGACTTCAATTACGATTAAATTTACGCCAAGCGGTGATAATGTCCGCCTTGATAATATCGTGTTGAAAGGTTCCAAGGTTGTGCCCATCACTCCTGCCCATGCAAAGATTACTTATGTAACACCCTATAAAATGGACTTCAGTGACATAGAGGGACTAAAGGCTTATGTTGCTACTGATGCAGATGGTAATGGGGTTCAAATGACAAGGGTAGAGACAGCTGTTCCAGAGAATACTCCTCTGTTGCTGATTGGTACCAAAGATACTGAATATCAGGTTCCTGTTGTGCTCTCTGCTACTGCTCCAGCAACCAATTATTTAGTAAAAGGTGACGGTACTACCGTATTTGATGGCACAACACCAGACTATATTCTGTACTCTGATGGTAAGTTCTATCAGATTGGTAGTGGAACGGTAGCTACTAACAAGGCTTATCTACACCTGGATAGTGCTCCTGCTCGTGCCCTCGACATTGTATTCGATGATGAGACTACTGGCATCGACGCTACGCTAGTGAATAGTGAAAAAGTGAATAGTGATGTCTACGACCTGCAAGGTCGCAAGGTTGCTCAGCCTACTAAGGGTCTGTACATCGTGAACGGTAAAAAAGTAATCATTAAATAAACATGGAGGACACAATTATGAAAAAGACATATATCAATCCCGTAATGAACGTCGTGAAAATAGAAACCCAGATGATGCTGGCAGCATCTAAGACAACATTAGGTTTCGGTTCTGGAACTCAGGACGGTGGTGCTGCTTGTAGCCGTGAATTTGAAGACTTTGACGATTGTGAAGACTGACATCTCATTTGGCAATCATCGCTCAGGAGAAATCCTGAGCGATGATTTTTTTTAGGCAAAAAAAAGAGGACCTCACCGTAGTGAAGTCCTCTTATGATTTTTTCTTAACAAGAATTACTTGTTGACAGCCTCAGCGAGCTCAGCGCCAGCCTTGAACTTAGCAACCTTCTTGGCAGCGATCTTAATCTTCTGCTTGGTAGCAGGATTGATGCCCTCACGAGCGGGCTTCTCAGCAACAGCGAAAGTACCGAAACCAACGAGCTGGATCTTGTCACCCTTTACGAGAGCGTCCTTGATAGCTGCTACAGTAGCGTCCAGAGCCTTCTTTGCGTCAACTTTTGTCAGACCAGCACCAGCTGCAATCTGATCGATCAATTCTGTTTTGTTCATAATTTTGTTGTTTTAAAGTGAATGATAAATAGTTTAAGTCGATTTCTGAACGCAAATATAGGACAAAGTTGGGAAAAAACAAACAAAAATGCAAAAAAAATTGCTATTTTAGTAAAAAAAAGTGTGTATTGACCCGTTTTCGTGCTAAAAACCAGATATTTTTCGTAATTTTGCGCCCATAAATGGCACATTAGTTGCTACATAGGAAAAATAGTAAATAGTATTTCGTCAAATAGTAAAAGAATAGATGAACAATATACCAAGCATGACCAAGAACCTGTTGGTCATTAACATTCTGGCTTATATAGCTACGCTGGTGATGCAGCGTAGTGGGGTAGACCTGAACGCACTGTTGGGTCTGCACTTCTTCATGGCCAGTGACTTCCGCGTGTACCAGTTTCTGACCTACATGTTCCTGCATGGCAGCTTCACGCATATCCTTTTTAATATGTTTGCCCTGTGGATGTTCGGTTCTGTCATTGAGCGTGTGTGGGGTCCGAAGAAATTCCTTTTTTATTACATCGTATGTGGCGTCGGTGCTGGTATTGCACAGGAAATGGTGCAGTATGGCAACTATGCGGCACAGGGTCTTTCGGCCTATCAGTATGTCAATATGGGTGGCGCACAGATATCGATGGACAGCTATATCAACCTGTGGACGACCATCGGTGCGTCGGGTGCCGTGTATGGCATCCTGTTGGCTTTTGGTATGATATTCCCCAACGAGCGCCTGTTCATCATTCCGTTCCCATTCCCCATCAAGGCCAAGTGGCTCATCGTGGGCTATATCGTCATTGAGCTGTTCTCGGCGATGAGTGGTCCTGGCGACGGTGTGGCACACATGGCACACCTGGGCGGTATGCTGTTTGGCTTCCTGCTGATACGCTACTGGCGCAAGCATCCGGACAGCAGTCAGCGCTTTGGGCGCAGCTCTGGTCAGGAGTTTTTCGACAATCTGCGTCGTAAGTACGAGGAGCGCCAGCGCCAGCAGCATCAGGCTGACATGCATGCTGAGCAGACCAACAGCCGTCGTGAGACTGACGAAGAGTATAACGAGCGCCAGCGTAAGAACCAGGAAGAGGTGGACGCCATACTGGACAAGATACGCAAGAGTGGCTATGACAGTCTGACCAAGGAGGAAAAACAGAAGTTGTTTGAACAGAAGCGCCCATCGTGATTAAGCAGTTGAAGAAGTGGACCGTGCAGATGGTGACGGGAGCGAATGTGGCTACCGTCATTGTGATGCTGTTGGTGGGGTTTAGCGACCGCATCAATCCTGCTGACCATCCGCTAGTGTCTACCCTCGGCATGGCGTTCCCCATACTGTTGGTTATCAACATGGCTTTCCTGCTGTTCTGGCTCATCTTCAAGTGGAGCAGGGCGTGGATTCCTGTGGTGGGCTATATCCTAGCGTACGTACCTATTTCTATATATATGCCCATCAATGCCAGTCAGTCGCCTCCTGAAGGGGCACTGAAGCTGGTGACATACAATGTGTGCAGCTTTGGTGGCAACTTCAAGTACGAGCAAGGCTTTGAGAAGGTGCGTGACTATCTGATTGATGAGAAGGCTGACATCGTGTGCCTACAGGAGGACAATGACACGTGGCGTCGCTACTGTTTTAAACATTTCGAAGAGCGTGGTCTCGCCTATAACGATACCGTGGTGCTGTGCAATGACGTGATGCGTTTCAACTGTCTGGGCATCCATACGCGTTTCCCTATCATCCGTAGGGAACGTATTGACTATCCTACTGCCAGCAACAATGGCAGCGCAGCGTGGTGGCTGCAGGTGGACAAAGATACCGTCATCGTGGTGAACAACCACTTCGAGAGTTGCCATCTGAGCCAAGAAGACCGCCAACAATATCGTCAGCTGTTGAAGGGCGAAATTGCCAGAGACTCCGTGCGTGCCGAGTCGCAACTGCTGATGGTGAAGCTGGCTGAGGCCAATGCCAAGCGCTCTAAGCAGATAGAGACGGTGTGCGATTATGTAGATCAATACATTGGTCGCTATCCCGTCATTGTTTGTGGCGACTTCAACGACAACCCCATCTCCTTCTCGCGCCACATGATGGGTAAACGCTTGCACGACTGTTTCGTAGAGACAGGCAGAGGCATTGGATTGTCATATAATCAGAAAGCCTTCTCGTTACGTATCGACCATGTGTTCTGTTCATCCGACATTACTCCCTATGAGTGCTTTGTTGACTCAAAAATGGATGCCAGTGACCATTATCCAGTGGTATGTTGGTTAAAAATTGGTGTAAAATAGTGAAAATCACACGAATTTTTCAAATAAATTTCTGTAAGTGGAGAAAAATGTGTATATTTGCGGGCTTAAAATGCGAAAACATTAAATAAAACAATAAAATCAAACAATGCAAAACAAAGGAATTGTAAAATTTATCGCAATCGTCTTGATTCTCGTTTGCTGCTTCTACCTTTCCTTCACCTTCGTAACACGCCACTACGAGAGTAAGGCTGCTGCCATGGGTGAGGAGGCTGGTCAGGAGTACCTCGACTCAATCATGAACGAGAAAGTGTACTGCGGAATTTATTCTTTCAAGCAGTGCCGTGAACTGGAGATGGGCCTGGGTCTTGACCTGAAAGGCGGTATGAACGTTATTCTTGAGGTATCAGTCCCCGATGTAATCGACGTGCTGGCTGACCACAAGACCGACGCAGCCTACAAGAAGTCAATGGACGAGGCTAAGAAGGAAGAAGAGACCAGTCAGAACGACTTTATCTCACTCTTCATCAAGTATTGGAAACAGAACAGCAACGGTCGCCCCTTGGCAGCTGTGTTCGCTACCCAGCAGATGAAGGGCAAGGTAAGCACCCAGTCAAGCGACTCAGAGGTTGAGAGCGCTCTGCGTGCTGAGGTACAGTCGGCCGTTGATAATTCATTTAATGTTGTTCGCAACCGTATCGACAAGTTCGGTGTGGTACAGCCCAACATCCAGAAGCTGGAGGGTCAGTCAGGCCGTATCATGGTTGAGATGCCTGGCGTGAAGGAGCCTGAGCGTGTACGTAAGTTGCTGCAGGGTTCTGCCAACCTCGAGTTCTGGGAGACCTACAACACTCAGGAGATCGTTCCTATGCTGGCTCAGCTGAATCAGAAGTATGCCATCACCAATGGCGCTGCTGAGGAGGTCGCTGACTCTACCGTTGCTGAGGCTGCTGCCGACACTACTGCTGCCGCTGCTGCTTCTACCGACCTGGCTGCTAAGCTGGCTAAGAAGGATGCTAAGGCTGACGATGCCAAGGCTATGGCTGATGCAAAGAAGCAGAACCCGCTGTTCAGCGTGTTCCAGCCCGTACAGGGTCAGGGACTGGCTATCGTAGGTTATGCTAACGCTCGCGATACTGCTGAGGTTGACAAGATTATCTATTCTGACATCGCTGCTCAGGTGCTGCCCGCTGAGTGCAAGCTGCGCTGGGGTGCTAAGCCTGAGGACTTCGGTGGTCAGAACACCAAGGGTGACATCTTCGCTCTGTATGCCCTGAAGGTTACCGAGCCTAACGGCCGTGCTCCACTGGAGGGTGACGTAATCACCTCTTCTAAGGACGACTTCGACCAGATGGGTCACCCCTCTGTTTCTATGCAGATGAACTCTGACGGTGCTCGCCGCTGGAGCCAGATCACCAAGCAGAACATCGGTCGTGGCGTAGCCATCGTGCTCGACGACGCCGTTTACTCTGCTCCCCGTATCCTGACACAGATTGATGGTGGTAACTCACAGATTACTGGTAACTTCACCATCGAGGACACCAAGGACTTGGCTAACACGCTGAACTCTGGTAAGATGCCGGCTCCTACCCGCATCGTACAGGAAGAGGTTGTTGGTCCTTCACTGGGTGCTCAGTCTATCCAGCAGGGTATCATTTCATTCATCGTTGCCTTTGTGCTGCTGATGGTTTACATGATTATGCTGTACGGCTTCATCCCCGGTATCCTTGCCGATATCGCTCTGCTGTTCAACCTGTTCTTCACACTGGGTATTCTTACCTCGTTCCAGGCTGCACTGACCATGCCAGGTATCGCCGGTATCGTACTGACACTGGGGACCGCTGTGGATGCTAACGTGCTGATCTACGAGCGTATCAAGGAAGAGCTGAAGCGTGGCCTCGGTCTGAAGGAGGCTCTGCAGAAGGGTTACTCTAACGCCTTCTCAGCTATCTTCGACTCTAACGTTACCTCTCTGATTACTGGTTTCATCCTGCTGTTCTTCGGTACAGGTCCTGTGAAGGGCTTCGCTACCACTTGGATCATCGGTATCTTCTGCTCATTCTTCACTGCTGTGTTCCTGACCCGTCTGGTCTATGAGAACCGCCTGAAGAAGGACAAGTGGCTCGGTCTGACCTTCGTAACCGGTTACTCTAAGAACCTGATGCAGAACGCTAAGTACAACTTCATGGGTATGTACAAGAAGTCGTTCATCATCTGGGGTGTTGCTGCTGTACTGTTCTGCGTATCATTCGCTGTTCGCGGTCTGAGCCAGAGCATCGACTTCACAGGTGGTCGTAACTATGTGGTTACCCTCGACAAGGAGACTCCTGTTGAGCAGGTTCGTCAGGCACTGGCCGGTACCTTCGTGAACACCATTGGTGAGAACGCAGGTAAGGAGGCTAACACCAGCGTTATCGCTCTGGGTACCGATGGCAAGACCATCCGTGTATCTACCAACTGGGATATCGAGTCTAACAGTCCTACTGTTGACGACGAGGCAGAGACCATTCTCTATAACGCTCTGAAGAAGGGTGGCTTCATCAGCCAGGCTAATGTGGAAGACTTCAAGAACCCCGACGTTCGTGAGGGTGGTTCTATCATCAGCTCAGCAAAGGTCGGTCCTGCTGTGGCTAAAGATATTACCTATGGTGCTATCATCAGCGTATTCATCGCTCTGATTGCCATCTTCCTGTACATCCTGCTGCGCTTCCGCAATGTGGCTTTCTCTACCGGTGCCACCATCGCCCTTGCGCTCGATGCCCTCGTGGTCATCGGCTTCTACTCAGTACTGTGGGGCGTCGTTCCCATGTCGCTGGAGATCGACCAGGTGTTCATCGGTGCTATTTTGACCGTGATCGGTTACTCTATCAACGATAAGGTGGTGGTCTTCGACCGTATCCGTGAGAACTTCCAGCTCTATGGCAAGCGCGACCGCCAGCAGTTGTTCAACGACTCGCTGAACCAGACGCTGGCTCGTACCATCAACACCTCTGTAACGACCCTGATTGTGTTGCTGTGTATCTTCATCCTCGGTGGTGATTCTATCCGCAGCTTCTCATTCGCCATGATTCTCGGTGTTGTCTTCGGTACGCTGTCGTCACTGTTCATCGCTGCTCCTACCGCATTCCTCGTGATGGGTCGCACCATCCGTGAGGATGAGGCTACTGCTGAGTAATAGAAAGTGATATATACAAATCAGCCCGCTTCCATCATGGAGGCGGGCTGATTTGTTTCTGGGGAAACAAATTTTTTTTCTGGAAACGAATGTTATTTTTCTTAGAAACGAATAACCATAATTATCCATAATTGTCCGGATTCGCAACGCCACACTCTGCTTGCAGAGAATATTTATTATGGTCAGATTATGAGTTATTATGGGTATTCGTTTCTTAAATAACAAACTCCCCTTCGTTTCTGATGATCATTTTATTTCAATTAAAGTAGTAGAGGAACGCGGCGATGCCTTCCAGGGCAGGCTTGCGCTGTCCTTCAATCTCAATCTTGAACTTAATCTCTGCCTTGCAGATGCCACGCAGGTTCTGGATGCTGTGCAGCGTGGTTACCAGACGAACACGGCTGCCAGTAATCACGGGCTGACCGAAGCGCATATCGGTCATACCGTAGTTCACCAGCATCTTGATGTTGTTGACCTCGATAATCTGGTCCCACATGTAGGGCAGCAGACTCAGCGTCAGGTAGCCGTGAGCGATGGTCGACTTGTAAGGGCTCTCCTCCTTGGCGCGAGCCACGTCAACATGTATCCACTGGTGGTCCAGCGTAGCGTCAGCAAACAGGTTGATACGGTCCTGATCTACCAGCAGCCAGTCAGAGGCTCCCAGCTCTTCGCCCAGGTGGGCGGCAAACTCGTCGTACGAGTTAATGACTAATTTTCCCATAGTTTTTTGTCTTTTATAGAAATTTATAGTGCAAAGGTAGTCATTTTCCGCAGAAAATGACTACCTTTGCAGTAGTTTTTGTTGCCCTGATAGTTAAATGGATATAACAAGGCTCTCCTAAAGCTTAGTTCCGAGTTCGATTCTCGGTCGGGGTACCAAGAAAACGCAGGCTGAAGCATGGTGACTTCAGCCTGCGTTGTTTTTCGTTACTAATTATCTTTTTGTATAGGATGAATTACCTTGCGTCAGCTTTTTACTGCTGTATTCCATCTTAGTGCCATCACTGAGTTCCAATATAGAGCCTTTGACAACATATTTCCATGTCTTTTCGTACTCTGCCAGATAGTAGTAGTAAACATAGATGGTAACACTCTTTGAACCAGCACGTCCGCTGTAAGATTCTGTCTTGTAGACAACGGGAGTCCAGCCCTTTTCAGCTTTAGGCTCTCTGCCATTGGTGTTAACGTCCACGCGCTCAAACATCTGGTTAATGGTGTTACCGTTCTGTATCTGGTAGCCATAGCCCCAGAGGTTTTCTTCAATAGATTCCCAGGACTTCTCATTGTAGTTGCCCATCGATGTAAGATCGTTAATATAATTAGCTACCGACTTGGTGAAGGAGTCGCTGCTGTAATAGCCGTACATGTCAGATGTGCCAGCAGTACCACCACCGCCTTCTTCTGAGGCACCGCTGCCAGTCTTGGCCACTGTCCATCCCTCAGGAACAGTGCCTCTGAAGGTCAGCACAATTTCCTGCTCGCCGATGTCGTTCTTGTAGGTAATCAGCACTTTGTTGCCACTTACCGTGAACATGCAGTCCACCTCACCGTGGTCCCACCTGTAGCTGCCGTCTTCGTCGTAGCCGTTACCCCACATGTGGACCATCACGAAATTGGTGGTCTTGAACTCGATATACCAATGGGCTGTCTCCACGTTGCCGGTACTGGCATACTGCTCTGTCTTCTCAAAAGCCCAACCGACTAGTGATCCCGCACTAATAGTACTGCCGCCATCATCGTTGCTGTCATCACCACCACAGGCGGTCACTCCAAATACTGCAATGCCCATCAGTAAAACGGACATCCATTGCAAAATTCTGTTTTTCATAATTTCCTCTATTTGTTAAAAAGTTGTGCTATTGTCTGTATGTATTCTTTTGCAAATGTAGGTATTATTCTTGTAACAGCCAAATTTTCAGGTAGAAATCTTTTCAAGAAGCACATTCAATACCCCTTTATTATTTCTGTTTTTGTTGTCAGATGAACGGGATTAGTCTTTCGTAAATCCAAGGGTGAGCGAGCTTATGCGGATGCCCTCTACGTCTTTGAGGGCGTTGGCACAGGCAATGAGGGTGGCACCAGTGGTGCAGACGTCGTCGATGAGTAGTACGTGGCGTCCTTTCAGGTGGCTGTCGTCAACAAGTTGAAAGGTGTCGGCTACATTCTCTTGGCGTTGCCAGCGGTTCAGCTTGGTCTGACTTTGGTGAAACTCCTTGCGACGTAGTGCCTTGGTGACGATGGGCAAGTGTGTGATGTCGCTGACGCCGATGGCTAGCATCTCACTCTGGTTGTAGCCACGCTGGCGCAGACGCTTGCTGGATAGGGGAACAGGCAAGAGTACATCGATATCGTCGAAGAAGTCGGACTGCTGTAGTTCGTTGGCTATGACGCGCCCCATATCCTCACCAATGTCAGGGCGATTGTTGTATTTCAGACGGTAGACCAGCTGTGCTGTCTCGGAATGTGGCTGGTAGTAGAACAGGGCTGCTGCCTTTTGGACTGGCGACAGCTTCCAGAACAACTGAGCCATGGGGTTGTCTAATGGCTTCAGGTAGAAGCCGGTGCGTGGCAGATGGAACAGGCATACACCACAGAGCGAGCGCTCGGTGGGCGACAAGCGATGGTCACATACTACGCATGCTCGTGGGGAGATAAAGTCAAGAAAACGAGTCCACCAATTCATGGTTAAGGGTTAAAGGTTCAGGGTTGATGGTTATTCGCAGTCCTCTTCGTTAACGTCGAGACATTGCCGTATGATGTCGTAGGTGAAGCCGCGACTGATGGCAAACCGTACCAGTTTCTGGTTGAGTTCATAGTCGCTGTTGGCTTTCGTTGACTTGCGCTTCTGCTTGAGTAAGGGTCGCAATACACTGAGATACTCCTCATCGTCCACCTCGTCGAGTACCCGTTGTCGGATGTCCTCGTCGATATGCTTCTGCCACAGGGCTTGCTCCACCTTGCGGCGGCCCCACTTGTTATAGCGCACCTTATCTTTTACAAAGGCACGGGCGTAACGCTCGTCGTCGACATAACGCTCGCTGATGAGGCGTTGCATCACGCGGGCCTGCTCTTCCTCTGGCAGTTCCCAGCGACGCATCTTCTCCAGCATCTCGTGTTGGCAGTGCTCAGCCTGTGCGCATAGCGCTGCCAGCGTCAGGTAGGCATCGGTCTCAGTTTTTTGTTTCATCTGATGGCTTGTATAAAACGTGTCTTGCCAAACTGGTCGTCATGGGCTGTGACGTTGAATCCCAGTTCCAGCAGGCGTTCTTCAATGATTTCTTCGTATAATGGATTGGTCTCCAGCCACAGCTGTCCACCAGGGTGCAGTGCAGACTGTGCGTAGTTCATGATGGGTACATAGAACTGCAACGGATCATCGTCAGGCACAAAGAGGGCTATCTCCGGTTCGTAGTCCAGCACGTTGGCCTCCATCTGTTCGGCCTCGCTGTCGCAAATGTAGGGCGGATTGCTAACGATGAGGTCCCAGCCTCCCCCCATCCCCCTCCAAAGGGAGGGGGAGCCTGGTGCGGTGAGGACGTCGACCTCTTGGAAGGTGACGTCGGCACCTAATCGTTGGGCATTCCCTTTGGCCACACGCAGGGCGATGGGCGAGATGTCCCAGGCAGTGACCTGCGCTCCTGGAATGTCGAGTGCTAGCGTGATGGCTATGCAACCAGAGCCCGTGCCAATGTCGAGGACCTTCTGGCCATTGGCTATTGGCTTTTGGCTGTTTGCTCTTTCTGTGATTAAGCGGCACAGGTGCTCCGTCTCTGGGCGTGGTATCAGGATGCCTGGCTCTACGTGATACTGGCGTCCACAGAAGTCGGCGACGCCTAACACGTATTGTACTGGTTCGTGTTCTATCAGTCTTTTGGTAATTTCTTCCACTTCTTTTTGGCAGTCTAAGGATAATTGTGTATCTTTGCCGATGTAAATGTCTGAAAGTGTGAGACCGAAGCGAATCTCATAGACCATACGGGCAATAGCTTGTGCCTCGCCCTTGTCGTACACCTGCGTTAACTGACGCCACATGTCGTTGTAAGTCATGGGTGCAAAGGTACGAAGAAATGTGAAAAACGAAAAGTGAAAAGTAAAAAAATATATGAGCGAAGACGAAAAATATATGCAACGCTGTCTGCAACTCGCTGCCAACGGTATACAGGGCGCACGCCCCAACCCAATGGTGGGTGCTGTGATTAGCCTCCCCCCAGCCCCCTCCAAAGGGAGGGGGAGTTGGAGGATTATTGGCGAGGGCTACCATGTGCGCTGTGGACAGGGACATGCAGAGGTAAACGCCTTCGCGAGTGTAAAACCTGAGGACGAGGCACTGCTGAAGGATGCTACCATCTATGTCAGTCTGGAACCATGCTCTCACTATGGCAAGACACCACCCTGTGCTGACCTTATTATTAAGAAAGGTGTACGTCGTGTAGTGGTGGGTACTATCGACCCGTTTGCTGAGGTGCAGGGTAGGGGTATCGAAAAGCTGCGCAAGGCTGGCATCGAGGTGACTGTGGGTGTGCTGGAGAAGGAATGCCAGTGGTTGAATCGCCGCTTCTTCACCTACCACTCCAAGCATCGTCCATATATCATCCTGAAGTGGGCTCAAACAGCCAACGGCTTTATGGATGATCATGGCAAGGCGCTACAGATTAGCAACGAACAGACACAGATGCTTAGTCATCAGCTGCGTGCTGAGGAGGATGCCATCCTCGTGGGTCATACCACCGATATTCGTGAACACCCGCAGCTGACCGTTCGCCATTGGCACGGCCCTAATCCCAAACGTGTGGTGTTGACGCATCAGCGCCCTTTGCAGCAACAGGTTGACGACCTGTACCAGCAGGGTGTACAGTCACTGATTGTCGAAGGTGGTCGTCAGACACATGAGTCGTTCATCAAGGCAGGCCTGTGGGATGAGATACGCGTAGAAACTGGCACCGTTACTGTCGGTGATGGTACACGCGCTCCACAGTTGCCTACCAATGTCAAGCTGCTTTCGTCCGCTGTCTACGGTGGCAATACAATAATGAGGTACATCATTTGAAAAAATCTAAAACTATGATACAGAAGTGTAAAGAGATGCTGGCGTTCAGTCGCCGAACTGTCATTGTCTTGACAGCCCTGCTACTCTCTGTAGCTCCCCTTTGGGCTGGCTCCGATTATAAGTCGTCACCAGAGTATGTTTCTTTGCGTAATGCGGTGCATCGTGCCTTTAACGATGGTGACTCCACACGATTCTTTACGTCGGTCTATAAGTTGGAGAAATACCTGTTGAACCAGAACGACTTGCATGCCTACTATACCCAGCGGTGTAATGAGGTGGTCTTTGAACTGAACCGCCAGAACATCTTCGAGGCCTACAAGTTGTCTGTCAGGTTGTCGCGCGAACTCACCGAGCGTAAGCTTGACAAGGAGATGTATATGGCCGTCAATATGATGGGACATATCTACCATTTCAGTGGTAACAACGAAAGTGCCAAGCGTTGCTTCTGGGAAGTTATCCGCATGATCGAGAAGGAGGGTTATCATGAAAGTCTTCCTCCCATCTATATGAATCTGGTGAATATCGTTATCGAGGAGGATCCCGAGGAGGCCTTGCGTCTTATTGATCAGGCTGCATCGGTAGCTCGTGAGAGTTCGCCAGAGCGTGAGTTTGATGTCGAGACACGTCGCACGCTGGCCTACTACCGCATGGGCGATATGGAACGTTTTGACAAGGGCTATCAGGAATATAAGGAGGGCGAGAAACGTGGAATGTCGTCTGTCCATGGCCGTGCGCTTGAGGTCTATCACCTTGCTCAAAAGGGAAAAATCGATGAGGCAGTAAAGTTGGCTGGTGAGTCTCTTGATGACAGTTATGCTACTATTGCAGAAATATATTCCTCTGCAGGTCGTTGGCGGGAAGCCTTTGAGATGCAGAAGAAAGACATGAAAGAGACCGACTCCATCAATAGTCTGCTACTCGGCAGTTCGCTGCAAGGTATCCAGACTGAGCTGAAACGTTATGAAGAAGAGAGTATGGAGGCACGTCGCCATCTCTATGCCGTCATAGCTATTGCCGTTCTGCTGCTGCTGTTGGTTGTCGCCTTGTTCTATATCGTCAGAACGCGCCAGCGCCATCTTCGTGAGATGCGTAAGGCTTACCAGCGTGCCATTGAGTCGGACAAGATGAAGACCGTCTTTATCCAGAATGTCAGCCATGAGGTGCGTACGCCTCTCAACGTGATTAGTGGCTTTGCACAAGTGATGGCCGACCCCGAAAGAAGTATTACCCCAGAAGAGCGCCGTTATATGTCTGACATGGTGGTGCACAACAGTAATCGCATCACGCTGATGCTCAATGAGGTGCTGATGATTTCTGCTCAAGAGGCTGCTGCTGACGAGGAACCGGTAACGATTCCTGCTAACGTATTCTTGCGCAGTATCGTGACAGGTTTCCATCTCGATGGAGAGAAACGTAAGCGGCTTCGCCTGAATTATGAAACGGAGCTGGGCGATGATATAGAGATTCACACCTGCCAGAATGTGTTGCGCCTCATTATCCTTCAGCTGCTTGACAATGCGGTGAAGAATACACCCAGTGGTGATGTCACCATGAAAGTTTCTACTGCCGACTCGCAACTGCTGGTGGCCGTTGAGGATACGGGTATTGGCGTACCTTCTCAGGAGGCTGAACACATCTTTGAGCGCTTTGTCAAGCTGGATCCTTTCAAAGAAGGTATGGGTATTGGACTCTCCTTCTGCCGTACTATGGCGCAGCGCATTGGCGGTAAGGTTTATCTCGACCAGTCATACGCAGGACCTGGTGCTCGCTTTGTCCTAACCTTGCCTATTGGTTAAAAAAGAATTTCGTGTTATGATAGAGAAATGTAAGGAGCTATTGGCGAAGCCGTTCTTCCGCGACTTCCGCACACTGGCTGGACTATGGCTGCTGTTGGGTGTGCTGGCAGCAGTGATGAAGATGCACTCACACAACAATTTCCTGGTGTTCCGTGGCTCGTTCTGGCATGCATGGCAAGGACTGCCCCTCTATGCGGAGTATCCCCAGGAGTATTGGGACATCAACCACTATGGTCCGCTGTTCTCACTGCTGATAGCACCCTTTGCCGTCGTTCCTGAATGGCTGGGACTGCTGATGTGGTGTGTAGCATTGTCGCTAGGACTGTATGTCGCCGTGCGTCGTTCGCTGTTGACGAGTGGTCAGCAACTGTTTGTGTTGTGGTTCTGTGCCCATGAGTTGCTGACAGCACTGTATATGCAGCAGTTTAACATCGCCATAGCTGCTATCATTGTAGGAGCGTTCTTCCTGATAGAGAAGGAGCGCGATGCCACAGCAGCATTCCTCATCGTTCTGGGTACGCTGGTGAAGATTTATGGCATCGTAGGTTTGGCATTCTTCTTTTTCTCGAAGCACAAGATACGCTTTATTGGCGCATTGGTGCTGTGGAGTGCCGTGATGTTTGTCGCCCCGATGGTGCTGAGCAGTCCTGACTATGTGATAGGACAGTATCAGGCGTGGTTCGTGGACTTAGTGTCAAAGAATAGCGAGAATGCCGAGGCACTGATGCAGAACATCTCGTTGCTGGGCATGACTCATCGTGTGACAGGTCTTGAGTTCAGTGACCTGTGGCTGATACTTCCTGGACTCGTCATGTTTGGCATTCCCTATCTGCGCGTCAGCCAATACCAGCATATGGCTTTCCGTCAGACCCTGCTGGCTTCGGTACTGATGTTCACCGTACTGTTCTCTACAGGTAGTGAGTCGAGTGGCTATATCATCGCACTGGTGGGTGTGGTGATATGGTATACGGCGGTACCTTGGCAGCGCAACCGTTGGGACATCGCCCTGCTGGTCTTTGTCTTCGTGCTGAGCAGTCTGTCACCCAGCGACCTGTTCCCTGCCTACCTGCGTAAGGAGTGGGTACAGCCTTATGCCTTGAAGGCGCTGCCGGTAACCATTGTCTGGTTGAAACTATGTTGGGAGATGTGGACGAAGAACTACGAACCAATATCCGTTAACCATTAACCGCTAACCGATGATTATCGTCCCATCGTCTCCTCGTAGTTGACGACATCGTTGAGCATGCGAGGAGGACAGTGGTAGTCGTCAGACAGTACGTCACGATTGGAACGGTAGTAAGGAGTTTTCAGCCCTGTCAGGTGGAATAGCAACTGACAGGTGTTGTCGATGCTTACGGGACGATTTGTACGCTGGCGCAGACGGTCAACAATGTCTGGATGGCTCTCCATGTATTTCTCTGAGCACCATATAATATAAGGTATACAGTACTGATGAAGTATACCTTTCTGTATGTCGGTACCATACGAGAAGTCGTCACGTCCGGAACGTGGACGGTAGTCGTAGACCTCCTCACCGTGGTCGGAGAGGTAGAGTACTACCGTATTGCTATTGCCGTACAATTCCGTGATGCGACGAATGACATCGTCGTTGTATAGCGTGGCATTGTCATAGTCTGCTATCTCCTGTCGCATCTCTGCCGTGAGCCATTCCTCCTTGCGGTACGAAGTGCTGTCAGGGGTGAAATGGCAGAAAGTATGATCCATCGGGTAGCGGCAGTTGAAGCTGACATGTTGTCCCATGAGGTGGAAAACCACGAGACGGTGGGTATTGTCTGCACCTTTTGCCATGTTCTTGCGATAGGCGTTGACGAGTTGGCCGTCGAAGTCGTAGGTGGCATTGTTCATGTCATTATAGCAAGCCTCTGCCATCTTGGAGCTATAAAGGTAGGTGGCCAGCGAGAATTCAAAGAGTTCAGACAACACATGGCCATCAGTAGACTTCTGATTGTCCTGCATGCTGACCCAATAGCCGTTCTTCTTGAAGACTGCAGTCAAGGGTGGTGCCGCTGCCCAGTGCTCACCATCGCCCTGCGAGTTGCAACTGATTAGGTTGCGGATGACTTTGGTCGTCTGGTTGTATGGACTGACAGCATCTGTAAAGGCGAAAAGACGGCCTGCCTTTTGCTCGGCATCCATAAAGGGGGTGGTGTGGAGTGGATAGCCATAGAGCGAGGCGTGGTTCTTGATGTATGACTCGCCAATGACAAGGATAACGTTGAGAGAGTCGTCCTCCAACTGTTGGGGAATGACCTGAATGTGTAGTGTCTGCTCGTTAGCGCTATCCATTTCACGGCTAGAGAGATGCGTGTCGTAGATGGCTACTGCCAACATGGTGACGACATCGTTGGGATTGCGACGATGGGTGCGCCACTCATCAACGTCGTTCATCTCACGGCAGCTGAAAAGACCTGCATAGCTAATGGTGGCGAAGACGACACCACTGACCAGTAGTACTGCGGCAATGCCTTTCAGCGTCTTGATGGTCTTTTTGCCATGAATCGCAGCGTTGACACGTTGACGTCCCATCTCCAACGTGATATTGGCTGCAATAAGTAGTGCAATGTATGCGATGGTTACCCCAACCCCCTGTTGTCTGAATAGTGCCGATAGGAACTCGCTACTCTCTTGACTGTTGGTCTCTACAAGCAACGTCAGGATGGTGGGTGACAGGTACATGCCAAAATGCCATTCGAGTACCAGCTCTGTAATAAATAAGGTGTAGACGACCGTATAGCTCAGCCACTTGATGATACGCCAGTGCAACAGTTCAATGACAGCGGCTACCAGCCATGCCTGGAAGAAAATAATCATCCAGCGTGGTATGGGGTTCTGTAGTATGGACTCCCAACCAATGAGTACGATGTATGCCACCATGAATGGCCACTGCTTCGTGATGGGGCGTGACCACCATTCCATGATATGTTTTCTGACTGCTGACAACATGTGGAGTACTCTTTGCGCGTGCAAAAATACTAATTTTATGCGTTATTCCCTTATATTTTCAACAAAAAGTGTCTTGTTACAAAGAAAATGCCTATCTTTGCAGTGCATTTATCCGCGAAACGTAACAATGAAGAAAGTAACGATTCTCATACCTTGCTTCAATGAAGAAGCGTCATTGCCTGCTTTGTACGAGGCACTGAAGGAGTTGATGGACACCAATAGCAGCTATGCTTGGGAGGTGCTGATGGTCAACGACGGCAGTCGTGACAACACCATTGATGTCATCCGCCAGTTGCGGCAGCGTGACGAGCGCATCTGCTATATTGATCTGTCGCGCAACTTCGGCAAGGAGAACGCTATGTTGGCTGGCTTTGACTATGCTACGGGTGACTGTATGGTAATTATGGATGCCGACTTGCAGCATCCGCCACACGTCATTCCCGAGATGCTGAAATACTGGGAAGAGGGCTATGAGGATGTCTATGCCAAGCGCATCACCCGTGGTAAGGAGAGCTGGTTGCGCAAACGCGCTACACTGCTCTACTATCATCTGTTGCAGAAAACCACCAGGGTAGAGATTCTGGAGAATGTCGGTGACTTCCGCCTCTTGGACCGTAAGTGTATCGATGCACTGAAGCAGTTGCGAGAGACGCAGCGCTACACCAAGGGCATGTACTGTTGGGTAGGCTTCAAAAAGCATGAGGTGCTCTTCGAACAGGGAGACCGTGTCGCTGGTAAGTCATCGTTTAACTTTACCCGTCTGTTAGGTCTGGCCATGGACGGCATCACGTCGTTTACCACCGCTCCGTTGCGCTTGGCAACGGTACTGGGACTGGTCGTATCACTGGTGGCCTTCAGTTTTATGTGTTATGTGCTGGTCACCACACTTATCTGGGGCGACCCCGTACAGGGCTATCCTACGCTGATGACTGTCGTACTGTTCCTGGGAGGCGTACAACTACTGTCGTTAGGTATCATCGGTGAGTACCTGGGACGCATCTTCCATGAGACGAAGAACCGCCCGGTCTATCTCATTCGTGAGAGTGGGGGAGTGTGACTAACGGTTAACGGTTAATGGTTAACGGTTAATGGTTAATGGTTAACGGTTAATGGTTAATGGTTTATAATCTCGCGTGTACATCTCGTAGCATAGCTTGAACCAGACGATGGTGACAGGCAATGCTTTCAGCGCATAGGGCTGAATGACCTCACGGTAGATGACTTTCGGGAAGAGGTCACCAGGTGAAAGGCTGGAGATGATGAATACCACAACCATCAGAGCAATATCCCATTTGCTACGCTGCCACGGGGCACTGGCATACCATAGTGCCACACCCGCAAAGGCGATAATATAGGTGCTGTTCTCGGAACCTGTAGAGAACAGGACGGTGAACATCAGTACCGAAGCCAGCAGTGTCTGACGAAATGCCACATGCTTATATTGGCTGATTCGTAGATAAGGTATACAGAACGCGATGATGCCTGGGATAATGAGCCACAGGTCGCTATAGGTCAGTATCTGTGTGGTGCGACGTACCATTCCTAGTAGCGAGATATTGGTCGACAGGTCTGCCATGTTGCCGTTCAGCACATTGATGTTATCGGCGTTCTTCTCAACGAGTGCTACATACCACTCATAATACTGACTGATGATATACTCTGGACTGGCTACCGCCATAGGAGCTACAAACATGACGACACCCCAGAATAGACATGACAGCAATAGCTTGGTCTTGTTCTTTGAGAAGAAGAAGAACGCCAAGCCCACAATGCCGTAGAGCTTGATCATGGTGCCCAACATGATGAAGAATGCAGCCCAGAAATCCTGTCTCCGTTCTATCATGGTGAATGTCAGCAGTACACCGGCTGTGATAGCCACGTTGTATTGTTGTAGGAACAGGGCGTTGAGCAGTTCGTGCGAGCAGAACCAGAAGAGGAATAGCTGCTGGTATTTCGTGAAGTCAGACTTACGTATGGACACATAGAGGAACATGCAGAGGAAAAGCATCCAGAAGAACATGCCCGCATAGCGAGTCATCCATGCAAAGGGGGCAATGACCAACGCAAAGAACGGTCCATAGTGGTTCATGTCGTCATACTCCAAGGGATAGTGGTCGAACAGTGGCAGTTGTTCGATGGTGTGATACCATACACCAATGAATATGCGGTAGTTGCCGTCACTATTATATGACTTGGTGATGGCAAGGATGAGACACATGACAATCCACATCACGAGAATGGTGCGATAGTCGTGGAAGAAAGGTTTTGATAACAGTTGTGCAACCTTATCGCGACAGGTCGTGAAGGCGTTGGTAAACATAGAGTTCTATTCTAATATTTCTGCAATGTGATACAGTGGTCGGTGTTTGACCTCAGTAAATATCTTTCCAATATAGATGCCGACAATACCGATGGCTACCAGTATGAAACCGCCAACCAGCCAGATGCTCAGTATCAATGATGACCAGCCAGGAACTGCTGTACCTACTATCAGGGCGTGTACCACGTAGATAGCAATACAGAAAGCAATCACGATGAAAAAGACACCCATATTGACGATGGCATAGAGTGGACGCTCAGAGAACGACGTAATGCCGTTAATGGCCAGCGCAAACATCTTGCGGACGGTGTATTTGGAGTTCCCTGCATAACGCTCGCTGATAGTGTCATCGACTGTGTCGCACTGCAATCCTATTTGCGGAATCAGTCCACGCAGATAGAGGTTGTGCTCCTTGTATTCTGCCAGCATGTCGAGAGCCCGGCGTGTCATCAGACGGAAATCGGCATGATTGTAGACACTCTCGACGCCCATCGATGACTGTAGCTTGTAGAAAGCCTGTGCTGTCCAACGCTTAGTTGCTGAGTCGGCCTGGCGCGATACCTTTACGCCATAGACGATGTCGCTGCCAGACTCACATTTCTTGACCATCTGTGGGATGCATTCTATGTCATCCTGCAGGTCGGCATCGATGGTAATAACAGCATCAACCCATTGGCGTGCTGTCATCATACCTGCCATGATGGCATTCTGGTGTCCGACGTTACGTGCAAGGTTGATACCCCGCACAAAGCGGTTCTCACGATGTAGCTCAGTAATGATTTTCCACGTATTGTCTCTGCTGCCATCGTTGACGAAGACCATCATCGAATCGTTGGCGATGAGTCCGTCAGCAATCATTCTTTCAAAGAGTGCTGTCAGGCGCTCTACAGAGTGGCGCAGCACAGCTTCTTCGTTATAGCAGGGCGATACGGTGGCTAATCTAATCATGAGTGTCGGTTTACAAAGTCTGTATAGGTGATGAATTCGTGACCATCAGCTTTCAGCATCTTGACGAGGCGGTCTAAGCGTTGCATCATCTGGCGGCCACTATGGTTCTTGATGATGAAGGGCATCTTGAACTCTGGATGCTCCTTCAGGTCGTAAAACTCCCAAGGGTGGAAGTAGGTGACGAAATATCCGTCATGTCCCACTGTGCGACGTACCATCCAGTGGTAGAGGCTTTCGGGTAGGTTGTGCAGTGACAACCAGAACAGTGGGAAACGTATCCATGGTGTCACGGAAGCGGGAATCTGCATCACACCACCTTTCATAAACCAGGTACGTGGTGCTGTCAGATGCATGTAACGACCTGGGATGAATGCGGGGTTCAGGGAAGAGTTGTAGCGATAACCGGCCTTTTCAATTTCCTCATCACTGACAGGAAACATGCGGGGCTGGCGGTAGCCATAGACCTTACGGCCTGTGACACGCTCTACAATCTGCTTGGACACAGCAAAGTCGGTCTCCTTGGGTTGCCAGTGGTCTACACCATGACAGGCCACCTCGTGGCCTTCGTCCATGATGCGCTGCATGACCTCTGGGGCGTTCTCGGCAAAATTACCCGTACAGAAGAAAGTGGCTTTAACGCCATTTTCCTTCAGTACGTCAAGGATACGGTTAGTACCCACCTTGCTGACCGCCATACCCTCCTGTAGCGTGTAATCCACGCCATGCTCACGAGGTACGTCAAACTCTTCGGTATCGAAACTAAGCAGTATCATAGACAATAACCGTTAACCATTAACCATTAACCGTTAACCATTAGAGGGCTTCCTGAATCTTGGCGGCAATCTCTTTGAACTCTTCCTCACTGAGCTTCAGCTTCTCCTTGCGGAAGTCAGCATCGGCCTCACTCTGCATAGGGATGAGGTGAATGTGAGCATGGGCAACTTCAAGACCGAGTACTACCTGTGCTACCTTCTTGCAAGGGAACGCTTTCTTGATGGCGGTAGCTACGCGCTTAGCAAACTGCTGGTAGCGTGCCAACTCGTCGTCCTCCATGTCGAAGAAATAGTCTACCTCACGACGGGGAATAACCAATGTGTGTCCCTTTACCAATGGGTTGATGTCGAGGAAAGCATAGAACTCATCGTTCTCTGCAACCTTATAGCTGGGAATCTCGCCAGCGGCAATCTTACTGAAAATGTCCATAGTTGTCGGTGTTTCGATATTTCGATGTTTCGATACTTCGAGTGCTTACGCTATCGAGATGTTCTCAATGCGCAACTTGATAGTGCCACGAGGAATGGTAATCTCTACCTCGTCACCCACCTTCTTGCCCAGCAGACCCTGTGCAATAGGGGTTTTGATAGAGATCTTACCAGCACGCAGGTCGGCCTCGTTCTCACTGACGATGGTGTACGACATCTTGGTATTGGTGGTCAGATTGGTCATCTCCACCTTGGTCAGGATCTGTACAGAGTCAGTGCTCAGACGTGATGTGTCAACCACTTTAGCCTCTGCAATAGTAGCCTTCAGCTTGTTGATCTTGTCTTCCAAATGTGCTTGCGCCTCTTTGGCGGCGTCGTACTCACTATTCTCACTCAGGTCGCCCTTCTCACGAGCCTCGGCAATAGCTGCTGAAGCCTTTGGACGTTCTACCGCTTCTAGGCGGTGCAGTTCGGCTATGAGGTTGTCATAACCTTCTTGTGACATGTATGCCATAATTTACAATTTAATTATTTACTATTTACAATTTTAGTTTGATGATACATAAAAGAAAGAATCCCGACTCTTCGTTATGTCGGAATCCCTGAATTCAGCTATGTATGTTATCGGTTGCAAAGATAGTGAATAATTCTTAAACAGCCAAATTTTTGAATAAATATTTTTCAATTCGCTTGATTTATATCAAGAAAGTGTAGCTGCTACACCATTTTTCTACCAGCTTTTCTTGCATATTATAAAATATGTAGTATCTTTGCAACGTGTTTTTCATAGTATTAGATTTAAGGTTAACAAAGGTTAGGGACTCAGCGGAGTCCCATTTTTTTTGAACAAAGGACAATCATGTACAGATATATAGCAAGTATAGTGGCCGTCGTTGCATTTGTTGTACTCACGGCTTGCAGCGGGAAAAGGAGCGATGCACAAGGCAACGTTCCCACTAAGATGGTGCGTACCCACGGCGACAGCATTGCTCTTGCTGCCCGATTTACTGGCGACTTCCAGCATTTCCTTGATGTTACCGACAGCTTGGCCGCTATTGGCGAACTCTCGCCGATACGTGCTGACGGCTATCGTGGCGTGGCCTATTTCCAGATGGGACAGATGGACAAGTGCATCGAGTACTTCCGTCGCGTCGTTGCTATCGAGAATCCTCCTGCTGAGGACTTTTGGGAGTATATCCACGCTGGTACCAACCTCGTCATCATGCTGACTACTAATCGTGACTACGACAATGCCATGCGTACCGCTCTGCGACTGATTGACAAGCTGAAGGATGTAGATAGCCCGAGATGTGCTGGCGAATTGCAGACGCTCTACCTGAGTCTTGGCGACACGCAGATGATGCTAGAGCGCCACAGCGAGGCTGCCCAAAGCTATGCTGAGGCCTATAAGTGGGTCTTACAGACGCGCAACGATTCTACGAACCGTCCATTGGCGGCCAGCATAGAAACCCTGGAGAATATCGCCGTCACCCACCTTAACCATCATATGGATGAGGCTGGCGTGTGGGTAGACCGCATGGACTCGCTGGTCACACTCTATGAGCAACAGCCCAAGCCTATTGAAAAGGAGGTGAAGGCGTTGCGTGCGTTGGTAAACCTTCATCGTGCACAGGTGTGCCAGATGCGTGGTCAGGAGAGTGAGGCAGCCAGCTATTATGCTGACTATGCGAAAAGTGACTATGGACAGAGGCTTGAGGGACGTATCGACGGTTGTGAATATCTGATGTCGGCCCGTCGCTATAGCGAAGCTGCTGATATCTATACGGATTTGGACCGATTTATCAAAGAGTGGGGCTATGACTACGACTTAGAGACCATAGGTCATAACCTGTTGCCCAAGTTCCGTGCCAACTACCTGTCAGGCCGTAAGGACTCCGCTTTGCGTGTAGCCATGCAGATTGCTGAGGTGTACGATACTGCCCTTGTACGACAGAAACGAAGCGAGAGTGCTGAACTGGCCACCATCTACGATACGCAGGGTAAGGAGCGCCAGATTGCTGAGCAGCGCGCTGGTAAGCGACTGTTTACTGCCATCAGCATTGCCTCAGGTATCTTGGCACTGTTGATTTTTGGTTTTGCCGTCTATGTCTTCCGCCAGTGGCGCAGTACGAAAAAGAAGAATCGCGTCCTTGTAGACCAGATTAACGAGGTTTTGGAGTATAAAAAGAAGTATAAGGAGTTAAGGAATAAGGTAGAATGTAGAACTGAGAATGTTGAATATGCTACTGCTTCTGAAGGAAGTACAGCCTCATCGGCGGAAGCCAACTCTCCACTATCCACTCTAAACTCTAAACCTGCCGGACTCAGCATCTCCGATATGACCGAACTTACCGACGAGCAGTTGTTCCTCTGCCTCCGCGACCTGATAGAGAACGAACAGCTGTTCTTGCAACCCGACTTCGGACGCCAGACACTTATCGAGCATACCGGTCTTTCGAAGGAGCGCATCGGTGCCGCCTTCGCACAGGGTAGCGATAGCGTGTCCTTGCCGGCGTATGTCCGTGAGCTGCGCCTCGACTTTGCCGTCCGAATGATGAACGACCAGCCTGACATTGCCGTTGAGTTGGTCAGCCAGGCCAGTGGTTTTACCAATGCCGACACCTTCACCCGCAATTTCCGCGCTAAGTACGGCATGACGCCCACCACCTATAAACAGACGCTAAACAACGATTAGCATCCGACGATTCGTTGCCATCGTCCGACGAACTGTCTTTTTATCCGACTATTTGTCTGAAAGCACCCGACCATTTGTCTGTACCCTTGTGGGTACGGACTTTTTGGCGTATCTTTGCACTCGGATTTGAGACCCCATCTTTTTACCAAATATATTCTAGAAACTTACCTTATTGACAATTTCTGAAGCAGCACGTATTTGAGACGAGACGTCAACTGCAATGCCGGGTCCCAGACCATTTTATTTTTCGACTACGAATAAAGGATGGTCTGGGAACTTCGGTAAAAAAACAAAATCTGATAGAGCAAATAAAAAAATATATATATATGGAAACGGCAAACATGATTCTCCTGACGGTCTATGCCTTGGTGGTTTTCGCCATGGTCGTAGGATTATTTTTTCTTGACTCGGCACATGATAGGTCGGAAAAGAAATGTTCGGTGAAATAATAATGCTATAGAAAGGATATGGAAATGACAACAGTGATGATTCTGATGGCAACAGCCATGGTGTTGCTGGCCGTTGTTGTGGGACTGTTGATATTGCATCTGTTCCGCAAGAGCGACGAACTGAAAGAGAAGAACGACGTCATCGTCCGCGAGATACGCCGCAATCAGGTACTCATCGACCGCGCTGTACAGTGTGGTGTCAGGCGTGCCGCTATGGTCTCATGATAAATATAGACGCTTTAGTGTGATGTATAGCAGGGTTCCCGTCAGGAGCCCTGCTATTGCATCAATGGCATAGTGGGCATAGATGTAGACGGTAGAGAAGCACATGGCCACATAGAAGGGTAGGATAGTGAAGATGAGTCCCTTGCTGCGGGTACGCAAGGCGAGCAGCATGATGACGGTGGTGACACCCACATGACTGCTGGGGAAGGCAGCGGTAGGACGCTCGCCAGCATCGTGGGTAATGTCGAGCAGATGGTAGAAGAAACCATCCGTCCAGCCAGGTGCCGCCATACGCTCGCTATGTGTCAGGAACCAGTCGCCAAGATTAGGGAAGATGCCTGCGGCAATCTTCTCAGTGCCCACTGCCAAATAGTAGAACTGTGGACCCGTGACGGGCACCAGTACGAAGACGACGTAGTAGGCAAAGAAGGATGCGAGCATGACGAATGCTGCCATCTGGAACTCCTCGTAGCGACGGAAGAAATAATAAATATAGGTGATAAGCATCAGCGGGAAATAGCTGACATAGCCCAGACACATCAGTTCCGAGAACCAGCCATAGGGCACCTTCTGCGAGAACAGCAGCGACGGCTGACAGCCGAAGAGCGTCTGTTCCCACTGAGCGAAGACGTGGTCGAGGTTGGGCAATGTACGGTTCAGCTCGTAGGTGTCGGGATACCACCAGCTGAGGAACACCATCTGTACCAGCACACGCAGGAACAGGGTCCAGCGCGACGGATAGCGGCGGTAGACAAGCATTGCGCCCAGCGTAGCGACAATATAGCCACCACGTAGCACGAGCATATCAACGACGTTAGGCAGTCGCGACCACACGAAGGCCATGAAGACCAATGTAAACAGCAGGTACGCCATGCCTACCCACTCTGCGGCCATCAGCCCTCTTACAACCAGTTCTCTCTTTTGTACCATGCTATGCTACGTTTAACACCTTCCTCTAGTTTTACTTGTGGCTCATAGCCCAGTTCACGGCGTGCTGGCTCGATGTCACAGCGCCAGTTGCGCTGGCGCATGATGTTGTATTTGTCGTTGTTCAGCGCTGTCACCTTGCCCGTCATCTTGCCGATATACTCGCCGCAGAAGGTGACAATGCGCAATACCCACAGCGGTGCCGTGATGCGTATCCACCAAGGGTTACCCAGCTCCTTACGTATCAGGTTACTGAAGGTGGACGACTGGTACACCTCACCGTCGCTGAGGAAATAGCGACGACCCGTGACACCCTTCTCGCAGGCCAGGAAGACAGCCTGCACCACGTCGGTGACGTAGACGAAGGTGATGTCCTGCTTCTTGAAACCTACGGCAAAGTCGGTATGTGCCTTGATGCTCTTGGCCATCATGAAGTAGTCGCGCTCACGGGGACCATAGACTCCCGTAGGACGCAGAATCACGTAGGGCAGGTCCTCTACGGTGTCCAGCCACTTTTCCGTCTCCAGCTTGCTACGCCCGTAGGCGGTATTGGGCTGCGGTGTGTCGCTCTCGCGGATTTCCTCATAGGGCTGCTCCTCACGGATAGCACCCATGATGCTGAGGCTGCTGATGTAGACAAAGCGCTCCACACGCATCTGCAGGGCCTTCAGCACATGCACCAAGTGCTGTGTGCCCTCGGTATTGATACGGTAGAAGTCCTGCGGGTCGAGACATTTGGTGACACCAGCGGCATGCACGATGTAGTCGAACTGCAGTCCTGTCAACTGCTCTGTCATCTGTGTCTCTGACGAGAAGTCCAGCTCAATGAAATGGATGCGCTCGTCCTGCAAGAACGCCTTGGAGCTGCTCTTGCGTACTGCTGCCCACGTCTCGAAACCACGGCGCAGCGCTTCTTCAACGATAAAGGAGCCAATGAACCCACTGGCTCCTGTAATTAGTATTTTCAATCTTTAAATTTTAATTTTTAATCTTTCATTTTTCATCTTTCACGATGTTGTCTACAACACCCCGTGCCTCGTCGTTGAGGTTGATGTTGCGGTTGACCTTGGCATCGATGGTTCCGGCACGCATGATGTCGGCCATATCAACACCTGTAGCTGACTTCAGCACGTCGAAGGCCTGCTTGATGGCTACGGGTACACCGCCACTCATCGAGGCTACACCGGCACCAGTGTCCTGACCACCACTGTAGACGTGGACGTCCTTGATAGAAGAGATAGGTTTGGCGACGTTCTCGACAATCTGAGGCAGCACCTCAATCATCATCTGAGCCACAGCGGCATTGTTATACTTCTTATAGGCCTCGGCCTTCTTGTCCATAGCCAGCGCCTCGGCCTCACCCTTCTTCTGGATGGCGTAAGCCTCAGCCTCACCCTTGGCCTTAATACCGATAGCTTCCTGTTCCAGACGGTAGCGCACGGCGTCAGACTCAGCGTTCTGTGCCAGTGCACGCTGCTCAGCCTCATACTTCTGGGCCTCGGCAACACGCTTGCGCTGCTCCAGGTCGGCGGCAGCATTCTTCTCTATCTGATACTTGTCTGCGTCAGCCTTCTTCTCCACCTCAGCAGCCAGCTGGTTCTGACGAATCTCAATCTGTTCCTTCGACAGGATCTGCTCGCGCTTCGTCTTCTCAATCTCAGCCTCTACGGTCTTGATATTGATGGTCTTCTGCTGTTCCTGCTGCTGGATGGCGTAGGCAGCGTCGGCGTCAGCCTGTGCCGTATCGGCCTGCTGCTTCAGGGCGGCACGCTTCAGTGCCAGTTCGTTATTCTTGATAGCGATAGCGGTGTCGGCATCCACACGGGCGTCGTTGGCCTCCTTGTCAGCCTTTGACACCTCAATCTTCACGTCACGCTCAGCGATGGCGCGGTTGATGCTGGCATCCTTCTTAATCTTAGCGGTATTGTCGGCACCCAGGTCCTTGATAAGACCTTCCTTATCGGTCACGTTCTGGATATTGCAAGAGATAATCTCGATACCCAGCTTCGCCATATCGGGCTGTGCCTTGGTCATCACCTGGTCAGAGAAACCATCACGATCGGTATTCAGCGAGCGGAGGTCCAGCGTACCAATGATTTCACGCATGTTACCCTGCAGAGAGTCCTGCAGCTGCTCGGCAATCTCGTTAGGCATCATGTTCAGGAAGTTCTTGGCAGCCAGACGAGTACCCTCGTTGGTGGGCATCACGCGAATCTTGGCGACAGCGTCCACGTCGACATTGATGAAGTCGGTGGTGGGCACGCTCTCTTCCGTCTTAATGTCTACGGTAATCTGTCCCAGATAGACACGGTCCAGACGCTCGAAGAACGGGATGCGGAAACCACCGGAACCAATCAGTACACGGGGTTCCTTCGACAGACCAGATATGATGAAAGCTGCTGAGGGCGGTGCCTTCACATAAGAGACGAACAACAAGATGACCAAGAACAGAATGGCCACTCCAACAAGAATTAACATGGTAGGTTCCATAAGCTATTAATTGATTAAAAGTGATACTTTGCCTGCAAAGGTAGTGCAAACCGAACGAAAAACCAAATTTTTTTGGGGTTTTCCGATTGCAAGGCCACACTTCTACCTTTAGGTGGAAGAACGTTAGCCAAAAGACCTTTACGTTCCCCACCCTGGAGCCCCTGTAAATAAAGGCTTCGGGGGAATGTGAGGTCTTTTTCGAAATATACAACTGATACAGCGGCGGGAACAGCTAAGCCAGTGTTGGCTTAGCTGTAGCCGTGTGTGGGACAGCTGTTCCCGCGCGTGAGACAGCTGTAGCGGTGGGAAAGTCGTAGGGCTTTTCCAAAAGTGGTACGACTTTTCAGAAAGTGGTACCACTTTTTGGTGTAAACAGCTATCTCGTGGCTGTATCAGCAGTAGCGCTCAATGGCGACAGCAAAAAAATGTTCGCGCATGGGTGTACCGCGCGTGAGTGTTTTCAAAAAATCGCTTTCACTTTCACACTCCCCTATCTACAGGGCTTTCCAGACCCTTTTCCCGCTTTTGACGTTTCACAAACGTTTCACACCTGTTTTGTGAAAGCGATGTGAAACGTCTGGAGCCCTTCGCGCCCGCAAGGAATGCCCGCGAACCCTTATATACAGGGGTTTTCTGCATCAACTGTGAAAGTGAAAGGTATTTATTGAAAAATAAATCATAATTAATAATGCCACTATTCGGAATATTTTCGTAACTTTGTAAGAAATTGCAGGATTTCTTTATCTAAAGGCGATGCAGAGGATTGAGAAAATTTTGGGTTACGATTTGGAGACCGTTCTGGACTCAATGTTCTGCTATAAATTGCATTAAAAAGACCACCCGACTCAGAGCCACCAGCCTGTTTTGTGAATCATCGTCGGGTGCAAAGGTACAACATTTTATGGAATATTCCAAATTCTTGCGAAGGAAGTAGTCCAGCTATAGCAAAATTAAACGGTAATGAGTACATTTTCTAAAATAAATGGCAGTTATTTGAAAAGTCTCTCATCTCTCCCGTGCTCAATTCCCTTTGTACAAAGGCTTTTCGTAAGATGACGGGAGAGATGATGGATTTTCCTTAAGTGCGCCAGCCACTCCCTCCCCCTCGCAGGGGTGGGGGCTGTAGTATTTTACACATCGTCCTCAGTCATGTCGTCAGTCCATTGAAACTTGTCATTATTTCTGAGCGACTTGGCTCCATAGCTGGCAGCGAGCAGATGCGTCCGATGCTTCAGCAGGACTACCTTCATCGAAGGCTTCTGATATTCTTTCTTCATTGCGTTGTCCTCCTTATTTTATGATTACCTTTTTACCATTCATAATGTACAGGCCCTTCCGTGTAGGCTCTGTGCTGAGCTTGCGGCCGTCCAGCGTATAGATGCCGCTGGCGGCGTTCTCGCTGTCGAAATTGACGATGCTGATGCTGGTAGTCTCGCCGTCGCCCCAGTCGATATTGATGAAGCGGGCGGCCGCCTGTGCCATGCCGTTGGGCTGTACCCAGAAGTGGGCTCGACACGATTTCAGCGTGCGTTGGTTCTTCGAGTAGCCAATCTTGTTGCCCGAGGCGACGTAGAGAATGGAGTTGATGTTCTCAGCGGTGATGTTGAACGGTGAGTACTGGCCCACGAACTTCACCTTCGTGTCGGTGCTCTTCACCTCCTGTTCGGCAGCGTTGCTGATGGTGACGCCCGCGAATACGGGGTTCTCCAGATTTACACCCGTGTTGTCCCACTTGATGATAAACGGCGTGCCAGCGGGGATGGTGGCGGGGGCTGTGGTAAAATTCAGCGTCAGTTGCCCTTCACCGTCTAAGTTCGATGTGTCGTCGAACACCTTGGCTATGACATTGTCACCTGCCAGCGGGCTGCTGGCTATGGTCACATTGAACGGCAGGCACAGCGTGTTCCAATTGCCGTCCTTGATGAGAGTGCGGCCGCTGAGGACAACATTACGTGTGTTGCCGTTAGCCGCACTGATGCCGGCGCTGTTGTCAGCATTGTCAGCCAAGAAGAGAAGGGTGTTTGCTGGGTAAAGCGTCTTGCCGTCGGGCTTGGTACTGATGTTGTCAGCAGCACTCCAGGTGGCGCCGACGGTATCCTGGAAGGCTTTCTTCAGGTTCACCGTGCCGTTGTAGCTGGTGGCCGTGATGCGGTCGGTAGTGTTGGTCCAGCTGAGGTTGACGGTGGTAGGTGACGTGTAAGATGGTCCCGAACCAATACCGAAGCCGTCTGTTGAGCCGCCGCCATAATCAATAGCGTTTGCTGTGATGTTACCACCATGAATGTTCACAGTACCACCCGTGCTTTGGTAGCCACCTCCGATGGCTGCTGCCATAGCACCGCTGGTGGCATTGATGGTTCCACCATAGATGTTAACAGTAAAGCCTGTGCAGCCGCTACTTCCACCGATGGCAGCTCCCATACCGCCTTGGGCTGTGACTGTGCCGCCATAGATGTTGACAGTACCGCCAAATGATCCGTAACTCTGCATGTTATCGACGTAGGTGCCGCCGCCACCAATACCAGCTCCTGCCCACGATGTGGCAGTCACTTTACCACCATAGATGGTGATGGAACCGGCACTGTTGTTGACACCTTCACCCCCTTCGTTACCACCTCCGATGGCAGCTTGATTGCTGACTCCTGGCTGTGCTGTCAGTTTACCTGTGCCACTGCTCTGTCCCCAAATGATAAGGCTACTGTTTTCAGGTACGTTGACACCTGCAGAGGCAGTAAGAGTCTTGCCGTCAGCAAGGATGAGGTTGACTGTGCCGCTGACAACGATACGATTACTGAAGGCAACATCCTCATTCACTACATACCATCCACTAGCGAGCGCCTCGTCGCTGCTGGTAAGTTCTTTGGCGGCATGGGATTGTGACGTGCCGTCAGCTGCAATATAATTCGTGTTGACGAGGTAATCGGCGCTGATAGTCACATCTTCATTCGGCATGGTGAGTGTAGCATGAGTGGCGTCAGTCTGGTCGAGGGTACCAGCCGAAGCCACGAAGCCAACAGTGGCGCCCGGCTGGCTGGGAGCAGCAAGCGTAAGGTTAACCTCAGCGTTTTCAGCTGCATAGACCACATCACCTATCATAAGGCCCTTGTTGTCACCATAGAGAGTGATGCCACTAACGTTATACGTTGTTGTTGGTGTGGTGCTGATAGCGAGGCTGGTGACATTCGTACCGGCACTGATGGCGTGCGCTGCTGTGCCTTGAGTAGTAGGCAGATTCTCAACAGGAACGTAGTAGCAGTTGGTGAAGGTTATATCAGAACCATAACCAAAAGTATTACTTAACATGCCTGCAGATACGTTACTGGGCATCACAACGCAATTGGTGACCGTGGTCGTACCTCCAGCCACACCGAACAATCCACTGCTATGGTTATCATTATTACTCGTTGTAAAGGAGCCGTCGAAGAGACAGCCGGTTATCGAATTACCATTTAATCCAGGCCAAATGTATGCAATCAGTCCACCATGGCCACCAGAGTTCTCATAGTTACAGTTAATATCGACACTACTGTGGCAATTCGAAAGGGTGATAGGCGATTCTTTAACTTGGCCTACGATACCTGCTGCACATTGCTTAGCAGTGTAGATAATACCTGCTACATGGAGATTCTGAATGGTTGCACCCTCCACATAGCGGAACGGAGCGGCATACTGTCCGTCAAACCGTGCCTCACTGGTTCCATAGCCGATGGTCAGCGTGTAGCCAGCGCCGTCGAATGTACCCTTGAACGGTTTGATTTCATTCTCTCCCGCTATCGTGGTAACAGGATTCTCTGCATCACCGATGTCGCCAGTCAACTTGATGGTCTCATTGCTATAGGTGCTGCCGTTGTTCACACGTAAGCAGAAGAGATCCCATTCATCTTTGCTTTCAACGAGATAGTTATCTTCATTATCCTTATTCAACTCCCTTAGTTTCCATGTGGCTCCGATGGTCACGTTCTCATTTGGCATGGTGAGCGTAGCGCTGGTGGCACTGTTTGTCGTGATGCTACCTGCAGAGGCCGTGTATTTGTCAACGGTATAGTTGGTCGGAGGATTGGCAGTAAGTGCGAGGTCCACCGCATCGCTGATGCCCGCATAGACTGTGCTACCGTACTTGAGACCATTAGAACCTTCGTATGCGGTGATGCCGCTGACGTTATACTCAGTAGCCGTACCGCCGATGGCGACGCTGGTGACATTCTCTCCGGCAGTGATAGTATGAGCCTCCTTACCTTGGTTCTCAGTCAGATTATCGACATGGACATAATAGGTGTTGGTAATAGTCGGAGCCGTATCACTATTGTAGCGAACAAATGTCTTCTCCAACATACCGTTTGACACGCTGCTGGGCTTTAAGACCGAGTTGCTGAGGGTCGTTAGGGAAGAATTATATGACCATCCAATGAATCCACCACAGTTGTTGGTGTTATTGGTAGTAGTAATAGAGCCATCGAACAGACAACCCGTTATGTTGACATTACTGTTATTATCATGATATAAAACGCCAATGAGGCCGCCATGGGTACCATCGCCAGAAACGCTGCTGCTAATGGCAACGCTACTGCGGCAGTTCTCGATAGTAAGTCCGTAATGGGCCTCTGACACAAAGCCTGCCGCAAAATGACTACTAGCGGTAATGTTGCCTGCTACATGCAGATTCCGGATAGTTGCATTGATAGTGCCTTGGAACGGGGCTCCGTCAAAGTAGTTGACTGTCAGCGTGTGTCCTTGACCGTCGAATGATGCCTGAAAATCTTTGAAATTACCTTCAACCCAACCTCCAGCTTTGATGGTGACGGGATTTTGAGCCGTACCGATATCGGCGGTCAGTTTGACGGTTTTGCTCCAATAATTATTGCCGCTATTTACAAGCGCACAGAAACGATTCCAGTCATCCTTCGTACCAATGACATAGGCGCCGTCGCTTGGGTCAATGGCAAGCTCATCGGCTGTCCATGTAGCGGTGTAGTGGCGGTGACCCGTAGAGCCTTGAGCGATGGTGACCGTCATCTGGGCACCGTTGAGGCCCGTTCCCGTCCATCCTGTAAATGTCCAGCCCTCGCGTGTCGGGTTGTTCAGCGTAATGTCGCTGCTGGCCGAAGTATAAGTGGTGGGGTTGGGCGTTGCCACCGTGCCACCGTCCAGATTATAGCTGATGGTAAAACTATAGCCGGCAGTAATGGTGGCGGTGCCGTCGTCAAACGCAGCGTTATCCTTGCTAATGGTGAAGCTGTTACCTGGGAGCGGAGTGCCGTCCAGGCTGTAGGTCACAACTGCCTCAGGGTCGTTGTAGCCCAGCGTGACCGTGCCATAATGGAATACCTCGTTCAGGAACGAACAAGTGTTGCCCGTCAGGATGCTGACACCCTGTCCAAGACTCAGCTGGCTGACCTTGGTGCCATCCGCAATAACAACACCCGCATCGGGATTGTTTTGAGGATTGACGGTATAGAAACAGTTCGTGCAGGAGAGGGTACTGAAAGTACTTGAAGTATTATATTTCATGCCAATTGGATGGAAGGGACTATGAATAGAAGAATTCGTTCCCTTGAACAGACAATTGGTCATGGTGAGACTCTTGTCAGTATTATTATAGCATCCTATGAAGCCTCCAATTGCTTCATTATACTTATTTGTAATTGTTCCACCATACACGACGTCCTTGATGGTCAAGGACCCACTGAGCTGACCCACAACACCTCCGATACGCGTATCTCCTGTGACATCGGTGTTCACCACACAGTTCTCAATGAGATTATTATTACCCATTGCTTGGCCTACCAGACCGCCTGTGAAGTTTGAAGTGTTTGTCACACTTCCTGTGACGGTCAGGTTCTTGATGGTGGCTCCAGAGATTACTGGGAAGGGTGCCATGTTCCATGAACCTCCTGAAATCGTGATATTCAGCGTGTGACCACCTCCGTCGAAGACACCGGAGAATGTATGATTATTATCCATCCTAGAACTGGTCGTGATGTCGGCTGTCATCTTGACCAATTGACCCGAATAAGTGGTTCCGTTATTCACATTCGTACAGAAGGTTGCCCAGTCGCTGGCGCTGGCAATGGTCATGCCAATCGGTTTCAGGTTGATGGTATAGCGTTCGTCCAATTCCGTTCTGTTTTCAACATAACCACCATTAATTTCAAAGGTAGTCAAACTAATCTGGTACAGACCGGATTCCAGCCCATCTCTATTGACATCAAATGTATACTCGGCACCACCTGCCAGTGTAGGCTGCAGAACACCGATGTCATAGGGATGAGCAATCATCTCAAATTGGGAACCGTTCCATTTCTTATAGGTAAGGGTAATATATTTACCATTATAATTATAATTAGAGGCTGAAAGGTTCTTAATCGTCACCTTACCCTTCAGCTTTGATCCATAGACGTCAATACTACGGGTACCGTTGCCGTCTATCTGGAACGACTGGTCGTCCTGGCCCTCTAACTGATAATTCACGATGGCCAGCGTCTTTCCTGCCAGGCTGGCATCGGTTGTCGCGGTAACGCTGGTTGAACCAATCACATTCGTGCCAGCCTCGTCGGTAGTAGCCCAGATGTAATAGGTGGTTGCTGAGGTTGGTGTCCACTCGAATTCGACAGTTGTAGGAACGCCCGTCGGTGCACCAAGGCCACGTTTGGCCACATAATTCCCCTTGTTGTTGGCATCGGTGCTGACGAAGAAGTAAGCCATGCCGTAGTATTCCTCACCGTTGTTGGTGAATGTGACGTTGGTATATTGTGGCGTATTGACAAATACTGTTCCAGGAATAGAGAAGGTGGTATTCTGGAAGTCAGGCGCAGGATGAGCCGTCAGCGTAGGCACACCATAGGCATCGTAGACAGCGCTGAAATAATTGATGTCGGGGTCGGCACCGGGTATCCAGGTAGATGTCTCTGAGACTCTGGACATGGGTATCAGCTTTCTGGTTTGGTTGGCAAAGTCAGCACATATAGCACTTGCAGACACGTCAGGAAAAGCGCTACCAGTAGATATAGATTGACTGGCAATGAGTTTAAACAGCGTTATCGAGCTGCCGTCGTAAACGCCTACTCCAATATCAAAACTGTTGGTCGTACCTGTGAGGTTGCCTGCCGAGAAATGGATGTCCGTTCCTGCCACACGGTAGCTATCCATGGTCAAGCTCGCTGGATCTGTTGTTCCTGATGCTCCGACATGCTGGATGCCGACAATAGCCTGCTGGTCAATGGTGTAGCCATCAGTACCAGCAGCAGCACCCGTCTGACCAGCGTCGTCGGGGTTCAGGACGGACAAGGCGAAGTAGTCGTCGAGATAGCCTCCCCAGCCCCAGTTGATATGGAATAATGTGTTGGTTGCGTCAAAGCCGTCGGCCACAAAGGCGTGTCCGCCAGCCGCCCTGCCTGCGCCTAACACGACAGGACGACTTGCCGCTACCTCATTATAAATAAGGTTTACCCAATCGGCATAAGAATAATCTATGCGGCGGACGAAGCGAGTCGTGTTGTCAAAGCCAAAATAATTGATCAAGGCATTGGCAACGTAAGCAGTCTGTGTGCCTGACGAACCGCTGGAGTATTTCATCTGCACGGAAGTGCCACAATAGAGCATCAGCTGGGCAACAGCGGTCTTTTGTGCATCTGTCCCTGCGTTATTGGCATACGAATTCAGCAGCAAGTCCTTGCTTGGAATAGCAGTACCAGATGGAATGGCACTCACTGTGATAGTCGTATTGGGAATGGTATATTCGGGAATCTCCGCGATGGTGGCGGCAGGACCATGATCATTTTGGATGTGGTAGTTCACCACCTGAGCCATCGCAGTAGCCACACAACCGGTTGCAGAGCGCTGACTGTTATCCAAAGGACACTGATTATTGTAGGGTGCTCTTTGGTTCCAAGTAGTGGTCATCAATACACCAACATTACTCATAGAACGCCGTGGAGCGGCCTTGGTGGGCTGGTAGTTGATAGACTCCAGATACTTCATCTCGTCGATGTAGCCCTGCAGGAAGACACGCATATTATCGGGCATGTTCTGCTCGTCGAAGTTACTGACGTCGCTATAGCCCAGCACGGCCTTGAAGCGCTCGTCACCGCTGACCAGCACAAAGCCATCATGCTGGGTAGCACTAACGGCATAGAGGTAGGGTTTGCCCGCTACGTCCTTGGCATCAAAGACAACGGCTGTCTTCAGTGCGCTTGCTGCCGGAGCTGAGCGTTTGCCGCCCGTTCTGGCATAGTTTGCCTTCAGAAACTGTGAGGCCTTCTCTTTGGCCTGTTCAGGAGTCACATGCTGTGCCCATGCTTCCATACCTGCTGTCAGCAGAAGGGCAAGAATGAATAGCAGTTTTGTTCTCATATCTTTATTATATTTCTGTTTTTATTCTTTGTTTAGGTTTGTAATAAAAGTGTATAGTACTATTTTTATGTACAAAAGTACGGAAAACGTCCCATATGTATGTTCTCGTGGCGCACAATTTTGTTCTCGTGGCGCACAAATTGCACTTTGGGCAAGAAATCCCAAGCCCTAATTCGGGATTTATTGTAATTTTACAGAAAAATCGGAATTTAAATTTGGCTAATTCTATAGAAAACACTATCTTTGCATACAAGAAATGTTTACTCTGCATAACACTTACAAACAGGAAGTGTCTATGCCGATTATCATTGTTTAGGTTGATTGAAATATGAAAAAACTTATCTTCCTCTTTGCGACACTGCTGGCGCTGGGCGCTTGTCAGGAAAAGAGTCAGCCAACCGCCGTTATGGTATCGGATGCCGACAGCATCTATACCTATGATTTTATTAAAATGCACTTCGTGAAGGAGCCGGAACGGTGTCTAGGGCTTATCGATACTGCCGAGATGAAGGGGACGATGACCCAGGACAGCTGTAACATGATGCGCAGCTATGTGTATAACACGGGTATGCAAGACCGCAAGCAGGGCCGACACTACATGCGGCTGGTACTGGACCGCGAAGGACTGGATAAGACGAGTGATGTCTATATCTCTACACTCGATGCTTACAGCACGCTATGCATGACGGAGGGAAAGGCCGAAGAGACGTTGAACGCAGCACTCGAAGGCATCGAACTGGCCCGCCAGCGTGGCTTTAAGCGCCAGGAGGCATCCTTCTACGCCACAGCAGGCTCAGCTATGGAGTTGCAGCGTCCAGGTTCGGGCGAGGCGTATTTGAGGAAAGCCATCGACATCATCAGAAGTATGGACGACGCAGGTGCCCAGCCTAAAGCGTCGTACTATATGAGTCTGCTGGCCCAGAGGCTTGGCGAGAATAAGAAATATGCCGAAGGGGCACAGGTGTGCCGCGAGCGACTGGCCTTTATCGACGAGATGGAGCAGAAGGGCATCAAGATGCCTGCAGGCTACTACGAGAAACAACGGGGTGGTGCCTACTGTATATTGGCCTGCTGCGAGGCGGAGTTGGGACACATGGACGAGGCCCGACGCGCTGCCGAGAGCTTCGAGAAGACAGCATACGCCATGACACGTTCAGGACAGTTCAACATTCTGCCCTACTACGTTAAGACGGGTAACAAGGCACGCGTGGAGCAGTTGAGCGAACGACAGGAGGAATTGCGACAGCAAGACGACACCATCAGCGAAATATATCGCACGCTGTTCATCAACAAAGCTAACCTGTATAAGGCACTGGGTGACTACCGCCACGCCTTCGAGGCCACCACGCGCGCCTCAGTGATTCAAGACAGCATCATGGCCCGTGAGCGCGACAGCAAGGCTGAAGAGTATGAGGCGATATTCAAAACTCAGGAGGCCGAGATGGCGCTGAAGGAGAAAGAGGCCAGCGAGCGCATACACCTTATTATAATTATAGCCCTCGTCATCATCGTTGTACTGGGTGTACTCGCCCTATGGCGCATCATGATAGACAGACACCGGCTGAACGTGCGCAACCGCGACCTGTATGCCACCTTACAGCAGATGCTGGAAAAGCAGAAAGAAGCGGAACAGATGCTGGAAGATACCCCTGAGACAGAACTATCGGGTACGCAACAGCTGTATCAGCGCATCGTCAGACTGATGAAGGAACAGAAGCCATATACCGACAACAACATGAACCGCGACAGTCTGGCACAGATGCTGGGCACCAATTACAATCTGTTGGCTGACGCCATAAGAGAATGTGCCAACGGACAGTCAATTGGCGACTTCATAGAAGACTGGCGATTGCGATATGCCGCACAATTACTGGCTGAGACTAACCACTCGATAGGACTTGTCATGGAGATGTGTGGATTCGTCAGCCGCAGCCACTTCAACACCTTATTCCGCGAGCGGTTCAAGATGACGCCATCGGAATATCGTAAGGCGACCAGATAATCCAAAGGAACTATTAAATATACAATACTATGAGCAAGAAAAAAGGTGGAAAACGACTGAATAAGCGGATGTTACAGGAAATGTTACAGACGCTGTTCCAGCAGAATCCCAACGAGACATTCTCCTTCAAGCAGATTTTCAAGGCTTTGAAGTTGGACACGCATCCTACCAAGATGCTGGCCATAGACCTGATGGAGGAGATGGCGTGGGACGACTATCTGTCGAAGGTCAGCGACAACTCGTATCGTCTGAACCTGAAGACGCAGGTGCAGGAGGGTACCTTCATCCGTAAGGCCAACGGCAAGAACTCGTTCCAGCCCGACGATGGCGGCACACCCGTCTTTGTCAGTGAGCGCAACTCGCTGTTTGCTATGAATGGCGACCGCGTGAAGGTGACGTACATGGCTCGCCGCGAGAAGCATATCAAGGAGGCGATGGTTGTCGAGATCCTGAGTCACAAGCGCGACCAGGCTGTCGGCAAACTGAAGGTGGAGAAGGACTATGCCTTCCTGATTACCGAGGGCAACATCTTTGTACACGATATCTTCATCCCGAAGAAGAAGCTGAAGGGCGGCAAGACGGGCGACAAGGCCGTCGTCAAGATTACACAGTGGCCGTCGAAGGAATCGAAGAACATTGTCGGCGAAGTTATCGATGTGCTGGGTAAAGAGGGCGACAACAATGTAGAGATGCACGCCATCCTGGCACAGTATGGTCTGCCGTATAAGTATCCCCATAACGTCGAGGAGGCTGCCGAGAAGATAGAGCCAGGCATCACGCCTGAGGAGATAGCCCGTCGTGAGGACTTCCGCGATGTCTTCACCTGCACCATCGACCCGAAGGACGCCAAGGACTTCGACGATGCACTCAGCATCAGAAGCCTCCCCCTAACCCCCTCCAAAGGGAAGGGGAACTCGAAGGCTCCCTCTCTACTTGGAGAGGGCGGGGGGAGAGGCCTTTGGGAAGTTGGCGTCCACATTGCTGACGTCAGCCACTATGTGAAGGAAGGCTCTGTGATTGACAAGGAGGCCGTAAAGCGTGCCACCAGCGTCTATCTCGTAGACCGCACCATCCCTATGCTGCCGGAGCGCCTGTGCAACTTCATCTGTTCACTGCGCCCTGACGAGGAAAAGCTATGTTATAGTGTGATCTTCGTTTTGGACGAAGAAGCCAACGTCAAGGACTACCACATTGCCCACACCGTGATCAAGAGTAATAGAAGGTACGCGTACGAGGAGGTACAGGAGATACTGAAGCCTACCCACAAACCCTCCCAAAAAGGAGGGGAGCAACGTGCGGCTGAGGCACCCCTCCTTTTGGAGGGGAAGGGGGAGGCTGAGCTGCGCACGTTGGATAAACTGGCGAAGTGCTTGCGCGAGCGCCGCTTCAAGGGTGGTGCCGTCAAGTTTGATCGTGAGGAACTGCACTTTGATATCGACGAGACAGGAAAGCCTGTCCGCGCCTATTTCAAGAAGTCGAACGATGCTACCCAGCTCATTGAGGAGTTCATGCTGCTGGCCAACAAATATGTGGCAGAGAGCATCGGTAAGGCCAAGAAGCCCAAGGCCAATGGACAACAGTCGAAGGCCAAGACAATGGTCTACCGTATCCACGACCAGCCAGACCCCACCAAACTGGAGGCACTGCGCGAGTTTGTCGTGAAGTTCGGCTACAAGATGAAGACGGCAGGTACCAAGGGCGCCATCTCGAAGTCACTGAATGCGCTGATGGACGGCTGTCAGGGCAAGAAGGAGCAGAAGCTCATCGAGACTGTTGCCCTGCGAGCCATGATGAAGGCGAAGTACTCTACGCACAATATCGGTCACTACGGACTGGCCTTCGAGTACTACACCCACTTCACGTCGCCCATCCGCCGCTATCCCGACATGATGGTTCACCGTCTGCTGACGAAATATCAGGATGGTGCCCGCTCGGCTAATCAGGAGAAGTACGAAGAGCTCTGCGAGCACTGCTCCGACATGGAACAGACCGCCCAGCAGGCTGAGCGCGACAGTATCAAGTACAAGATGGTGGAGTTCATGGCCGACAAGATTGGCAACGAGTACGATGCCCATATCAGTGGCATCCAGTCGTATGGTATCTATTGTGAGGTCGACGAGAACCACTGCGAGGGTATGGTATCTATGCACGACCTGGACGATGACTACTACGACTTCGACGAGCGCAACTACTGTCTCGTAGGTCGTCGCCACCATAACAAGTACCAGCTGGGCGACCCCGTACGCGTCAAGGTGGCACGCGCCAATCTGGAGAAGCGCCAGCTCGACTTCGTCCTTGCCGACAAATAACATCTTACATCAGACATCTTACATATATTAATAAGGTACACGCATGAAAGAAAAAAATCACATCATTGCTGCAGCCATCGTTGCTGCGAGCATCTTCTGCCTCGGCTGGTTTGTCAAGGCAGGCATTGACAACTTTGTCGACAAGGACCGCCATGTGACGGTAAAGGGTCTGGCTGAGCGTGAGGTGCCAGCCGACAAGGTAACGTGGAGCATTGGTACCAAGGTGACGGGTAACGACCTGCCCATGCTTTACGAGAACATCAACCAGCAGACCAAGAAAATCAAGCAGTTCCTGCTGAAGTACGGACTCCCCGAGAAGGAAATCACCGTGAATCCTCCCTCTATCACTGACCTTGAGGCCCGTGAGTGGGGCGACAACCAGAAGGCGTTCCGCTACATCGTCAATACCACGATTACCGTGGCTACCAACAAGGTGGCAGAGGTCAACAAGGCCATCTCCAGTCAGGCCGAGCTGCTGAAGCAGGGTGTGGCGCTGGGCGAGAACTATCCGCAGTACGAATATGCGTCGTTCCAGCAGATGAAACCGGAGATGATGGCAGAGGCTATCAAGAACGCTCAGAAGACCGCAGCACAGTTTGCTGAGGCCAGTGAGTGTGACCTCGGGAAAATCGTTACAGCCGACCAAGGACAGTTTTCTATTGATAACCGTGACGATAACACTCCGTATATAAAAAAGTTACGTGTGGTTACTACAGTGACTTATTCACTGAAGGACTAAACAGTACTCGATAAAATTCCGTGCATTAACGATTTTTATCAAATATTTCTCTCCAAAATATGACGGTTTTTTAGTTATATTTTGTATCTTTGCACTCGCTAAGAGTTTCCCAAAATGGGAAACTTTTTGCGAGATAAAAATTAAAAAGTTGTCCAAAACGGATGATTTTGTGTTGCAAAGAGATAGCAATAACTAAAGAAATATACACATAAACAATGGAGATTAAGAACTTTACCATTACCAAACGCGACGGTTCGAAAGACTCGTTTTCGCTGGACAAAATCATGAACGCCATCGTTAAGGCGTTCGAGAGTGTGAACGTACCTTCAGACCTGGGTACCATCTCGAAGATTATCAGTCACCTGGATATCAAGGACGATATCACGGTGGAGGATATCCAGAACCAGGTTGAGGAGGCGCTGATGCGCGAAGGCTTCTATAAGGTGGCCAAGTCGTTCATGCTCTATCGTCAGCAGCATACCGAGGATCGTGAGACGCTGGCTAAGTTGCAGTTCCTGTCTGACTATATGGAGTCAGCCAATGCTGCCACCAGCTCAAAGTTTGACGCTAATGCCAATGTAGAACACAAGAACATCGCCACACTGATTGGCGAGTTGCCAAAGTCTAACTTCATCCGTCTGAACCGCCGTCTGCTCACCGAGCGTTGCAAGAAGATGTTTGGTAAGGAACTGGCCGACAAGTACATCGACCTGCTGACCCACCACTTTATATATAAGAACGACGAGACCTCGCTGGCCAACTACTGTGCATCCATCACGATGTACCCCTGGCTCATCGGCGGTACGACAGCCATTGGTGGCAACTCTACTGCCCCCACCAACCTGAAGTCGTTTGCTGGTGGTTTCATCAACATGGTTTTCATGGTAAGTTCTATGCTCGCAGGTGCCTGCGCTACTCCTGAGTTCCTGATGTACATGAACTACTTCATCGGCAAGGAGTACGGCCTCGACTACTGGCAGCATCCTGACCAGCAGGCCGACCTCTCACTGAAGAAGCGCACCATCGACAAGGTTATCACCGACTACTTCGAGCAGATCGTCTACTCACTGAACCAGCCCACAGGTGCCCGCAACTACCAGGCAGTATTCTGGAATGTCGCTTACTATGACAAGTTCTATTTCGAGTCTATCTTCGGCGAGTTCTACTTCCCCGACGGTTCAAAGCCCGACTGGGACGGACTCTCTTGGCTGCAGAAGCGCTTCATGAAGTGGTTCAACCAGGAGCGTACCAAGACGCTGCTGACCTTCCCTGTAGAGACCATGGCACTGCTCGTTGACGAGAATGGCGAGCCCAAGGACAAGGAGTGGGGTGAGTTCACTGCAGAGATGTATGCCGAGGGCCACTCGTTCTTCACCTATATGAGCGACAATGCCGACTCACTGAGTTCTTGCTGCCGTCTGCGCAACGAGATTACTGACAACGGCTTCTCTTATACGCTGGGTGCCGGCGGTGTGTCTACTGGTTCGAAGTCAGTACTCACCATCAACCTCAACCGTTGTGTGCAGTATGCCGTCAACCACAAGATGGACTACCTGGAGTACCTCGGTCAGGTCATCGATCTCTGCCATAAGGTACAGTTGGCTTACAACGAGAACCTCAAGGACCTGCAGGCTCACGGCATGCTGCCCCTCTTCGATGCTGGCTACATCAACATCGCCCGCCAGTATCTCACCATCGGTATCAACGGTCTCGTAGAGGCTGCCGAGTTCATGGGTCTGAAGATTACGCCTAACGATGACTACAAGAAGTTCGTGCAGGGCATCCTCGGTCTCATCGAGAAGTACAACAAGCAGTATCGCACCAAGGACATCATGTTCAACTGCGAGATGATTCCTGCCGAGAATGTCGGTGTGAAGCATGCTAAGTGGGACCGTGAGGACGGCTACTTCGTTCCTCGCGACTGCTACAACAGCTACTTCTACGTAGTAGAGGACGACTCACTCAGCGTCATCGACAAGTTCAAGTTGCACGGGCGCCCCTATATTGAGCACCTCACCGGTGGCTCAGCCCTGCACATGAACCTCGACGAGCACCTGTCTAAGGAGCAGTATCTGCACCTGCTGAAGGTTGCCGCCAAGGAGGGTTGTAACTACTTCACATTCAACATCCCCAACACGGTATGTAACGACTGTGGCCATATCGACAAGCGCTACCTCAAGGAGTGCCCGCACTGCCACTCGAAGAATGTGGACTACATGACCCGCATCATTGGTTATCTGAAGCGCGTCAGCAACTTCTCTCAGGCTCGCCAGGAAGAGGCTTCGCGCCGTTACTATGCACACGCAGAATAATATGAGCAACGGACTACAGGATTAACAAGACACGACAACACACATATGAATAGTCCTGAAGTCCTGTAGTCCGCTGCAGATAAAAAAGAAATATGCTTAAATACGTAAATACAGGGGTTGTTTTCCAGGAGATACCAGATGAGGTAACCTTAGCCATCAATATCTCCAACTGTCCATGCCATTGTCCAGGGTGCCATAGCCGCTACCTTTGGGATGATATCGGTATGCCATTGGATACGGATGCTATCGATGCTTTCGTAGAGCGTTACGGAGATGATATCACCTGTCTGTCGTTCATGGGTGGTGATGCCGATCCTGTCGGTGTCAACCAGTTGGCGCAATACATCCACGAGACCTATCCGCAGTTCAAGGTGGCGTGGTATAGCGGACGCCTCCGCGTGTCGTCAGCTGTCAACAAGGCCGACTTCGACTATCTGAAGATAGGACCATACATCAAACATCTCGGTCCCTTGAAGTCGCCTACCACCAACCAGCGCCTCTACCGCCAGCGCGAGGACGGTTCCTTTGAAGATATCACCTATCGCTTCTGGCGTCAGCGCGATATTGCAATATAAAACAAAAAAAGAGGATGCAAAACATCCTCTTTTTTGTTTATGTGAATGATTAGTCCTTACGGTCGTCAATGTTGTCGCCCTCGGTGGGTGCCATCTCCTCTTCGAAGTCGGTGATGCCAGCCTTGACGAGGATGTCGTACCACTGGATGAGCTTCTTGATGTGTGAGTTCTGTACACGGTCCTGATCCCACTCGGGCAGTACCTTTGAGAAATACTCGTGGAGCTCGGCGGGAGTAGCCTTCTTGAAGTTCACACTGCTGGGCTTGCCCTGCTCCAGGTCGCGCATAGAGGCGAGAACCTTCATGAGGGGCACGTCGTCAGTCTCTGTGAACATGGCGATGTCGGCCAGTGAGGTGATGCGGTCGGTGCCAAAGGCAGGGATGCGCTTGTGGGTCTCGTCCAGAGCCTCGACGATGAGGCTGTTCTTGGCACGTGATACTAATTTGTAGAGTCCGGGCTTGCCGGAGATTGCTAAAATGGTTTGTTTCATATTTCTATTCTTTTTAATAATGCTTCTATTTGCTCGTTGAGGTCTGCATGACCGTCGTTGAGAATCTCGTAGTCAGCGCGACGACGCAGCTCTTCTTGTGGCCACTGGCGCTGCATCCATTGGAGGGCTTTCTCGCGGCTGATGGTGTCGCGCTGCATGACGCGCTGGATACGTATCTCCTCAGGGGCGGTGACGACGACGACGCGGTCGACGAGTTTATTGGCGCCTGACTCATAGAGGATAGCGCTCTCCATCCATTGGTAACCGCTCTCTTCGAAGTCGTGGAAGACGGCAGGGTGGACAATGGCGTCAATCTTCTTGGCGTTAGTCTCGCTCTCCAGCAGGAAACGGGCAATATCGGCCTTCTCCAGGGAACCGATGAGCTGTAGCAGCTTTTGGCGGACCTCTTCCGAGGTGCGGATGATGCGCTTGGCTGCTTGGTCGCAGTCGTAGACCTCGATGCCGTGTGCCTTGAGTAGTTTGCAGACGTAGCTCTTGCCAGAGCCGATGCCACCCGTAATACCTATCTTCATTCTTCTTCTATCAGATAGTCGACCTGTTTGGTGTCGAGGACAGCACGGCTGACACCGCGTGGTACCTCGCGCAGGTAGAGGTTGCACTTCTCCTTATGGCTTACCATGATTTCACGAAAGTCAGCGACAACCAGGAAGTCTTCAGCACGCAAGGAGCGTATCTGACTGACACCTGCCACAAAATGCACCTTAGCATAGCGCGGGAAGGTGCGCAACACCTTACCTTCGGGCAGGTTGAGACAACGAATGGGCACGTAGCTGATGGTCTCCTCGGTGAGCACGTCAGTATGGAAACGGATGCGCACACGCTCGGGAACGATCTTGACATCGTTGATATGTGCCAGCTGACAGTCGATGGTCAGTGTGTCGCGGAAGTTGACGTAGTTGAGTGCCTCGGTATAGACAGCACGAATGCTGTCGAGCTTTTCTTTCGAGGCATAGATCTCTACGCTGTCGGGCATATAGTCTACATGTGAGATAAAGTAGAGCTGGTCGGGAATGACGCGACCTGCCCAACGGATGGGTACTCGACGGCACTCACCATTGTTGTAGGAGAACTCCATGTGGTCGGGCTTGACGGCCGTGACCTTCGACGAGAGTTCCAGACGCGACTCAATGATACGCTTTAGATCGTTTGTGCCAACAGTACCGGTGCCACGACCGCGGTCATAGTTTTTAAACGGTATCTGAATGATGCCTAGTCGGTCAGTATAGAGGTAAACCATCATGACCCAGCCCTTGTCGCGGATGGTGGCTCGTACCGTGTCAACAGGTACTGAGGTAAGTACCACGTTCTTCGGGATGCCCACCACCTGTACAGGTATCTTGATGTCCTTCTCGTAGGTCTCGTTGAGTGTGATGATGAGCCAGAAGATGCCGGAAAGGAAGAGGAAGAACATGAAAATCAAGAACTGCTTGTTCACATTGCTGAACAAGAAGTTCCTGATAGTGACAAATATCCGTTTGATACCCATCGTTTCTAACCTCTCACTCCATTGCGTGCCACACTCCTACCTTTAGGTGGGAGAAGCTTCTCACCTCTTACTTCTGCATCGGTGTGCTGGCAGTATCCTTGTAGACGTAGCCCTTGTCGACCTTGATGACAACGCCGTCGGCAATCTTTACTTCGATGATGCCACTGGCCAGGTCAATCTTCTTTACGGTGCCATAGATACCGCCACCAGTAACGACGGGAGTACCCTCCTGCAGTGAGTTCTGGAAATTCTGAATCTCCTTCTGGCGCTTCTGCTGGGGACGAATCATAAAGAAGTACATGATGGCGAAGATGGCTACCATCATAATCAGGAAACTGGTCATGCTGCCACCGCCCTGAGCGGCCTGTGCAGCGAGGAAAAACTGTGTCATAATTGTTTTATTCTGTTGTTTTGTTATTTCAATGTTACTGTCTCGGTGCCATGTGCTTCAGCAGCACACCCTTCTCAATGAGGTGGCGGGCAATGGCGTCGAGCATACCGTTGATGTAGCCAGCACTACGTGGGGTAGAGTAAAGCTTGGAAATTTCCACATACTCATTGATGCTGACATTGACGGGGATGCTTGGGAATGTCATCATCTCAGCGATAGCAATCTGCATGATGACGATGTCCATATAAGCGAGACGCGAGAAGTCCCAGTTACGAGAAGCTTCACTCATATAACGCTGATATTCATCAGCATTCATGATTGAGGCACGGAACAACTTGCGGGCATATTCCTTGTCCTCCTCACTGTCGTATTCGGGCAATAGCTCCTGATGTCCCTTGTTCTTCTCGTCGAAACGCTTGATGGTCTTCACGACGAAGGTGTCGACAATCTCCTTGTCGTCATTCCAGTAGATGCTCTGCTCTTCCAGCAGACTGTCGAGGTCGGGATTGTTCTCGATGAGCGTACGATACAGCTTGCGCCACAATTCACGGTCAGCGTCGTAGCTGTCATCGGGTGAGGCCATGTAGTCCTGATAGATCTGGCTCTCGGTGATCTGTGTGTAAATCTTCTTGAGGAATTCGGGTTCGTCGTTCCAGTTCTTTTTCTGGGTCTCCATGAACTCGTTAAGCATCTTATTCTCCTCCAACTGAAGGGCGAAACGGTTCATAGTGAACTTTTGTGAGGGCATTGCCAAACCTTCACGCTGTGCACGCGACTGGGCGACCTCCACATGGCGGCGGGCCTCCTGAGTGATGCCCACAATAAGGGCTAACAAGTAATTGTAAAGGTCATAGGCTTTTGATAGACTAAATATCAGCTCTTTCTCAGCTGATTCTATGTTCTTGCTTCCATTCTGATAGTACGCATAGGTTAACTGCACTATCTTTGTTCTAATGAGTTCTCTATTAATCATAATTTCTTTCTAAAATAGCTATTTGATACTCTTATCAGGTGCAAAGGTACGAATAAGCGAGGAAAAAACCAAGATTTTCTTGTGTTTTTTCGAGCGGAAGTCTGAAAAAAGACACTCCATAACGGGGTGTCTTTACTCTTTTATTATTATTACCTTGTTTCTGTTGCTAATATTGTTAGCGATTCATGGCTAGTCTGAGCGTCAGGATGCGACGCACACTCTGGTTGATGCGTTCCTCACTGATGGAACCATTCTTCACGGCATCCATGACGGCATCGAACGCCTCGGTGAAGTCACGGGGGCCCAGCACGATGTCCACACCGGCCTTGATGCTGCCCACAGCCGCCTCCCCACTGGTATAGTGCTGGGTGATAGCCCCCATTTCCATACCGTCGGTGATGATGATGTTCTTGTAGCCTAACTCACCGCGCAGCTTGTCTTGCAAGACGATGGATGACATCGTAGAGGGAATGGTAGAACCTGTTACATTAGGTACAGCGATGTGTGCAGTCATGATAAGTTGACACCCCCATTGTATGCCTGCACAGAAGGTTATCATCTCACAGTTCTTCATTTCCTCCCAAGTCTTCAGCGACTGTACATAGCCCGTGTGCGTATCGGCCGTTGTGTCACCATGACCAGGGAAGTGCTTGATGCAACCTGTAATACCCGCATCCTTCAGTCCCTGCAGGTAGTTTGTCACCATCGGTGCTGCCACCTCAGGCTTGTCGCTGAAGGCACGGGGACCGATGATGATGTTGTCCGGATTGGTGTTCACGTCAGCCACGGGAGCAAAGTCGATGTCGAAGTCGTATTTCTTCAGGTAGGTACCGATGGTGTTGCCACATTCGTAGGCATTCTTTGGGTCGCCCGTTTCACCGATAGACGCCATTGATGCGTATTTCTTGACGTTAAAGTTCGGATTATTGGCGATGCGCGACACCCTTCCACCTTCCTCGTCAATGCAGAGCAACGGATGTCCTTTCAGCGATCGTATCTGCGGGATGATGGTGCCCAACTGTGCTTCGTTCTCAATGTTCCATGCATACAAGATGATGCCACCCACGGGGTATTCTTCATTGGTATTCCTCATTTTCATGGTTATCTCCTGATTCTTGAGGGCCGCCAAGTCGTCGTAGGTAGTCCATTCTATTGAGGGGTCAAGCGACTCAATGCGGATATAGAACATCTGTCCAATCTTTTCACGTAGCGTCATCTTTTGTAGTAGTGTTTCCACCTCGTCAGTTGGTGGCACTACTGGAGAGTCGCTGTTAGAACATGATGTCATTACAAAACCGTAGGTCATGATGACGGTCAGCACCCATAGCGTTTTCTGTTTCATTGTTTTGGGATATGTTATTTATTGTATGATTCTTGATAACCCGTTTTGGTTATAATCGAATGAGTGTTGAGCCTAATCGACCTATCTGTACGGCATAGACACCCGGCTGCAGTCCGTCGAGGCTGACGCTGCCCCCTGCCATGTGCGACTGGCGCACGATGGTTCCCGACAGGTTGTAGAGTGTGACTGCCGTGCCGTCGTCGACACCCTCGGCATAGAGTCGGCCGTCGGCCATGCGGAAAGTAACCCCCTCCGGTTGGTGCTGACTGAGCTCGCTGATGGCTGTTGGCAGTCCCAGCACATAGAGTATTCCCTTGTAAGCATTGAGCTTGCCATGACCGGCACGGATGCCCGCCTTCTGGGTAAACTCGTCAGTATCGGTGCTATGCTCGATGATTTCCTTCACCTTGTCGATGGTCAGCGTGATGCCCTTGTCGCGGGCAGCCTGCAGCCACAGGGCAATGATGCCTGCCGCGATGGGCGTTGCCATCGATGTGCCGTTGGCCTTCACCCATCGGTAACTGCGTGGGGCGGTCTGCCCTTTGAACTGGTTGGAGAAGTCCTGCTTGGCAATGACGTCGTTCGACTCATCGTCCAGGAACGAGTTGCTGGCGCTATAGATGCAGTTGCCGGGTGTTACGACGAAGGGGTGCTGATGGCCGGCATAGTCAATGCCATAGCTGGTGTATCTGGAGATGTCACCTACCGTTTCACTCTTGTCGGGTTCTGGTTGCGCGCCAGGTTCGTCAACGACCAGATTGCTGGCCGACCATGAACCCACGCTGATGGGTACACCAGTGGTGCAGAGGTCGCCAACGCTGACATCGGCAGAAGCCTGGTCGAAGCCCTCGACATTCTCAAACTCGCCACCGCTATTGGAGTTGATCCATCCACGCTGCTCGACGCTCTCGTTAGCCGTCATCTCTACGCCTATTCTGATGTTGCTATTGATGATTGTTCCAATGGACTGAATGATCGTGTTGGTCACAGAGCGGGTGCCTCCCTTCGGGTCCGGTGTCTCGCCGATACCGTTTTTAACAGCCAGCGCACCGCCCGAATTGTAATAACGGCTTTGGCCTTCACCGTCTTTCAACAGTTTCAGCAGGTCCTTGCTCAGCTCGTCCTTGAAAGCCTCCTCACCGTCCTTGGATATGGTTGCCTGCGACTTGATGCCGTTGACCAGCTGGTATGTCTTCGTGGTGGCCAGCTCCGTCTTCTGCGCAATGTCGTAGATGAAGAGTCTGATGTTGACGGGCTTGTCAGTGAACAGGTAGTTGATGAGACTGGATTCGTTGTTGCGGCCAAACAACACCTTGAGGGGATGGGCGGCATCTATCGTCTTGTGGACGTGACAATTTTCGTTTCCTTCGTTGCCGCTGGCAATGGTCATGATGTTGCCTCTGTCGCAGAAGTACTTATATGCCAGCGACTCGGCACCGGTGCCGTCGTGTGGACCTGCTGCAGAATTCATGCTCATCGTCACCAGCAGGGGTTTGCCGGCTTTCTTGGCATACTCCTCCATGTAGTTCATCGCAAGGATAACATTGAGCACTTCTACTTCGGTAGTGCTTCCTTCGTATTTCTTGTTTTGTTTCTCGTCGGCATACGTCTCGCTGAGAATGAGCTCGGCCTTAGGCGCTATGCCGGCGAGACTGCCGCCAGCAATGCCCTTCACGTTGGCCACCGGACTGGCTGCAGCACATCCGGCTACGTGCGTGCCGTGGTATGTGTTGGTCTGCTTCAGCTGCAGGGTGTCGAGTATCATGTCGGGCGTGTCGAAGAGCGAACCGTCCACTTCCTTGCCGTCAACCACCGCCTTCTTGCCCTTTCCATCGGTATAGGTCATGCCGGACATATAGACAGCCTTGATGCGCAGATTGCCTTTGTCGTCTTTGAAAACGGGATGGGTGAAATCGAAACCAGAGTCTATGACGCCAATGATGACACCATCGCCGTTGTAGGCCTGTGGCAGTTGCTCGCCCGTGCCGTTCTGCACCTCGTCAGTGTGAGTAACCTTTCGCGACGTATCGAGTTTCGGCAGGGGTTTCGTGCCTATCGCGATATTCGTCACTCCCTCCAGCTGGGCAATAGCCGGCAGCTGCGCGGCTGTGGCAGCGACCATCAGCATGTGACCCATTGCCGCCTTCACTTCTGCGCCTCTTTCGGTTATTTGTGTGCTCACCTCGTCGGGGTTGGCATCCGCCTGGACGTTTACCATGAAGAGGCCGGGCTTCTGTTCTTCTGTCGCTGCAGCACGCCTTGTCTTTGCCTGCTGTACGTAGGCGCTCACCATCGGGTCCAGCTTGTGTTGTGCCATCACACTGCCGCTGCCCATCAGCAGCAAAGCCAGCAAATACTTTGTCGTTCTATTCATATTCAGATTGTTTTATATATCAGAAAACACAATTAGTTCACAACTTGAAGACAAAGGTAAGGGAATTTTTTTATAACATGTCATCGTTTCGCTAAAAAAAATGTTAACCACGAGACAATTCTTTATGCTTCTGCTTTCAGGTGCCGTGCCGTGAACAGCAAAGAAGCCCCACGAGGCACCTATTTCATAGGTATATATAAAGAAAAAAAGGAAATTCTTTGGCGGTTAGCAAAAAAAAGAGTACCTTTGCAGCCGCTTTTCGCATCGTGTGATGGTGGATTAAGCGCAACAAACTTAATTTTAGAGTAACACATTATTAAAAATGAAAGAAATTAACGTAAACGGTCAGAAGCGCACCGACACAGGCAAGAAGGCCTCTAAGCTGCTTCGTAAGGAGGGTCTGGTTCCCTGTAATTTGTATGGTGAGAAGAAGGGTGAGAACGGTCTGCCCGAGGCATTTGCTTTCTCAGCTTCTATGGCTGAGCTCCGCAAGGCTGTCTACACTCCCCACGTATATGTTGTAAACCTGAACATCGACGGTACTGAGCACAAGGCTATCATGAAGGAGCTGCAGTTCCACCCCACAACGGATGCTCTGCTGCACGCTGACTTCTTCGAGATCAACGAGACTAAGGCTATCACTGTTGGTATTCCTGTTAACATCGTAGGTCACGCTCAGGGTGTACGTGATGGTGGTCGTCTAAACCTCTCTATCCGTAAGATTGACGTTCGCGCTCCTTACAAGCAGATTCCTGAGAAGTTGGACATCGACGTTACCGAGCTGCAGCTGGGTAAGGCTATCAAGGTTGGCTCACTGAGCTTCGAGGGCTTGGAGATTGTTACTCCTAAGGAGGTTATCGTATGCTCTGTCAAGGCTACTCGTGCTTCTCGTTCAGCTGCTGCCTCTGCTGAGGCTGAGTAAGAGTTAAATGAAGAATGACGAATGAGGAATGAGGAATGGTGGGCTTTGCCGATTCTCAATGAAGAATGAATAATTATAATTCTACATTCAATCATCGCAGCGAAGCGAGAATCATTCAACATTCAACAGTCAACATTCAACATACAGAATGGACAAGTACTTAATTGTTGGCTTGGGTAATCCTGGCGACGAATACGCTGAGACCCGCCACAACACTGGATTTATGGTATTGGACGCTTTTGCTAAGGCGTCCAATATCGTTTTTGAGGACAAACGCTATGGCTATGTGGCAGAAACCTCGTTGAAGGGCCGTAAGGTCTTTCTGCTGAAGCCCACTACGTTTATGAACCTCAGTGGTAATGCTGTACGCTATTGGCTGAACAAGGAGAATATCGAGCAGAGCCGTCTGCTGGTTATCAGCGACGACGTTGCTATTCCCGTGGGACAGTTCCGTCTGAAGGCCAACGGTAGCAATGGAGGTCATAACGGATTGGGTCATATCCAGCAGTTGATAGGTCAGAACTATGCTCGTCTGCGTATGGGCATTGGTAACGACTATCCCATTGGTATGCAGATAGACCACGTGCTTGGCAAGTTTCCTGCCGAGGAACTGGAGAAGTTACAGCCTGCCATTAATCTCGGTGTCGATATTATTAAGAGTTTTGTCTTGGCTGGTATTGACATCACGATGAATCAGTATAATAAACTAGGAAAGGGGAAATGAACGAAGCTCGAATCGACAAGTGGCTATGGGCAGCACGCATCTTCAAGACGCGTAGCATCGCTGCTGATGCCATCAAGAACGGGCGTGTCACCATACAGGGTGTCAACGTCAAACCGTCGCGCATGGTGAAGGTGGGCGAGGTGGTCAGTGTGCGCAAGCCGCCCGTGACCTACTCGTTCAAGATCCTTCAGACCATCGAACAGCGAGTCGGTGCCAAACTCATTCCAGAGGTTTATGAGAATGTAACACCTGCCGACCAGTACGAACTGCTGGAGATGAATCGCATCAGTGGCTTCATCAACCGCCAGCGTGGCACTGGGCGCCCCACGAAGAAGGAACGCCGTGCACTGGACGAGTTTGTAGGTCCATCACTGGAGGGAGATTTTGATGACTTTGACTGGGATGACGACGATGACACTATTTGATGGTCATCGTCGTTTTCTTTAGGTCGCTATCTGCACTTGACGAACCAACCATCAGCTCGTACTTACCTGGTACGACACGCATGGTATTGGTCTGTGTGTCCCAACCTTCAAAGCGGTCGCGGGGGAAATCAATGTCGACCGTCTTGCTCTCACCAGCTTTCAACTGCACGCGCTGATAGGCTCGCAGGGTCTTTAGTGGTCCTTCAGCATCGTCGATGCGACGGATATAGACCTGTAGTACTTCGGTACCTTCTTTGTCGCCGGTGTTCTTAATATTTACGCGTACCTTATTCTTTTTATAAACGGGCTTGCTGATGTCAAACGTGGTATAACTCAGGCCGTAGCCAAAGGGGAACAGTGCCTCGCCACGGAAGTAGCGGTAGGTGCGGTTCGTCATGGTGTAGTCCAGGAAGTCGGGCAAGTCGTTGACGCTGCGATAGAATGTCACAGGCAACTTGCCACTAGGATTGTACTGACCTGTCAGCACCTCGGCGAGGGCCTCACCGCCACGCTCACCACCATACCATGCCTGTACGATGGCATTACAGGTCTCCAGTTCAGGAACCAGTGCCATGGCACCTCCTGAACAGTTGACGAAGATGACCTTCTTGCCAGCCTCATGCAGCATGCGCAGCATGTCGCGCTGTACCTGTGGCAACTCAATGTCTGTACGGTCGCCGCCCTTGAAACCTGGCAGGTCGACCTTCATCTCCTCACCCTCTACGCGAGGTGAGATACCGCCAACGAAGACCACCGTCTCTATGCCGTTGAGCTGTGCCAGCAGTTGCTCGCGAGTAGGCGTCATCTTCCTGCATACGTCAAACATCAGTTCAGCCATATCTGCATCCTGTACATAGTCGATATGGATGCGGTAGCTCTCGCCCTTCTTGACGGTCAGGGTGGGGGTCGCCTCCTGGATGCGCTGACGACCTCGCAGAATGTTGACCAGCGTGTCGCCATTGACGATGACGCGTATACGGTCGTCGGCTCCAACACGCAGGAAGAGTGTCTCATCCTGGGGTGCGGTCAGTATGCCGTCGTAGGTAGCTGAAAAGTTCTCAAGAGCTACACCTGGCGCAAAGACGGTATTGCCGCCATTGTTGAGGTGGATGGCGTTGGCCATAGTGACGTTGGCGACAGGTGTTCCAGACTGGCGGGTGTTGTTCCAATAGGTTGCCTCCATGCCCTGTGCACCACTGGTGGTGCGCAGCAGGTGGAACAGACTTTCATAGACCTCGCCGGTAGCTAGTCCACAGCCCTGAATGTATTTGGTCGGGATTTGCTGGCTGAGGCCTTGCAGCACGGTAATGGTCTGTGTGGGGTAGCCACTGTAGTTGCCCCACATCATGACAGAGTCGTTGGCGTTGGGCCCCATAACGGCAATTGGCTTTTGGCTAACAGTCAATGGCAGTACGCCGTCATTCTTCAGCAGTACAATGCCTTCACGGGCCATCTGTAGGGCTAACTGCTTGTGCTCTTTAGAGGCGATGACCGATGATGGGATCTTCGTCCACTCTACCATATCGTCGGAGTCGAAGTCACCCAACTCAAAGCGGGCTATGAGCAGGCGGCGCAGACTGGTGTCCATCTGTTTCTCGCTGATGTCACCACGGCGTACGGCCTCTGGCAGGTTTCTGTATTCTGAACCACACTCTACGTCGGTACCGCTGAGTACGGCCTTTGCCGATGCTGCGGCACCGTCTTTCGAAACGTTGTGCCAGCGTGGCAGAAAGTCGCGGATGGCTCCGCAGTCGCTAGTGATAAGACCTTGGAATCCCCATTCGTCACGTAGGATATGCTGCTCGTAGCGGGCATTGCCACAACAGGGATCACCATCGATGCGCTGGTAGGCACACATCACCTCAGCTACGTTGCCTTTCTGTACCAGTGCCTTGAAGGCAGGCAGATAGGTCTCCCAAAGGTCGCGCTCTGGCAACTGCTGCACGTCGAACACATGGCGGTTCCATTCTGGTCCGCTATGTACGGCAAAGTGCTTGGCACAGGCCAAGAGTTTCTTGTATTTGCTCTTGGCAGTTAGCTGTTGGCCATTAGCGTAGTCTTGGCCTTGTAGACCGTTCACCACTGCCAACCCCATACGCTCGGTAAGATAAGGGTCTTCGCCGTAAGTCTCCTGGCCACGTCCCCAGCGTGGGTCACGGAAGATGTTGATATTGGGTGTCCAGAATGACAAACCCTGATAGCGCTGGACCTTGCCGCTCTTCTTGGCCTCTTGGTTCTTGGCACGTGCCTCGTCACTGACGGCAGTGAAGACCTGATAGAGTAGGGCATCGTCCCATGAAGCAGCCATCAGCATAGTGATGGGGAATACGGTGCTGAAACCGTTACGTCCTACGCCGTGCAGCGCTTCATTCCACCATTGGAACTGAGGGATGCCCAGACGTGAAATAGCTGGCGACGTGTCCATCATCAGCTTGGTCTTCTCTTCTAATGTCAGACGTCCTAACAAGTCGTCAGCACGCTGCTCAGCACTTAGCTCTGGATTCTGGTAGGGCAGCACCTGTGCGTTTACGGCTACAGCGCATGCTATGAGTAACATAAGGATTAGTTTACGCATAGTTTTGTGTTGTTATTGGTTGCTTAGTAGTATGATTTGTTCTTTCTGCAAAGATACGAACTATTTCCGTATTTGCCAAACAATCGTGTAGGAAAAGTGATGAGATAATGCTGTGTCACTTTATTTCCGTTGCCTTAGCTCCTGTTGGGAAAGTACCTGTTACCAATGAGTTCATATAGACTTCCAGATTGGTGTATTTAGCTGTTAAGTTGTAGGCGTTTGGCTTGAACTCATTGATGGATTTGTTCGTTACACCTAAAGCTTTCATTTGTTCCATTTCCCATTCATCGGGCATGCCGTCCTTGTCTGTATCGGTGATAGTGGTGCCTGCATCGAGGGTGGGATAGCCAGGCGTATCACTGACTGCATTAATCAGACTACCAGTACCATTTTTGACATCATTAGTGATGCGCAGGTCTACAGCGTCGCGCTTTAGTGACGCACCAGCGTATGTCAGCACCGTGTTATAGGCATTGTCTGCCGACTCCACGAATGTCACCGTAGCCAGATCCTCCATCCAACGGCTGTTGAGTTTACTCATCGTCTTGGTGTCACGTGTCTCCTTGGAGTCTTGATGAATGTTACTCCATGTGGCTTCTGTACCATTCACCTTATTGTCGTCAATAAACAACATGGCAGGGTAGGCGTTCTTTCCCGCTTGACCAACATACTTGTTACAGTTCTCGCAGAGGGAGGTCAGTTGCATCAGTCGGTTCTTGCTGCCACTGCTGGTGCTGGGACCAGCCTTGTAGTAGTTACCCATCATGTTGATATGGAACAGTTTGGATTCCGAAGCTGTCTCGCCACCATAAGTACTGTTGCCGCCCCAGTCATAGACCACATTGTTGATATAGTCGATAGGACCAAGATATTCATGGCCGACATATTGGTGGTCGAAACGCGGATTACGCGAGTCGTGGTGTGCCAGCAGGTTGTGGTGGTAGGCAGCGTTCCTGCCACCCCAGATGCCACCATAGCCGTGGTTGCCCTTGACGTGTACTGACTGTCTCAAACTCTCCGAGATGATACAGTACTGCATGGTGAAGTTCTTGACACGCGAGAACGATGCACACTCATCGGTACTCCATGAGATAGAACAGTGATCTATCATGATATTGCCTCCGTCTTTAGCACCCAACGCATCACCATCTTCAGCATCGAAGTTATCTTTGTCCCCATTCTGGTCACCCATGCGGAAGCGCAGGTAGCGTAGGATGATGTTGTTGCCCTTGATGAATACGGGATAGCCTGCAATGGTAATTCCGTCGCCTGGTGCCGTCTGTCCCGCAATAGTGATGTTCTCGCCTGAGATATTCAGCTTGCTCTTCAGGTTAATCTGTCCACCAACAGCAAAGACGATGGTACGATTGCCGGAAACCAAGGCATTTCTGAGTGTGCCCGTACTGTAGTCATCTTCCAGACTGGTGACAAGATACACATCGCCATCAGCTCCACCGCTTATGGTGCTTGCGCTACCGTCTGCACCAGGGAATGCCAGTTGACGGGTAGATATGTATGTCGGCAATTTGCCAGACTGATTACCACCGCCACTCTTTCCAGAGTCTGCAGTGGCATTGTCATCTCCTCCACATGCTATCATAACGGCAGTAAGGACTGTAACATAGATTGTTGTCAGATGTCTCATTTTTTAGTTTGTTTGCTTTGACGGGAAAGAAAACGGAACGGCTCACCATGAGCCGTTCCTGTTTAGTAATAGACTGTAATACTATTAATACCAGCGTGGGTCACCAGTCTCGTAACTGCGTAGCAACTCAGTGTTGAGGTAGAAGTTGAACTCGGCAGCATTCTCAAATGGGTCCTCTGTCAGTTCTTTACCGTTTTCTGAGTCATACCAGAGAGGAGTCTCAGTGTTCGCCTCATCCTTTGAAAGCAGGTTCTTGGTATTGAAATAGTAGTTGTTCTTCAGCGTCGGGTTGGCATCTGTTGCTGCTGTATTGGCAAAACCGCGCAAGTTGTTGAAACCGCTAACGACATTGTTGGTGAATGTTACAGTGTTGCCGGCATAGCGTATGTAGAAAATACGATACTTGGCTTCGCCGCTACCCACATTATAGAATGTGTTATGGTCAACCGTGTATACGGGAGCGCCACCCAGTGCAGAAGATGCATCATCCATGCGGAATACATCACGCTTGAGAGCACTGTTATAAATGGTGCTGTTGGTCAGTTTGAATTCAGCAATGTAGCCTTTGCGGCAGTCGAACATGTCACCACCATCACAGATAATGTCGTGAATGATACTGTTGTTGATGGTAACACTTGTGATAGCAGCAGCTACATTGACGTAGTAGAATCCCTTGGTATAGTTGCGGATCTCACAACCATCAATGTTCAATGCTCCAAATGAGCCCTCTTCTTTGTAGTCGATAGCTTGTGCACCGTCAGTATCTGTACCGTCAAGAACTACCTGATAAAGGTACAGAGAGGCACCACCGTAAACCTGGATACAAGTGTTCAGTACAGGAAGATCTGCAGAGCTCTGTGCACCGATGATGACGCTGTTGTTAATCTTCAGCTTGGCATCGGTCAGGGTATAGGTACCAGGAGCTAATGCGAACTTAGTGCCTGCGGCAGCATCTTGGATAGCATTTACCCAATCGCCATCAGCAGTCAGAACAGTTGCATCACTGAAATCAATATTCGTCTTGATGCTGGTGTAGCCACGAGTCTTGTCACCAAACTTCAAGGAAACCTTATAGTTGGTCTCTGGAACCAAGCCGCTGATAGTAGCAGAACCATTTGCAATCTCCTCAGCAGTCAGGGCCTTCTCTACCTCTACAGCACTGCTTCCTGCAGATGTTGGAGTGGCAATCAGTTTATCGGCCTGAATACCAGCAGTCCAATGAACGGTTACAGAGGTACTTGTAATGTCGGCAGCCTTTGCCTTGTTCATGTTTTGCTCGGCACCCGTCGTGCGATCAATCTCAACCCACTTGGATGAGCGACCAGCATTGTTGCCGTCAATGGCACGGACACGAATATAATAGGTGGTCTCACCAATCAGATTCTTCAGCGTGTCAATAGGATTCTTCTTGGTGGCCGTGTAGTCAGGAGTACGTGTACCGTAGTCAGGAGCGTCAATGTATCCTTCTACTTCATAGCCTGTGGCACCATTCATCTCGTCCCATGAGACGATGATGTTCAGATTCTCGCTGACACGGGCGGAGATGCCTGTCGGTGACAATACTCTGTCAAGTGTCAAGGCTTGTACATCTTCAGGGTCGCTACACGATGTTGTCAGTGCGCCACAGGTGGCAATGACAGCAGCAGCCATGAGGTGATTTATATATTTCTTCATAATTGTCTGTAAGATTTAGTTTGTTAATCAATACCAAGAGTAGTTCTCCAAACTTGGGTTGTCGTTCAGATTGACATTGAATATCGGCCAGTACTGACGCTTGTCAGGATCGTTGATGTAGATGTAGTTGATGACATCGTCAAGAGAAGTGGCCTTAATCCATGTAGAGGCATTGCCATTGCTGTCAGTATATTCATTGTAACCTTCTGGATCAATATCCAGTTCACCATAGTTCAGACCGTAGAAGTTTAGCTTGGCATTTGCTGCCACATTCTTTGACTCTCCTCTTGACCAGTTGTAGTCGCTCATCTTGTAATACAGGTGGCCAGAGAGTTTGCTGTATGGGTGATTGGCATCATAGTCCGTCAGATTGCACAATGCAGTCATCTTGGCCTTTGACTCGTCCATCTTGCTCTTCAGCAATCCCCAGCGGATAAGGTCTGCCTTACGGATAAACTCACCGGCAAACTCATAGGCACGCTCGTCAACAATCGCTTTGAACATGTCGTCTTTGCTGGCAGATACTGCTGCAACATAGTCGGTTACGTTTGTTGAACGGTCTGTGCTTGCAAACGCACGGTTGCGAATTTTGGTCAGATAAGGAGCGGCAGCAGCAGGTCCGTTAAGCTCGTTCTCCAACTCTGCACGCATCAGGATGATGTCTGCATAGCGCATGTACATCTTGTTGATACCATCATCGTTACCAGAGGGGATGAGGCGGTTGGTCCACTCATAGCGCAGTTTTCCAAAGCTCCAGTTCTTCAGCGAACGGGCTTCCTGAACGCCCTTGTTCCAATAGAAAGGACAGCAGGTAACGTCTCTTCTGAGGTCTTTGACAGCATAGTCAAAGAAGAAAGAAGGCATAGGACCAACCTGGCTACCTTGTTTCATGGTAGTGAATACGTCTTCGCTATTGTGCTTAATGCCGAAGGTGTACATGATACGTCCACGGAGAGAAGGACCGTCAGAATAGCCAACTTCAAAGAGTGACTCACTGCCAGCAGTAACAACATCACCACTGAGACCGTTGTTGTTCCATACATCCTCGAAGTTGCTCTTCAGCGCTACGTATTTACCTTCTACGTCCATCACGTCCTTACAAGCCTGCAGGGCGATGGGGTAAAGAGTAGCCTTTGACAAGGCAGCGTCAGAACTTACACTGTTGGTGCCATCCATGCGCTGAGCGTAGCCGGCAGCCTGCATGCAAACACGAGCCAGCAGACCTTTTACGAAAGCCTTGTTGACACGCTCAACAGTAGAGGTGACTTCTGTCTCTGTTGGCCATGCTACCATTCCTTGAGCCTCCTGAAGGTCGGCAATGAGCTGCTTGTAGACTTCGTCGCGATTGGTACGTGCGACATACATGTTGTCAGAGTTGACAGGCTCGAAACGAGCGGGGATGTCGCCCCACATGTTGATAAGATCCATGTAGAAGAGTGCTCTAAGCGTAAGAGCCTCACCTAAGAGCTGCTGCATCTTGGCTTCGTTAATAATGCTACTGTTACGTAAGCCTTCGATAGCGAGGTTACAGTCCTCAACAGCTGTATACATGATACCCCACAGGTCGGTACCTGTCGTGTTCAACTGGTCGTTAGTGGGAAGTGCAGCATAGGTAGCCAGATTAGCCTTGCCATCGCCTTTGTCGGAACCGCTATAATACTCAATATCTGTATTGTAGCCATACCAAATAGAGCGTGCGCGATAGTTCATCTGACCAAACTGCTGGTAGATGTTTGAAATAGTACCTTTGGCAAGTTCGTAGCTTGAGTAGATGTTGTTACTGTCAAGTGACGATGATGACTTCTGATCAAGGAAATCAGAACATGCGACCAAGCCAACTACAACCAAGGCTGCTGATAGTGATTTTAATATAATAGTTTTCATCTCTTTATCAATTTTAGAAATTCAAGTTCAAACCAATGACGAATTGACGGCTCTTGGGATAGGCAGAGTAGTCAACACCGGGAGTCAGAGCAGTCTTGTTTCGGGTAGAAACTTCTGGGTCGAAGCCAGAGTAACCCGTGAGACAGAATACGTTGTAGCAAGTGGTGTATAGACGCAGGTTGCTAATACCGATGCGCTTAAGCAGATCCTTAGGCAGTGTGTATCCCAGCGTCAGGGTAGAAAGACGGAGGAATGAACCATCCTCAATAGCCCAGTCAGTGAGAACATTACCCGTGTAGGGGCTCCACATGGTGGTGTTGGCATTCAGCTCTTCCAGTCTGGCGGCATCGTTGGTGATGAGTCCTGTTGCAGGATCCAGGTTGGTCCATCGCTCACCAGCTTCCATGATATCCAGCATGTTGCGGAAATAGTACTGGTAAGAGGTGGTGTACTCAATCTTGTTTGCGTTGTATACCTTGTTGCCAATACTATAGGTGAAGTTAGCAGACAAGTCAAAGCCATATGCTCTTGCATTGATGGCAAAACCACCAGTAGCCTTAGGATTGGTATCGCCAATCACATCAATATCGTTAGAGTTTACAACACCGTCGCTATTGGTGTCTTCCAACTTCAGGGCACCTGGGCGCAGATAGCTGGAACCGATTACTGAGGCATCTGATGCTACACCGCTCTTCAGAACCCACTTGTCGCCTGATGCTGTATAGTCCTCAAAGTCGCTGACTTCATAGCGTCCGGCAACTTTGTAACCATAGATTTCACCGACAGGACGGCCTGGCTTAACAACATAGTCCCCCTGGATAGTGGTGCTTGCCCAACCGGAAGAAGCAGAGTACTCCGTCAGAGAACCGAGGTCAACAACCTCATTCTTGTTGAATCCGATATTACCGGAAATGGTCAAGCCGTAGTTCTTCTTGTTGATGGCATTCCAAGTCAGTGAAACCTCGACACCCTTGTTCTGTGTCTCACCGAGGTTACGATACTGGTACTTATAGCCAGAACCTGAAACGGGGAAGTTAATCAGCAGGTCTTTCGTAGTATTGTAGTAGTATTCAACGCTACCATTGATGGCTCCTCTGAACAGGGTAAAGTCCAAACCGATGTTACGTGTAATCGTAGTCTCCCACTTCAAGTCGGGGTTAGAAGCCTGTTCGCCAGTGGTCCAATAAGAAGAGAAGTTGTTAAACCATACCGAAGAACTTGATGACCATACGGGAGCCATCTGGTCGCTTGGGATGTTGTTGTTACCGGCAGTACCATAGCTTAAGCGTAGCTTCAAGTCGTCGAGCCACTTCTCAGTGCTCTTCATGAAAGGCTCAGAAGAGATACGCCATGCAATGGCTGCAGAGGGGAAGTAGCCCCAACGGTTGTCTTTGGCAAACTTAGAAGAACCATCGGCACGGAACGTAGCGCTGATCAGGTACTTGTCATCGTAGTTGTAGTTTGCACGGGTAAAGAATGAGAGCAGATTGTCGTCAGCATTGATGTATTTGTTGACAAGGTATGGAGTGCCTTGGGTAGACAGTGACCATGTCTGCTCGGCAGTGAATGATGTCGGGTAGTGGCTCAAGCGGTCCTCGTTCACAGAACTACGCTTGTTAATGGTCTCCTCACCTAACAATACATTCAGCTTGTGCAGACTGTTCTTGCCCAGCAGCTTCTTGAAGTCATAGCTCAGCGTGTTGGTGTTGCGATAGGTCTGGCGCTTTGAATCAATGAAGTAGGCCATGGGGTGTGTGCCGTCAGCGTCAACACTGTTGGTTCGTGCATTATAGGTAGAGTTACCATAGTATTTCTGGTCGGTGTTATAGTACCAGTCTAGACCCAGTTCTACTTTCAGCTTCAAATCCTTGATAATCTCCCATGTTACTGATCCGTTCATGTTGAATGTCTGACGGTTCTGCTTGCGGTCGGTATCATATACTGAGGTGATAGGATTGGTCAGCTGCAGGTCGGGGTCGTAACCGTCACTCAGATCAGTGAAGTTGAACATGGGGTAAATCATCACGTTCTTCAGACGAGAGTCTGCAGAAGATACTTCATTTTTCGACTCGTTGGCACCAGCACCATATACTGTGCTATTGGCGTAGCGAACGTTAAAGTCCACAGAGATGCTCTTGCTGGCCTTGTGCTTTAACTTCAAAGAGAGGTTGTCGCGGCTGAAACCAGAGCCTATCATGATGGCCTTGTCATAGATATGTGCATAGCCAAAGTTGAACTGAGTCTTGTCGCTACCACCACTGATAGTGAGGTTGTGGTTGAAGGTGTGACCAGTGCGTCCAAACACCTGATCCTGCCAGTCGTTAGTGGGAGCGTTGGCATAGAGGTCAGCGTCCTGGTAGTTACCAAACAGGTTGGTGAATTTTTCCTCGTTGTCGCGCAACTGAGCGTATTCCCACTGGTAGTTGACGTAGTCAGAAGCACTTAATGTGTTCAGCTTCTTGGCCATCTTCTTCCAGCTGTAGAAGACGTTATAGGCAACGTTTACCTTACCTTCTTTACCGCTCTTGGTGGTTACCAGGATTACACCATTAGCACCACGGCTACCGTAGATAGCGGTAGAAGAGGCATCCTTCAGCACGGTGATGTCCTCGATGTCAGAGGCAGGAATATCAGAGATGGACTCTACGGGGAAACCATCAACGATGAACAGTGGAGTGTTGTCACCAGTGATAGAACCACCGCCACGAACGCGAATCTTTACTTCTGCGTCAGGTGAGCCTTCAGTAGTAGTAATGTTCACACCGGCCATCTTACCTGTCAGGGCCTCAGAAGCGTTGGCAACGGGCACTGCCTGCAGTGCTTCGCTGCTGACGGTGGCTACAGAACCGGTCAGGTCCTTCTTGCGGACAGAACCGTAACCGATGGCCACAACCTCTTGCAGTGTGGTGGCGTCGTCTTCCAGTACCACAGCAATTTCAGACTTACCCTTGGCATTGACAGTCTTCGTCTTCATACCAATGTAGCTGATGACGATAGGCTTGCCTGCCGATAGATTGATGGTGAAATTTCCGTCGAAGTCGGTCACACCGCCATTACGCGTTCCTTGTTCCAAAACGCTGGCGCCAATGACTGCTTCGCCCTGAGAGTCTTTCACGTTGACCTTGACGGTTTGCGCACTAATGCTGCCCACAAAAAGTAGGAATGCCAGCAAGAGTGCACCACGCATGCTCTTAACTTTAATAGTCATAAATTAGTAGTTTAAATTAATAATAGTAAATATTTTGTGTGCAAATGTACTAAGAATACTTAACATGTGCAAATATTCAAAGTTAATTATTTCGTAAACGTTTGCGAATTTTTGAGGGAGATAAAGAGGGTAAAAGGAGAAAAAATAGAGGGCGGAAACTGTTTGTTCCGCCCCCTATTATTAATAAGTAGTGGTTACTTTACGACAATCTTTTGGCCATTGATGATATACATGCCCTTCGTGGCCTTGTTCACGCGCTGGCCTGCAAGGTTGTAGATTACCTGCTCACCACGCTCGATAGCGGCGTTGATGGCCTGGATGCTAGTAGCAGTGTAAGCTATCTGCTTAGCCTCTCCGAATCCACCGCGACCGTTAGCAGCACGGATGGTCAGCTTGTCGGTGTCAGCATTGATGTCGATAGCATAGGTAATGTCTGTGGTAATTGCCACGAACTCACCGTTCTTCTCGATCATGTAAGCAATAGCACCATTGTCGACTGGGGTCCATGTTACAGTACCGTCAGCATATTCTGCGTTGGGAGCCTCCAACTGGGCAGCCAGCTGAGCAGGTTTCCAATCGCCTGAGAACATCTTGTCGTAGCTGTAGGCAGCAGCCTGCTCGGCAGTCAGTATGGTCTCGTGAACACCGTCGTAAGAGGTGATCTCGTTGCTGGCTGGAGTGATGTCCGTGCCTGTGGCGTCCTTAGTACCGAACTCACCGAAAACCTTCGGGTTGGTATTGTTCATACCCTTCTCAGTCCAGCGCTTGGCGATAATGGTATTCTTGGCATTGTCATCCAGTGTGGTATTCATATACATACAGACTGGGTCGTTCTTCCATGTACGTCCGAAGTTCCAATCACCCTTGCCTTCGGCGAGGTCAACAATTGTACAGCCATCGAAGACGTAACCGAAGTTCGTCGTGCTGGTAGGAGCCGTGATGGTACGTCCACCCTTGCCGTCTTTTTCCGGATCTGCTGATACCTGACGCTTCTCCAGCGAGATGATTGTGTTCTGGAAACGTACATCACCACCGCCACAGATGAAGTCTATCGTACCATGGATATCGCAAGTCTCCCAGTAAGCCTTCATGCTGTTGTTGTTGCTGTAGTAGGTATCCTGATATGACAGCATGGTTACGTTCTTACCGATGGTCTTGTCGCCCTTATCTTCCAATACAGCAGCGCGTCCGGCAGCCCCCGCATTGTAATAGTCGAGTGCGTTCTGCAACGTTAGGTCTTGTAGATATAGACCTGTTGACGTGTTGAGGAAGAGGTCGGCACTTCCAAGTCCCTCCTTCTCAATAGCAGGGGCATTTTTGATGATAACGTTCTCCATCGACTGTCCAATGATAGATACGTTTTCGCCGTTTATACCTGTCAAGGTAGCCTCACCGAAGTCATAGGTGCCGTTGGGCAGGAAAATCTTGCTGTCTGGCTCTGCTGCAGCAGCGTTCAATGCAAATACTAGACCAGCACCATCGTTTGCAGGAACAATGTAGTAGCCAGACTTATCCTTTGTCAGGAAATCGCTGACATTGTAGACAGTAACCTTGTGCAGATAAGCCTGGGTTGCAAACTCGAACTTTAGTAGACTGGCAGGGCCCTCGTAATTGATAACAGTGGTGCCACCGTCAGAAACAGCCTTGGCAGGAACATCGTCACGGACTACTTGTTCCTGTGAGTCAGTAACCTTAATAGTTGTGCCGCTACCGTATTCGCAGAGATTGAGTACAATCTGAGCCTTGCTGGTAACTGCAACGGTGAAACTGCCACCAGCAGCGAAGTCAAAACCATGGTTGTTGTAGTACTGTCCACCTTCTACACTGAAGTTCTCGTGGTCTTCAGGATAGAAAGTTGCCTGTGTTAGGTCGTAAATCTGAATGCTACCTACGCTTGGAGCTTCTTCGATAGGTGTTACGCTGGCCTTGACAGTAATGTCGCCGTTGACAATATCAGTAGTCTTGACTTTTATCTTACTATTGTAAATCCATCCGCGGAACTTTTCACCCTCAGGGATGGTCAGGTCAGCCTCAGTGTAAGGAATCTCGCCTATGGGATCACCCTCGAATACCTTCTTCTCACCCAACTTGTTGCCGTTCTGGTCCTTATAGGTAACGGTTACTTCCTTAACATCAGTAGCCTCTGCCTTGAAGTATGGGAGGTAGGCAATGTCGCTGAAGGTCAGTGTAGTGGGCTCGCCAACATAGATATAGGTAGCAGCAGCTCCATCCTGATGGTAGCAGGTAGCAGTCCTTAGGTTTGGAGTAGCTAAAACCTCTCCCTCTGCGTTTTTAACCTTACAGTTCGCAGGATTAGCATACTGACAACCACCAATAGTAAACTTTACTGTACCATCAACAGGAACAGTGATGGTGACTCCTTGATATCCGTGTGAGTCTTTCTTGTAAGTACCAGTAAATGTAACACCGTCAGGTAGAGTTGATGTGTCAAATTCTGTAGCTAGTTCAACAAGATTCATCTCGAAGTCAACGAAACTGCGGACAATGGTCTCTTTGAAGACAATTTTCGAAAGAACACCCTCTGATGTGCCCTTACGTTCAATATAGATACCAGTTATGTTTGCAGGAATGTCAATGCTATTAGTACCTGGGCTCTCTGCAACAGCGACCTCGCCAATGAGATTGCCCTTGGTCGCTACACCATCTGCTATAGTGCATGCATAAACATTGACGGCATATGCCTCGGTGGTCTTACGGTTTCCGAAGGTTAGTGTCAGCGTACCAGCAACTGCAGGCTTCACTGCGAAGTAAGCATAGCCAGAACTATTTAACTTAACACCATGCATGCCGTTATTTGTACCAGCAGCGTCGTTGACGTAAGCTGCATAGTACAGACCATTGTCTGGACTTACAGTTGGAATGTCCTTATTCGTGTAGTCCCAAGTCAACACAACGGGGTCATGTGGCTCTGGGTCAACGGGGTCGTCACCAGGCTCTTCTTGCTGGCCGCTACTACGTGTGATTTTGAAATTGTTGAAGTATTCGGTAGCGCCTGCTGCGCGATAGACATAGAGGGTCTTTGCTCCCACATATTCGCTACCATCAGTAACCGCGTAGTTCAATATGTTGGTGATGATTCCATCGGTAGTGCTAACACCCGCACAGTCGGGCGCAGCTGATGGCCGAGCGCTATTTGTTGATACCCAAATACCCTTTGAAGCGTCGTTCTTAACGCCACCATTAGCATCTGCAGTAATTACGTCATCTACGGCGATGGCATTGTCGAGCTCAATCTTGAAGTAGGTGTTGTTGTTGGTCATGCTAAAGTAGTATACACTACCTTGTTTGTTAATCAAGTCCTTTGCTTCACTTTGTTCATTGATGGCATATACCTTACCTCCCTCAATTGTAGCAATTACACTGGATATTTCTGTTGTACCAGCGGCAAGTGATTGCTTTTCTGTTGCTATAACGGTGGCAGAGAAGATGGTGCCTGAGACTGGACCTTCTGGCTCTTCTTTAGGTTCATTCTGAACAACCTGAATGGAATAGAGATACGCTGTTTCTGTCGCAATTATCTCTATATACCCTTGCTGAACTTCTGCTTCAGTAGCAGTATGGTTAAATGTATTCTGTCCGGTAGCATTTTCGCCTCCAACAGTATATTTCGACTGACCAGGATAGCTAACCACGGTTACAATATCCTTATTACTCTTCACAGGAACCTGTATACATGTGTTCTGATTGAATTGAGCGTAGCCTTGAGAATTGTATTGTAACTTAATATTGGTTCCTGCAACAGCGGCAAGGACGTTTAAGTCAATACCTTCAACATTGGAAGCAACAGTGCCAGTTGCATCTGTACCCTGAATATTAGTTTCTGTAATTGAGGTTGGAACTCCATTTTGGAAATCCCACTTTGCTGTCACTGGGTCTGTGGCGTGGACAAATCCTCCACACAGCATGACGAGCATGCTGAGAAGTGATAAACGTAAAAGTCTGTACTTCATAATTGTTCTAGTTTCGTTTCTAAATTTGTTTGTTAATTATTTTTGTTTCAGTAAATGTAGCCCACAAAGTTACACATTATTATATTATGGCACCCCCTTTTATGATATATTTTAAGTGAAAAACGACGTAAACGATTACGTATCACGTTGTTGCTGATAACCGCCTGCTTCACTGTGCTTGACCTGTCTTGTCAGAAAATAAAATCGTAAAATGCATGGTATGATGCATTTTTTGTTAGAATAGAGTGAATAAATAGGAAATACAAAACAAAACACAAAGTTTTTGTTTTGTATTTCCGAGGTGCAGCCACTGCGAAGCCACACTTTGCACCTTCAGGTCAAAGAAATCTCGACGGAGTCAAGTTACAATCTGATACCAGCCTTGATGGCAAGATAAGTGATGTCTACCTCCTTGTTGGGCGAATGTGTCCACTGATATTCAGCCATCAGGCGGAGCGCATGCTTCTTGATGGCAATGTCAACACCTGCTCCGACATAGAATCCATAGCACTGAATGGCAGGGTTAAGCTCGTTGTCAAACATCAGATAGTCAAAGTTTGACTTCTCGATAGACAAGGGGATGTCTGCTGCCAAACCGGCACGCACCACAGGAGAAATCTTTGATTGGGGCTTGAAACTATAGGCAGGACCGGCCTGGAAACCTAAGTTCCAGTACTTCAGACTGATATCTCTTCTGATATTATAATAGTCTATTGCTACATACTCGTCAGACATGCTCCATTTGCTGATCAGGGCCATCACCTCTACAGACCAGTGCTTGTTAGAACGGGGGAACAAAAAGTCGGCACCGATGCCCAGCTGTGCAACAGTAGTCTTCATGGTATGATCGTTGCATGTGATGGGAGATTCTAACGGCTGTCCTGACAGCGCATTAGTGCCCTGTCCGATGCCAAACTGGAAGCGAGCCCTTACCTCGACACCACGCGATGCTTTCTCATTACGACGGAACACAACACAGTCGCCTGACGACGTACAGTATTCCATATCATAGTCGTGAGTTATCTGCGTCAGGTTCTTCGCATTAATCTCCCTTACCCACAAGTCGTGCAACGCCTTGTCGCTCTTAGAAAATATCTGAGTCACTTCGCCCAGTGCTTCACGCTTGTTCTTAGCCCTTACTCTGTCATTCTCTTTCTCGAAAGCAACTTTCTGGTCACTTCCATCATTCTTTGCAGTAGCCACCTTGCCATTCTCGTCGATAAAGAAGTAGTAAACGCAGCCTCCCTCTCTGTGCTGGAACAGACTTACACCACCTTGCAACAGGTATTCAGCAAAGAATGTCTTCTCCTGACCTTCCACAGCGAACGTCTTTGTGATGTAGAATACGCCATTGTCTGCAAAGCGGTATGCACTGATATCGCCTGGCTTATACACCTTATATGCCGCCTCTCCATCGGGCTTGAAGCGACACTCGTTAGCACATTTCGTATCCGACAAGTAGTCTATAGTGCCATAGATGGTGTCATTCTGGTTGGTAATCACATAGCCCTGTTTCGGATTGAGCTGGGCATAGAGTGTAGTGGGGAGCATAGCCCCAAGAATTAAGGTTGCGTACTTCAACAGTTGTTTTTTCATGATGAATAGTTGTGTTTATTGATTTTGACATGCAAAGGTATCTTTTTTTGCAGAAATATACAAGAAAAAACCATACATTTTGAACCTTCTACAGAAGATTTTGCATGAATTCAAGTGTCACCGTCACGGCTAAGTTGCTGTATGACTGTACGTTTGGTGTGAACCTTGTTTCTGACTATCAAGGAAGCCTCCATTTTACCGTTGATAACATAAATATGAACATGTAATTAACGTTGAAAATAATCTGCGTTTTTTACAAAACTGTGCGCAAAGCGTTTTTCTGGTTTTTGTCTTAATCTTCGTTCGTAACCTTTTATTTTACAGGTGGTTCCGATTTCTTTACAACAAATCAAAATGAATGTTAAATTTTGCTCGTTTTTCGCTCTTTCGAGCCTTCTGAAATGCAAGAGAATTATCCTTGTGTATAAGTTTGTTGTTCTTGTAACCTTCTGACACTATGTAAGTTACATGTCTACCTATACTCTCTTCCATGACAACCACTTCTACCTCCCATACCAGTCTTTCCCACTTCGTGCGACGGCCGTCAAAAATACCTGCGACGGCCATCGAGGATATCTGCGACATTCGTCGCACGAAACAAGTACTGATAATACAACAATGAGACATGCTAATACAGAGTCAGGATAAGCTAACTCAACTTTCGCAAGCCCTGCTTGCTCAGTCTCGTAAGGGGCAAGGAGCAA
>CAMJZV010000012.1 GCA_946410305.1 uncultured Prevotellaceae bacterium | reverse complement strand
CTCTACTATATCTCTAGTATATCTCTAATTCCTACAACTAGAGATGAACTAGAGATGAACTAGAGATGAACTAGAGAAGAACTAGAGATGAACTAGAGATGAATTAGAGATGAACTAGAGATATGATGTGGAAAAAGGTGAGGATTCGCGTCTGATGCAGCGACAGACATTTTTCTTGTTTTTTCCAATGCTTTGTCGATTCTTTTTCGTACCTTTGCAACCATAATACAAATTAGCTGCCAAATGGATTTGAATAATCTGATAGCTGAATGCACAGCATACGATTTCAAGGTTATGCTTGAAGAAAAGAAACCTAAGAGCTGGCTGAAGAGTGTAGGCGCTTTCGGTGACATCAGGGACAGGTACGTTGCCACCCCTATTTAATCATGCTCTTCAGTTTTACTGGGTTTATGCGCATATCCCAGATGGCATCAATATAGACGGTATTAGAATCTTCGTCGTAGTAATGTATCAATTGGAATGACTGCATGATGGTTGCGCCACGATAAATCTTGTCTCTATTCTCCAATTGAGTTACCCGTGGATACGACAATGGCTGGATGGATAAGCGAGACTCTATACGCAAGATATCACGATACCAGTTTCGGACGCATTTCTGCCCGAATTCTTCCAAGGCATAGTCCAGATGTTCTTCAAGTTGTCTTGAAGCCAATTCGTTCCACGTTATCTTAGCCATGGATACTTTTGCTCAAGACGGTTATGGAATTCAATAGAGGATATCCATTTCGTGGGGTCGTTGCGCTGAGCATCGGCCTTGTCGAGAGCCGCGTTCAACTCCTCAAGTGTATGGGGATAGCCAAAGTCACGATTACCGAAAGAGTAATCGACCGCTTTGATCTCTGTGAGAGGCATTGCCGCAACCATCGGTTCGCTAACAACGCTGCTCTCCATATTGATGTCCTTATCCTTCTTGTCCATCGTTTATTTACATTTGTTGGTGCAAAGATAGTGAATTATCTAAATACTTCCAAATAATTTGCGATGTTTCTTGTTTATAGTAGCCTGAAAAAATCGAGTCTCTGGATGATCCACTTTTTTCAACTATCAATGCAGACAGGACTAATTGGAGTCACCAATTTCATAACCCAGCTTTCTTGCACGTGAAGGCAGGGTTATTGCTTGATAACGCAAGGTTATCGCTCAATAACTTAACAATCTAGCGGAATAAATGGTTTTTCTATACTAAGAATTTTATATCCCACGACGTGGGATGTATGTTTCAGGGCGTGGGACATACGTTTCAGGCCTTGAAATACAACTTTGTTAAGGAACAAAGCAAAAAATAGTAACTGTGCAGTCCGATTGATGTCATAAAGAGAGCATATTTATTTCATATTCTACTCTACTATATCTCTAGTATATCTCTAATTCCTACAACTAGAGATGAACTAGAGAAGAACTAGAGATGAATTAGAGATGAACTAGAGATATGATGTGGAAAAAGGTGAGGATTCGCGTCTGATGCAGCGACAGACATTTTTCTTGTTTTTTCCAATGCTTTGTCGATTCTTTTTCGTACCTTTGCAACCATAATTATAGCTTGATATGGAACAGTTACTTCACTACTGCTGGAAGCATAAGATGTGGCCTATAGGTGGTTTGCAGACCACCGATGGCCAGGAGGTGGAGGTCATAGACCCAGGATTGCACAATCGCAATAGTGGGCCCGACTTCTTTAATGCCAAGGTGAAGATTAATGGAACGTTATGGGTAGGCAATGTAGAGATTCACGACAAGTCCAGCGACTGGTACTTGCATGGCCATGACCACGATGAGCATTATAATAATGTGGTGCTACATGTCGTGGGTGTTGCTGACCGTGACGTACAGATGCAGTCGGGCTATTTCGTGCCGCAGCTGTGCCTGACGGTCCCCCCATCCGTTCACGATAACTACGAGGAACTGTTGCGTACCGATGCTTATCCACCGTGCTATCGTATCATACCTGATTTGACACGCCTGACCATTCATTCGTGGATGGCTGCCTTGCAGACAGAACGTCTGGAACAGAAGACCGTAGCCATTGAACAGCGTGTCAAGGAGGCTGGCGGATCATGGGAGGATGCCTATTTTCAGACGATGGCACGCAACTATGGTTTTGGCATCAATGGCGATGCTTTCGAGGAGTGGGCGCGCCATATTCCCATGCAGGCCGTTGGCAAGCATCGTGACGACCTTTTTCAGATAGAGGCCATCTTCATGGGACAGGCAGGACTGCTGGAACTGAATACCATTCCTGCGCAATACCAGCAGCAGGCACTCAACGAGGGTTATTTCAGCAAGCTACGCAATGAGTACCAGTATCTAGCCCATAAGTTCTCACTGACTCCGATGAATGCCCAGCTGTGGCGCTTCCTGCGACTGCGCCCACAGAACTTCCCCCACATCCGTATTGCCCAGTTGGCCAATCTGTACTATCAGCGCAAGGCGGGCCTCTCAGCACTCATCGATTGCCAGGATATGCCAGCAATGGCCGAGATGCTTAGCACCCAAGTGACCCCCTATTGGGAGACGCATTATACCTTTGGCTCTGAGAGTTTCCGCAATGCTAAGCACCTGTCACCGTTCTCCATCAATCTGTTGATGATCAACACCTGTGTACCCATGCTCTTTGCCTATGGGCGTCACAGCATGAAGGAGGAACTCTGCGACCGTGCCTTCGATATCCTGGAACAGTTGAAGGCTGAGAACAACCACATCATCCGTATGTGGAAGGAATGTGGACTGGACGTCAAGAGTGCTGGCGACTCCCAGGCCCTTATCCAGTTGAAGAAAGAATATTGCGACAAGAAGGAATGCCTGCGCTGTCGCATCGGTTATGAATATTTAAAGAGATCATGAGTAAATACATTTATGAAACACGCATGGAGGTGCGTGACTACGAGTGCGACATCGAAGGCATCGTTAACAACGCCAACTACCTCCACTATACGGAGCATACGCGCCACCTGTTTCTGAAACATTGTGGACTGTCGTTTGCCGAGATGCACGAGAAAGGCGTCGATGCTGTAGTGGCACGCATGAACCTGCAGTACAAGACCCCGCTACGTTGCGACGATGAGTTTATCTCTCGCCTGTGGCTGGAGAAACAAGGTATCAAGTACATCTTCCATCAAGACATCTTCCGTGCTTCTGACGAGGCGATGTGCTTCCGTGGTGAGATAACATTGGTCTGTCTGGTCAACGGTCGACTAGCAGGCAGTGAAGACTATGACCGTGTCTTTGCACCCTATCTGCCGAAAGAGTGATGACAGAAAAGATACGGAAAGAAACGCTTCAAGCGTTTATCTTCGACCTCGACGGAACGTTGTTGGACACCTTGGGCGATTTGGCAGCATCCGTCAACTACGCACTGCAAACCTGTGGTATGCCCCAGCATAGCATCGACGATGTGCGTCGCTTTGTGGGCAACGGTGTACGACTGCTCATGGAGCGTGCCGTACCCGATGGTGCAGCCAATCCCCGATTCGAAGAGGCTTTTTCCACCTTCCGCCAGCACTATATGCAGCACTCGCTAGACACGACGCGTCCCTATGATGGTATCATGGAAATGCTGCAAGCTCTACGCCAACGTGGTTATCGTACAGCTGTGGTCAGCAACAAGTTCTATGCTGCCACCCAGGAGCTCTGCCAGCATTTCTTTGCCGACAGTATCGAGGTAGCCATTGGTGAACACGAGGCTGAGGGCATACGTAAGAAGCCCGCTCCCGATACTGTCAACGAAGCCTTGCGACAGTTGGGCGTTAGTCGTGAGCATGCCGTCTATGTGGGCGACAGCGATGTCGACGTAGCCACAGCAGCAGCCAGCGGCATGCCGTGCATCAGCGTGCTGTGGGGCTTCCGCGATCGTGAGTTTCTGATAGCACATGGTGCCACCCGCTTCATCAGTCATCCCAGTGAGTTACTAACCATTCTATAAATCATGCAGGAAGAAGAGATATACTACACCTTGGCGCTGACACGCATGATGGGCTTCAACTTCCAGACTGCCCTGTTGCTCTACCGTACGCTGGGTAGTGGCAAAGCTGTCTACGACCATCGTCAAGACTTGGGCGATGTGATGCCTGACGCTACACCACGGCTACGTGAGTCGATGAAGAACTGGGACGATGCCTTGAAGCGTGCCGCTGCAGAGATGGAGTTCATGCAGAAAGGTGGCATCCGTGCCCTGTGCCTGAACGATGCAGACTATCCACAGCGTCTCACCGAGTGCGACGATGCTCCATTGGTGCTGTATTATAAAGGTACTGCCGACCTCAACCAGTCTCATGTCATTGACATTGTGGGCACACGCCACTGTACAACCTATGGACAAGACCTGATACACCGCTTTGTCAACGACCTCAAGCGCTTAATGCCTGACGTGCTGATAGTCAGTGGACTGGCATACGGTATCGACATCTGTGCTCACCGTAATGCTTTGGAAAATGGCTTTGAGACGGTGGGTGTGCTGGCTCATGGTCTCGACCAGATTTATCCGCCACGCCATCGCGATACGGCCATTGAGATGATTCGTCAGGGTGGACTGCTTACAGAGTATATGAGTCAGACCGAGGCGCTGCCCAATAATTTCCGCCAGCGCAACCGCATCGTGGCAGGTATGAGTGACGCCACCATCCTGGTGGAGAGTGCCTACAAGGGTGGGGGATTGATCACCTGTCGCATTGCCCAGGAATATGGTCGTGATGTCTATGCCTTCCCTGGTGCTGTGGGTATGCCAGCCAGCGAAGGTTGCAATAAGATTATCCGTGACAATATGGCTGCTCTCATCACCTCTGCTGCCGACTTTGTGGAGTCTATGGGGTGGAAGACCGTCGCTATGCGACCTGAAGCAGTTGAGCGCCAGCTGTTTCCTGATCTCAGCCCTGAAGAACAGCGCATTGTCGACCTGTTGCAGCAGACCAACGACCTGCAGTTGAATATGATTAGTGTGCGTACCAATATTGCTATCGGTCAGCTTACTGCCATGCTCTTTTCGTTGGAGATGAAGGGCGTTGTCAAACCACTGGCAGGCGGTACCTATCACCTTATTAATGCTTAATGCTTAATTCTTAATTCTTAATGAATGTACAGATAGAATCCACATGGAAGGAGCACCTGCAAGAGGAGTTTGAGAAGCCATACTTCCAACAGCTCACAGGCTCCGTGCGCCAGGAGTACACGACGACGACCTGTTATCCGCCTGGTGCCTTGATATTCAATGCCTTCAACCTCTGTCCTTTCGACAAGGTAAAGGTGGTTATCATTGGACAGGATCCTTACCACGAGCCAGGTCAGGCGCATGGTCTGAGCTTCTCCGTGCAGGATGGTATACAGTTTCCGCCTTCCCTGCAAAACATCTTCAAGGAGATACAGCAAGACTTGGGAACGCCTATTCCTCAGAGTGGCAATCTGACGCGCTGGGCAGAACAGGGTGTCTTGCTGCTCAATGCCACACTCACCGTTCGTGCCCATCAGGCCAACAGTCATTCCACGCTGGGCTGGCAAACGTTCACCGATGCTGCCATTCGTGCCCTTGCTACTCATCGGCAGCATCTGGTCTATATGCTGTGGGGCGGCTATGCGCGTTCTAAGGCGTATATGATTGACAAGCAGCAGAACCTTGTGCTGGAGTCTGTCCATCCCTCACCACTTTCTGCTAATCGTGGTGGTTGGTTTGGCCAGCACCAGTTCTCTCGTTGTAATCAGTATCTTGAACAAAACGGATTAACCCCTATCCAATGGTAATTCTTCATTCATGAACATTCCGCCAATACTAGAAGTCGGAGGTATTTTGATATCCTCTGAAATCATCACCGAGTGCTTCTGCTGTGACTATGAGAAGTGCAAGGGCATCTGTTGCGTAGAAGGCGATGCCGGCGCGCCAGTAACCCTCGACGAGATAGCTGCTATAGAAGATTGTCTCGATACCGTATGGCCTGACCTCTCTGCCTCGGCACAGAGCGTTATCGATAAGCAGGGCGTAGCCTATGCTGACCGCGATGGTGACATGGTGACGAGTATAGTCAGGGGCAGGGAATGTGTGTTCGCCCGTAGCCTTACCCCCGACCCCTCTCCAAAAGGAGAGGGGAGTCAGGAACCTTGCTGGCTTTGTATGTTGGAAAGAGCTTATCGTAATGGCAAGACGCACTTCTGCAAACCCATCAGCTGCTCGCTATACCCTATCCGTGAGAAGAATTTTGGAAACAATTTGATAGGCCTGAACTACCATCGCTGGGAGGTTTGCCGCGATGCCGTAGAAAAAGGGAAGGCACTAGGCCTTCCCGTCTATAAGTTTCTGAAAGAGCCACTCATTCGCCGCTTTGGTGAGGCATGGTATGAGGAGCTCTGCGAGGTTGCTAATCTTTTCGATACTCAGAAGGACTGACTCCTACGTGTTCCTTGAAATACTTGCCCAGGAACGACTGGTTGGGGAAATTCAGTTCCTCGGTAATCTCCTTAATGGTCTTTGGTGAGTTCTTCAGCAAGACGCGTATCTCCAGTACCACATAGCTGTCTATCCATTCGTTAGGCGTTCGCTTGCTCACATTCTTCACCACTTCCGAGAGGTATTTGGCGGTGATTTCCAACTGGTTGGCATACCATCCCACACGGCGCTCCTTGCGGAAGTTCTCCTGCAACAGGTTGATGAAACGAGAGAAGATGACATCGCTGCGTGTCTGTTTCTTGGCAGAGTTCTGTTCTACGCGGTAGATGATATCCGACATATCGTAGAACATCGCCAACAGCAAGGCTTGAACCAACTCTGTGCGGTAGTGGTGGTTCTTGTTAGTCATCTTCTTGCGGATGGTCTGGAAATAGTTGTCGAAGGTTTGTATTTCCTCAGTAGTAAGGTGTACAACTGGGTTGTTCATGGAGAACAGCAAGAGCGAGGAGACGTTCTTGACATTCTGTACAAAGCCGTGATAGAACTGCGTACTCAGCATGATGTACAGACAGTCGAAATCATCTGATGACTGGAAGTTGTCAACGATATGACGCTCTGAGATGAAGAACAGGTCGCCAGGGAGTACCGTCTGCTCGCAGGTGTCGATATTATAGCTAGCCTTTCCCTTACGGCACAATGCCATGAGGATGAAGTTCAAGCGAATAGGCTCCTTGCTGATAGATGCATGAGCTATTTTGTCGGTCAATACCAGACCGTCGCTCAGATACAGAGCATTGCCCCATTCGCGGGCCTGCTCCAGTGTTGTGTCTACTATGTTTTTGTTTACCATGTCTTAATGGGCAATGTCTGCCCTGCTTTTATTTTGAATGTCTTGTTTTGATGATTATATACTAAGGTGATAGTACCCGCCTTGCGTGCTTTCACAGTGGCTGAGCGTACGTAGCCTCCTTTCCATTCGAAGCTGACTTCATAGCCGCCACGGGCGCAGAGACCGCTCACCTTGCCCTCGCTCCACTGCTTGGGACAGGCGGGTAATAGTTCGATGGTTGCTTTACCATTGGCATACGTCGACTGCATCAGCATCTCGCAGACACCTGCTGTACCTCCGAAGTTACCGTCAATCTGAAAGGGTGGGTGAGCATCCATCAGGTTGGGATAGGTGCCGCCGCCGTTAACGTAGTTGGGAGCCGCGCCGCCTTCTGGTGCTACAGGGGTCAGCAGCTTACGGTATATCTGGTAGGCCTTCTCGCCGTTCTTCAGACGTGCCCACAGGTTGATGCGCCAGCCCGTTGACCACCCTGTCGTCTCGTCGCCCTTTTGGATGAGAGTCTGTTCGCAGGCTTTCAGGAGCCCCTCCGAAGAAACGGTGGGAGTAGTGGCGGTGACTATATGAGAGCCAGGGTACAGTCCTATCAAGTGGCTCTGGTGACGATGTGTGGGGTCTGGGTCCATCCAGTCGTAGTACCACTCGTTCAGGTCGCCGTCCTTGCCGATGGTGTAGGGGTGCAGGCGCTGCAGGGCCTTCTGATAGGCCGTGACGTTGTCGCCGCAGGTTTTACCTGCAGCAATAACGCTGAGCAACAGTTCACGGATGATGGCGAGGTCGGCAGTGCCCCCATAGCAGGTCACACCACGATAGCCCTTGTCAGTGACATATACATTCTCGGGCGATGTCGACGGAGCGGTGATGAGTTCACCGGGGTGCTTGGGGTTCTCTATCAACCATTGCAGACAGAAGTCAGCAGCACCCTTCATCAGTGGGTATGCGATGTTTCTGAGATAGTTCTTGTCCTGCGTAAACTGATAGCGCTCCCACAGGGTTTCTACGAGCCATGCACCACCCATATTCCAGCAGCTCCACATCGGACTCTCCCTGTTCTCACCTACTGGATTGGTCATCGCCCACAGGTCGCTGTTATGACTGGCACACCAGCCTTTGTTGATGCCATAGAAGTTCTTGGCGGTATAGCGACCGTTCTGGGCTAAAGACTGCACAAAGCCGTTCAGCGGTTCTGCCATCTCTGCTAGGTTAGCCACGAAGGCTGGCCAGTAGTTCTCCTCCAGATTGATGTTCATCGTGTAGTTGCCACGCCAGGGCGACCACAGATGTGGTGTCCACAGTCCCTGCAGGTTGGCAGGCACTCCCTTAGTGCGCGACGAGCTGATGAGCAGGTAGCGACCGTATTGGAAGTAGAGCGTCTCCAGATAGTTGTCGTCCAGCTTCTCACCCAGCAGGCGGTCGGTAGGCACGTCCAGTGCGTCGTCATTTTGTGGCGACGCACCCAACCGCAGCTGTACCCTGTCGTAGTATTGGCAGTAGTCGCTAACGTGGCGCCTCAGGAAGTCCTGGTACGTATAGTTCTTTGTGTGCCAGATGTCGTCAAGGGCCTTCTCCAGATAGGGTGCACCCTCACGCACGGGATGGCGGTCGAAACCATTGTAGCTGGTGCGGTTCACGATGTATATCACCACCTCCTGGGCATCGCGGATGGTCAGTGAACTGTCGCTGGCCACGATGGTGCCGCCTTGGTTGGTGGCTTGCAGGATGGTGCAGAAGTGTACACTCTCCATAGGGTCGCCTACGGCATGACCCGTCTGCGTCAGCTGGTTGCCCTTGGCCTTTACCCTGTGTGGCACCTGTGCTGTTAACGACAGGCGGATGTTCACCTGTCCCGTCAGTCGGATGGCGATGAGGCTGTCAGGAGCTGAGGCGAAATATTCGCGAGTGACGGTTTTCCCGTCACGACAAAAATAATCGCTGACCACTGCCGAGTCCAGGTTCAGTGTACGTCGGTAGCCACTGATGCTGCCTTTGTTGAGGTCTTCTATCAGCAACGTGCCCAACGGCTGGTAGTATGCCGAGTTATGTCCCTCCACATGCAACTGCAGCGAGTCAGCCTGCGCATAGTCCTCCTTGAATAAGGCCTCCCTGATTTTGGGAATCCACTGGGCTGCACCAGCCCCCTCGTTACGGTCTACAGGCTTTCCCGTCCATAGCGTGATGTCGTTCAGGTAGACGATACAGCTGTCTGTACCACCATACACCAATGCACCCAGTCTGCCGTTACCTATGGGCAACGACTCCTCGAAATATTGCGCTGGACGATCATACCACAGACGCATGGGTGGTTGATGGTGGGCGTGACATAAAGCGCTGAAAAACAGTGCCGTCACGAAAACAAGCTGTTTCATGACGGCAAAGTTACGAAAAATTGGTATAAAAGCCAAAAATATTAGTATTTTTTCCAATTGTGGAATAATTTTTCACTGTACGCGGAGAGTCTGCGACAGGGTGTCATCGCTATTGCCACCAATCATAATGTCGAAGGTGCCAGACTCGAGGACGGGCTCACCCTGTGCGTTAAGGTATTGCAGCTGTTCGCGGTCAATGCAGAAGGTGACGCGGCGCTGCTCTCCAGCCTTCAGATGGATGCGCTGGAAACCACGCAGCTCCTTGACGGGACGTGCAATAGTGGAGACCTGCTGGTGGATGTAGAGCTGTACGACCTCGTCGCCATCACGCTGACCGGTATTGCTGACCATGATGCTGGCCTCTACAGACCCGTCGGCAGCCATGGTGCTACTGCTCAGCGACAGGTCAGAATAGCTGAAGGTGGTATAGGTCAGTCCGTAGCCGAAGGGGTAGAGGGGATCGTTGCGCACCTCTAGGTAGTTGCTGGCATATTTGCGGTATTTGTCGGCACCCTTCTCTACAGGGCGACCGGTATTCAGGTGGTTATAATAGAGAGGAACCTGTCCGAGGGCCTGTGGCATGGTGACGGTGAGACGTCCGCTGGGTGCTGCATCGCCCAGGAGCACGTCGGCAATGGCGTCGCCAGCCTCTGACCCTGCAAACCATACATTCATGATGGCATCCAGATGCTCTTGTTCCCAGGTGAGCACGGTGGGACGACCCGAGAAGTTCAGTAGCACGATGGGCTTGCCAATCTTTACTAGCTCTTCCAATAGCTCGCGCTGGGCATCGGGCATCTCCAGGGTGGCACGACTCGACGACTCACCAGAGAAGTCGGCACACTCGCCCATGGCACAGACAATGACGTCGGCCTTCTTGGCAATGGTCAGCGCCTCGGCCTTAGCCTTGGCAGCATCTACACGTGGAATATTCTTGCCAAACTCAGCAGCCTGCTGAAGGTCGGCATCGTGCGTCAGGTTACAGCCCTGAGCATAGAGTAGTTTTCCTTTTGACGATTTACCATTTGACAATTTCCGCTCCAGTGCCTCCTTGATGGTGGCATAGCGCTCTGGCGTATAGGCCACACACCAGGTACCCGCAATGTTGGCGCGGTCATTGGCCAACGGACCAATGAGGGCGATGGTATTATTGGCGTTGAGTGGCAATAGTGGCTTGCTCCCCTTTCCTTTTGGAGAGGGGTCGGGGGTGAGGCTATTCTTCAGCAGTACGAAGGTCTCGGTGGCCAGCTGACGAGAGGCAGCACGGTTCTCGGTGGTGTAGATATCCTTGGCGCGACGCTTGCTATCGAGGTAGCGGTAGGGGTTGTCGAAGAGTCCTAACTTCCATTTTGCCTCCAGCACACGGCGACAGGCTTGGTCGATGTCAGCCATGGTAACGGTGCCATCCTGCAGTGACTGAGCCAGCGTACCCACAAAGCCGTTGGCACACATATCCATATCGGTGCCGGCCTTCAGCGCCTTGGCAGAGTTGCTCTTCAGGTCGCCAAAGCCCCATATCGACATCTCGTTGATAGAACCGTAGTCGGTGACCACGAAGCCATCGAATTTCCACTGGTCGCGCAGCACCTCGGTCAACAGCCAGTGGTTGGCAGTGGCATGCTGTCCGTCGACGATGTTGAACGACGACATAAACGAGCCAGCACCAGCCTCGGCAGCAGCCTTGTAGGGTGGCAGATACTGGTTGTACATGCGCAGACGACTCATGTCTACGGTGTTATAGTCGCGGCCAGCCTCTGAGGCACCATACAGGGCATAGTGCTTCACGCAGGCTAGCACGCTGTTAGCTTTTAGCTGTTGGCTTTTAGCTGTTGTTCCTTGATAGCCACGGACATAGGCACGCGCAATCTCGCTACCCAGGTATGGGTCTTCACCGCCCCCCTCAGCAATGCGGCCCCAGCGGGCATCGACACAGATGTCGACCATGGGCGAGTAAAACCAGTTAATGCCATCGGCAGTGGCCTCCAGCGCGGAGATGCGTGCCATGTTCTCAATGGCAGGAATGTCCCATGAGCACGACAGCGCCAACGGAATAGGGAAGATGGTCTCGTAGCCATGGATGACGTCCATACCTACGATAAGGGGTATACCCAGTCGCGACTTCTTGACAGCAATGTCCTGCAGTGCACGGATCTTGTCGACACCCTTCAGGTTGAAGATGCCGCCCAGCTGTCCGCTGGCAATGCGCTGTCCTACCTGTGTATCTACTGCGCCACCCGTGACAATCTCGTCGCTGGCAGGTACCAGGTTCAGCTGTCCTAACTTCTCCTCCAGCGTCATCTTGTTCATCAGCTGATCAACAAACTGACGCATCTCTGTGGTTTGTGCCTGCAGCATCTGGCATGCCAGCAGACATCCTATCAATAAGCTTTTCTTCATGTTAGTATTTTGGTAATTCTGCTGCAAATATAAGCATATTTCCCCAATTATGCAAATAAAATGATGCTGAGAGAATAATTTTTGTGGCATATTGTGTAGAAAAACACTTAAAATTATTTAATTATTTTCTTGGAATTATCATAATTTCTTCGTAAATTTGCAGCGGTGTATTGTCTCTTGACAAATGGATACTACCAATAACTAAAAATAAAGCCCTATGAAAAGAACGTTATTATTATGGACGCTGTTGATGGCAGTCCTGATAGTCATGGCCGTTCCTGCCAAGCGGGGCGTCTGGAAGACGCTGACGTTGCAAGACGGAACAGAAGTCCGAGCCACGCTTGTGGGTGACGAACACGGACATTTTTGGAAGAGCGAGAATGGCCAGGCATACACTCAACAGGGTGATGTTTATGTAGCTGTCGATGCTCAGCAGATTATTCAGAAGGCTAAAGTGCGTCGCGCTAAGGTCAATTCCCAGCGTATTCAAAGACGTATATTTGGTCATCCTACAACTATTTTAGGTAAGAAGAAGGCCATTATGATTCTGGTCAACTTCAGTGACAAGGCGTTTCAGACAGGTCATGACAATGCGCTCTTCAATCGCATAGCCAACGAGGAGGGCTTCTCTGAAGGGAACTTCAAGGGCTCTATGGCTGACTACTTCAAGGCTCAGAGTCTTGGGAAGTTCGAACTGGACTTCGACGTAGTGGGTCCTTTGACGGTCAGCAAAAATGCCAGCTACTATGGCAAAAACGACGATAGTGGCAATGATATGTATGCTGGCCAGATGGTCTGCGAGGCAGTAGAACTCGCTAAGCAAATGGTCACAGACTGGACTCCTTATGACTGGGACAACGACGGTTATGTCGATCAAGTGTATGTAGTCTATGCCGGTAAGGGCGAGGCTGACGGTGGTGCTTCTACGACCATCTGGCCCCATGCCTATAGCTTGGACGCAGCAACATATTATGGAGACGGTTCAGGCTCTGTTGAAGTAGGTACAAGCGAGAAAAGCCTGAAGGTCGATAGCTATGCCTGTGGTGCAGAGTTGGAAGGACAAAGTGGTGATATAAATGGTATTGGCACTATGTGCCATGAGTATAGCCACTGCCTGGGCTATCCTGACTTCTACGACATTGACTACTCTGGTGGACAGGGTATGGGCTCTTACGACCTGATGGACAGCGGTTCGTATAATGGCGGCAGTTATCAGCCTGCTGGTTATACCAGCTATGAGCGCTGGTTTGCTGGTTGGGAGGAACCCATTGAACTGAATGCCGAGGATGTTGCTGTCACGAATATGAAGTCGTTGCAGGATGGCGGTGAGTTCTACATTATTTATAATGATAAGAATCCCGATGAGTACTACTTGCTGGAGAACCGCCAGAAAGAAGGCTGGGATGCCTCATTGCCTGATGCTGGTCTGCTGATTCTGCATTGTGATTATAATGCTACAGTTTGGGAAAATAATCAACCCAACGACGACCCCAGTCATCAGCGTATGACAGTGGTTCCTGCCGATGGTGAGTATTCTTATACCATGTATGAAGGTGTAAAATACTATGATGACGCCGTGTTGTTCCCCAATGGTTCGGTAAGCGCTTTCAACAAGAACTTCAAGACAAAGGATACTCAGGCCAAGAATGCTGCTCAGTTCTTTACTAAGACCAGCAATGGTACTTACTGGATGAATGGCTCTGTAGAGAACATTACGCAGAATAGCGATAATACCATCTCGTTTGACTATGTTGCTACTTTTGTCGGTGGCAATCCTATTCAGCCCACAGACGACTATCTGTTCTATGAGTCATTCGACCAGTGCGATGGAACTGGCGGTAATGATGATCTTTGGAGTGGCACAATCGCTAATGGCGAGTTCCGGCCCGACAATGAGGGATGGGAAGCTGAGAAGTCTTATGGTGCCAATCAATGTGCAAAGTTTGGAACCGGTAAAATTGCTGGTTCTGCGACAACCCCTGCTTTTGTCGTGAATGGTACTGCCACACTGACCTTCAAGGCTGGTGCTTGGAATGCGAGTGCCGATGGTACGACACTCAATCTGTCGGTATCCAACGGAACGATTTCTCCTGCTACGGTGACAATAGAAAAGGGTGCGTTCACTGATTGCGCTGCTACCATTACGGCAACAAGTGATGTCACGGTGACGTTTGCTGCAGAGAATGGTCGCTTCTTCCTTGATGAGGTGCTTGTCGTTGCCGACACCACTGGAATCATCGTAGAGCCTAGTGATACTATTCCTGTAACATTGATGGGCGACGTGAACAGCGACACTTATGTCAACGTAACCGACGTGGTAATGATCATCGACCAGATTCTGGGCAATAACCCATGGAACTTCAATGCCGAAGCTGCTGATGTAAATTACGATACATATATTAATGTAACGGATGTCGTGATGGTCATCGACCACATCCTGGGTAATGTAAACCTCAATCCCAACCGTGCTGCAGCAGCTGACGCTGAGGTAGGTTCCATCAGCCTGTCGACAGACATGACGACCGTCTCTCTGACTAATCCTTCGGCATACACTGCCTTCCAGATGGATGTCACGCTGCCTATGGGTGTCAGCCTGGAGGATGTGCTGCTGACTGAGCGTGCTGCTGGCAGCCACTCTGTTGTTATTTGCAAGATGGACGATGGCAGTTACCGCATCATCGGTGTCTCCATGCAGAACAAGGCCTTCAAGGGCAACGCCGGCGACTTGTTGAAGTTGCAGCTGGCAGGCAATGCTCAGGGTGCCGTTGCTATCAACAATGTGCTGTTCGTTACTCCACAGGGTGTACAGCATGAGCTGGCAGGCGTTAACGCCTTCGGTGATGTGACCGGTATTGCTAATGTAAACGGCAACAAGGAAGTCACAGGTAATGTCTTCGACTTGCAGGGTCGTCAGATGAACAATGCCCAGTTGAAGAAGGGCCTCTATATTCTCAATGGCAAGAAACATATTGTAAAATAAGTAATTAAGTTTCATTAGTGTCCCATTTTGACGGGACACTAATGTTAATAACTAAACGTAAAGACCTATGAAAAAATTACTAACACTTTTCGCACTTTTAGCAGTGTTTATGGGAATGAAGGCTGAGTGGGTAGAAGATTACAGAATTGACTATTCCGCACAAACAGGATTCCCGTTCTATGTAATGGGTTATTTACCCGAGTGGGTTGACGGTGTCATGACCGACTATGGTGCAATGTACAAGTATGTCCAAGTAACGTATGACGCCGAAGAGACCAGCGACGTCATTGTGAAGACACAGGGTAATGTTGAGTACTACAAAATTGCATTGGATGACCCCATTTGGCACCAGTATTTCCTTGCTAACGGCATCCCTACAGAGCTTGATGGCTCTTACAAAGTTACTGCCATGGTAAGAGCTTCAGAGCCTGTTACCATCAGAGTCAACATGGGGTGGAGCTGGAGCGAAGGCCCCATGGCTGCTGATGTTTCTATTGATACGGATTGGCAGGAGGTAGAGTGGGAGTACACTGGTATTGGCGGTTATTCATGTAACCTTGTTGCTCAACCTGGCTCTTCAACTGCAATCATTGAATGGCAGTGGCTGAAGGTTGAACACAACGCTAAGCCGGCGAAACCCTCTAGTTGGCAGGAGTGTCTCACGAGCGATGGTCAGTCTGTCATCGTTGAGGGAGATGTTAATGGCATTCCTACTTATATGGGTAATGCTGAGACACCATGGCCTGCATGGGCACTTGAGGAGATCGATGGTGTTAATGCTAACTGGAGAGGCGACAGAATTGGTGAGATTTGTGCATGGGCTTTGACCATGGGTCGCAACTTTGATGACCAGTGTCCTGGGTCAATGTTCTCAGATAGCTATCGTGCTCGTCCATATCCTGCTGATATTGAGGCTGAAGCTGGAAATGAAAGCAATCACGTGTTCGCTGTTCATGTAACACAAATTGAGCCATGCGATCCTATGGATGAAAATTCCATTGAATGGTCCAATGAGTTCTGGATTCAGTCTCCAAAGGCCTGGAGTGCAGGTACGCCACTCAAGATTCACTTCCGTTACAAGGCTTCACAAAATATTATGACACGAACCGAGTTCCATAAGAACCCATGTGAGTACCTCTATTATCAAGCTATTGGCAACATAAACTTTACCACAGAATGGCAGGAGTTTGATCAAGTGATATCTGTTCCTAGTTCAGCCGATGGGGCTAGGGCTATTGAGTTCAAGTTGTGCTCAAATTTGAGGGAACCTGCTGACTTCTACTTCGACGATCTCTCTTGGCAGGTCATGAAGCTGGATGAGGGTTGGTTCATAGCTTCTGCAAATAACTCAACAGGTATTGAGTATGACTATGATAATGCAGTTGAGTGCGTATATGATGCAGATGAAGACGCTTATGTTGCGACGGTTGGTGAAGTAGGTAAGGAGGAAACATGGGTTAATGAGGTGATGATTTCTACTGTCCGTGGTAACGACGCTGCATTCAAAGGTGCAACGATTAAACTTAATGAATCTTTTAAGGAGATAGAATGGCTTGCTTATACAACAGCCACACTGACCAAGATTAAGCTTCCTGTAGCTGGTGTTTGGCAGATTGAAGTTGCTCCCGAAGATGGACTGGTTCAGTTTGTTAAGCTTGAAGGTGAAGAAGAGCCCGATCCTATCGATATTGTAACAAACTCAACAGAGGTTGTTGTACATGGTCAGGAGAGGAACTATACACGGGATGAGGCTGAGGCGCTTGGAGTCAGCATCGAAGAATACGAAGTTGGTAATGCTTGGGATAACCAGTTCTGGATTCTTGCAAATCGTCCACTGAAAGCAGGTGAAGAGACTGTTATCGAATTTGACTATAAAGCTTCAGTGGAGTCAAATACTTATACGATGTGTTACAAGAATGTTAGTGAATATCTCTATTGGAATGGTCCCGGTGATGTATACTTCACCACAATGTGGAATCATTTTAAAAAGAGCTACACCATTCCTCAAGAAGCAGATGGCATGCAGGCTATAGAATTCAATTTGGCGACAATCAAGGAAGCTTGCGATTACCAAATCAAGAATGTTCAGTGGTATCTGAAAGACGCATCACTGGACGAAGGTAAGACTTACGAGAACCTGATTGATGCCGAGGGTAGTAAAAACTTCTATATGAAAGAAGGTAAAGACAATATACCATTTAATTATGGTAGTGGTGAGACCATAGATATCGTATGGACTATTATGGGCTCAATGGGAATTTTGGGTTCATACTGGGACGCTACTGACGAAAACAACAATATGCAACTGGTGGGTCCTGGCAAATATCTGTTGGAAAAGAATAATGTCTTCCTGACTGCAAATGAGCTTTATGAGTATAAGGTTGTAGGAAACCGTGGAAGTATTGATCCGGGTGCAAGTACTGTAGATAATGGTTGGAAGAGTTTCTCGGTAGATCAGAGTGGCCAGTATAACCTTCAGTTCTACTTCTATCCAAATGACGGTAAGCTCTTGGAGTGCGTTGTCGAGCGTGTATCGAGTGCTGTCGACCTTGTATTGGATATTCCTTCTGGTACCAATATCAGTGACGAGATTGCTGCAGCCCTGGATGGTAATGGTGCAAGGAATATTGAAATTAACTTGCATGAAGGTGGTTATTATACCTACACCAACTCTATCATGGCTTCAGGTTCCATCACGTTATACGGTCATGGTGCAACCATCGATGCCAGCAATTCTTCTGAGGCATTGATAGCTATGGAGAGAAAGAGTGATGCAACAGACTGGACTGAGGTTAGCCTGCACATTGATGGTGTGACGATTCTCGGGTTGAACAATTCTTTGGTATCGAACAACAGCAGCAGATATTACGTGTATAGGAGTGTTGTTGTAGATAACTGTATGGTTAATGTTGCAAATAATACGAGCTATCCCATTTTCGACTTTAGAGCTGGTAGCACGGTATTGGACTTCAGCGTAACAGGTTCAACGTTCTATGCACCTGCTGATATTCGAACCCGCGAGTTCTATAGTTCACAGTCAGGTCAGCGACCTACAGAATATAACGAATATGCTACACAAAAATTCATCTTTGCAGGAAATACCGTCTACAACATAGCCAAAAGCAGGAACTTCTTCGCTCATCGTACGGCGAGTCAGTCATGGATGTCCTTTGAAATCAAGAACAACCTCTTTGTTGATTGTGGAAAACAAGGTCAGGTAATCCGTGGCTTCAATGGTGGTCAGGCAAGTGGAAAACCTTCTTGGTATGTTTCTGGCAATGCCTTCAACTACGATGGTGAAGACACTGGCGAGATGGAGATTTCTAATGATACTTATGGAAAGATTGAGAACACGGTGTTTGGTGTGATGAACTTCAATGATTCCTATAATGGTGATTTCAATGGTGTGTTTACACTGCCTTACGATGGTATAGCTCCGCAGATACTGGGTGATCAGCGTTGGACGATTACCTATCAGAATGCTCAGGCTCCTGACTTCTCTAACATCCTGTACTTTGGTGATGCACCTGAATTCATGAAGAGTCAGACGAATGAGCTTTCTGTAAACTTGCAGAACGAACGCCAGATTATGGGTTGCCAGTTCGACTTGGTATTGCCGGCAGGTATATATCTTAATGACATCTACAACGTATGGCGCAGCGAGAGACACTCCGTCAGCTATAATATGTTGGCCGATGGTACTATACGCGTTGTCGTTGTCAGCACAGATGGTGTTCCTTTCTATGATTACAATGGCCAAATCCTGAACATGGTCTTCAACCTTGACAATGGTCTGAGTGAAGGTGATTATATGTTGGCCATGAAGAATATCGAGATGACCACCACTGACTACGAGACGCTGAGACCTGAGGATCAATATATAATGGTACACGTGAAGGATCTGCTGATGGGTGACGTCGATAGCAATGGTCAGGTTAACGTGACTGATGTCGTCATGATTATCGACAACATCCTGGGTAAGAGCCAATGGAACTTCAATGCCGAGGCTGCTGATGTAAATTACGATACATATATTAATGTAACGGATGTCGTGATGGTCATCGACCACATCCTGGGTAATGTAAACCTCAATCCCAACCGTGCTGCAGCAGCTGACGCTGAGGTAGGTTCCATCAGCCTGTCGACAGACATGACGACCGTCTCTCTGACTAATCCTTCGGCATACACTGCCTTCCAGATGGATGTCACGCTGCCTATGGGTGTCAGCCTAGAGGATGTCCTGCTGACTGATCGTGCTGCTGGCAGCCACTCTGTTGTTATTCGCAAGATGGACGATGGCAGCTACCGCATCATCGGTGTCTCCATGCAGAACAAGGCCTTCAAGGACAACGCCGGCGACCTGCTGAAGCTGCAGCTGGCAGGCAATGCTCAGGGTGCCGTTGCTATCAACAATGTGCTGTTCGTTACTCCACAGGGTGTACAGCATGAGCTGGCAGGCGTTAACGCCTTCGGCGATGTGACCGGTATTGCAAATGTAAACGGCAACAAGGAAGTCACAGGTAATGTCTTCGACCTTCAGGGTCGTCAGATGAACAACGCCCAGTTGAAGAAGGGTCTCTATATTCTCAATGGCAAGAAGCAGATAGTGAAATAAGAAGTAAAAACCTATAAAGAGAAGAGTGCTGATGGCCAGTCAGCACTCTTTTCTTCTTTACTAAAACGGGCCACTGCCCATACAACTTGTGGTGGTCAGCGCGGTGGCGGCTGCCGTGATGGCTGCTACTATGACCTTCAACAGCACATCCCAAAAACGATTACTCTTCATAGTTCAAAATAATTTCATTATTTTTCAAGGGGCAAGGGGCATGGGGCAAGGGGCAAGAGAATAGACTCTGCGCAGCAATTATATTAGTATCCCCGGGAACAAACTGACCTCTTGCTCCTTGCTCCTTGCTCCTTGCCCCTAGAATCGGGCGATTAATCGCCCGATTCCTCCTTCTCTACCTTGTTCTCAGGCAGCTCCTCACACTTCACGCCCTGCAGGAACTGTTTGACGCGGTTGCCGGCGCTGTCGTGCGTCAGCTCAGGGGTGAATACTACGCGCATGCCCTCGATGTGGTCGGCTACGGTGAAGGACTTCGCGGTGCGCGCACCCTTCGACTTCAGTCCGATCTTGAACGAGCCGAAGCCGTCGAGCTTCACGCGCTTCGAGTCCTGCAGCTGGTCACGCATGGTCTCTACCAACTCGTCCAGAACGGCGAGGATATCGGCCTTCTTTACGGTACAGTTGCGCTGCATAATCTCCGCCAACTTACGGGTGTCAATCATCGACATGGGTACGGCACGGGCATACCACTTGCCGCTGCGCTTGGTTCCTACACTCTGGTCTTGATGCAATCTGAAAAATACACTCATAATGATTTAATTTTTTTAGTTAAACATAGGGTTAATTGTTTGTGGGAGCAAGGGGCATGGGGCATGGTGCAAGAGAATAGACTCTGCGCATCAGTAAATCAGTATCCCGGGAACAAACTGACCTCTTGCTCCTTGCCCCTCGCTCCTTGCTCCTTTTCTCACTACAAAGGTACTACATTTTGATCCGGATTCCAAGGTTTTCCCCCTGGGCGTCACGTTAAATAATGTGAATGCGAATATACAACTGATTTAGGGTCAAAATACAGCTGATACGCGTCTGTATCAGCTGTATACGGAGGGTAAATACAGCTGTCTTGCAACCCAAATCAGCTGTATTTCTGGTGGAATTATCTGCGAGATCTGCGAGAAATAATTACTCCCGCGAGAAGTCAATATCTCCCAGAACCCTTTTCTATCTCTCGCAGATGACGCAGATAACGCAGATTGTCTCAGCATGAATGTTTTTGTTTAACAACTATCGAGCTTTGTAGTTGAAGATGGCCTGGTGGCGGTTGCGGCGGCGGTTATACCGGCAGGAGATGTGTAGCCAGCAGTTCTTCAGGCGCGTGTTGTGCTCGAAGAGCAGCTGGTCGAAGTCGGTGTTCTTGACCAGCCACTGGAACCAGTCGCGGGCCACGGCTTCCGAGGGTACCGAGAGGTCGGCAGCCTCGCCCAGCATGTGCTGCGAGTTGGTGACACCGCCCACGGCAGCGTTTAGCAGTGGACAGCGGTAGCCGCTGGTGATGCGGATAGGCTTTCCGTAGTGCTGGCGCAGGGGTTCCAGGACTTCGCGGCATAGCTGCTTCATGGCCTGTACCTTCTCGTAGTCGGGTTCGTTCTTGATGCCGAGGCGCTCGGCGGTAATACTCTTAGTGAATTCGTTGAGCGTAAAATGCTCAGACAGTTGAATGTCATTCTGTTTATTCATTGTTGTTTTGCTTTTTTGTTTGTTGATAGGGTGGTGTAGTGGTGTGGTTGGTGTATATATTTTCTAAACTTTCTCGCGTACGTGTGTGTATGTATGTACGCAAGGAGTTTTAAGAAACCGCTCCACCTACTCCACCACACCACCACTTCCTGAGTCTACGTTTTATAGCTGACGATGTTGCTGCATCTCCGAGGTTGAGCGGCGTACGACACGATAGCGGCGGATGCCCCTTGTCATTTTCGACTCGAAGCCCATGGCTGTCAGTGCACGGCCCAGCTTGGTGGCATTGAGCTCCTTCATGTTCGTACCACCTATCAGCTGCAGGATGACAGATGCAGGCAGGTATTCGCCACCCTCAACGCCGACAGGCTGACGGAAGTACTCGTCGATGAGCTCTTGTTCGGAGCGTGCCGTCTCAAACTGTTGGTTGTGCTGCGACAGGCGGAGAATCTCGTCCTTGTCGAACCAGTAGCGGAAGCCCTGGCGGTAGAGGGCGTAGGCCTGCGAGTAGATGCCCTCGTAGTCGAAGGGTGACGACATGGGACTCTCTATCGAGTTCACCTCGAAAGGTAGCCAGCGGCGCGTTCCCGTCGGGTCTGAGAGAAACTGCACATTATTTCCCGTTCCACAGAACGACGCCAGGTGCGGCCGGTTCTCGTGGTAGTGGGCATAGGCCGCACGCTCATTGATGCTGGGCATGGTCATGACGGCCTTCAGCTTGTTCAGCTCCTTCAACTGCATGGAGTCCAACTCCTCCCAGCACATCAGACCGTACTGCGACAGCGTCAGCAGATCGTCCTTCGACACCATGCCACTGTTGGTCTTGGTATAGAAGTACTCGCGGAGGGGTGGCGGCAGCAGGTGGGAGAACCAAGTGGTCTTATACGCCCCCTGCTCGCCGATGAGTACCAGCATGACGTTGTTCACCACGCGGTCGTCCATCCACGATGCTACCATCGCCACCAGCCACTTCTTCAGATACTCGGCAAAGAGGAACTGCTCGTCGGTGCCTCCTTTGACCATGACGCTCAGCGACAGTCCGAAGATATGATCTTCTTTACCATTCCAGGGCGGCAGGTGCTCCAGGTAGAATCGGAACGGGTGGTAGGCTGGCACATAGTCCGACCCGATGACGTACTGCAGGTCGCGCATGCGCACCGGCTTCTGCTTCGACAGCTCCTTCCACAGCGTGTTCTCTGTGCGGTCGTTGATGCGCTCCCACACCGGCGGCTTGCTGAAGTCGTCGCCCCATTCCGTCAGCCAGTGTACCTCTGTCTGGTGCGTCACCAGATTATACCGCAGCAGCACCCGCTCGTCCAGAAACTGCTGGATGTCAGCCACCGAGGCATACACCTCTTTCCAGTTCTTCAACCTAGCGGTCGAAGTGTGGCACGCATTAGGTTTTCGCTGCTGGCTATCCGGTTTTATTTCTGTTTTTGATTGCGAAACTTTTTTTGTCATATTATTTCCTGTATAACAGATTAATACATAGCGTCTTGCAGGCCTGAAGACGTTGCAAAGATATGGACAAAAAAAGAGCACCCCAACAAGTGCAGGGTGCATCAGGTAGTTATTCAGTATGTTCCGATAGTTTTTCCGTTATTTGCCCTCGATAACTTTACGGAAAGCCTCGACGAGTCGCATGACGCGCTCCTTGGCGCCTTTCTCCGCCCACTTCTCTATCTTGTAGCGCATGTAGGGATTCTTGCGGATGGTGCCGTCGATGGTGCCAGTCGGACATTCTATGTCGAAACGCTGCATTTCTCGTTCAAACTGACTCATATTGTCGACCAGTCCGTAGTACTCCCGACAGATGCAGAAGATGGTGGCCAGCGAACTGTTGCCCCACATGTAGGACTGGCATTGATGGATGGCGTCGACAATCTGTTCTGTGGTGATGGCCTTCTTGATGGGAACCTCACGTTTGCCGGTATAGATGTTGATGGTACCACCGTTGGAGTTGATCATCTGCTGGTAGGGGTGGTCGTCGGCATGCCGCTTCTGTTCGAAGTAATCCAGCAGCATATCCTCATACTTCTCATAGAGGTCCTGCGGGCATCCCAACTTGCGCAAGAGACGCGTCATCTGCAGCCATCGTGCTGCCGCCTGATCGTAGTCGGGCAGCAGAAGACACTGGCGCAACGCATCCTGTAGTGCGTCGTCAAATCCAGCGCCACCATTAGGTATGTTGACGGTTTGCGCTGACATCTTTTTCGGGGGATTTTAGGCTCTTGGCTCATTCCTCTTTTCAAAATGCAAAGGTATAAAAAAGAAATGAATCGCCCTGCTATATCGCCCCATTTCTTTCCGTGAAAAATAGTTAATGCAAATTTCTCATAGTCGTTTATTAAAATGCCACAATTACTCAAAATGTAAACATTCTTGCTCTTTTGTGTGGATAAAACACTTAAAATTATTTAATTTTTTTCTTGCAATTATCATCTATATTTCGTATATTTGCCCCATTATAGTATTATAATGATTAGTACGCGCCTATGAAATAGTCTGAAAAAACGATATAATCAATAATAAATAACTCATAACTCAAACAATATTAATAACTAAAAACGAAGGCTTATGAAAAAATTACTAACACTTTTCGCACTCTTAGCAGTGTTTATGGGTGCAAAGGCAGAGTCGGTAATAGATTACAGCATCGACTACTCTACTTATGGCGGTTTCCCGTTCTGGGTGATGGGTTTCGTACCTGAGTTTGACAATGGTCATATGACCGACTATGGTGCAATGTACACATACAAAGCTGAGGCTGATGTCACAGATGAAGACAATGTTGTTGGTACGGTTTACACACAAGGTGGAGCTCTTTACAATAAGGTCGCATTAAGAGAACCCGCATGGCATCAGTACCACCTTGCTGATGGAATCCGCACAGAGATTGATGAGAAATATGTTGTTAAGGCAAAGGTTAGAGCTTCTGAACCAGTTACCATCAACGTCAACATGGGTTGGGGTTGGGGTGGTGGCCAATCCATAGGCGCTTCAGTAGCAATTCCTCAGAGTGATGATTTCATTGAGGTTGAATGGGAGTATACTGGTATTGGTGGTACTTCTTGTAACCTCGTTGCTCAGCCTGGTAGTTGCACTGCCGTCATCGAGTGGAAATCTCTTACAGTTAGTCACTACGTAAAATCAGGACGTCCAACTGAATGGATTGAGAATATTCTCAATGGCAATGCTGAGAAATCTTGGGAAGAAATGGACCTTGCTAATGTAACATACAATGACGAGGATAATTTCTATAAGGTTTGCGCATGGGCTAAGGAGGCAGGACATAACATTAATGAGTACGCTACTTGGGCTCCATTCCCTGCAACAATTGAAAATGTTGATGGCAACAACGTATTTGTTGTTCATGCTCAACAGACTATTAGTGAAGGTGATGCTTCTTCATGGGACAACCAGTTCTGGATTCAGTCTCCAAAGGCTTGGAAGACTGGCGACCAGCTAAAGATTCATTTCCGCTATAAGGCTTCACGTAGCGCAAATACGCGGACTCAATTCCATGCTGGTCCCGATAAATACCTCCATTATCAGGCTATTGGCGATATTCGTTTCGATACAGATTGGCAGGTATATGATGAGACCATTACTTTGCCTGAGAATGCAAATGGTGCTTCATCCATTGCCTTCTGTCTGAATCCAGATGTTAAGGAAGCTACTGACTTCTATTTCGCTGATCTTTCTTGGCAGAGCATGAAGCTGGACGAGGGTTACTTTGTAGCTGGTGCTAATCCTAACGATGGTCTTGAGTATGATCTGGATAATGCCATCCAATTTGAAGAAGGTGAAGACTGGGATGGTGGTCCATGCTTGGTAGCCACTGTAGGTGAGAGGGACGCATACGTTTCTCAGATTATGATTTCTACCGTTCGTGGTAACGATGCAGCCTACAAGAACAATACACTGGGTATTGACGGCTCTGTTACTATGGATAATCTAAAGGAAACTTGGTTCACATATACTGCTCAGAGTCTTGCTAAGATTAATCTTCCTGCTTCTGGTATTTGGAAGGTTTATCTTGATCCCGATTATACTTCAGTTGGATTTGAGCTGATTGAAGGTACTGCTGTAAAGCTTGACGATATCGTAACGAACACAACTGAGGTTGTAGTTAAGGGTAAGGAGCGTGAATACACTGAAGCTGAGGCTGAGGCTGCTGGCATTGAGACGCCTGAGAATCCTGGTTACGCTTGGGACAACCAGCTCTATATTAAGGCAAACCGCGCTCTGGCAAAGGGTGAAGTAACTAAGCTCGTGTTCCAGTATAGGAGTTCTGTTGATTATGCTAAGACCACTACACTGTGTCATGGTGCTCCTGGTGCTTACTTGCACTGGTCTGCAATCGGTGATGTAAACTTCACTACTGACTGGCAGTACTTCGAGAGAGAATTCATAGTTCCTGCTGAGGCTGACGGAATGCAGACGCTCTGCTTCAACATGGCTGAGATCAAGGAGGCTTGCGATTACTACATTAAGGATGTTCAGTGGTATCTGCCTGCCGACGAGGAAGGTAAGACTTATGAGAACCTGATCGACGGTGAAGGTACAGAGAATTTCTACGTGAAGGAAGGCGCAGGTACAGCTCCTTATATATATAATAATGTACCCGAGCCCCAGCCACAAGATCCTGAGCAGGGTAATCTGGAAATGGTTTACAACATCGACTATTCTACTTATGGCGGTTTCCCATTCTTCGTGATGAGCTATGTACCTGAGTTTGACAATGGTCATATGACCGACTATGGTGCAATGTACACATACAAAGCTGAGGCTGATGTCACAGATGAAGACAATGTTGTTGGTACGGTTTACACACAAGGTGGAGCTCTTTACAATAAGGTCGCATTAAGAGAACCCGCATGGCATCAGTACCACCTTGCTGATGGAATCCGCACAGAGATTGATGAGAAATATGTTGTTAAGGCAAAGGTTAGAGCTTCTGAACCAGTTACCATCAACGTCAACATGGCTTGGAGTTGGAGCGATAATCCTATTAGTGCTTCAGTATATATTCCCGATGAATGGGCCGAGGTAGAATGGGAGTACAGCGGTATTGGCGGTACTCAATGTTGGCTCGTTGCACAGCCAGGTGTTTCAACAGCCACTATCGAATGGGCATCACTTGCCGTCTATAAATATCAGAACGGACAGCAGCAGCCTGTAGAGTGGATTGAGATGCTGACCAACGGCGATGCTGAGACTCCATGGGAAGAGATGGGTCTTGCAGATGTTAGATGGAACGATGAAGCTAATAATTATAAGGTAAGTGCATGGGGTAGAGTAAAGGGTGAGAATATCGATTATGATACGCTTCTTGATAAAGAGAACTGGTGCCCATTCCCCGCTACCATTGAAGTAGACCCTGACAGTGTTTCTAATCATATATTCGTCGTTCATGCAAGTTATGCTGATTCTATGGATGAGTATGGAGATGCTTCTGCATGGGACAACCAGTTCTGGATTCAGTCTCCACAGGAATGGAAGACTGGTGATCAGGTAAAGATTCATTTCCGTTATAAGGCATCACAAAATGCAAGAACCTCTACACAGGTTCACAAGCAGGCTCCTATGGAGTATCTCACCTGGCATGCTATTGGTGACGTTAACTTCACCACAGAGTGGCAGGAGTTTGATGATATTTTGACGATTGGAGAAGACATGTCAGGTACATGGTCTATTGCCTTCAATTTGAACGTAGAAGTGAAAGATCCTACAGACTTCTATTTCGATGACCTCTCTTGGCAGGCCATGAAGCTGGAAGAGGGTTGGTTCGTAGCAGGTGCTAATCTTAACTCAGGCCTTGAGTATGATTGCAGCAATGCCACAGAGTTTGTTTATGATGAAGGAATGGAGTGTTACACCGCAACTATTGGTGAATTGGGTAAACAGGAAACTTGGGTTAATCAGCTGATGGTTTCTACTGTTCGCGGTGATAACCAGGCATTCAAGGGCCATACAATTAAGATTGATGGCACAGTCACTGGCGATCCTGATCATTGGTTCACGTATACAGAGGCTTCTAATGCGAAGATTAAACTCCCAGCCGAAGGTGTATGGCAGGTTTACATTTATCCGGAAGACAAGGTTATTAGCTTCGCAATGCTTGAGGGTATAATTATTGATCCTCTTGAGGTTATTCCTAACCCGGCAGTAGTTACGGTCTATGCTCAGGAGCGTGATGACCTTGCAGATACTGTGGCTGGTGATGGCAGCATTATTATCAGAGAAGATGAAGGTGGTACTGGTTACGCTTGGGACAACCAGTTCTTCATTGTTGCCAACCGTCCGCTGAGGGCAGGTGAGTCAACATTGATCTCGTTCAGGTATAAGAGTTCTATTCCTTCATGGGCTTCTACATTCTGTAATAAAGATGTTTATGAATATCTTCACTGGGCTGCTATCGGCAGTGTTTACTTCGATACTGAATGGCAGGAGTTTGAAAAGACATTTACTATTCCTGAGGAAGCAGACGGTATGCAGACGCTCGCCTTCAACATGGCTGAAATCAAGGAAGCTTGTAACTATCAGATTACGGATGTTGTTTGGATGACTGAGGATATGACTGAGACGCTGATTGACACCGAGGGTATTAAGAACTTCTGGGTGAAGGAAGGTGCAGGTACCAATCCACGTGAATTCGATCCTTACTATGTTCCTCAAGAGACGCTGATGGGTGACGTCGATGGCAGTGGTCAGGTTAACGTAACCGACGTAGTCATGATTATCGACAACATCCTGGGTAAGACCTCATGGAACTTCAACGCTGAAGTGGCTGACGTGAACTACGACAGCTATATCAATGTCACGGATGTCGTGATGGTTATCGACCATATCCTTGGTAAGGTGAACCTGAACCGTGCTGCTGCAGCGGATGCTGAGATGGGTGCTATCAGCTTGTCCACAGACATGACGACCGTCTCTCTGACCAATCCTTCGGCATACACTGCCTTCCAGATGGATGTGACGCTGCCTATGGGTGTCAGCCTGGAGGATGTCCTGCTGACTGAGCGTGCTGCTGGCAGCCACTCTGTTGTCATCAGTAAGATGGACGATGGCAGCTACCGCATCATCGGTGTCTCCATGCAGAACAAGGCCTTCAAGGACAACGCCGGCGACCTGCTGAAGCTGCAGCTGGCAGGCAATGCTCAGGGTGCCGTTGCTATCAACAATGTGCTGTTCGTTACTCCACAGGGTGTACAGCATGAGCTGGCAGGCGTTAACGCCTTCGGTGATGTGACCGGTATTGCTAATGTAAACGGCAACAAGGAAGTCACAGGTAATGTCTTCGACTTGCAGGGTCGTCAGATGAACAATGCCCAGTTGAAGAAGGGCCTCTATATTCTCAATGGCAAGAAGCAGATTGTGAAATAACGACAATAACTAAAACTATATTATTATGAAAAAGATTTCTGTAATCATGGTAGCTATCCTCCTCACGCTTTGCGGCGTGAGGACGATGGCTTCGTTCTTGTCCTTGACAAGCATGGGGTCAGGAGACAGAGTCACTATGTCCACCTTGTCTGTTAAGGCAGGAGATGCGTTTTCTTTACCTATTAGTCTGGAGAACAGCAATACCGACTATGTGGCCTTCCAGATGGATATTCAGGTGCCACAGGGTGTTAAGCCTGTCTTTGATGAGGACGGTTTTATCGTTATCGATAAGACCAGCCGTCTGAACAGTGCTCACGATTTCTCTGCCACTTTCGATGCAGAGAGCAATACGATCAAGCTTCTCTGTTCTTCGATGCGTAATGTGAAGATCAAGGAAACCTCTGGCGAGTTGTTCTTTATTAACCTTCAGGCTGATGCAACTATGATATCTGGCGACTACCAGGTTTCTTGCAAGAATATCATGTTCTCAACCAGTTCGGCTGCTGAGGGTGGTGCTCAGACCTATTATATGCCTGATGTCTCAGACGTTATTTCTGTAGCTGGCAGCGCGCCTGTAGTTGCTGACATTGATGTTGCTCAGGCATTGGATATCATCAGCAAGTTGGAAGAAGGAGGTGTTACTGAGGACTATTATAAGGTTCACGGTGTTGTATCTTCTATTTCTCAAATAAGTACTTCTTATGGTAATATGTCTTTCTATATGAAAGCGCCAAACGGCAATGATTTGATGGTTTATCGTGCCTACGGTTTGAATGGTGAGAAGGTTACTGACGAGAACCTGATTCAAGTTGGTGATGAGGTGGTGGTTTATGGAAAGTTGCAGAACTATAAGGGAACACCTGAAATTTGCCAAGGTGGCTATCTGGTCAGCATCACCAAGGCAGACCACATAGTTGTTCCGCCAGTTTCAGCAGATGCTGGTAGTACCTTCTCCTTGCCTGTCTGCTTGGAGAACAGCAATACCGACTATGTTGCCTTCCAGATGGATATCCAGGTTCCACAGGGTGTTACACCGATAGTGGACGAGGAAGGTTATGTTATTATTGATAAAGCCAGCCGTCTGTATAAATCTCATGATGTCTCTGGTACCTTTGACGCAGGGAGCAATACCATTAAGTTGCTAGGTTCTTCGATGAGTAATGCGAAGATCAAAGAAACCTCTGGCGAGTTGTTCTTTATTAACCTTCAGGCTGATGCAACTATGATATCTGGCGACTACCAGATTGCTTGCAAGAATATCATGTTCTCAACCAGTTCGACTGCTGAGGGTGGTGCTCAGAGCTATACAATGCCAGATGCTTTCTCTACCCTCTATGTTAAGGCTGATGAGAATATCGTATGGACCATTGCTGGCTCAAGTGAAATCTTCGGTTCATACTGGGAAGCCGATGATCCCAGTAACGATATGACTGAGGTGGAAGACGGTATCTTCGTGCTGTACAAGAACAATGTATCACTCAAGTCAGGTATCTTGTATGAGTTCAAGGTTGTCGGCAATCACTCGTGGGATATCAACTATGGTGCTGATGGTTTAGCTGGCGGTCCAAACGTTGGGTTTACCGTTGATAAGAATGGCAAATACAATCTGCAATTCTTCTTCTATCGTAATCAGAACAATTGGTTGGAATACAATGTTGAGTTTGTATCGGAGGAGGTACGTGTTAACATGGAAATCAATGTTGAACAACCAGGTACCTTACAAGAACTCATTGCCAATGAGGGTTATACCTTGCAGGAAGTTATTGGCCTGACAGTCAGCGGTTCTTTGAACTACGACGATATGAATGCCATCAAGAGTATGTATAATTTGGAGACGGTTGACATGGGTGAAACGGATGTCACGGATATTCCTTATGAGACGTTCTACTATCGTTCAAATTTAAGGAGTGTTGTTCTGCCGAAGAACTTGCAAACCATTGGTTCATATGCTTTCTGTGGTTGTTCTTCGCTGACAGAGATTACACTGCCTGAAAGCCTGCATTCTATTGGAAATTGGGCCTTTGGAAACTGTGAAAACTTGAAGAGCATTACATGCAAAACCTTCTTGCCTATTATATTGTATGACTATATCATGAGTGAATGGAATGCAAACCAGTGCACGCTGTATGTTCCTGCCATAGCAGTAGAGGCTTACAAGAATGCTTACTTCTGGCAGTACTTCCAGATTCAGGGTACCGACTATATGCCTGAGAATATTTTCGTAGGTTCAAATCTTACGATTGACTGGCCTTCAAATCTTGATGCAGACTACAAACCCAATGTAAGTATTGGTCTAGGTAATAATTCGGGAGCTTATGGTGCCTTGACAATGAATGGAGAGAGCATCATGTCAATAAATAGTTTCGGCATGGTATGGGCTCCGAACAATTATTACAGACACTACAATAGTGAGACTGGAAGTTATGAATGGTATCGCTATTCAAATGCGTCACTGATTGCTAACACGCCAATGCGTGCTGACAATGTGCTTGTAGAGTTGCGTACTAATACCTACCAGTGGGACTTTATCTCCTTCCCGTTCGACGTGAAGGTCAGCGACATCACGAACTTGACGCAGAGCAATGCCCCATTGGTTATCCGCCGCTACGACGGTAAGAACCGTGCCGACGGTAAGATGGGAGAGACATGGGTTGACATGGATGCTGAGAGCACGCTGGAGGCCGGTAAGGGTTACATCTGGCAGAGTGCAGACGGAGACCAGGAATATAGCTATAACTACTTTATCGTACCTGCTCTGAACAACAGCAACAAGAACAATATCTTCAAGAGCAACGACGTAACGGTAGAACTCAACGAGTACATCAGCGAGTTTAGCCAGAGTCGCAGCTGGAACCTCATTGGTAACCCGTATCCTGCATTCTATGACATCCGTGGTATGCAGACCACTGCTCCTATTACTATTTGGAATGGTTACAACTGGGTTTACGAGGCTTATACGCCAGGTGATGATAACTACATCCTGAATCCTGGACAGGCCTTCTTCATCCAGCGTCCGGTTGATCAGGAGAGCATTGTCTTCAAGAAGGAGTATCGTCAGAATGACCTGAACGTCAGAGAGGAAATGCCAGAAAATATTAGTAGACGTGCTGCTGCCAACAGTGAGCGCTATGTCTTCAACCTGCTGCTCAGCGGTAGCGAGGAGAATTTGGGTGACCGCACACGCATTGTCTTCGATGCTACGGCTAAGATGGACTATGAGGCTGGTCGCGATGCTTCGAAGTTCATGAGTCCTGAGGCTTCTGCCGCACAGCTCTTCACCACTGTGGGTGGTCTGCGCTATGCTATCAACAATCGCCCGCTGTCAGATGGTATCGTTGAGCTGGGCCTGAGCATCGGTACTGCCGGTAGCTACACCATCGCACTGAACACGAAGGTAGAGGGTGAGGTTTACCTCATCGACCGCGAGACAGGTTCTGAGATTCGTCTTGATGGCACCGAGGGCTACACTTTCCAGGCTACCAAGGGCGTCATCGAGGGCCGCTTCGCTGTTCGCTTCGGCAATGGTGATGTAACAGGTATCAAGGGTGTTGCTGGTAACGGCAAGGATGCTGGTAACTGGTATAATCTGAACGGTCAGCGTGTCAACGCTCCTGCCAAGGGTATCTTTATCCAGGACGGCAAGAAGACCGTTGTTAAGTAAATCGTCATTAATAGTTAATAACGTCAAAATTCAGAAGTTATGAACAGACTATTAAGCATATTCGCCATCTGTCTCTTCCATCTTGGGCTTTTCGCCCAGGATGGTCAGGAGATGGTGACCTACACGTCAGGATACTACGTGCAGGGCGGCGAAACACATATAGCTGGTGATACGAAGAACATTGGTGGCTACGTGTTCGACGAGAGTGGCTCGCTCATTGACGGCACTGTTGCTACATTGACCTTTGGTGTTGCCTGTGACAATGACTTTTATGAAGCGAATTGGGATAATTCAGTTAATGGCTTCGAGGCCTACGTTCCTGGTAACGGTGTGAATGGCAGAAGCGATGGTGGTACCGTGTACATCATCCGTCCTAACTACAATGGCTACATCAATGTCGGCGTAGTACAGAATGCTAATAAGATGTTGTATGTCCTTGAGGACGAGGTGGCTATGGAAGGCTACAACGGACTGACTGTTGATGAGCAGTATCGTGGCCTGTATGGTTTCCCTGTCAAGGCTGGCAGCACCTATAAGATCTATGCCAGTGGCTCGAAGTTAGGTTTTTACGGATTCAATTTCCTCTATACACCAGATTCTTCTGCAACTTTCGAGGCTTATAACCTGACTGTCAGCACGAATGCAAAGAACAATGTGTATTACTATCCTCAGGGGACCTCTCAGCAGATTGCCGGCAATAATGTCATGTTGGAGACATATTCTTGGAACAACTATCGCTTCAAGTATTGGACTGCCAATGGAGAGATTGTGTCAACCGACCAGTATTTCAGCTATACTATGCCTCAGAAAGATGTCAACATGGTGGCTGTCTACGAGTTCAACCCTGCTAACCCGGGAGACCCTGCTTCGGCAGAGAATAGCTATAAGTTGACGCTGGAAAGTCAGCCTGCTAGAGCTGGTTATTTTGACCAGCCTAAAGTTAGTAAAAAGGAGGCAGGCAAGCCAACGTGGATATATCCGTATAGCAACAAGATTGGCTATGTCTTCAAGGAGTGGCAGATTGATGGCAAGAGGATTTCTACGCAGCGTGAACTGGAGTTCGTGATGCCTGAACGAAATGTCACTTTGACTGCTGTTTTTGAGTTCAAGCCCACCAGTCCTGGCAACCCAGGTACCAACTTGTTTGTCGATGGTGAACTGATGCTTGACGACTTTACGCCAGGTGATGTCTGGAGTGCAGCCTATAAAGCAACAAGTGACAACCTTGGTCAGGTTATTTCTGCTATCTTAATTGGTGAGGTAGGTGAATGGGATGCCAGTTCAATAGTTGCTAACTGTCCGAATCTGACTTCGCTTGATGTAAGCCGAACAACGGGTATGAAAGTCGTGAGGGAGTATGCCTTCAGTGGTTATACCCAGTTGAATACTATTAGTCTTCCGGCCAGCATTGGTGCCATTGGAGATAATGCCTTTAATGGTTGTTCCAGTCTGACGGCCATCAACCTTCATGCGGTCACCCCGCCGGATATCAGTAGTTTGGCTTTCGGTGATGATTCTCAGAGCATTGTCAAACAGGTGACGGTCTTTGTTCCTGCAGCTTCATTGTCTCTTTATGAGAATGCCGAGGTATGGAAAGACCTGATAGGCCAAGGACTGCAAATCCGTCCGTTGGGTACTGATGTGCGCGATTTGCAGATAAATCTGCCTGAAGGAACTGACGCATCTCTCTATAAAGATATGTATCTGGAAGCAGTCAACACAAAGAGTGGCCAGTCTCTGCGCTACGTGATGACCAATAGCCTTACTTACACTTTCAACAGTATCATCAAGAACACTACCTGGAACATCTACCTGAAGAATGCAAAAGGTGAAGTTCTTGGAACAATCGAGAATGTTGAAGTGAAGAACGAGAACGTCTCTAAGACTTTCGAGAGCCTGGAAACTCCACAGAATGTCACGCTGACAGTGTTTGCAGGTGATACCGATGTTACTGGCCAGACCACTATCACATGGTCAGATGCTGCAGGTAACTTCTTGGCACAGGGTGAAACGATCAAGAATCTCTTGAAGGGCAATGTCGTACAGTACAGTGTGACCCTTTCTGAGGATTTAGCTATGCAGTATCAGTTGCCAGAGGGTGGCTCCCATAAAGTGGAAGATGGTGACATCCAGGTAACGCTGAAAGCACTGCCTAAGTTGGCCATTACGGGTACTGTTATTGACTATAATAAGTCCACTGAGGATAATTTGGTTGCTTTACCTGGTGCTATCGTTGCCGTGTCGCAGACCATCAACGGTAAATATTCCAAGACGTACACCGCTAAGACGGATGCCGAGGGTAAATGGTCGTTGAAGGAAGATGTCTATGTCGCACCGACAGAGATTACTGCCTCGAAGGTGGGATATATCAGCGAGACAAAGACCTTTGAGACTTTGAGTGAGCAAGTCATTGATAATTTCGCCCTGCGCGACATCAATGGTACGACCATCAATCTCACGTTGACCTATCAGACGCTCAATGGTGAGCAGAAAGACTATGACGATGTGGCCAATGTGACCTATACCGTGGTCAAGGCTACTACTGGTGAGATGCTGACAGATCTGAGCTTCCAGGAGTCTAAGATTGTCATGCAGGACAAGCTGGAACATGGCACACTGCTTATCCTTACCGCAACGAGCAAGAACCAGAAGTTCATGCCAGTGACGGTCAATGCCATCGTGGATAATCATGACAAGGCTAATGTGACCTTCTTCATCAAGCAGCTGGGCGGCATTCAGGCTACTTACGGACAGACGGAGAACAGTGGCGCTTGTGTGGGTATCCTCTACGATGCCAACGGACAGTTTGTGAAGCGTTACGAGTACAATGGCAACAACCTCGTCATCGATGAGTTGAAGGATGGTAACTATACACTGGTGACCATGGCCAACAGCCAGCTCTTCAATACCGTAGGACAACTGTCACAGTTTGCTGAGAGTGGACTGCGCAATGGTGTGGACTATGTCAGAAACAACGTCACCGTCAAGAGTGGCGATTGGACTGTAGTCAATATCGCGAAAGTTCCTTATCTGGACGAGACTAAGCTATACTATACCAGTGTCAACACCTCATTCTCAGCCAATAAGAGTCAGGTGACTGCCGGACAGTATCTGACCCTGCGCGGACAGGTAGACTTCAAGGATGCCTATGCTGGAAAGGTAAGCAATGTTGAACTGATTGTTAATCTGACAGACGATTGCGAATTTGTCGACAACTCAGTGATGCTTGGTAAGAATCTTACCAGCTATACACTCAATGGCAAGCAGTTGATCGTGCCCATCGGCACGTCAAAGGAGCAGGTTCGCTTCTGCGTCATCCCGACCAAGGAAGGAACCTATGAACCCAGTGCCAGCGTCTGTTTCAACATTGGTGGCAAGAAGGTGCTGCAGCCTATCGGCTCGGCACAGACAACGGTGAAGGGTGTCACCATCAATGTACCCGCAACGATTGCTACACCTCAGTTTACTGCATCAGGTACGGCTATCGCCAAGTCTGACGTATATGTCTATGTCGATGACATGCTCATGGGTAAGACAACGGTAAAAGCAAACGGCAAGTGGTCGATGCAGTGTACTCTGGTAGATGATGCTACTGACAAGGCTGAACATCCAGTCTATGCACGTGTCGTTACTCCTGAAAAGGCTGAGCTGCTCACGGATACCAAGACGGTAACGCTCGATGAGAATGCCATCCTGGCTAAGGGAGTCAATATGTCCTTCTACAATGGCTGGTTAGGAAAGACCGTTAAGGTTGACTGGGATATGATAGAGAAGAAGGTCAATCCCGCTTCTTATATGTTCTATACCACGACGGACTTTACGTTTACCATCTCCTTTACCAGAAATCCAGAGGAGGTGACTGGCGTGCAGCTTATTGTCTATAAGAACAACAACAGCTATGACATCCTGGATGCTCAGTATAACGTAAAGAAACAGATATGGGTTGTTTCCCAGCGCTATTCGTCATGGGCATTGCCTACAGCTGTCAAGGTGAAGTATCTGATTAATGGTCAGCAGCAGACGCTCAGTGAGGACAAGGATGATGAGGGTATTGAGCACTCTAACCCCATCCTCGACCCGTCGGGTTATGTCTATGAGGCTGTCAGCAGCAACCGTCTGCAGGGTGTTACCGCTTCTATCTATTATAAGGAAGAGAAGAAGGACATGTACGGAGAGTCGTACTGGGTAGAGAACCTGTGGAATGCCGAGGACTATGCTCAGGTGAACCCACAGTTCACTGACGAGAACGGTATGTACCAGTGGGATGTGCCTAATGGACTCTGGCAGGTACGTTTGGAGAAGGAAGGCTATCTGCAGACTAAGAGTGAATGGCTACCTGTTCCTCCCCCGCAGTTGGATATCAATCTGCCTATGACGCGGACGTCGAAGCCCGAAGTGCAGAATGTGAAGGCTTCTAGCGAAGGTGTCGAGATCACGTTCAATATGTATATGGATCCTGAAACGCTGATACCTTACAACTTCAATGTCACTCAAAACGGTAATACCGTAGAGGGTGAGATACAGCTGCTCAATGAGGAGGAAGCCTATAAGGGAGCTTCGCAGACTTATGCCTCAAAGGTCTTCTTCAAATTCAATGAGGAACTGCCTTCTGGCGATGGATTACAACTTACCGTTAAAAAAGCTGTGAAGAGTTATGCAGGAATTTCCATGCAGGATGATAAATCTCAGGACTTTGCCGTAGAGCTTGTTGTACGTCGCATCATAGTTGATTCTGATATCGACTTGGTGAACGTGACGTATGGTGAGACTCGTACGATAACGGTTGCCGGTTGGCCAAATGAAGCCGCTAAGGGTCAGAAGATTAGTGTAGAATCGCTGTCAGAACTGGTGGCTACGACAGATCTCCCGGTACTGACACTCGACGAGAACGGTCAGGCTGAACTGGTTATTACTGGTGAGTTGCCTGGTTCTACGAAGTTGGCCTTCAACGTAGTGGGTACCGATGTACGTGACACACTGACAGTCAACGTGAAGGAAGCTGAGAAGCTGTTCACCATCGCTCCGAGAGCATCGCGTGTTTCTGGTTCTAAGCTGTATAACGGTGAGAAGATCCAGCTGTCTTGCGAGACTGAGGATGCTGTCATCAAGTACACATTAGACGGAAGCGATCCTGCTGAGGCTGGTGAATCAGTGCGGACTTACAAGACTGATGAGCCCATTGTAATTACCAGCGACAATGTGACCCTCAAGGCCATTGCTGAAGGTAAGGATCTGAAGCCCAGTGAGGTTGCCGAGTTCAACTACGAGCTGAAGAAGTCTACTATTGGTTACAACTTTACCGGATGGAAGTGGATCTCTCACAACTGGGAGAATGCAGTTTCTATTGCAGACTTTACTGATGGCATTGCTGCCAATGTGGAGCGTATCGTCAGCCAGACCAGTGAGGTTATCAACGATCCTGCCCTTGGTTTAGTTGGTGGACTTACCGAGCTGCAGCCTGCTGTAGGTTATAAGATTAAGGTGAAGGCAGATACTGATCAGACTCTCAATGGCTACGAGCTCAATGCCAACGAGAATACTGTTAGTGTGAAGGCTGGTTGGAACTGGATAGGCTATCCACTGAATCAGGTCATGACAGTGAATGAGGCTTTGGAATACTTCGAGGCTTCTATTGGCGACGAGATTGTCGGCAATGACGGTACTGCAGTCTATGATGGAGAGACTTGGAATGGTGACTTACAGGGTCTGAAACCTGGTCAGGGTTATCACTTCCATACTGCTACAGCCGCTGATATCCAGTTCAATACCAATATCGTTTCGAATGCTGTCAACCACATTGGCAAGCGCAACTTGTTCATTGGTAGTCCGTGGACTAACGACAAGTATGCTTATCCAAATATCATGCCGCTGTTCGCTGAATTCTATGTCGATGGCGTGAAGTCTGACGACGGAGAGTTTGTCGTAGCAGCCTTCGCAGGTGACGAGTGCCGTGGCGTAGGTCAGTGGATAAAAGGTCGCCTGATGATGAACGTCTGTGGTGACGGTGGTGAGGATATTACCTTCATGGCTTACAACAAGGATAGCGAGCAGTACTTTACTGTTGCTGAGCACGTAACCTTCGTGTCCGACAACTGTGGTACTTGGTTCGCACCTACGAAGCTGACCTTAGGCAATGAGACCACTGGCATGAGTGAGGTGAACAAAGACCTGTTCATTTCTATTGGCAGCGGTTATATCACGGTCAATACTGGAGGTAAGAATATCAGTAGCCTGACGCTGACCAATATGGGCGGCGTAACGGTACTGGATGTCAGCGACCTGGGTACAGGAGCAACCATTACCACTGGTTCTTTGTCTGATGGTATGTATATCGTTACCGTTAAGGCAGAGGGTAAGACCTACTACGAGAAAATACTTAAGGGTAATAAGTAAACTGTAGTAATACTATGAAATCAAAACATGTAAGATTTATGTTCAGCGTTGTGCTGGCACTGTGGGCTTCGGCCCTCAGTGCCCAGTCACACTGGACATGTGATATCGATGCCTTTCAGCACGACATGGCGGTATATTACCAGTTGCAGAAAAACGGTGCTGATATTTCGTTTGCTGATTTAAGCAACTACGAGTTGGCAGCGTTTGTTGGTGACGAGTGTCGTGGCGTCGGTGAGATTCTAACGGAGCAGTCCATCCATTACGGCTATCTGCGTGTGCGTAGCAATGCAGCGAGCGGTGAGACGGTGTCGTTCAAGGTTTATGTAAAGGATGCTAATCAGGAGGTGCCTATTGATGCAGAAGCCAACATCGCATTTCAGAGCGATGAGGCAGTGGGCAAACCGTCTACTCCGAAGGCTTTGAACATCAGTGTCTTTCAGCTGACAGTGACAGCAGACGCGTCAAAGGGCTCTGTTACGGGTGCTGAAGTTGGTTCCTACTACCGTGGTACTCAAGTCACTGTGAAGGCCAACCCTGTTACAGGTTATGAGTTCGCAGCGTGGTCGGATGAGTCTACTGACAATCCGCGCACGATTACCATGAATGGAAACATAACTCTCTCAGCCGAATTTACTCCAGTCACCTATTCTATTACTTATGGACTCGGTGGTGGTGAATTGGCTGATGGTGCCAGCAATCCTGATAGCTACACCATAGAGGATGATGATGTTACATTGAATAATCCAGTACGTAGGGGCTATACCTTCTTGGGTTGGTCAGGTACGGGCATCTCTGATGGAACTCCGAAAGTGACGATTGAAAAGGGTAGTACAGGTGACCGCAATTACACTGCTCAGTGGCAGGAGGATGTTTATACTATTAGCTATAATCTTGATGGCGGTCAATTGGCACAGGGTGATACGAACCCACTAGAGTACACCGTTAATACCGAGACCTTCACACTGAAGAACCCGACTAAGACGGGTTATACCTTTGCTGGTTGGGAAGGTACAGGTATTACGGTAGCCAATGCTACGGTGACTATAGCCAAAGGAACTACAGGTAATCGTTCTTACACCGCTACGTGGATGGCAGGTGAAGCTTACACCATCGCTTATGATCTGGATGGTGGAGCACTTCCTGAAGGCGAGAGTAACCCCGCAGCTTACAATGTAGAAACCCCAACCTTTACGCTGGTGAATCCAGTACGTGAGGGCTATACTTTTGAAGGCTGGACAGATTTAAATGAAGAAGTACCCCAGAAGACTGTGACGATAACGAAGGGTGCTACGGGTAACCACAGTTACACCGCTCATTGGATCGTCAATCAGTATCAAATAACGTTTGTCCTCGGCAATGGACAGCCTGACGTTGTTCAGCCACAGGACTATGGTACTTCGCTGACGGTTCCCGTTGATCCAATCCGTACAGGCTATAAATTCTTAGGTTGGGATAATTCTATTCCTACGTCAATGCCTGCTAAGGACTTGGTGTTTACTGCCAAATGGGAGTTGGTTATCTATACCATCACCTATAATTTAGATGGTGGCTCTGTGGAAACGCCCAATCCTACCGAGTACAACTATGAGAGCAAAGCTATCACGCTGAATAACCCGACTAAGGAAGGTTACACCTTCGCAGGTTGGACAGGTTCGGGTATTGAAGGAACTTCTGATGAGGTAACTATTGCTCAGTATAGTACGGGTGATCGCACTTACACAGCTACATGGGCCGTCAATCAGTACACAATAACGTTCAAACTTGGAAATGGTGATGACGATGTTGTGATGACGCAGAACTATGGCACTGAGCTGGTTGTTCCCGTGCCGACCCGGAAGGGTTACAACCTCACGGGCTGGGATAGTGAGGTTCCAGCAACCGTTCCTGCCGAGAACAAGACATTTACCGCCAAGTGGGAAGTCATAGAGTATAAGATTGAGTATAGTCTGGTAGGTGGTACTCTAACAGGAGACTATCCTACAACCTATACTATCGAGACTCCGGACTTCGATTTGGTCAACCCGACACGTGACGGTTACGAGTTTGCTGGCTGGATAGGTGAAGACCTGACGGAAGCTACAATGACTGTGACCATCAAACAAGGTAGTAAAACCAGTAATCTTATGTATACTGCTACGTGGACTGAAAAGCCTGCAGTCATGTTGGGTGATGTAGATGGTGATGGCGAAATTACCATTAACGATGTAACAATGACGATATCTGCAGCATTGGGACGTCCTGCGGCAATATTTAATAGTGTTGCTGCAGACGTTGATGGTGATGGTGAGATAACTATCAATGATGTTACTACAATCATTGGTATGGCTTTGGGTAAAATAAAATTGTAATTGTTAAATAAGTACTATGAAAAAATTATTATCACTATTAGTGCTATTTGTTTTAGCACATACCGCTAAAGCAGGTGTAGAATTCTCTATGCCAGATATTAGACTTAAGGCTGGAGAGACAGTTCAGTTAGCAGTCAATATAGACAATGATGCCCAGTTTAAAGGCTTTGAACTACGTATCTATTTACCTGAGGGAATCTCATTCCAAGGAACATCAAAGGGCAAGATGGTTAAAGTGACCGATCGATTAAGCAATGATGATGGTTGGAATTTTTCTAAGCCGGAATTACAAGAAGACGGTTCTTATAAGACATTGGTTGCTAATTTGGATGACGAACCGTTTGAGGTTGGAGAAGGGGTAGCGTTCTATCTTCTTCTCCAAGTAGATGCTAATGCTACTCTTGGAGATAGAGAAATGAAATTGGGTACTGTTCGCTATTCTGATGCTGAAGGTTTGCATGTTATAGGTGACATCACTTCCAAAATTACGATTTACCAAGAGTTGACGGTAAATGCATCTTCTGCCGATGAGGCCAAGGGTACAGTCACAGGTGCAGGCTCTTACGATTCTGGTGCTGAGGCCACTGTGACAGCAATACCAACTACTGGTTATGAGTTTGTGAACTGGACTTCTGGTGAAGAAGAGGTATCAAAGGCAAATCCGTATACATTTACGGTTACTGAAGATGTGTCTCTGACAGCCAATTTCCAGGCAACCACATTTACTATCTCCTACGAGCTTGATGGCGGTCAATTGGCTGAGGGTGATACGAACCCAGGAGAGTACACCATTGAAAGCGAGGCTATCGAGCTGAAGAATCCGACAAAAACGGGCTATACCTTTGCTGGTTGGCTGAAGGATGGTGAAGAGACACCTTCTACTAAGGCGACTATCGCTACTGGAACAACGGGTAATTTGAAATTCACTGCTCAGTGGACTATCAACCAGTATACCATTACGTTCGACACGGATGGTGGTTCTGAGGTAGCTTCGATTACCGCAGCCTACGAGTCCACACTGACTAAGCCAGCTGATCCGACCAAGGAGGGCTACGACTTTGCAGGTTGGGATCCTGAGTTCCCGGAGACAATGCCTCTGAATGGTGCTACGCTGAAGGCTACTTGGACAGCAAAGCAGTACACTATTACGTTCGACACTGATGGCGGTTCTGAGGTAGCTTCGATTACCGCAGCCTACGAGTCCACACTGACTAAGCCAGCTGATCCGACCAAGGAGGGCTACGACTTTGCAGGTTGGGATCCTGAGTTCCCGGAGACAATGCCTCTGAATGGTGCTACGCTGAAGGCTACTTGGACAGCAAAGCAGTACACTATTACGTTCGACACTGATGGCGGTTCTGAGGTAGCTTCAATCACTGCTGCCTACGGGTCCACACTGACTAAACCAGCCGATCCGACCAAGGAGGGCTACGACTTTGCAGGTTGGGATCCTGAGTTCCCGGAGACAATGCCTCTGAATGGTGCTACGCTGAAGGCTACTTGGACAGCAAAGCAGTACACTATTACGTTCGACACTGATGGCGGTTCTGAGGTAGCTTCAATCACTGCTGCCTACGGGTCCACACTGACTAAACCAGCCGATCCGACCAAGGAGGGCTACGACTTTGCTGGTTGGGATTCTGAGTTCCCGGAGACGATGCCTTTGAATGGTGCTACGTTGAAGGCTACTTGGACACCAAAGCAGTACACCATCACATTTGATACTGATGGCGGTTCTGAGGTAGCTTCAATCACTGCTGCCTATGGGTCTACACTGACTAAGCCTGCTGATCCGACCAAGGAGGGCTACGACTTTGCTGGTTGGGATCCTGAGTTCCCGGAGACAATGCCTCTGAATGGTGCTACGCTGAAGGCTAAGTGGACTGAGACGTCTAGCATTAAGGCTCTCTTCCGCGACAGCAAGGCGGTGAATGTCTATACTGTTGGTGGTACCTTGGTTGGTCGTGACATGACAGTCGGTGAGGTGCTTCAGCTGAAGCGTGGCATCTATGTCATCAATGGCAAGAAGATTGTCGTGAAGTAATTGAAGAGAATAGTCTTCCGTAAATAGAATCTCCCCAGGAGCGTGGTGCTTCTGGGGAGATTTGTTTAGACCGTGTAATGTGTTTACTTGATTCGGGCAAGGATGACGGAGACGTTGTCGACACCACCGCCTTCGCAGGCCAGTCGGTAGAGGTCAGCAGCAGTGGCGCCCTCAGTGAGGGCTTCCTCCAGCTGTTCGTCAGTGACCATGTCGGTGAGGCCGTCGGAGCAGATGAGCAGCGTGTCTTCCTGTAATACCTTATCATCCAAGTCATCGATGGCAAGACGGCCATCCTGACCGCCACCAATGCAGTTGAGCAGGAATTTCTCGGCATTGGGGTCACCCGTAATGCCGCGCTCTGTCTCGTCGGTGGTCAGCTGGCGCAGCATGCCATTGCGAAAGCGATAGGTTCGGCTGTCGCCGGCATTGATAAGCCATAGGTGGCCATAGTGCCATACGACGCCTGTCAGCGTGCAGCCCATGGGTAGCTGCTGTCCTTTTTCTGCCGCCATGAGGTTGAGCTTAATAGAAGTGGTGTTGACAATCTTGCGGATGTCGTCTTCAAAACTGTCGGCACCAATCTTGTGGTCGTTAAACTTCTCTTTGAGTTCGTTGAGTGTGAACTCGCTGGCCTCTTCGCCATCTTCATGGCCACCCATGCCGTCGGCCACCAACAGATAGAAGAAACCTTCCTCAGGCGTATCGACGGTAACGTTTGCCACCTTGTCGCGGAGGATGAGGCCACCTATCGACAGTGCATCCTCGTTATTGTCGCGCACAAGTCCCTTGTGGCACAGAGCATCAATTTCGACTTTCATTCTACGGTAAATTCAAGGGTTGCTATTCTTACACTGTTGCCTTTGGCAATGGCGACAGGTGTGCCTGATGCTAAGCGTGCGCCGTTGACGTATGTTCCGTTGGTGGTACCGTTGTCGGTAATGGTCCATCCGCTAGCCGTCCGACCTATTACTCCATGGTTGCTGGAGACATAGGTGCAGGTGCCCAGCTCAGGCCACATGCCACCAATACGACCGAAGGCACCCTCTTGTAGCTGTAGGCGCCAGCCATTACCCACGAGTGCCGTAGGAGCGGTAACAGCAGCGGCCACTGCGGTGCGCTGTGGCTGTTGAACCTGTTGGCTTTGTGCCTGCTGTGGAGCCGCGGTGGGCTGTTGGACAGGTTCGGTGCTCTGTGGCTTTTGTGGCTGAGCAGACGGTGTCTGTCCGCTCTCTATCATGGCCAGGTATTTGCGTCCTGGTATCAGGTCGTTGCCGCATACGGGACACTCTGTGCCACGTTTGGGACGTTTGCATTCAGGGCACCATTTCAGTTCCTTTCCGCACTTGTCGCAGAAAGCACTATCATCGAGAATCATCTCTCTACATTCCGGACACTGTATCATAATACATCCTCCATCTTTATTGTTTTACGTTCCTCTGGGGTATGGGTTCCGCCTTCTTCTGCCAGGCGTGCGGCAAGGTTGCTCTTCACCTCGTCAAACAGGTTACGGGCATCGCGTCCGTTGCCGAACGAGCGTCCGCGGTTATTGTAGAGCATGGTGAGTTTGCCGCGTACGGCATTCTCTGCCATCGGTTCAAGCATGTAGCCACCCTTGTTGGCATGAATCATGAAGATCTGGAACAGCTCGTCGGGATTGTAGTCCTCGAAGGTGATGCGGTTACGCTGTGGGAAGCGTGACTCAAAGCCGCTGTTCTCAGAGATGAAGGCCTCCATCTCGTAGGTATAGCCAGCCGCAATGCAGACAAACTTGCCGCGGTCGTTCTCCAGTCGGGCGACAAGTACCTCCAGGGCGTTACGGCCAAATTGGTCGGATGCCAACTGGTAGGCCTCGTCGATAAACAGGATGCCACCCATGGCGGTGTCGATGACGTGTGAGGTGATAGCCTCGGTATCACCGACATATCTGCCTACGAGGTTTGACTTGCCGACCTCTACCACATTTGGCGTAGGCAGGGCGCCCATCGAGTAGAGGATCTTACCCATCAGACGGGCGACGGTGGTCTTTCCCGTACCAGGGTTACCCAGGAAGAGGTAGTGACCCAGCGGTATCTCTGGGCGACGGTTCTCCTGCTTGGCACTCTCTATCTCGTTGTTGATGGTATGTGCCAGCTTGGTCAGCGCATCCTTCACGCCACCCAGACCAATCAGCGCATTCAACTCTGCCAGACAGTCCTCGATAGCCACCTTGGCGGGTTCCTCGTAAGGGATATCCTCAGCCAGCGCAGTGTGTAGCACCTCTGGTGTCCACTGGTCGGGTGGGATGCTCATCAGTCGGTTGTTGATGTTCGTCTTCGTCTCGGCGACCTTCTTCATGGCCTCACCGGCATTACCGAACTTATCGTCCTTCATGGCTATCATGTTGCGGAACATGTTCAGCGCCTTCATGCGTACCGCGTCGTCAGCCAGCGAGAAGTTGTACTTCTTGGCCTTGGCGGCACGCTCATAAATTTCCAGCAGCTCGTCAGCCGTATAGTCCTCGATATGAATGGTATGCGAGAAGCGACGCTTCAGTCCAGGGTTGGAGTTCATGAAGGTAGCCATCTCCTTGGGATAGCCGGCACAGATGACCACAAACTTACCAGCCTCGTTCTCCATACGAGTCATCAGCAACTGCACTGCCTTCTTACCTTCCGACGATGTGCTCTGGCCTGCAGCATCCATCGGCTCCAGGTCGTACGCCTCGTCAAGGAACAGTACACCACCCATGGCCTCGTTGATGGCAGCATCCATATTCTTGTCGGACTCGTTGACATACTGTCCGATGATGTCCTTGGGCACCTTCTCCGTCACGCGATCGGTAGCTGTCACACCCAGTGCTTTGAACACCTTACCGAAGATGCGTGCCACGGTACTCTTACCTGTTCCGGGATTACCAGTCAGGATGAAGTTGTACTTGGTGAGACCCTCGGCAGCCTCACCCATCTCAATGAGCTGTTTCTGAACGGCTATCTCCTTGGCGATGCGACGGATGGCATCCTTCACGCTCTGCATGCCTACGAAGCCGTCGAACTCCTTCATGATGTCATCGACAGAAATCTCCTCAGTAGCATCTTCGCCAACGATGTCAGCGTAGGTCAACACGTCGTCTGTGGCATTGCGCAGACGGTGACGTTTCACTGCTAAGTCGAAGAGGTTACGCACCTCACGGGCATTGCCGAAGGTATCGCTACGCTTGAGGTACATCTTGTCGAAGACCTTGGGCAGCATTTCTTCTGCCTTGGCATCGAGGGTAAACTCCGTGTTCTCATTGTTGCGCACCATCATGTTACGGAACAGTGTCTCCAACTCGCGGGCTGTGTAGTCAGGGAATTCTATGGTGACGTTGCAGCGCGACGGAATACCGGGGTTCATGCGGACGAATTCGCCCATCTCCTTGGTATAGCCTGCCATGACGCAGACAAAGTCTCCCTTACGGTTCTCTAAAAGCGTCAGCAGCGTGTTGACGGCATCCATGCCATAGCCACCAGTCGACTGGTTCAATGCGTAGGCCTCGTCGATAAATAGCACGCCACCCATGGCTTTGTCGACGTATTTCTTCACATTCGCCTCGCTGTCACCGATGAACTGGCCGATGAAATCTTTTGCAGACACCTCGACGAACTGTCCAGTAGGCAGGGCACCGATAGCATTAAGCACTTCGCCGAACTTGCGGGCGAAGGTGGTCTTACCCGTGCCAGGGTTACCTGTGAAGAGGTAGTGGTCTTTCAAGAGCTTGTCCTTCACGCCGTTTTCCTTCTTAACCTTGACGTTGCGGATGATGGCACGAATCTCGTCCTTCACACTCTGCAGACCCACATAGTTGTCGAGCTCTGCAAGTATCTGGTCCTCGTTCTTGGGAATAAAGCATTCTGACGTATCTACATCCTGAGCCTCGACAGTCTTGCTGCCGCGGAGGGTGGCCTTCACGTAAAGACTCTCTGCCACCTTCTCCGACAGGTGACCATTGGTGTGGCCGATGTCCGTCTGGCGCATATACCAGCCAAAGTGGGCCTTGAGTTTGGCAGACAGGTCGTCAGCCACCTCTGCCTTGTACTTATCCTTCAGCAGCTGTAGCGTTAGCTCCGTCAGGTCGTTAAGTCCGAAAGCGGGCAGTATGAAGTCGAACTCAAAGAGGCGGTGTACGTCCTTGTTGTTCTCTAGGAATTCTGCCAGGTCGTTGTGCAGACCACACATGATGACGATAGGTGCTCCCTCGGTGTTGCGCATACGTGTAAACAGTTTATCAAGCTGGTTCACGTCAGAGGCTTTTGAGGTGGGCAACAGTTTCTGCGCATTGGTGATGAGCAGGATGCCGTCCTTCAGTCCGGCAATCTTCTTGTCGAAGTCATTGGCAAACTCGTCCCAGTCGGCAGCGTCGACCTTGGTAGCAGGCTTTTTCACTACGCCGCTGGCCAGCATCTTCGATGCGATGAGGTTAGCGATAAAGTTCTTTCCCGTGCCTGAGTCGCCAAGAATCAGACAGTCCAGACCGATGCGTGTGCCACCTTGGGCAACTATCTTGGCCACCTGAAGTTTGTTGTCGAGGTCGTCAAGAAGGCTCGTGATAGAGGCTTTGCCTATCAGTCCCTTCTGGGTAGACTCCTGTACCAGCGGTTCTCCGCAAAAGCGGCAGAAGCTGGCCTCAGGTCTGTTTTCTCTTCCACAGTTATTACAATTCATGGTGTTGTATTATTGTTCTGAGTTATTTTTGTTCTTTGACATCTTCATGAGCTGATCCAAGGAGACGGAGTTGCCGTTGGATGCAGGAGCAGTAGTAGTCTCTGAGCCCTTAGGCTGTGTAGAGGTATACGCAGGTCTTACCTTGGGCTTTGTGGTCTCTGCAGGCTTTTCTTCCGTCTTGGTAGTGCTCTCCGCTTTGGGTTTAGCCACCGTTTGGGGCTTGGCTTCCTCCTTAGGCTGCACCGTCTGCTGAGGCTTCGTGGTAGTGACAGGCTTTTCATTGGCTTGCTCTACTGCGACAGGCTCTTCCTTGGGCATCTCTGTCACCATCTTGTTGATGACCTCGATGGTCTTAGCATCAACGACACCTGTAGCATCCAGACCGACGGCTTTCTGGAAGGCTTTTACCACCTTCTCCGTGCCACGGCCATAGTCACCGTCAGGACGGTTCTTGGTGTAGCCCTGCTGGAGCAGGAACTCCTGCAGCTTCTTGACTTGTTCGCCCTGATCGCCTCTCTGCATAGGTATCTCCAGATAGGCTGGTGCTGCCTGTTCTGGCGCTGCCGTCTTTCCGAAAATCTTCTCTACAAAGGGTGCTGAGTATTTGTTGAAGCGCTCGCTCTTGGGGATGAGCATGCTGAACAGCAACAGGAACCATACCGCACCGATGAACATGAACATGAACCAGCGGCGAACCTTCAGGTCGGCCTTCCATTTTAGTATCTCATCATCGTTAAAGGCAGCGTTCAGTGAAGAGTCGAACGTATCTTCGTCGCTGAAGGCAAAGTAGAGGGGCTCCAATACCTTCTCTTCGAAGCCGGGCTTACTGAACTTACGGGCTCTTTCTGCGTACTTGCTGGGCGAGAAGAGCGTCTTCCAGCCGAAGAACAGCAGCGTTGCCAACGTGATGAGGGCATAGAAATACAGGATATACTGTCCGAGGAATTTCACCGCTATGACGAGTAGTACTGTCAGTATGCCGCCTCCGATAATGGCAGGCAGGCAGCCTGCATCTTCTGTCTTGGAATAGATGACGGCAGCCATGACAAGACCAATGACCCAGATATATTTCCAGATGTCGAGGGTATCGGTATTGATGACAGGATTCTCAATGATGGAGAACAGCAGCATGGCGAGCAGCAATACGGCAGGAATCACGGCAAAGACGATGGAGAGTACATACTGTGCAATGTTGCGTGCCATCAGACTGTGTATCTTTGACTTACCCTCGCTCAGCAGTTTCTCTGCCTCCTTGACAGCCTGACGGAAGCGCACTACGGGTTCCATCTTGTCGTCAATCTTCTCTAGGTCTTCTACATAGTCACGTAGCAGTTCCTCATAGGCGTACTGTGGCTTCAGGTTAGCCGTGGGGTCTTCCATGCGGTTGACGGCCAGGAAGCCCATCAATCCGCGCTCCTCATACTCTGTCTTCAGAGTTTTCTTGTTCTCACGGAACAGCTCCTCGAGAGTCGTGACGGTCTTGCCAGATTCTACCAGTTCGTATTCGGGCGTGGCACCAAAACCCTTGATGACCTTCATCCACGACTGTTGGGCAAAGAACGTGCTGTCGCCAGGACCCGCCTTCTGCTGATAGTCGTCCGACTGGTCGTCGGTAGCTGATAGGAAGAAGCGCATCTGATCCTTGAAGCGGTTTCCCTTGGTATTGAAGAAGTTGGTGACATAGTGACTGTCGTTGCTGATGAAGCAGGAGGCTACGGCAACGACTGTCGCTGCCGATATCTGACGATTCATCGGCGCATAGTCCTCTCTGTTCCAGATGCGTTCTACAGAGTCGATATCACCTTCGCAGACGTTCCAGAAGATGTTGTACACCTTATTCAGGAAACGACCTATCGTCTCTCCCGTCATGGCATAGTCTGGGTGTGACGTGTCATTGCGCAGGTTGATGTCCGATAGCGGGTCTATCATCTGTACACGGAGCATGTGGACATCTGCAGCCTCGTGGGTATCATCGAGATTGGGGAAGTCTTTGACAACAGATGCATTACGTACGCGCACCCACTCCTTGAACATGTCTACCGAGACATCGTCCATGGAGTTACCACTGAGGATGGCCTCGTTACAGAAGTTGCTCACGTCTTTCAGCGTGACAGCATCTATCGACATCTCTTCACCAGTCTCACGATTGGTACCCGTCAGAGTGAAGGGCTTGGCAGGGTTCAGCATACAGAGGGCAGTATAATAACCCATCTGTTGGTTCTTGGGATAGCGCTTCTCTACTATCTCCTGCATCTCGATGGCCAGCTCAGGATAGGGCTTCAGCCACTTCTCTATCTGACCACGATAGAGGTATTTCGTGCCGAGCTCGGGATCTTCCTCCATGCAGGCGGCCAACTCTTCGGGTGTGTTGGCCGTCAGGTGCTTGGCGGCGTTGAAGGTGATGTTCAGGTCTTCCACGATGATGGCTTCATCAACAGGAATGTCCTCGCCCTTCAGCGTGCGTTCTATCTTGTCAAAGTCCCAGCGCTTCTCTACACTCTTGATGAGCAGTCCGCGACAGATCTTGGCCAGCGGGTCGGGCATGTCTTCGGGCACCGTGATGCGTCCTTTGTTCTTGTCCATAGCCAACTCGTGTTCCTTGGCCAGGAAGGCTCCTTCGCCCATCCATAGCGACAGGATGGACATGCCGAGTGAGTAGAAGTCGGCCTTTGGTGTCAGCTCGCAGTAGGTGTTGCCTTCGTTGAAAATGATATTGTCCTTGGCATACATCTCAGGAGCCGCATAGATGATGGTACGGTTCTGTGGGGTGCTGACGCTGCCGTTGGGCTTGAGTACGTCGGCAATGCCAAAGTCACACAGCACGCTGTCCCAGCTGTTGGCATCCTTGATCAGGATGTTGGCGGGCTTGATGTCTTTGTGGATGATGCCTGCTTTGTGCATCTCGCTGAGTGCCATAGCGGTCTTGACGGTAATGGCCAGGATGGCCTGGGCATTGCCCCTGATGTTAGCAGAGGCTGCGCTACCTTCTGGTACAAACTCCAACAACTCAAAGTTTGCGGCATAGTCGTAGATGTCGGCGATGTAGCCTTTGCCGTTCAGCTTCTGTAGGGCAGGCATCACGGGCATATTGGTCTGGAAACCAGGATGGCAGCGCTTGAGAGCGTAACGGCGCTGACCGTCGGTAACGATGAAGACGTCACCTTCTGTGCCGCTGCTGATCAGTTTCTCTACCTGATAGGTCTTGCCACCTACCGTAATTTCCTTCTCGTCAGCAGGCTGGGGGGCAGCAGTAGGTTGGGGAGCTCCCATGCCAGGAGCCACTGCTGTCTTTTGTGGAGCAACCGCTGTCTTCTGCGGAGCCACTGCTGTTTTCTGTGGAGCCACTGCTGTCTTTTGCGGTGCTACCGCTGTTTTCTGTGGTGCAACCGCTGTCTTCTGCGGAGCTACTGCCGTCTTTTGCGGTGCTACCGCTGTTTTCTGTGGAGCAACCGCTGTCTTTTGCGGAGCTACTGCCGTTTTCTGCGGAGCCACTGCTGTTTTCTGTGGCTCTTCAACAGGATTCTGTATGTTGTTATCTTCTTCCATATCTCATGAGCGTTTATAAACCTTCTTTTCTACATATGAGACATTCTCTATTGCCCCTTCCGTATCTTTATCAACAACGGCGAATTCCGTACAGGTAATCCATTCGCCGCCAAACTCCTGGTAACAACACTCTGACGGGGTGTTGTGCAGTACATGACACTTGTTACACTCCCAACCCATTGCCTTCTGAATAGGTAGGCCATACCATTTCTCTTCGATAATCTCCATGACGGCAACCTTGCGGGCGGTATAGTAGTTGCGCTGCTCCTGTGGGGTGGATCCTGCTGGGGGTAGCATCTCCGACATCACGCGGTTGGCATCGTCAATGGCCTTCTGGTATTCGGCAAGAATCTCTTCGCGACTGCGGCCACCCTTGCTCTTGGTGGCTTTAGGCTTTTCAGCAGCTGTGAAGCCCACCTTTGCCATCAGTTCCTGCAGGCGAAGCTCACCCTCGGTAGGTCCAGCGGGTTCAACTTCTTCTGTCTCGCCAGCTGCACCCTGCAGTTCTGCCTGTAGGTCGGCAATCTGTTTCAGCAGACGGGCTGCCTCCTGAACCTTCGGGTCTTTCTTCGCCTTTTCTACCGCCATCCTTGCCGCACGCGACAACGGCTTGCCACATTGTTTGCAGAACGGACGGAAGTTACGGACATTACAGGTGGGACACATCACGCCATCGGCAGGCATGCCACATTCTGGACAGTCCATATCCTCAGGATTCATGGGCGCACCACAGAAAGTACAATAGTTTACCAGTTTCCACCCGCATTCCGGACAAATCTCGTATGCGGCAGAAACGTTAGCCCCGCAGTGGGGGCATTTACCTTCTCCTTCGCTGTCGGAAGGTTGGGTTTTTGCGGCGGTCGTACTCTTCACGGCCTCACGCTCTCGGGTTCTTATGTTATTGTCTGGTATCATAGTCGTCTTTAGTTACGTGCTGCAAATATAGTAAAAAAATAGTAATACAAAGCATTATACAAACAAAAAAAATAATTTTTTTACGAAATGCAGTCCAAATTGTACATTAGCATCCGCATGTTGACTCTTATAATGAATGTTAACTGTTGTAGTATATTTAACAGTTAAGTCCTATTAACAAATCAAGCGGTGGGGGTGAAAATAAGTTAAAAACATGTTAATTATAGGTATATATGGTTCAATATATTGGAAAATTTTTATAAATTTGCAGTTACTGTTGGAAATAATTAACAATCAACTAAAGGCTTAAATGTATAAAGGTGTTATACATATCGTAAAAATAGCATTAGTCATCCTGCTGTTGGCGTGCAATGTTCTTCTCGTTAGAGCCCAACAACCTTTTCACATGACAGTAGGAAATAATTTGCTATATGACGCTACGCTGACTCCCAATTTGCGTATCGGCTTCAGACTTGCTGACCACTGGTCGGTGGGACTTACTGCTGGATACCGCCCATGGCCTACTGATGAAGATACCAACACCAAATGGCGACATCTGTTGCTCTCGCCTGACATACGCTACTGGTTCAAAGGAGTGAATACAGGGCACTTCATAGGTGGCAATCTGATATACTCCCACTACAACATTTCCAATGTGAAACTCTTGATCCTCAATATGCATCAGGACAAAGATTTACGACGCCAGGGTGACCTTGGCGCCGTTGGTGCTTTTTATGGATACTCCTGGTCTATAGGCCGTTACTGGAACATAGAGGCACAGATTGGAGCCGCTGTGGGATACACGAAATTCGAGACTTTTGAGTGTGGACATTGTGGTAAGAAGCTGAAGGACGAAAGCAAGGTGCTGTTGATGCCGCAGGCCGCTCTGTCGGTAGTTTACAACATACCTGGTCGTCCACGCAGGGTGAAAGAAGAGCCACAGATTGTCATAGAGGAACCCATAGCAGAGCCACAGGTGGAACAGCCTGTCGTGCCTGCTCCAGAACCTGTTGTTGAAAAGCCTGTTGTGGTGGAAAAGAAGGAGGAGCCCGTAGTCGTTGCTCCAAGAACCAGGGACACCCTCTATGTACACTTCCCTTGGAGCAAGAGTATACTTCATGAGGACTTCCGTGAGAACCGTGAAACCCTGCAGCGCATCATTGATATTACTCGAGAGTCAGTCAGCAAGGGTGACATGACCATCAAGAAGATTCAGATCGTAGGTCTGGCATCTGTCGAGGGTAATACAGCCTATAACGAACGCTTGGCTCACAACCGTGCACTGGCTCTGAAGAAGTATGTTCAGGAGCGCGTAGACCTGCCCGACGATAAGTTCGAGATTGTCGGTGGTGGCGAGGCTTGGGATTGGTTCCGCAAGCAACTGGTGGAGAATGCCGACCAGCGTCCCGACCTGAAGCGAGCCATCGAGATCATCGACACTGCGCCCAATGTCAACAACCGCAAGTGGCGTCTGCACGTCATGAATCACGGTCAGACATGGGAGTATATACGCCGCAACATCTTGAAGAATCAGCGTAACTCTGGCTATATCATCATCTACTACGAGGATATTGAATAAATTTTAGTTCACAATAGTAATAACAAAAACCAAAGAACAATGAAAAAGTATTTTCTTATCGACCTCTGGTCGCTTTGTACCTTTAGGTCAAAGAATCTTGCCTTGTTGAGTGCGATAGCATTCTCAGGTACCATTGGTTTCACTGCCTGCTCGTCTACCGAGGATTCCTTGGCAGCTGAAGAGAAGGCTCCAAACAGCCCGGGATACGACCCCGCTACAAACGAGGTCACTACCCAGTTTGTATTCAATGTGTCGAATGGTAGCTCAGCTACCACACGTCAGTCAGGAACAGCCACTCAGGCATCCTCCTCTTTAAGTGCCAATGATTTTCGTGGCATTGACAATTGTTATATCATGTGTTTCAATCAGGCAACAGATGGTAAATACCTCTCTTCAGCAGCTACAGCAACCAAGTCTTACGACATGTCACGCGTAGTGGCAGAACACTCTCTGAGTAATGCTAATTCACGTCGTGTATTGGAGATGTCTTTGCCTTTGAACACTAATACCATGTTGTTCTATGGTAGAGCCATTACCGACAATAACATTACGGATTACAAAAGCACATTCGGACATCTGGATAATTTCAATGTTACGAATAATCTGAATGATGTCTACTTCAAACTGGGTAAGCGATTGACAGCAGATGACAAGACAAAGTTCCAGGAAGTTGAAAAGCTACTGGCTACAATGATGTCATGTATCATCAACACCCATCGTGGAGAGGCCGCTATTGCTGCGGACGATATTCCAGGTGAAGGTATTCCTGCATACGGTTTTGCCATTCCTGCTGACTTTATGCCAAACATGCTTTGGGGCGCTTATAATGTCGTAGATGCCCAGAAACAACCATTAAGTCCTGTTGATGGTGCTCCTGCTCGTCCTTTGGAGATTAAGTTGTTTAAGGTTTATAAAGAGTTGACCACTATTCAGACTGCCGAGTTGCGTAATGCTTCTGGTGTTGCCTTAATATACATGGCTACGAACCTTTGGTCTATCGTGAACTCTGTTCGTTGTGCTACACCAACCAACCAGGCAGAAGCATTAGCCAAGTATATGGCAAACCTAATAGACATAGAAATGCGTAAGTATTTCACTGCAACCAACGTTCCTGCCAATGGTGGTTCTGTTGACGGCGTAGCTTTTAAGTCTGCAGATGCAATCATTGATGCAATAAAAGCAGATGTCTACTGGCCAGCGAGTGGTGGTACAAAACCTGGCGAGGCTGCATTCACGAACATTTCAGGCTATACCAGTGCTAATTTCGCAGAATTCCCCAGTCAGTTCGCTTTGCCTCAGGGCGCTACGCATGTCAAGTTTGATAATACTAATAAAGTTTTCTATTATGTAGAGAATTACAATACCAGTGCAGTGGGAGGTACGACCTTCACCGTTGATGACTATTACTATCCTGCTGAACTCTGCTATTTTGGCAACAGCCCGATTCGTGTATCCGATAAAGAGCATGTCGTAAGTGACTATCCTGTATCTGTTAATTTATGGGATAATGAGGCAACATCAAGCTGGTCTACTGACTGGAACTTGGCTCACGTACAGTCTTCTACCCGTAGTGTGGCTATGAAGAACGACATCAACTACGGTACTGCACTGCTTAAGGCTACTCTTGGTTACAGTGCCACGACATTAAAGGATAATAATGCAGCTATCCAGCAAAGAGATTATGGTGTCACCACTGAAGTTGATAAAGAGATTAATGTTACTAATGGTTCCTTCAAGCTGGTATCTGTCATTGTCGGTGATCAGTGGCCGAAGGTAGGTTGGAACTTCCTGCCTAAGACAACGGATCCTGGTAATGCTAACTACCGGAAGGGATATATCTATGACAATCAGATTACCGGTAATGGAGTCATACCAGGTTCTACAGATGAGACTTCAGCAGCTAACTACACCTTGGTATTCGACAACTATCAGCCTGATTTGGCAGCCGACGCACAGCCTAAGGTCTATGTGGCACTGGAACTCCAGAACAATACTGGCATCGACTTCTTTGGCAAGGACAACCTGATTGCCAATGGCAGCAACTTCTATCTTATCGGTGAGCTTGATCCTACGGGTAAAGATGGTCCTGCCCTGCCTGCCTATCATGCCCTGCCACCTTATGATGTGACAACAGCCGAAGGTACCAGAACAGTTCCCCGTGTATTCATTCAGGACCACATGACAACGGCTAACTTCAAGATTGGTGTTAATTCGCTGAAGTATGCCTATCTGACGGTGCCCGACTTGCGCAGCAGTTCTGTCACATTAGGACTGTCTGTTGACCTGAATTGGTCAACGGGTCTGGTATTCGATAATATTATTGTTGGTGGTACTGGTAACTAATTATTAATACTCTGTGAGGCAAAAAAGAAATACTTTCATGATGGGAATCCTGCTGTCAGCCTGCTGGCTGATGGCGGGATGCTCCGTCATTGATGACGATCTGACGGACTGTAACGACGACCAACAGTTTCAGATGGCCTACCAGTTGAAGCTGGTGACCAATATGACGACGGAGTTGCAGACGCAGTTGACCACGATGACCGAACTCAGCGTGGCCAATGCCCTTGAGACGCATCTGAAAGATATCTTCAGCGACTTTGCCCACGATGTAGACCTCTCATTCTACGATACGGAAGGAAAGATGGAGCGCTTGCAGCACGACCAGCACATCATGAATGCTAACCAGTCGAGCTACACCCTCACACTGCCCATGCGTAAATACATGCACCTGGCAGTGGCCAACATCGCCAACAATACGATAGTAGACCTTGCCAACGACCAGTCAGGCGTCACGTCCTCACTGCGACAGGACGCCCCCACAGTGTCTGGCGGTAATGGAATACTTCCTTCCCACACCACAGGACTCTTTACTGCCCGCCAACCTATGGAGGTGCTGGAGGGCGTAGACCAGACATTTAATGTCCACCTGTATATGGCCAATAGTGCCGCTACGTTGGTGCTCAACCCCAAAGGACAGACCTTTACAGACATCAAGGTTTATACCACGGGCTTTGCCAACGACTTCCTCATCAAGGACAGTACCTATGTCTATGAGAGTACCTCTACACTGATAGAAGCAGAGAAAGTAGAGACAGGTAACAACCTGCTATGCTTCTGCTCAGTGAACTTCCCCTCCAAAGATGCCGCACCGGCATCCGTCAAGAAACGAGCGTCGACGAATCCTACCCTCTGGCAGATTAAGGTGTATCTCACCAAGGCTGACGGTAAGGTAACTGAGACCGTCTTGGACATCCAAGAACCGCTGAAGGCGGGTGACTTGAAGATTATCAAAGGCGAACTCGACGACGATGGTGCCGTAAGACCTTACGACAGCACCGTAGGTGTCAGCGTCACGCTTGACTGGAATGATGGTGGTACCTACAATCCAGAATTGTAGTAGCATCATGTATTATTTAAAATATTAATGTACGCGCGCGTAATGGCTGCTATCAGAAACATCCTATACTCTATGCTGTTAGGCATGATGATTATATCATGCTCAACCAGCGACGACATGCCTGATGAGCAAGGGATGGAACAGCCAACAGCGAAACAGGTAGACCTGCTGATGAGTATTGGCGACAGAGCCATGAAGCCTCGTCAGATCTCTGCCAACACCCATAGAGCCGCCACGTTCCAAGGCATGGAACTGCTGGTGGCTATTCCTTTCCGTACCAACAACGCGCCAGTAGCCGTCACCGACGAGCCGCTGATAGATCTTGTTGGCGCAAATGAAGATAACAAGACAAAGGAATACGAGACAGAGACAGAAAAATACAACACTTACTACGTGAATACTTGCCACCTGATGACTGGTACTAACCGTATGCTGGTCTATGGCAAGGCTACAAAACCATCAACCCCAAACCCAGCAGTATATGGTGAACTGAGTGCACTGCCTATCATTCGTAAGAAGACTGCTGACATTCAGTTCAGCCTCAAATCAATCCGCGAATCTACGGAAGCACACGATGATGCTCAGGCATTGGCTACCTATATGACCAATATTGCCAATACTTCTGGCTGGAGCACAACAGAAGACCCAACGCTGAAAAGCTACTATCTGGACTTCATCCATTCCGATGGTGAGGGTGGGGGAATGATGAGCGGCGCTGCAGAGAATATCAAGGCCTTCGTGGCAGCACTGAAAGAACTACTGAAAAACAATACAGATGCCGTAAGCACGGCTATCGTAACAAATATCAATAATAATAGTTCCATAGCCACCAACACCTATCCACGCTCTATCGGACTTCCTGACGGAGCAGCTGCTATCCGTTGGATGGGTGACCATTTTGAAGTCAAAACAACGACTACTCAACTCGACAATATCAACGGTATCAACCGCTATACCTACCCTGCCGAGCTGGTGTTCTTTACCGACAGTCCCATCTGGACCTCTGCGGTGGAAGTGCCGAAGAGCACCTATCAGAATATGAATGTTAACACGCCCTGGGCTACGTTCCTGGGCCAACACTATAACGGTCCGGCAGCTGTTAACACCAATACCAAGGCGGTAGCCGTGGAGAATCCTCTGCAGTATGGTGTGGCCAATCTGCAACTGACGCTGACACACATGGCTGCCACGCTCAGAGATGCCAAAGACGTCCCTGTGACCAATGCAGACATGACTCACCTTCCCCTGAAAGGCGTCATTATCGGTGGTCAACATACGGTGGGCCACAACATGAAGCCACGTGGTGAACAGACAGACGTCGACGGACGCTTTATCTACGAGACCACCATTGTTGATGGCAATAAAACCAATACGCTGGTACTCCAGTCGTACGACGACGAGAAAGTGCCTGTCATCCTGGAACTGGAAAACAATACGGGATATGCATTTACAGGCAAGGACGGTGTCGTCTATCCCGATACGCGCTTCTACCTCATAGCCCTCATCGACCCAGCTGACAAGAAAGAGGAGGGTAAAGACTATACCAACCGTGTGTTCACCCAGGACTACACGACGACGATGTCGATGAAAATAACCTCGCTCGCCAATGCTTACACCTGCATGCCCGACCTGCTGGCACCACGCTTGGAAGTGGGCGTACAGGTGGTGACAAAATGGATACAAGCCACCACGACGAATGTAGAATTATAAAGAAGAAACATGTTGAAGAACAGACATATATCATTTCTGACCTGGTTCTTGAGCGGCATGATGCTGCTGATGACCGGTGCCTGCAGTTCCTCGGACGAGGAAGGGCAGGAGAGTGGCGCGGACAAGAAGCCCGTCATGTTGGCGATATATGTCTATGCTCCGGAACAAGCGGCTGCAGCACAGAAAAAAGCTGCACAAACTCGCGGCGACGTAGGCGAGGTGGATGCCATCAACGATGAAGGAACCATCAAGAGCCTGCAGCTGTGGATATACGAGTCGGACGAGTCGACATTCCCAGGCAAGTATGTAGGTTATCTCAGCACAGAGGATGTCGCATCCCTGAACACGGGCGAAGGCACAACCTACCAGATACCTGTCAGCGACGACTTCGCAAGTAGGAAACCCAGCGTCGATGTCTATGTGCAAGCCAATGTCAAAGCTGCCAACTGCGGTGTGGGAACATTGAACGAGGAGACAACCCGTGCCAACCTGCTGACAGGTGCCAAGATTACAGGCCACTTCGGACTAGGTGACCTGCAGACAAGCGTACCTACTGACGGACTGCCTATGGCAGGTTATCTGACCACGCAGCTTGTGGTGGGTGATGCCCCTGCCCTGCGTGTGGGAAGCTTGGATGCGGTATCTACCGTCCCATTGACTCGTGCTGTGTCGAAACTGCGCTTTGTCTTTGCCAAGACGAAAGACCAGCCCACGGTAAGAATCACCAGCATCAAGATGAATGAAAATATGATTCCCGACGAGGAATACCTATTCACTACACCGCAGTCCATGACCTACAATGCGAATGCTGGAGAGTTGCTGTTGACAGATATCGACGACATCGCTGAGACGGCAGACCCTACGGACTATATCTACTTCAATCAGGATGCCCAGGAATACGAGAACCTGATTAATGGAGCTAACCTAACTGTAAATGGTCCCATCTATCTGCGCGAGTCGGACAAGCAACTGGCAGGTACGATCACCTATACGATTGATGGTGGCGAGCCACAGAACGTTGGTTTCCAGATGCAGCAGGCTGGCGACTTCAGCCGCAACCACACCTGGATAGTCTATGCCTACTATGCCGGCAGCGGCAAGTTGCAGGTACAAACCGTCTATGTCAAAGATTGGTCCACCAAAGAAATTAGTCATAATGTTTATAATTGGTAGTAAGAAATGAGAGTGAAGAAGGAAGTTATCTGCATATTGCTCATGGCTTTAACCATGCTGCTAAACGCCTGTTCCTCGGACGAATCCGGAGCACAGACGGTTACTACGGGCGAAGAACCCGTAGGCAAGCAGGTGCAGCTGATGACCTACGCTCCCTATTTTACGGAGAAGGAAGCACCCCGTCGTGCTCCCTCAGGCTTTACAGCCTATACGCCAGATAAGGTGACGGATATAGGCATCTATATGCTGGAGTCCACTACTGCACCCTATACAGAAAACTATATCAGATACGCCACCAAATGGTATGCTCACTTCGATGTGGATGCCATCACGCCTTATACTGTCTATGGCTACATGCCGAAAATAACAGGCATGTCTAGCAGTCTTTCAAGTGTCACCTCTGACGGTGCCACCCTGACCATCAACGGCATCAAACCTGTAACTGCTGATGACATCTGTATCATCACGGGTGTCAAGGAAACGGACACAGATCTGAAGGAAGGCCAGTTCGGTTGGCGTATGGAGAATGCTAATGATAACTTCTATATGTACCTGCTGATGGACCACCTCTATGCCTCGGTGAAGTTCAGTCTGAAAGTAAGTGAGGAGTATGCCCAGTTGCGTACCATCAAGTTGAAGACCATGACGCTGAGCGTCAATAAAGCCAGCGTTAACGCTGCTGTGACGTTACTACATAATACGGAGGGAACAAGTCCCATCACCAGTGTTACCTACACGTCGACTGGTGACAACTGTGCAGCAGAGATATTCAACGATGCTGAAGGCCAAGCTCTTAGCAGCGCGACACCCCTCAACATCATAGCCTGCTTTGCACCAACGTTCTCGAACAATCTGACACTGGTCAGCACCTACGACGTGTACGACAGCAAGGGCAATCTGATACGTGCTAACTGCGAGGCAACCAATAAGATACCGAACTTAGAGGCCTCCAGAGGACAACGGGTACAACTGAATCTGAAAGTAGATCCGACCTATCTGTATGTCATGTCGGATAAGGACTTAGATAATTTGTTTACGATAGAATGAAGAAGTTAACCGCCATATTGCTGCTGTGCTTGTCTGCATCGTTGATGCAGGCCCAGATTACTATTGGCGGCAACGTCTATGGTGGTGGTAATGCCGGGAAAACTGGCGGTAATACCACTGTTACTGTGCATGCTGGCGACCTCAATAGAGTCTTTGGTGGTGCGCGTATGGCTGATGTCAAAGGCAGAGCCTTCATGAATATTGACGGTGCCCATGCTTCTAACTATATTGTCATTAACCGTCTCTATGGCGGTAACGATATCGCGGGAACTATTGGAAAGTCGACAGAAGAATTGCCTGATATTGTGAAGCCTCATGCAACCATCAACAAAGTTGATACGACTTGGAATGCCCTCTTGCTCATTTCTACAAAAACAAATACGGATGGAACGGAGGCTGCCGATGCTCAAAAGATATATATCGGTCAGTTGTTTGGCGGAGGCGATGGTGAGTATGAATATGGTTCAAGGACCGAAGGCTCTAATACTGTCTATTATGCCAAAAAGAACAATATAGAGGTAGCTACTAGTACTACCCCACTCATAGTCCCTGATCTTGGCAAGACCTTCGTTGATATTCATGGCGGTTCCATTGTCTATGCCTATGGTGGTGGTAACAATGCTACAGTAACAGAGAGAACTGTTATCAGTTTGGATAACCCTAGTGCAGTGGTTAATAGTATCATAGATGCTACCAATCCTAATGCTGATAATACTGGTGAATTGCTGACCAACGCCCGCTTCGAGGATAAGATGGGTATCAACACCACCTTCTCCTACCCCGAAAGCGATGCATTCCAGATAGGTCGCTTGTTTGGTGGTAACAACAAGGCGGATATGGCTATCCGTCCTCGATGGAATCTGCAACAAGGCAGAGTCCGTAACCTCTATGGCGGCGGTAACGAGGGACGTATGACCAGTCCTGAAGGTCTGCTGATGCAGATTGAGGGTGCAGGGATGGTGGTCGATAACGTCTATGGCGGCTGTCGTAAGGCGGATGTGAAGCCGTTGTACAACAACAACGACGCCACACCAGTGCCATATACCGACGTAGCACTGGACCCTGATGATAATCCTAACCACATTCCTGCTGGTTACGCTGCTCGTGTCAGAGTGCTGTCGGGTCACGTCAACAACGTATATGGCGGTAACGACATCTCAGGTAATGTCTATGCTGGTAATACCATAGGTATTATGACCCACATTTATGGCGACGTTTATGGTGGTGGTAACGGTTCGTATGCCTACACAGATAACCAAAAACTAAAGGATAATCCGCGTTGGAGTGATTTCTACTACAATCCTGATGAAATCCTTACAGCAGCAGGCATAACAGGTGTCGAAGAGAAACTCAAATCTGCTACAGCCCTCAACCTGATACGTCCTAACGCAGAGAAGGTGTCTATCCTCGTCAGAGGAACGGCAGAGAATCCTACCATCGTAGATGGCAGCCTCTATGTGGGTGGTAATAGCGCTTCTTTGCGAGAGAATGTTGAAGGTTCAAGTTCTGGCGACAAAACCCACATCAAGATTGGTTCACACGTCATCATCGACAACGTGTTCCTCGGCAACAACGGCGAGAACATGATTAAATACAATGAGGCTGATGGCGAGGGTAGAGGCGAAGGTGTGCTGCGCACCATGAAAAGGACAGATATTGATGGTGCTGAGGGTACTAAGTTTAACTCGATGGATTTGACAGACGCTACTGTCTTTGCCAAATACATGGAAGGTTGCGCCATGAAGGAGAAATCTACCGTTGTCTTTGAAAGCAAATCAAATGGTGACGGTGCCGATTACGAAGAATATTCCACCCAGTTTGGTTCGTTCTACTGCGGTGGTAACGTAGGTAGTATGATAGCTGATGGTAAGACAACTATCAACTTCAACGATGAGGTAATTATCTATGACAAGGTAGTAGGTGGTTGCAATAATGCTTTCGTCACTCCTTCTGAATATAACGCTCTCTATGAAGGTGGTATTACCGGCAAACCCGATCCAGCACCAACAGGTTCGATAGGTGACAAACTACAACTGAACTTCGCAGGTCTGAAAATCCGACCCAAGCGTTGGGTGATTCTGCGTGACGCGAATTACGAGCCTATCTTAGACACCAATAACAAAGTGCAATATGTATTGGATAGTAAGGGTAACAAACAATTGGAGTGGAATACTATCAGTTCTACAACTGGTAAGGATGTTGCCCCTGTGACTTCGGGTGTCTTACCATCGCCTGTCACCAGTACTTCCGCTGATATCGACCGTCGCCTGAAGAATGGTAACATCTACGGTGGCTGCTATAACAGTGGTGTCGTAAATGGTAATGTCGTCATCAACCTGAACGCATCAGTGGTTAATCGTGATAGCTTATTCGACGAGGTGGAGGGCGATGAGTTCGGTGAGCGAAAACTCTATGAGAACGACGAATTTAAGATTACCAAGCGAAACACGGGCGTTATCCTTGACGAACAGGGAATGGACGTGCTGGGTAAGGCGCTTAATGTATTTGGCGGCGGTAAGGGCGTGAACACTGAGATATGGGGTTCGACAACAGTCAATCTGAACCGCGGTTATATGTTCCAGATATTCGGAGGCAGCGAGGAAGGTGCCATCGGAAAGGGCGTCTATAATACATCAACAAATAAATTAGAATATGAATACGATGCGAAATACAGCACTTACATCAACTTGAATGGTCCTATAGCTGGTGTGTCAAAGGCAAACAACATGACTGAGAATATCGCCGAGTGTGAGTTCATGTATGGCGGCGGCTTCCTGGGACCTGTTGCAGGTAACTGTATCATCAACTTAGGAAACGGACGTATCTTCAACTCTTTCGCAGGTTCTTGTAATGCCAATATCCTCGGACATACTGAGACGTATATTGGTACTAACGGTTTCCCGTACGTTCGCGACTTCGTTTATGGCGGTAACGACCTCGGTGGACAAATCCTGGGTACAGCCAACTTCAACAGCCGTCTGCGCAACGATGCCGTTCGCAGCAAGGTATACAATACCGATATGCTCAACGCCTCCGCCTATATGGAATATGTACAGGGACGCGTGGAAAAGATATTCGGTGGCGCCTACGGTGTGTATGACTATACAGACCCGTACTTTGGTAAGTATTTCTATGCCACAGGAGGAGAAGGCACTATCGCTGAAGGAGAAGGCAAGAATATTGGCAAGGCTCGTTCAGGTTATTCCAAGCCTTTCCTAGGCAATGCTTTCATCAACTTCCGTCCTACTGATACCAACAATTCCCTGAATACCGTACATCAGATTTATGGTGCAGGACAGGGCTTCCTCGGTGAGGAAGAGGAGAACTTGATGCAGAACAGCAGCTATATCTTGATGGATGTGCCTCAGACCATGACCACCTATCAGGGAACCGAGGTCTTCGGTGCTGGTGAGAACGGCGGTGTTGGTATGGGTGTTGACCTGAGTTCTGCGTCCACTTCTACTGACTATGACAAGGCTTCTGCCGTTATCGACCTGCTCAGCGGACACTTAAAGGCTGTCTATGGCGGTAGCTATCAGGAGGGTGTCACCCGTCGTACCGTGATCAATGTTCCTACAGGCTCAACCTTCCGTTGCGACAAGATCTTCGGCGGTGCTTACGGTCTGTATAACGAATATCCTTGCGACGTTTACGAAGCAAATGTCAACTGGAACAGTAGTGATGCTATAATAGGTGGTTACCGCACAGGTATCTATGGCGGTAACAACAACTGCCGTCGCACGTTCTACGGTAAGGTGAACATCAATGCACCTGTCTATTCCTATAAGGATCCGCAGAATGATGCTACAAAGCATACTTATGCCACCGTCTATGGTGCCGGTTATGGTAAGGACACCTGGTCAGAATATACGGAGGTGAACCTGAACAATACTGCCCGAGTCTATGAGGTCTATGGTGGCGGACAGTTGGGTCGTGTGATGAATAAGATGTCTGTTGATGTATGGGCAGCAGAAGCAGATGCTGCAGCTGATGCAGAAGCCGCAGCATCCAGCACGACAGCCAAACACATTGACCTCTCTATTGGTACTGGCTATACCGACACCGGATTGGACAATGACCTGGCAGTAGCCAGGAACGGCAAGAAATACAATACCAATGTTATCATCAACCAGGGTGCTGATGTCTGTGGTTATATGTATAATGGAAGCCTGAGCGGTGCCTACGCCTATGGTGGTGGCCTGGGTGATGCAAATACTGCAAATACTGGCGATGTGCACGGAACAACCTACATCGCCCTGCTTGGTGGTAAGGTGACGAAAGACCTTTATGCTGCAGGTACCGTGGGTTCGGTAAACAATAAATACGATATTGAGAAGGATGATTTCAATAATGATTTCATCGCCTCTGCTAATGCCTATATCGAAGGTGGTACAGCACGTAACGTCTATGGTGGTGGCTGGCAGGGTAGTGTAGGCTATCATGCTGGAGCCATCAGCGAAAGCACGACGGGTGACATCCTCGGTGAGACAAACGTCATCATCGGTAAGCTCGACGGTACCAGTTTCCTTGACGGTATTCCCGCTATTGAGCGTAACGCCTACGGTGGTGGTGAAGGTGGTGCCGTATTCGGAACCACGAATATTACGCTCAACAAGGGCTTTATCGGTTATCGTCACTTTGATAGCGCCCCTGCAACAGACACCAACCTCGATACCCTTCAGGTTTGGTCGGGCACTGCTCCTTATAAGAAAGACTACTATCAGGAGAAACTGCACGATGAGACATGGTCGGGCGATGGTACAAACCGTCTGTTTGATAGTGGTTGTATCTTCGGTGGCGGCTATATCGACAACAGTAGTGTGGATATCGCTAACGTGAAGATGTATGGCGGTCATGTGCGCAATGCCCTGTTTGGCGGTGGTGAGATTGCGGCTGTTGGTCGTGGTATTATCAATGCTACTGGAACGGACAACAGTGTTCGTACGCTTCAGGGTATTTACAAAGCTGGTAGGACTACCGTCGAACTCTATGAAGGTCAGGTTCATCGTAACGTCTTTGGTGGTGGCCGAGGCTACAACAACCTTGGTGAAGGTGGTACGCTCTATTCCGACGGTTACGTCTTCGGAAAGACGGAGGTACACATCTTCGGTGGTGAAGTAGGCTCTGACAAGGGTATGGAAAAGGGTTACGGCAACGTCTTCGGCGGTGGCGATATCGGTTATGTATATAGTGCCTATGAGGAGGACGGCAAGCTCTATGTTGGTATCAAGGACGGCAATCGCTACGATGACCAATGGGAGGGCTATTATTATGCTTATAAGAAGGGAGATGATGCCTATATTCCCGGTACCAAGCCTGCTGACGACGATTCCAACTGGGTAAAAGACAATAATGAATATGTGCTGACCGAGGACTGCAAAGTGCTGGTAGAGCCACATCCAAAGGCTTTGTCTGCTGTCACCATCAATGGTCACAACTATACAGCAGGTCAATACGTTCCTATTGAAGACCTGAATACTTTGGGCAACAAGAACTATGATACAAAGTGGAACAGTTTGGATCCTACGGGTATTATCATTCACAATGCCGTATTTGCCGGTGGTAATACGTCGTCAGGTTCTTCCACCGTCTATGCCAACGCTACAACGGTATTCGGCAATGCCACAGCGTCTATCAACGATGTCTATCATCGTGACCTCATTACGCTGGGTACGGGACATACCGGAGGTCTCTATGGCGATGGTAACCTGACCTTTGTGGATGGCTATCGTGGTCTGAACATTACTAACTATGGTACGGACTACTACTCCATCGCACGTGAAATCACGATTGCACAATATGAAGCATTACCTGCCCGTGAGGCTGCTTATTATGAGTTGAGATACCAGTGTACCCATGAGTGTACCGACAATGACGGCACAACTTATTATCCTCAAGATGAAAATCACACCAAGGCCTCTACCCTAACGGCTGATGATATCTACTCGCTTTTTAAAAATACGACGATAGGAAACTTCTTTAATGCTGACGGTTCGATTAACACCGATCCTACTACGGGTTACTGGAAGGAAAACGGTGTATTGCCAGTCTATGCCGGTCGTCTGATGAATACCATACAGCGCGCTGACTTCTGTGGTGTGTTCGGTAGTCGTATGGTGATGCAGGGTGCGCAGGACCGTGTGCCGGAGATTGTAGACCATACTAACTATACCATCAACCGTGTACGTGAGGTATCGCTCAACCAAAAGCACTCGGTGATTACTGCAGATTTGGCCTTGAAGTCAGGTAAAACGAAAGTTACTAATTTCCCTGAAGACCAGAATCCCGATGACTTTGCTGATTTGGATAAAGCCGTTCATGGCAACTACTTCGGTATCTATAACATCGTGAACTACTTGGGTGCGCTGACCAGCGACGTACACTTTATGGAAGATAAAGACATTCGTCGAACCGACAATACTGACGAGGCAACTTACAAGTGTGCTTCCGCAGCCTATTCGAATGGCGGTACGGATATCGCTTCCAAGGCGTTCGGCAGTGCCTCCTACTACGACTGGAAGGCTGGCTTCCACAACGAACGCAAGCGCAACAATGGTACCAGTCTGAATAAGGTGGCACTGGCTTCCGGTGTATATCTGGAGCTGACGACAGAGAAGAAGCAGGGCACCGATCTGGGACTCTATGAGAAAGACTGGGGCTATATCACGGGTGTCATCGAGCTTGACCTGATTAACGTGCAGCCTGGTATCGGCGGCGGTTTCGTCTATGCCAAGAACATACACAGAGTAGGTACCTACGATAAGAAGAAACATACCACGCTGACAGCTCTGAACGCTGACGCCATTACCCGAAAGGACTTTACCTATAACGGAGCACCCGTAGAATGGGAGACCTCCGGTAACTTCGTACACGGTACGCAGATTATCATCGACGATTGCTACAACATCAGCGGTAAATATACTGGCAACGATTCCGTACCTGCCCACTACTGGTTCATCAAGGGTTCTGTCTACGTTTACGACCAGTACATTTCTGCTTACACCGGTGCTCCTAATGCCTATAGCGAGTCGGTAGACATTCCGTTGACCATCACGGCAGCGTCTCATGGTACCATGAAGTTGTTGAACGTCATGCCAAACAAGTATGCCTACTATTCTGCACCAGGCGTAGTTCTGCGAAGTGATAAGAAGATGGTTATCAATGACGTGGAATACCACAAGAACGATCCTATCAGCTATTGGGACTGGTACTTGCTGACCAAGTCGGAACAGTCGCTGTTTGTGGACAGCACGTATGTCACCACTGCCGAATGTATTGTCGGTGAGGGCAACAGCGCCATCACCTTCCCTGCCGATAGTGTCTTGCTGCCTAGTCAATATGAAGCTCTTAAGACGGCTCATTCCACCGTCTATCATGTAGCCTTGGAGAAGGATGTGGACTTCGACTTCGTCTTCCGCCCATCCAATAACCTCGGTCACGATACCGGTTATATGCTGACCTATAAGGTTAATAACCCTGCCGACTGGAATACATGGTACACAAAGCATGAAGGTGCATGGAACGAAAAGAACCAGACTGGCGGCACTGGTTATGAAGATGGCCCGACTTATCATCTGGATAGTGAAACGGGTGGTGTCTTTGGTCAGCGCGAATACAAGGTAGGCAACCTCATATCGAAGGAAGTTTACGATACTTACCAGAACATTAAGAAGAATCATTCCGAAGTTACTCTTTCCGGTCAGGCAGCCTTTGCGACGGCATTCATTGTAACCAAGGAATTCGACAATGGCACCGTACGTATGCATGTCGGCAGCACGGTTTCCGATACCACCAGGGTCAAACTCCACATGGACGAATACGTGGATTCGGCCTATATCTGTACCGCCACCATCCCGCTCAGCAAGACGGAGTATATCTACGTTGGTACCCGCATGACGGAGACTGAGAAGACGGAATATTACAATAGGTTTAAGAATGGAACAGCAGCCGAGAAGAATATTGCCAAGGAGATTCTCAGCAATATCGTTCCCGCCTACTACTGTACGACAGAGGGTCTGTATGGCGGTGACTACTACGAGGCTGGTAAGAACTACCGTGGACTGGGTGTATGGTGCTCGATGTCAAAGTCTGACCGTGAGCACTTCACCTTCAACTACGATGCCTTAGACTTGCTCATAGACCCGAACTTCAGTAAGAATCCTACCACAGGAACTATTATACACGGTGAAGGACAGAAATACCAGTACGACTCGGCTGCTGCTACCGAGGCTGCTGCCATAGACAACCTGGCAGGCTATTCACTGACAAGGCCAGTGGACTATACTGCTACCTATAATGGCAGCGAGACAGGCACACATAATGGTGTAATACTGAAGCATGGCGACGAGTACTCACGTACGGACTTTGAGAAACTGCCTAACGAGAAGCGCCATTATTCGGCCATCGATGTGAAGGAGGCTGGCAAAGTCTATGTTGTCAAGAGCCCCTTCCAGGTTGGTAATTCACCATACGCCGTGGGTACTATTATCACCTCTTCAACATATGGTAGTTTGGGCGACACCGACAAGGCGAATATCGCTACATTGAACTTTGCAGCTGGTGATGTAGGTAAGACCTACTACTTCTGCCGTGAAGAATATAAGGTTGGTGAGAATACGGAAGGCGTCAGCGTAACAAATGCCTCTGTAACAGGTAGTGAGACAGGAACCTACACTAACGGACAGACGGTGCCCATCGGACTGGTGATAAGTAGCGAAAGCTACAATGGCCTGGCTAACTGGCAGACCAACTTCACCATCCACGGTATTGCTCCGACAGAGACCTCAACGCTCTATGTCAGCCGCGAGTCGGACATCTTTGACATGTCGAAGGAGAGGATCATTACTGTGGTCTATCAGTATGATTACGAGGAAAGTGACCAGTCGGGTACCCACGTCACCCCGATTAGTGAGCGCCACGTGGTGAACATCCACTTGCAGTTCAAGAGCGGTATTCCTACCGTCGAGGACATCAAAGCGCCTCAGATTGTGCTGCCAGGTACGTTCGTTGGTATTCGTGAACCGCATGTGACACCGGGTGCCTACGAGGTAACGGGTGGTGGCTGGAAACTCTTCGAGAAGATTGGAGACGCTGAAAGTCACATCAATGGCATTGATTACACACCGCAATTCGATCCGCTCTACTGGTATCAGGACGGCTACTACCTGGCTTACTACGCTAAGACCTATCTCGGTGAGACCTATTCGAATACCGTTCAGGTAAGCGTCGCCAACTACCACGACCTGAAGAAGGTGCTGGAAGACAAGGAGCACCACTACTACGTGGACAAAAAGAACGTGAAGCGCGACAGCAAGGTTTACATTAACGACGCAACCAACGGTGCTAAACAGCTGAAGCAGTTCTTCGACCTCAGCGTGTTCAGCGGTTCGCCCGCTGATGATGGCCTCATCAATAACGGCCCATTCACTGGTCACGCCCCACTCGACGACTATGTCAAGGCTTGTAAGAACCTGGAGTTCTTCCTGCACACCAACGTCACCGTGCCAAGCGGTTCACCCGCTTGGGAACCTATCGGTACCGACGACAACTGCTTCGAAGGTAACCTGCATGGTGACGGCTACCATATTGACGGATTGGACAACTCACTGTTCTATAACCTCTGTGGTAATGTCTATAACCTCGGTGTAACTGGTTCGTTCAAGTCCGCTGGTATTGCTGACAAGGACGATGCTACTAAGGATAAGGCCTATATGGAGAACTGCTGGATTAATACCAGTGCTACCAATGGCTTCACTGGAAAGGCTATTCTGGGAACACCTGCTACTTCTGAGCGCAAGAAGGTGGTGAACTGTTACTATCCGCAGACGAAGGCCTATACTGCCAGCGATGCCACTCCGATGCCTGAGTCTGCCTTCTACAATGGTACGGTGGCTTACAATCTGAACGGCTTCTATCTATATAAGAGGTATAACAATACGAAGACCGGTACAGGTACAGCCCACACATTCTATACCATCAATGCCGACGGTACGCTGTCAGCTCCGCAGACCAAGAACTATGTCGAGCAGAATGCCACCTACTGTTCGTCGGGTATTGATGGTGTCTATACAAACGGTGGCTATGTAGAAGATCGCTATGCCGATGGTGACTTCCGCTATGCTGACGGTGTGATACCTGAGAGCCAGGAGGAACGTATGTTTGTTGATACCAACGACAACACCCACTTCTATCCTGTATGGCCCGACGACTATATCTACTTCGGACAGATGCTGACCTACGGTTGGAACAGCCAGCGCCCACATCAGGATGAACCTTCCCATATTGTCAAGAACAACGGTCGCCTGTCAATCACGGATGAGAGCAACCGCGTCTATCGTGCTCCTGCCTACTATCAGTCGAAGGCTATGAATGTGGCTCATTTCAACCCAAGTGTCAACCTCGTGGCTTACTCGAAGGGTACCAATGAGAACGATCAGCATCCAGCATATCCGAACATGACGGCTATCGACTTCTATGGTCACAACGACACGCAGTGGTCGTTGGGTCGTAACGGCCAGTGGTTCTACCAGCCATTGCTCGACGAGAGTGGTCTGAATAGCATCGCTAACCGTGACGAGACGCCGAACCTGTTGGTATATGCTCCTGATGAGGCTGTCAACAAGAAGACTTATGATGTGCTGACCGCTTACTTCACAGAGCCAGCATTTAGCAGCTACTATACTGACGACGCCTATCGCCGTGTGGCTGCAGCACCCACCTCGCAGGTCTTCGGTCATCTGGTACATCAGGTAGATGATCAGCTCATCGCCACCAGCGATCACCTGTTGGTAGACAAGAAGGACTTCAACTGTCCTATCAGCTACACGTTCGACAGTGACAAGCGCATGTGGTACCAGCGTGTTCCCGACAACTTCGTCTCATTGAAAAAGGGTTGGGAGACCGTCAGTCTGCCGTTCACCGCCGAGCTGGTAACTACACATCAGAAGGGCGAGATTACCCACTTCTATAGCGGTAGTCCGTCTATCGATGAGAATGGCACGAAGATAGGCCACGAGTACTGGCTGCGCGAATATAAGGGCGCTACAGTGCCCAGCGGTTCACCCGCTGTGGTAACTGCTACCTTCAACTATCCTGATGCTGCAGGTAGCGACAGGCAGGTAGACAACACCTTCCTGTGGGACTACTATTATAGCGAGAACACCCAGAAGGATGCCAATGCCGATACTTATCAGACATACTACAAGACTGGCCGCGAACTGAAGGCCTATCCGTTGCTGGCTACTGCCAAGCCGTATATCGTCGGCTTCCCAGGCAAGACCTATTATGAGTTTGACCTCAGTGGTGAATGGACGGCTAAGAACACGGCTGAGACAGCTTCTGCTCAACTGGCTAAGCAGACCATCAGCTTCGTTTCTAAGCCAGGTCTCGAAATTGCTGTCAGTGACGACGAGTTGGATGCAATGTCTTCCGATGGCTATAGTTTCATGCCTAACTACATGAGCAAGAAGGTCGACGGCTACCTGATGAATGCCGAAGGCAACAGTTTCAATGTGACACCTACTGGCGGTGCCAAGGCCACGCCGTTCCGTCCGTACTTCGTCGCTGCTGCCGCTCCATCACCTGCCCCACGTCGCTCCGGGGTTAAATCCATCCTCTTCGATAGTAGCGACTCATCGTTCGCCTTCGGTGATGAGAAAGACCCGTCGGGTGACAACTTCGGTGAGGGCGACCTCGTATTCACCATCCGCAAGCACATGATTAGCGTCACCTCGTCGCTACGTCGTGAAGCTGATGTACGCATCGTCAACATGAGTGGCCTCACCATCGCTGCCTTCACCATCCAGCCAGGCGAAACCATCGATACCAACATCGGTGTCGGTGGCGTCTACATGGTCCGTGCCGATGGCGGCCGCATCCAGAAAAAGCTGGCAGTAAGATAACAAGTGCCCAGCGGTTCTCCCGCTGGTATAACAAAAAAACAGAGTGCCCAGCGGTTCCCCCGCCGGCATAAAAAAAACAAAGTGCCCAGCGGTTCACCCGCTGGTACAAAAAGTAAGAAATGGAAAAGCAGCACCCTACCCGCCACAACATGCAGCGCCGCATGGCTACACATAACTACGCGCTGCCTGGCACCTACCACATTACCCTGCATGTGGCAGACGGTATGGGTCTGCCCTTGGGCCAGATACAAGGCTCTCTGGAGCAACCAGACGAAAGCCCCAACGCGCCTCATGTGGCAATGACCCCAGTAGGGAATATGGTACGTGAAGAACTGCTCACCAGCATCACCATGCACTATGCCATGATTCGTGTTGATACTTTCGTGATCATGCCTGAGCATCTGCACGTCCTCCTGCAAGTAACAGCACCTATCGTCAGCAGCACAGGCCGCCCCACCCATCTCGGACAGGTGATAGCCGGCTTCAAGAAAGGCTGCAACCGCCGCTACTGGGCCATGACGGGGCAAGATGCCGCCGCGGGGGCTGCGCAGGCTGTATATTCATCGGGTGAACCGCTGAACACTGTGTCTAGCAGCACTTCCCAGGTGTCTGGCGGCACTTCCCAGGTGTCTGGCAGCGCTTCTCGGGTGTCTGGTAGCGTTTCTCGGGTGTCTGGCGGTTCACCCGCCAGAGAGGACAAGCGCACCCCCTCTTCCGGCACTACGGGCCGCAGGCCCCTCTTCGCCTATGGCTACTGCGACGTGCAGCCCATCACCCCCGAGCAGCTGGACACGCAGCGCGCCTACATCAAGGCCAATCCGCGCAGCCGTCTGCTCCGCAGCCGCCAGCACGCCACGCTGACCGCCTGCCGCAACGGCTTTACCACAGCCCTCACGCCATCAGCACTTCGCGGCTTCCTACTGCGTGAGTGCCTGCAGAAGCACGCCACCGCTGAAGCTCTTGACGCCATCAAGTGCCGTCTGCTTCTCGCAGACGGAAAAATTGCCCTCGACACCTACGGCAACCGCCAACTGCTGAATAGCAAGCTCTTGCCCGTAGTATGTCATCGCAAGGATAAGTCCCTCTTCGCGCAACAGAAAGCCCGCTGTATGGAAGAGGCTGGTAATGGAGCCATCATGGTGTCAGCACGTATCTCTGCTGGCGAACAGGAAATCATGAACGAGATGGTGAATCACGGTTTCCCCGTGATAATCATCGCTGACAATGGTTTCCCCGAGCGCTACCACCCGTCAGCGGTGCGCCTCGACCTATGTGCCACAGACCGGCTGCTCCTGGTCACCCCTTGGCAATACCAATACCGTGGCAAGAACGAGCAAGTCACCATACCCTTCTGCAAGGCGATGAACTGCGTTGCCCAAGCCCTCTGCCGCCAAAAAGACGACTGGTGGAAAAACAGAGAATAAAGTGTTCAGCGGTTCCCCCGCTGCAAAGAAGAAAACAGTGCCCAGCGATTCACCCGCTGCAATCAAGAAAACAGTGCCCAGCGGTTCACCCGCTGCAATAAAAATACTAAAGATATGAACACGACATACGAACACACGAAAGGATTAGCCCAGCAGATGTCAACAACAATCCGCTCCGCCATAGCCCTGCTCCTGATGCTCACATTGGGAAGCGGTAGCGTGTGGGGGCAGACATCGGATTATTCGGGAACGTATTATATCAAAAGTGCAAGTGCCAATAAGAACACAAACGGTGATTATTATCTATGTCCTACGAAGAACTGGTATCTTTATAAGGCTACGAATAGTTATGAAGACGACACCGATGACAACGACGACAATGGACAACCATTCCTCACCACATACCAATGTAAAAATGGTGTTTATGATGCCAGTAAGGCTGTGTGGGATGTCGTAAAGCACCCTACAGAGACAGATTGTTATTACATCATACAAAGAAAAACTGGCAGATATATGGTGTCCAACGGCAAAATTGGCTCTGATGCCAACCGTATGCGTGTACACCTGGAAGCTGTTGCTGATGCCACCGCACTTGCTAATCTTGGTAATTTAGCCCTTTTTGAGATTACATCACATAGTGGTCATATTGACATCGTACCTCATTCTACAGATGGTAGAAATGGTGATACTTATAAATACTTGGTTGTGAACTTCAAGAATTTTTATGAACTCAAGGGAAGTGCAGGCAAGCAAGGCGGTCCTAATGGTACCTATGGAACTAACACAGCAGGAATTATTGGCTTATATGATCAGGAGGAGAATCACAAATGGATTCTTGAAAGCGCTAAATGCACTACGCCTGTCATTACGTTTGATAATGTTACATCTAAGGTAACTATTACTTCCGATGATGACGAAACCATCTATTATACCACAGATGGAAGCAATCCTGATGCCAATTCCGCAGAATATAGCGAGCCTTTTGTGCTTACAGAGGAAAAAGTTATCAAGGCTATATCCAAGAAGGACGGCATAATAGACTCTGAAATAGCGACGCTTACGGTAGAGAAGTTAGCTACGCCAACTATTTCATTCAACGAGGAGACCAGAGATGCTACAATCACAGCGGCAGAGGGTGTGGAGATATATTACACCACCAACAACACTGACCCTACCATAGAAGAGTCTGCACATGCTGCATCACCTGTTGTCATTGCTCATGCCCTGCCTTCTACAAAGATACATGCCCGAGCAGTAAAAAGCGGATACATCAATTCTGATATAGCCACAAAGACGGATATTCCCGTTAAGGTTCTTACGACCCCAACCATTATTCTTTCAGAGAACGAGTTCGTTTACGATGGTTCTGCCAAGGAACCTGCCATCACCGTAAAGGACGAAGACGTTATTGTCAGCGCTGATGAATATGTGGTGGCTTATAGCAATAACACCAATGCAGGTACAGCTTCTGTTACCATATCAGATAAAGCTGATGGCGACTATCAAGTGAATGATGGTTCAAAGACCTTTACCATCTCCCCCAAGAGTCTCGGTGACGGCGATACGGCTGCAGAAGGCATCACGGTGGAGATGACAGAGGATGGTTCGCTGAGTGCTGTTAAGGATGGCAGTACAACGCTTGTAGAGAATACCGACTATACGCAGGAAGCGGAGGAAGACGGCAGTGACAAGATCATTACGATTACAGGTATGGGAAACTACACAGGAGGTGCCAGGAGTATCTATGCAAATCCCAAATTTGACGACCCTGATGGTGATGGTGGCTCTGGACAGACTGCTGCCGTATACATGGCAAAGCGAGACCTGTCTTGCCCTACAGGCATCAATCCCTACATCATCCGTAAGGTCAATCCGTCTATCGGTACCGCAGTCATTACGCTATTGGACTATATCCCCGAAGATGTCCCCGTACTGCTATTGTCAGACGATGAGGCCTCAGGATTTGTAGCATCCCCTAAAGACCCTTCCACGCCAGAGGTGACAGCTCAGACAAAAAATAGCAATCTACTGAAGTTGTCAGCAGGAGGCGAGACGGTAAAAGCCGCACAGATTTATTTGTTCTACAAGGGTGAGTTCGTACTCACAAAGGCAGGAACCTTGGGCGAGGGCAAATTCTATCTCTATAATCCCAACTACGCGAATACGTCAACGAGCGGAAACAGTGGTAGCTCGGAGGCACGAGGCACCTTGCAGTTCATCATCGATGACGAAGAGCCGACAGGAATCACGGAGTTTGAGACTTCAACGACTAAGAAACAAGATACAGACGTATGGTACACTTTAGACGGTCGACGTCTAAGTGTCAAGCCTTCCAAGGCTGGAATCTATATTCATCAGGGACAAAAGGAATATATAAAAAGATAATAAGATATGAAACACACGATAAGATACATCATTCTATTCTTTACGCTTTTTATTGGTAGCGTAGGCCATGCCTGGGCTATCTCAGAGAGTGATATTGTTATCAACATACAGCCCAACAATTCTGCAGGCACTGTCAGCGTTACTAGCATTTCAGGAATGACAGTCACCCTCTCTGCCACTCCAGCCACGGGCTATAGCATCGATGCCGCTCATATCCTTGCCGAAAAGATGGTTGATCCTCTCAAAGCCCCCCGCCGTGCTACAGGTATTGCCTCTAAGCTCGACATCACAGACAATGGTGACAATTCCTTCTCCTTTTTCATTCCTGCTGGGTATGATGGCGCTTATGTGACGGTGAATTTCTATAAAAAGACAGAGGGCTTTATTCAAATTACATCTCTGTCAGAGATTGACGATATGAACGGTAAATACCAGTTAACTGCTGATGTTTCCGGTCTGTCCAGTAGTTTAGGCGAGTTTAGAGGGACACTCGATGGTGGATTGCATAAGATCATCGGTTCTTCTGCACCATTGTTTACTTCAACAGATGGTGCTATCATTCGCAACATCATCTTTGAAGATGTGAATATCTCATCAGGTGATTCCAATGGCGATGCTGGTGCTGTGACCTCTAAGGCCAAAGGTGACACTCGAATCTATAACTGCGGCATCCTTCCTACTTCGACAGAGCGTGATGATAAAGGGAATATCACTGGTTTTTATGGCAGCAGCGTAAGTGGCACTGGCAATGTAGGAGGTCTTGTCGGTACCCTTAGCGGCACAGCCCGTGTCATCAACTGTTTCAGTTATGCTACTATCTCAGGAGGCAATGTTGTAGGAGGAATAGTGGGAAATAATACAGAGACCTCCAATCAAACTAGTGTAACAACCATGGTGATGAATTGTATGTTCTACGGTGATATCACTGACGGTACTACAGTTTCTCCTGTTTATGGGGGAACTAATATTGACAACAAGAATTCTGGAGGATTAGCTACTTATAATTATTTTGCAGATAGTCAATTAAAGTCTTCTACGATAGCTGATAATAACTATAACTGTGCCTTAGGCATGGAAAACCGATTCATTGTCCAATGTGAGTTATATCGTCAGTTGCTGAATAGCAATAAGAAGTTGGCAGCCAAATATGCTTCTACAGCGACCGTTACTGTCGAACCTAGTGATATGGCAAAGTGGGTATTGGAGACAGCTGACAGAGGTATTAGTGGACGCGATCCCTATCCCTATCCTGTCCTGAAAGATCAAGGATACTATCCCTCTATTATCAATCCCGACATCGCCAATGCTCCCGACAGTGCATCGGTAGGACGCAACCACGGTGGCAAACTCGGTAAGACACTTTCAGTAACTATTAGTGGTGTGGGTAGTAATGCTCCTACTGGTGCTAGCATCTCGACCAGCAGCCTTACCTTACAACGCACTGATAAGGACTTCGACCGATTCAACTTCAACTACGACAAGGTTCAATTACCTTATTATAATGATATCGGTACAGGGAACTATACCGGCAACCGTGTGGTGACTGGATGGAAGATTACGGCTTTTACCGGTGGTACAGAAGGTACATACACTGAAGCGGACGAATGGGGTGGCTATAATTTTGCTGACCGTAACTGTACAAAAAAGGATAATTTCAATGTGTCTAAGCGGGTATTCTCTCAGGGTGCCTATTTCGATGTGCCTTATGGCGTAACAGGTATTACTATAGAACCTTACTGGGCAGTGGCGGCATACGTGAGCGACCAGTATTACGATGTGGTTTATAAGGAAAACGGCGATAAAGATTATGCAGGAGAGAATGTCACGGGATTTGGAATTCAAGCAACAAATAATACGAACATAACTATCAACGGCAGTAGTCAGAAGGTTTACACATCGATAAACAATGCCCGTATTTCAATGAGCATTCCAATAAGTGGTAAGAGTGTTTACGACTATGCTGTAGTCCTCGTGGGCAATGTCCATCAAGCAGGACCATTATATGGTTCAGGAAATAATCATGATAAAACGCCCTATACGATAATGTCAGTCGATTTAGATAAGGATAATGAACCAGACTACAGTTTTATCTTTAGCCACTACAATCGTCAGGGAGTTACACCTATCCGTTTTGACTTTTTGAATGTAGTTGGTACTGCTCAGGCACAGAAGCCTAATGGTACTGAACGACTTTTGAATGTTAGTATTTTTAAGCCTAAGGGATGGTTTGAAATCACCAATACTTGTTCTGTTTTTATAACTCAGTTTGAAGCAGACAATGGTAATAAGGATGCAGCACCTGTTATCCTCTTGGGAGGTATGATAGACCAGTATACCTCTACGCAGTATACTAATATTTCTGATAATGAATATAATCATAGAACAAGTTATATCCATGTGGGTAGCAATGCATGTTTTAAGGAGTTTGGCAATGGTACCCACAGTGATGGGTGGTACTTCACAAACCATGTCCCCGTGTCTGTGACGGGTGGTAGCTTTAACGGTTTTTATTTGTCTGGTGTCTATAGACCTGATGCCCAAATTCAGGCTGATGATGCAGAAGGATATATCAGTGGTGGATATTTCAAAGAAATGGCTGGAGCTGCACAACAGATGATAGAGGGTAGCGTAAAATGGCAGATCTACGATGCGGATATAGATAATTTCTATGGTGGAGGCATTAACTCAGAAAAACCAATTACTGGTAACGTAACAGTTGATATCATTAACAGTCATGTCGGCATCTATTGTGGTGGGCCGAAGTTTGGTGATATGCAGAAGGGGGGAACAACTTTTACAACCCAATATAGTAATAATAAAGCTGGATCATCTGTAGGTACTAAAAGTATTAATATCACTGAAGATGGAATAGTTACTACCAATGCTGTAGGATGCACCTTTGGAAAGTTCTTTGGAGCAGGATATGGTGGCGCTTCCTCTTTTAAGCTCAAGTTTTTTGATAGTACGAATCCCAATTTCAGCACCTTGATAAATAGTTATAATAATGATCGTGGTAAATACTATGATGGGAACGACAAAAACTATAAATCAGAATACGGAAATAAAGGTCCTGGTGTTGCTACAGATTTCGACTATGAGTTCTTTGTTTGGTCTTCTGGTTTGGTGGGAGCTCGTTTCTATGTGAATTATACATCTTTCTCTCTTGCTCAGACGAACAATGTCTTTTCAACTTTAAATAATTGTACCATCAATGACGATTTCTATGGTGGCGGCAGCCTTGGAGTGGTTTCAGGAAATGCCACATCGACACTTAATAATTGTATTGTAAAGGGAAGTGTTTATGGTGGAGGGTTCTCTGCCTCCATTCCTTCTATCCCAGTAAGAGCCACAGGTTTTGCGAAACTGCCAAGATTCAATAATAATTCTGGTATCTTTGAAATGGGTAAGAAAAATGGAACTACTAATTTTACATGGAAAGAAGGAACTCTAACAAAAAATACTAGTGCTCTTGATGGTAGCGAGATCCTTACAAATATCAACCTTGAAAATCTTGGCGCCGTAACAGGCACAGCCACGCTGACCATCGACGGAACAACCACCGTGGCAGAAAGTGTCTACGGCGGCGGTGAGGAATCTGGTGTCGGTGGCAACACTTCCGTGAATGTCACTGGCGGTACGATTGGTACTCCTGGCAAAGGCGGTGCCACATGGGGCAACGTCTATGGTGGTGGTAAAGGTAAAGAAAAAGATGTTGCGGCCGGACTGGTGAAGGGTAATACTACTGTCAGTATCAGTGGTTCGCCTACCATTCTGCACAATGTCTATGGTGGCGGTGCCTACGGTTCGGTAGGAACGTTTACCTATGCTGACGATGACTATCATACCGCTCATCTTGAGGTTCCCGTAGGTATGCCTACGGCTCTGGCAACAGCGAATACGGGTGTTTGTACGGTTACCATCACTGGCGGTACCTTCGGAAGCAACGGTCATGAGAACGGCATGGTGTTCGGTTCATCACGAGGTGATGTAGCTATTCCTGAAGGCGAGCCTGCCGTAGACCCCAACGACCGCATGGCGTGGGTTTACAGCACACATGTCACCATTGGCGATGCCGGTGCTGCAACGAGTCCTGACATCAGGGGCTCTATCTATGGTAGTGGCGAGAACGGTCACACCTTCCAGAATGCCGTTGTAGATATCAACAAAGGTAAAATCGGTATTACCGATACGAGTGTTGACGGAGGTGCTGCTTATGCTTATCGTGGCAACGTCTATGGCGGTGGTTGCGGTACGGATTTGTACGACTCCAACGGTGACGGCATCAAAGACAAGTACAACCCGCTGGCAGGTATCGTACAGGGTACCACCACTGTCAACATCACCGGTGGTCACGTCGTTCACAATGTCTATGGCGCTGGCGCTATGGGTTCTGTGGGCGGTGGTGCTGAAGCCAACAGTGGTAAGACAACCATCAATGTTACTGGTGGCCGTATCGGTTGTGATGGTGACGGAAATGGTCATGTCTTCGGTGCTGCCCGTGGTGAGTATGGCGTGAGCACTGCTGCTTCAGGTCTCACTAATGTCAGAGAGACGGAGGTAAACATCAACTATGCGACGACGCCTGCTGCAGATAACGAAGGAAAAACGGAACAACTCATCGCCGGTTCTGTATTCGGTGGCGGCGAGGCCGGTACTGTCAAGGAGAGTGTAGCCGTCAACATGACGGGAGGTCTGATTCTGAAGGATCTCTATGGCGGTGGTGCCTTGGCTGACACGCAGACCAGCAACTGGGACGCTACTGCAAATGAAAATGCGGGCGGCTGGGCTGACGCAGACAAGAAATCAGCACTCCATACTACGACCGTTCGTCTGACTGGCGGACGTGTCGGTGAAGAGGTCTTTGGCGGTGGACTGGGAGAAGCCGGTAAACCTGCCTATGTATGGGGTGATGTGCTGGTTGACCTGAACGGTACAACATCGTCGGGCACAACAGGCACGCCCATCGCTGATGATGCAAAGGGTTGTGCTGTCGGACAGATCTTCGGTTGCAACAACATCAACGGAACGCCTAAGGGCGACGTGATGGTGCATGTCTATGCCACACAGAACGCTGCGGCTACACAGATAGTAAATTCGGGTGAGGTTACCAATGCCAAGGTGAAAGGTACCAAGACTGATGGTGAATACGTCCCGAGTTCATTCGATGTCCAGGCGGTATATGGTGGCGGTAATATGGCTGCTTATGAACCAGTTGACCTGACGACGGGAACCACCAACGTGATAATTGATGGTTGTGAACGCACAAGTATCTGTCAGGTGTATGGTGGTGGTAATGCCGCTTCAACACCGGCTACCAATGTCACTATCAATGGTACTTTCGAGATTGGAGAACTCTTTGGTGGTGGTAATGGTAAGGATGACATCGTCAAGAACAACGTCACGCTGCCGAACCCAGGTGCCAACGTGGGATACAAAGACTATTCGGAGTATTACGATGATAACGGCGTCTGGAAAGTTCGTGATAAAGTCGATGCCGACACGAAAGAGGAACGACTGGCATCATCGTATGTCTATGGTACCGGAAAGGCTTCCGTTAATGTCTATGGTGGTACGGTTCACCGTGTCTTTGGCGGCTCTAATACGAAGGGTAATGTGCGCCAGGCGGCTGTCACCTTGCTGGACGAGGGCGGAGAATGTGAATTCTGTGTCGATGAGGCTTACGGTGGCGGTAAGAGTGCTGAGATGGATGCCGAAGCTCAGCTGCTGATGGCTTGTATCCCAGGTCTGGAGGCTGCCTATGGTGGTGCTGAGGCTGCCGATGTTCGCGGCAATGTGACGCTGAACATCACCAACGGTACCTTCGACCGTGTGTTTGGCGGTAACAATCTCAGCGGTACCATCAATGGTTCCATCACAGTGAATATCGAGGAGATAGGCTGCCGACCTATCAAGATTGGCGAGCTCTATGGCGGTGGCAACCAGGCTGGCTACTCGGTATATGGCTATAATGCCAACGGCACACCGAAGGAGTCTGGCACGAAGATCTACGAAGACCCACAGGTCAACGTGAAGTCCTTCACCAGCATCGGCAAGGTCTTCGGCGGTGGCTATGGTAACGGTGCCACGATGGTGGGCAATCCGACGGTGAACGTCAACGAGGTCTACGGCAAATGGTATAACGACGATACGTCGGTTGTCGGTGAGGATGCCAAGACTTCCGGCAACTACCCCATCCCGTCGCATGCCAAGGGTAAGATGGGTGCTATCAGCGAGATATTCGGTGGCGGTAATGCTGCCAAGGTCATTGGTAGCACCAATGTCAACATCGGTACGCAGTCGGTGGTGTATATCGTCAAGACAGTAGCAGTGGGTAGCTCTGTAACTGACTTGTTTACTCGCAACAACGATGGAACCTACACTGAAGCCACTGGTACTGCCCAAGACGGAACTACCTACTATGAGCAGAAGACTGTCCTCGGTGCCGACATCCGCGGTAATGTCTATGGCGGTGGTAACAATGCCGAGGTCACGGGTGATGCGAACGTAACTGTTGGCAAGCGTAGCAATAACGAATGATGCGGTCTGTACATATAAGGAAATGGCTGTTGACAGTGCTGGTTAGCCTGTCAACACTATCGGTGGCAGCCCAAGGCTATCCAGTGCCAGCGGTTCCTGACTCTATCACGGACGCTGCCGCACGCTGCGACTATGCCACCACACGCTATTGGGACCACTTTGATTTCAACGACACCACACTGCTCAGGACAGACTATGCTGAGCAAGCGCTTGTGGACTTCCTGTGGCTGGTGAAGTATGGCTCAGAAAAGGGTAGGGAACAGGCTGTAGAGAAATGGGTACGGCAGATAAAGTCCACACCTGCTGCCTACCGCTATTTCGTCGGCAAGGCACGCCAGTATCTGACCAATCCGGAGTCGCCCGTCTATGCCTTGATAGCCATGGAGTGCATCACTGGTAACCGCGTAGGCGACAAAGCCCAAGACTTCTGCTATGTCACTGCGGACGGGACGAAGAGGCTGCTCAGCGAGACGGCTACTGACCGCATGACACTCCTGCTGTTCTACGACCCGGACTGTGACAACTGTCGCAGCATGATAGCACGCCTGCGCAACGACAATGCCATCAACAAGGCTATTGCCAAGGGGCAGCTAGCAGTCCTTGCCGTCTACACAGAAGAAGACTACGAACGCTGGCGCGCTACACTCAAGGACATGCCCGCCAACTGGATCGTTGCCACCGACCATGCGGTGGTAACGACCAACGAGTTATACGACCTGACCGTTATGCCCGCCCTATACCTGCTAGACGCTCAGAAACGGGTATGCATCAAAACAACGGATTTCATAGATCTTACGGATTTTATCTGCAAATAATTAAACTCAACTTTCGCAAGCCCTGCTTGCTCAGTCTCGTAAGGGGCAAGGAGCAAGGAGCAAGGGGCAAGGAGCAAGGGGCAAGGAGCAAGGAGCAAGGGGCAAGGAGCAAGGGGCAAGGAGCAAGGAGCAAGGAGCAAGGAGCAAGGGGCAAGAGAATAGATGATAAACGTAGAAAACGGAGGGATGAAGCGGCATAGAAGGGGAATGACTAACCTCTTGCCCCCTGCTCCATGCCCCTTGCCCCAAGAAAAGTGGAGCATGTGAAACATGCGAAACTTGAATAATTAAATTGCAACCAATAAATCTGCGTCATCTGCGCCATCTGCGAGAGATATCACCTTTCTGTAGGCTTCCATCAGTTTCAGTACACGGGCTTTAGCGCCGTTCTGTCTCCACCGGTCTATGTGCATCCGCATATACGGATTGTGGCGGAAGGTGTTCGCCAGCAGTCCCACCGAACAGTGGAAGTCACGTTCAAACTGACTCATGTTGTTAGGATAGTGGTAGCAGTCACGGCAGACGCAGAAGATGACGGCTATGGAGCTGGGACACCAGAAATACTCACGTACCTCATCGACACCGGCCACCAGCCTCTCCACCGCCACCTCCTCGCTGTGCTGGCCTTCGGCAGGCGCCTTCACCTCGGTAGGTGGTGTCGGCTGCTGTGTCACCGTCGCCCCAGGCATGGCAATTACACAGCCACTGATATTACCGTTAAACACAGGTTTGGTATTGATTTCCGCCAACCTTTTCTCCATCTTCTCACTCAGTTTTGTCATCCTAATAAACAGTTTCCTAAATTCTCTTACGTTCTTTTTCTTCATGGCTAATAATAATGTTATTGTTGTTCATTTCTTTCAAATATCCATCCAGTAGGCTACCCATGGCAACCATTATCGCTGATAAATAAAAAAGTCCGATCATAACATATAGTATTTTGGTTCGACAATAAAGTTATCGAACGCAAAGATACCATAGGGGGTGTCCCGTTATGCGGGACATCCCCTAAAAATTTAATATCTTTTAAGATTTTGGGCTATCAATGTTCGCATTTCCTGCCTCAACTCGACAGGTTTAAGCACTTCGATGCCGTCACCGTGGGAGAGCAGTTCGGCCAGGAAGTCGGCCGTGGGACGGATGTCGAATGCAAAGTCGGCATACTGCTCGGTGGTATTGATCTCACACTGCGAATGGTGCAAGGGTAGGGTGCGCAGGTAGTTGGACGTATTGCCATAGGTGCGCACAACGACATGTGCCATGGGTGTCTTGTCCGTCAGTACGCCGAAATACTCGGAGAAATACTCCTGTGGCTTGAAGTCGCTGGGCATCTCGAAAGGCTCGTCGGTCAGTAGCACCTCCGTTATGCGGTCGAAAGCATAGATACGCATCTGGTCGTCAGCAGTCCTGGCCAGCATGTACCAGCGCTGGTGAAACAGTTTCAGCGCATAGGGACATACCGTCTTCTCGTAGCCCTCGGTGCCAAACTTCCGGTAACCGATGCGTACACGGTGGTTAGACTTGATGGCTGTAAAGATGACGTCCAGATACTCCAGACCTGCCGGCACATTCTCCAGCACCACGCGTTCCTTGACGGCGGCACTGTCGCTGAGCACGCCATGGACGGTGAGCGTAGAGAAGAGCCATTGCTCTATCGATCCGTCGGTCAGCGACTCTGAATTGCTGATATAGTATTTGTAGGTCTTCCTGTCGCAGTCGATGATGACGCCGAACAGTGAGAGGATGGCGTCACGATGGCGGTTGAACGACGAGCGTTGCAGGACATTGCCGTCAGCGATGCCGTCAGCCTGCCACTTCTGGTTCAATTCCTCGAAGGTAAGCTCCTTGAAGGCTCTGAGGGTATTGATAATCCAGATGTAATGATAGAATGTCTTTATGAATTTCATCACTGCAAAAGTACAAAAACTTTTTTATATAAACAAAAACCGACATGAAAACTGCCATAACCGACAGAAAAACCGACAGAGGTTCATGGCACTATTTCAGGCGCCTCTTTTTTGTGTCTACCTTTGCATCGTCATCAGGCCTGACAGACAATGTTTAACCATTTAAATAGACACAAAGAATATGAAGAATTATGATCCAAATAGACAGCTCACAGCAAACTTCCAGCTGGGCGAATTCATAGAGAGTGAGACGGCACGCCGTCTGGGTATTGACAACACACCGGAGTCGTGGGAGGTGGTGGTACACCTGCGCCAGCTCTGCCGCGAGGTGCTGCAGCCGCTGCGCGACCATGTAGGCCATGCCATCCATATCAATAGTGGCTACCGTTGTGAAGCACTGAACGAGGCGGTACATGGCGTAGGCAACTCGCAACACCTCTATGGTTGTGCTGCCGACATCCATATCCCCGACCTGGACACGGGGCGCAAGTGGTACTACTGGATGGTCAACCATCTGGACTTCGACCAGCTCATCCTGGAGCATAACCGACGCGGTGGCCGCTGGCTGCACGTCAGCTTCCGTCCCGACTATCACGACAACCGTCATCAATGCTGGTTCTGGTAATGGTTAACGGTTATTGGTTAATGGTTATTGGTTAATGGTTATTGGTTAATGGTTAATGGTTATTGGTTATTGGTTAATGGTTATTGTTTATTGGTTATTGAACATGAGACACCGTGACATGACCCTGCGGCAGGCGACTAGCCTCGTCTGCCGCTGCTGCGGGCAGGAACTGCCCGTCAGCAAGTTCCGCCGCTACCCCGCAGGCACCTACCGCCACACCTGCAACCACTGCTACTGGCTGCACCACGGCCAAGCCACCCGCTTGCGCCGGATACTCCGCGAGCTGGAGGAGCGAGCCTGAAAAATGGTTTTTAAAAATATGCCTCCACGTTCCACAGAAGAGGCGCAAGCTATTGTATAATAGAGGTTTGCGGGCGTGGACGCGGCGCGCGCACGTTCCACGAAGGTTCCACCGTGATTCCACTTAGCAGTAGATGCTTATAAGATAGCTGTATATGGCAGAAAACGGTGAGCGCTTTTCAGAAAACGGTGAGCGTTTTTTTACAGGACAGCTGTATACAACAACATATCAGAAACAAAATAGAATGAATATGAAACAGATTACAATGAGATACCGCAAGAACGGTAAGACTAAAGAGAAAAAGATGACGGTAAGCGAATTTCACCAATTGCTTACTAGTAATGAATATGTCCGTCACGTGCGCGCATTGCGCACAATCGTAGGCGCAAGTATCAACATCAATGATGGAGACATCGTTGAGGCCGAGCGCTTGCCTGAGATATATGTCTCTGTTGGAGAAAAGGGATACAGCGGACTGGTCATGCTTAGTATGACCATTAGCGAGCGTACTCCATCGCTGGAAAACTTGCGACGTGTCGTCGACATGCTGCCACAGACCATCCTATCGTTCGTTGGTTCGTCTGGGAAAACACTTAAGGTGCTGACCAGCGTAACACGCCCTGACGGTACGCTGCCAACAGACCTACATGAGGCCGAACTGCTACACCAGCATGCATGGGCGATGGCATCGAAATTCTATGAAGGACAGACGGGTGTGCCATGTGACCGCTCAGCACCTCGCCTGACACGTGGCATTCGGCTGAGTTATGACGGTAACTCACACATGAATGCACAGGCCGTTCCATTTATTCTACAACAGCCTTCAGAGCCACTCACAATGACTCTGCGCCGCCGTCGGCTATTGACACCAATGACGGCCATTGACCGACTGCCCGATTACGATGAACTGCACATGCAGATGACTCGTTTTCAGTTCTGCTATGCAGACATCATGAGTCGCGACTATCAAGAAGTCGATGTCATGTTGCAGGAACTGGCACGACTCACCATGAGGAATGGACTTGATGCAGAGTTCTGCATACATCGCTTGCTGCACATGCATCCTTACCAAAATTACGAGGTGCTGGTGCGCCGCACGTTCCGCAACGTCTATGGCATCTGCTTCCGTCATCCAGAGCGTATGGATACGCCCAAGGAAAGCGCTCTCCCTCACTATACGCTTCAGATAGCACTGTTGTGTCGTTTTATGGAGCAGCGTTACCAACTACGTCGTAACATCATTACAGACGGAATCGAATTCATAGAGCGCGGCTCCATCTGTTTCGACTGGCAGCCACTACTAAAGGAAGACATCAACACCATCACCATGCAAGCACTGTCCGAGGGTATCGAGGCATGGGACAAGGATGTGAAACGCTATGTGGAGTCATCACACGTAATAGAGTACGACCCTATTGCAGACTTTCTGGATTCGCTGCCGCATTGGGATGGTCAGGATCGTGTCAGCGAGTTGGCACATCGGGTGCCTACCGACAATCAATGGTGGGCGGAGGACTTCGCTGTCTGGATGCGTGCCATGATGGCTCAGTGGCTCCACAGTAATACGTTGCATGGTAATGCGATGGTTCCGCTGCTCATTGGTGCACAGGGGGATGGAAAGTCAACGTTCTGCCGCCGACTGCTCCCCGATGAATTGGTCGACTATTACACTGACCGCATAGATTTCGCCAATCGTAATGTGGCAGAACGTATGCTGACACGCTTCTGTCTGATTAATATCGATGAATACGATAGTTTGTCGCGTCAGCAGGGAGCATTTTTGAAACATGTCCTGCAAAAAGTTGATGTGAAAACCCGTAAATTGTACGACTCTCAGATTCTGAATAAGCATCGTTATGCCACATTCATCGGAACGACCAACGACCCAACCCCGCTGACTGATACCACAGGCTCACGCCGCTTCATGTGCATACAACTCACTGGACCTATTGACAATGATAGTCCTATCGACCACGCACAACTCTACGCACAGGTCAAGGCGGAACTGGAAGCTGGTATGCCGTCGTGGTTCGATCATCATCGAGAACAGCGCATACAACAGGACAACAAGCAATTTCAACTGCAAGACAGCATGGAGGAAATCTTTTGTGAGATGTTCCGTAAGCCAGCGAATAAAGATGAGGAAAACAGACTGAGCGCTGCGCAGATTCTTGCGGCAATGAAAAAGCGTTATGTCAGTGTTAGGACTGATAATAGCTGGGTACAACGACTCTCAAAGATGTTGGTAAGAAAGAACTTCCAGCATTATCGCACCAATAGCAAGAACCTCTTTGGTGTAGCCTCTGTGGAAGCATCGTGGAAGCAATGTTCGTGACCTTATTATTGCAACAGACAGATAATCAAATAATTATATTAAAAAGTGGAACGTGATGGCAATTTTTTATAGACTAGTTAGAGATGGGCGAAAGGATTCGTCCTACAAAGGAAAATATTTCGCACGAGCCGTCAATCTCGGTACCATAGAGACCGACGAGTTGGCGCGCATCATTGAGCGTAACTGTAGTGTGAAACGCAGCGATGTGTTGGCAGTGCTCGCAGAGCTCAGCGACACCATCAGTCAGCTGCTGGCTGACTCCCACCGTGTCCGCCTGGCAGGCATCGGCTCCCTCATGGTAGGCCTTAATGGCCAACCCTGTAGTGACCCCACGGAGTACGACAACTCCTACGTCACCGGCCTGCACCTCTGCTTCAAACCCGAAAAGGAGCTCCGCCTCATGGATGCCGAGGTAGCTCCACTGCCGCCGTAAGGACTACTTCCGACGCATTGGGAATTTCTGAGAAAATTTTAACTCAACTTTCGCAAGCCCTGCTTGCTCAGTCTCGTAAGGGGCAAGGAGCAA
>CAMJZV010000011.1 GCA_946410305.1 uncultured Prevotellaceae bacterium | reverse complement strand
CTATATTTCAATTATTTCAAAGAACGCTTAGCGATTTTTAGTGGACAGCAATGAGTACGGTAAAGAACGTATTTAAACTTATACGGTGCTTGTTTGGCTCAATTGTATCAGCATTCAAGATTATCTTTGACTCTAACCGACCTTGGGAAGAACGCCTTTTCGAAGCTTTGAAGATTATTTCAGCAGGTATAGCTATGGCTACTGGTACTATGCTGAACGAGCTGATAGCAAAGGCTATTGCAACAAACATACCTTTCCTTGCCGGTTATGCAGGTGATATATCAGCTGTTATTTCTGGTTTAATCAGTTCGATTCTTTCTGCTCTTGTTTTGATGTCGTTTGACAGATACAAAGCCACTTTACAGATAAAGGATGAGAAGCGACAGATTCAGCTCCTTAATATGCAGTTGGTAGGATGCTGTGTCGCTCATACACAGATTTCTGCTGCAAGAGCAAGTGTAATAATAGCTCAAACAACCGAATTGGTCAGACAAGAACTAACCTCAATTGTAGAACATAATCGTGAGATAGAAGCCTATATTAATAAAATCAAGGAATCTATAAATAGGCAACGGATAATTCACGATGAGATTGACGAAATACAACAGGATATTGAGGAAACTCAAAATACCCTTAATCAGACAAGAGATTATAGCAATAGAATAATAAATAACAAGTTAAATAATTTACCATCAATAGACAATGACTGATAATATAAATATCTCGAAGGTAAGGTCTTTGGTTCATTCTGACCAGCTTGAAAAAGTTGATAATATTCATTCTTTGAAAAAAGTGTCAGAAGAAATCCAACAGGCAATGGATTCCGTGAATTATTATAGGAATCAAGTAAATTCATTACAACCTCCATTTGTGAATGGAGAGCCATGGTATAAGTTTTCTTTTGGCAAGGCTAGTGTGAAAGAAGTAAACAATGTATTAGAGTCTTTTTCAAAATTTGTCCAGGAAACTTTCAAGTTGGTAGCTACGATCCAAGAATTCCAAAATGAAAACGACATGAACATTTGTCGTTTGGTTGGGTTGTTAGCAATAGCAGAGGCAAACTCTTATGAAAAACTTCAGGGCCTAACTTCTGAAATAAAAGATCTTTCTACTGAGGATGAGGAATCAGCAAAACAGTTAAAAGAGTTGGAAAAGTCTTTCCTTCAATCTTTAGATGATTCCGCAATAGATAGTACCAAAAAGGAGGAACAAATGTCACGTCTCATTGAGTACGTAACTTTGTTCGCCCAAAGTAAGACAAAAAAAATCAGGTCGATCTCTTTAAGTCTGTCTGAAATTAAAACAAAGTTGGATAAATATTGTACAACTCAGAATAACTGGATAGATAATGCAAATAAAATAATAATCTCTTGGCAAAAAGAGGTTAGCAATAATTTGGCAGAGTCGCAGGAACAGTTTATCTCTCAAAGCAAAGAGCAGACCTCTCAAGCTCTTGAAGCATTAGCCAAGAAACGTGAGGATGACACAAAGGCAATGCAAAAAGAGCTAAAGGATTTACACGATAAAATAGAAAAACAAGTTAATGAAAGCCTTGCTAAAACAGAAGAAAAAACAAACTCCTTGATAAAGTCACAAGAGGAATTTGTTTCTCAGAGTAAAGAGCAAACATCATTGGCTTTATCAGAGTTCCAAAAAGAAGCAGAACATAAAACTACTGAATTGCAAGAGCAGACAGATAACTTTATAGAAAATCAAAATGCTCTTTTTGTAAAGATGCAGAAACAACAGACAATTTATAAGGTGGTCTCAATAGTTGCTCTTATTACTTCTCTCTTTTCTCTATTATACACATTATTATAATTAAAAGATCCAATTTATAATGTCATATTCGAACAAAAAAGGGGAAAAGCATGAATTAAAAACTAGGGCAATTGAAGCTTATATTAACTATAACTCCAAATACAATATAGATTCAACAGAATTGGACACATTTAAATCGTTTGTTAGCGAGAAATTAAAAAGAATTACGAAAGAAGAACTTTTGAATATTGAAGAGACTATCAATAATTACATATTAGAATTTATTCGACAATATTTTTCTTGGTCATTTTTTGTCTGCCCCTTGCTATATCTTTGCATCCATAATGATAGTTAATTTGAAAATTATGAATAGACTTTTAATTGATTACTGCAAATCTCGTCTAACAGATTCTCACAATAAGCCAGAATACAAGAAAGTGACTAACGCTTCTTTTGCCAAATTCGTCGTGGATGTGGCAGAGTAATCTGATGATATGTATAAAACTATCATTAAAGAATGAAATAATAAGTGAGGCGGATACAACATGTCTGCCTCAATTTGTCTTTGCTCCCTGAGAAAACTTCAAAAAAATTTGCTTTTTTGCTCACTTATTCGTATCTTTGCCCCCAAGATGAAGAAGAATGTACAAGACAGTATCCGCAAATTGCTGGCGCAGATATTACCACCAAATGCAACAGCAAGGCTCTATGGGTCGCAAGCCCGTGGGGATGCACATCGTGGCTCTGACTGGGATATTCTGATTGTCATGGATAAGGATAAGCTGCTGCCTAATGACTATGATACGGTGACATATCCTCTTACAAAATTAGGCTGGGAATTGGGTGCAGAGATTAATCCTATCATGTACACAAAAAAAGAATGGGAGCAAAGTAGGATTACTCCATTCTATCACAATGTAGAACAAGACGCAATAGCAATATAATGGCACTGAACGACGAAGAAAGAAGAATAATGGTAGGCTTGGAAATAGAGAAGGCTGACCGCTTTCTTAATCAAGCTGGCATGATGAAAGATATGGAGCAATGGGACATGGCAGCGAACCGTTATTACTATGCCTGTTTCCATGCTGTACAAGCATTGTTTATCCATAACGGATTATCCAGTCGTCGCCATAAAGGTATGCTTACTCAGTTTGGGTTACATTTTGTAAAGACAGGAATCATAGAAGACCGTTATGGTGCTTTCCTGACCAGAATGGAGCAACTGAGAGAAAAGGGGGATTACAACTGTCTTTTTGAGGTAACAAAGGATGAATTGCTAACCATTGTTGAATCTGCTAAGGAATTGGTTGAGAAGATCAAGCAACTCATTGCTTAGAGAATTATCTGCAATTATTATTTAATTCCATACAAGGGCGGACACAAAATGTCCGCCTCTCTTTTTATCTTTGCAGCCATAAAATGAATTATAACAAATAAGAAGATTATTATGGAGAAGAAAATGAAAATTGTAATTAAGGCTTTGCCAGACTTAGAGGTCAGGTCTGGTGTATACGTTATAAAGCCAAATGGAGAGTGGGATAAATATGAATATAAGGATGTGCGTGGCAAGGTTGACGCGGAAGGAAAATATAGAATTGTACTTGCAGGAAGAGAATATCAATTGATAAACAGATTGAGAATCCCCCAAAAAGAATGGAAGAAGTTTCTCTATTATGACCTTCTTAATAGTGATGAGATTGAACTAATGAAACAGGATTTTGGACAACTGACGAACAGAGAACTTACAAGACTTATTAAACATCGATGGTTGGTATATAACGAAATAAACAATCAAGAGATAGAGGTTCGAGTAGATAGGGAATGTATACCAGAAAGAATAGAATCATATATGCTGTCGCTTTACACAGAAAATGAGTTTTGGAAAAGATGGTTTAATAGATATTTCTTTAAGGAGAAGACTCGGATAAAAATAAAACTCCCAATATATGACACTGAGCTTGAAGTTAGTATAGACAAGATAGATATAGAAAAATTTGACTATGCCGCAAGATTAGTAACAGACAGATTAAATGCATACACAGTTGCGTACAAAGATTGTAAGCAGGATCACGAAATAGCATTAATGTCAATGCTTGATTTGGCTTTACTATCGATAAGAGAAGAAAGCAACAAAACAAAATAAAAGGAACGAACATTTTGTAATCTAGAGGATTCTTCCTATATTTGCACAAAATTTACCAATATGTCGAAACTTAAGAAATGTCTCTATCTGATTAATCTCATGGAACGTAAAGGCGCTTTGTCGCTGAAAGAGATAAACGATTATTACCAGTACTCTTCATTGTTTGAGGGAGAGGAAATACAACCTCGTACATTTCTGAGATATAGGGAGTTCATCGAGGAAACCTTCCCTTGTTATATCGATTTCAATCAGCGAACAGGAAAGTATGAACTATGTCGCCACAAGGCTCTATATGGCGAGGATGATTCGCTATATGACTATCTGCTGTCAGCCTATCACATAGAAGGTATGACTGAACTTGCATTGAAGCATCGTGACAAGATTATGTTGTCAGAGGCTCCGACTGGAGTAGAGAACGTACAGATAATACTAGAAGCTATTGACAAGAATAAAGGTATAGAGTGCGATTATTACTCCTTCAACCGCAAAACAGTTAAGCATCAATTACTCATTCCCTATTTCCTCCGAACTTGGGAACAGCGTTGGTATCTTGCTGCAGAGCCAGACAACCATCATCATGGCATTTCTATCTTTGCATTGGAAAGAATGGAAAATATCATGCTGACTGAAGAAAAGCTGTTCCCCAGTCAAAAAATATCTGCCGATGAGTACTTTGATGGCTGTTTCGGAGTAAACCATTCAGATGACCAAAAGCCTGAGAAGATAAGGATAAAGATATACGGAGCACAAGTGGAATATGTCAGAGCATTACCCATCCACGAATCACAAAAGGAAGTGGAGAAAAATGACGATTGGAGCATATTCGAATATCGCCTTGTTCCATGCTATAACTTCTATCAGCAGCTTATATGGCATAGGGAGAAGTTGGAAGTTCTAGAACCTCAACATGTTCGTGACGAAATCAAGATGGCAATACAGAAGATGCTTGAGCATTACTGATCAATTGAATTAAAGTGCTTACAAATGATTTTCTTGAAAAATGCCTTCACATTCAGATGAATCAAGGGATTGACACCTGATTTGTTTTGGATATCTATGCAGCTTTTGATTTGAAGACTTGAAAATTTTGTGATAGAGACTGACAGACTGACAAAACGCCGATGTAGAAAGGGTTTGCAGTCTTTTTGGAGACTGTCAAGACTGACAGGAGACTGACAGTATTTGGACCTGTATTAGCTATATAAACGAAAAATTCTCTAGAGAATTTTTGTCTTATACAGCTGATAATCGTAAAATTCTCTAGAGAATTCTTGGAATTGTCTAGATAAAGTCCGAAGAATCATCTATTAGTTGTCTATTGGTGTATTGACTGAATACATTGCAACGCCACATTTCGATCTTTAGTTGAATAAAGATACGAAAACCAAAGAATTTAAAGACAATGGCCTGTCAGTCTTGTCAGTCTCTAAAAGACTGTCAACAGACTGCAAACGCCCTGTGCATCGGGCTTTTGTCAGTCTGACAGTCTTAAACACGTTTTTTGCTACCTTTCGTTACAAATTATGGCAGAGGAACAAATGAGATCTCTCAAATACTGTCAGTGCTGGCTACAGTTGTCTCGTACTCAGAAAAGCTCGAATTATTTTGGTATTTCTCTCAATTTTTCGTAATTTTGACTTCGTCGAAAGTACTTTCGCTCGACAATAAAAACAAAAAACCTTTTTTATTTTGTATTGTCCTCGCTTATTCGTACCTTTGCAACTGTTTAGCAATGATGACTGAATGAAACGAATGATAATGAGCCTCCTGATGGGGCTGATGGTACTGGCTGTACAGGGGCAGATGGTGAATCCTGTACACTTCTCTTCGCAGCTGAACAAGCTGAAAGGTAATGAAGGTGAGATAGTATTTAGTGCGACCATCAATGATGGCTGGCACGTCTATTCTACAGATCTGGGTAGCGGTGGCCCCATCTCTGCGACCTTCAATGTGGAGAAGATGGAGGGTGTTGAGGCCGTTGGCAAGTTGCAGCCTCGTGGCAACGTCATCAAACAGTACGACAAGATGTTTGATATGGAGCTGCGCTTCTTTGAAAAGAAAGCCCAGTTCGTACAGAAGGTGCGCTTCACGAAGTCGCACTATGTCATTGATTGTTTCCTGGAATATGGTGCCTGCAACGACGAGATGTGTATGCCTCCTACGGAGGTGCCCTTCAAAGAGGAAGGGGATTTTGTTCAAAAGAAAGAAGAAAAAGCTAAGGAACCTGATCCTCTGGTTAAGCAGGAAAAGGTGAAAGAGACCGTTGTAGATACTGTTGCCGCCATCACGATTCCTGCAGGAGAAGACTCAACAGCAATTGCTGGAGCGGAGGGACAGTTCTCTGATCCGTCGTTGCAGGGCAACTTTGATCCGCAGAACCGTCCCTCTGATCCGCTCGACCATTCCCTGCTCTATATCCTGCTGATGGGTTTTGTGGGTGGTCTGCTGGCTGTGCTGATGCCTTGCATCTGGCCTATCATTCCTATGACGGTGAGTTTCTTCCTGAAGCGTGCAAAGAGTGACAGAAAGAAAGGACTGCGCGACGCGCTGACCTACGGACTGAGCATCGTGGTAATCTACTTGACGCTGGGACTGTTGGTTACTGTGCTGTTCGGCTCTGACACGCTGAACGCTATGTCGACCAATGCGGTATTCAACGTGTTCCTATTTATATTGCTGGTGGTCTTCGCCCTGTCGTTCTTCGGATGGTTCGAAATCAAGCTGCCCAGTCGCTGGGCTAATGCAGTGGATGATAAGGCTACCGCGACCAGCGGCTATATCAGCATCTTCCTGATGGCCTTCACGCTGGTGTTGGTATCGTTCTCTTGTACGGCACCCATCATCGGACTGCTGTTGGTAGAGACGGCCACCACTGGCAACTGGCTGGCACCCGCCCTGGGCATGCTGGGCTTTGCCGTAGCATTGGCACTGCCCTTTACACTCTTTGCCCTGTTCCCCTCATGGCTGCAACAGGCGCCGAAGTCAGGTTCCTGGATGAACACGCTGAAGGTGGTGCTGGGATTCATCGAACTGGCCTTTGCCCTGAAATTCCTGAGCGTGGCCGATCTGGCCTATGGCTGGCATATACTGGACCGCGAGGTGTTCCTCTCGCTGTGGATTGTCATCTTCGGACTGCTGGGCGCCTACCTCTGTGGCTGGCTGAAGTTCCAGACTGACGAGATAGGCGGTGAACTGAACAAACCCATGCCCGTCGCCTGCATCATGGGCGGACTGGTGTCGCTGGCCTTTGCCGTCTATATGATTCCTGGCTTGTGGGGTGCTCCGTGTAAGGCCGTCAGTGCCTTCGCTCCTCCCATGTACACACAGGACTTCAACCTGAATAGCAAGGTGGTAGAGGCTCGCTTCCGCGACTATGACGAGGCGCTGGCTGCTGCCAAGAGAGAGAATAAACCGATACTCATCGACTTCACCGGCTTTGGCTGTGTGAACTGTCGAAAGATGGAGGCTGCCGTGTGGACTGATCCGCAGGTGGCTGATATGCTAATGAACGACTATGTGCTTGTGTCGCTGTATGTCGACGACAAGACACCGTTGGCAGAACCCGTAGAGGTGGCTGACGGACAGGGTGGCACCCGAACGCTGCGTACCATCGGTGCCAAGTGGAGCGAGCTGCAGCGTAGCCGTTTCGGTACCAATGCACAGCCCTACTATGTCATCCTCGACAGCGAGGGTAAGCAACTCGCTCCTGGTCGTGGCTATGACGAGGATGTGGCTGCTTTCGTGAAATTCCTAAAACAACCAAACTACTAATAAATATGATAATGAATAAATTTTTGGCGATTAGCTTTTGGCTTTTGGCTGTTGGCCAGACAGTTTCAGCACAGCCTCGACAGGAGGTGCTGCTCAGCGACGGGTGGCAGTTTTCGCGCGACAAACAGCAGTGGGAGACAGTACGCATTCCACACGACTGGGCCATTGCAGGACCGTTCGACAAGAAGTGGGACCTGCAGAAGGTGGCCATTACCCAGAATGGTGAGACGGAACCTACGGAGAAAACGGGACGCTCGGGTGCTCTGCCCTGGATTGGCGAGGGTCACTACAAGCGCACGCTGACCATTCCCGAAGGTTTCAGTGGACATGCTGAATTGCTGTTTGATGGCGCCATGTCGGAACCAACAGTCTTTATCAATGGTCAGAAGGCAGGCTACTGGGCCTATGGCTACAACACGTTCCGCGTGGATGTCACCCCATTCGTGAAGCCTGGCGACAACCTGTTGGAAGTGGACCTGCAGAACAAGGAGGAGAGCTCGCGCTGGTATCCTGGTGCTGGCATCTATCGTCCTGTAACGCTCATCCTCACGCCTGAGGAGACGCGCATTGACGACTGGGGACTGACCACCACGACGATACTGAACTGGAAAGAGGTCCAGGGTAAGAGTCTCAGTAGATTTACTGTTGAGGTGCCTGTCATCAATCCTAAGGGCAAGCCTATCGTCTCGATGAGACTCGTTGGTCCTGACGGCGAGCAGATAACCAGTAGTGCACTACCATTAACAGGCGACAAGGCCATCGGCGCTTTCATGAGTCGTCAGTTCAAACTGTGGACGCCTGAGACACCTTATTTGTATAAGTTGCACGTGACCCTCTTTGACGGCAAACCCGATAAGAGCCGCAAGATTTACGATGACTTCGGTAAGGTCATTGACCAGAAGACCTTTACGGTAGGCATCCGCACTGTCCGCGTGTCGAAAGAGAAAGACTTTGAGCTGAATGGTGTGTCACGCAAGATCAAGGGTGTCTGTCTGCACCACGACCTCGGCCCGTTGGGTGCTGCTGTCAACAAGGCAGCCCTGATACGCCAGATAAAGATGATGAAAGCGATGGGTTGCGATGCTATCCGTACCTCGCATAACATGCCCAGTCAGATGCAGATGGACATCTGCGACTCGCTGGGAATGATGGTGATGGCGGAGTCGTTCGACATGTGGATATATCCTAAGTGCAAGAACGGCTATGCACGCTTCTTCGAGGAGTGGGCAGAGAAGGATATTGCCAACCTCGTGAAGGCAAACCGCAACCACCCCAGCATCGTGATGTGGTCTATCGGTAACGAGATTCCTGAACAGTGGAGCGAGGAGGGACGCTTGTGGACCATCCGTCTGCAGGCCCTCTGCAACACGCTGGACCCCACACGTCCTGTCACACAGGGTTTGGACAATCCTGATGGCGCTATCAATGGTGGCGTGGCACAGACCATGAACGTGCCAGGTTTCAACTACCGCTTGCACCGCTATGCCGACGGCATCAAGCGTCTGCCACAGGGTTTCCTGCTGGGTTCAGAGACTACGTCGACCGTATCGTCGCGTGGCGTCTACCATTTCCCTGCAGAACCCAACAACAACGATGGCAAGTTCTCGTATGCCGGCAGCTATGACCCCAAGGCTATTGAGGGTACTGACGGACAGTGCTCTGGCTACGACCTCGATTACTGTCCGTGGTCGAACCTGCCTGACGACGACTGGTGCTGGCAGGAAGACTACAAGTGGGTCATTGGCGAGTTCGTATGGACAGGCTATGACTATCTGGGCGAGCCGTCACCGTATGATGAATACTGGCCTTCGCGCTCTAGCTACTTCGGCATCTGCGACTTGGCAGGACTGCCCAAGGACCGCTATTTCCTCTATCGTTCGCATTGGAACAAGAACGAGCACACCATCCACCTGTTGCCGCACTGGACGTGGGGTAAAAGCAGGGTAGGAGAGGTGACGCCCGTCTACTGCTATACTGACTATCCCACTGCCGAGCTCTTTGTCAACGGCAAGAGCCAGGGCAAGATATCGAAGAATCCTGCTGAGCGACTGGACCGCTTCCGCCTGCGTTGGAACGAGGTGAAATATGAGCCAGGTGAGGTGAAGGTGGTGGTCTATGATGCCAACGATAACAAGGTGGGTGAAAAGACCATGCGTACAGCAGGCAAACCCGCCCAACTGAAACTCGACGTGTGGACACAGCACGACGACATGGATGCCAATAGCCAAAAGCCGACAGCCAATGGCCTTCTCGCCGATGGCGAGGACTTGGCTTTCGTCACTGTCTCGCTGACTGATAAGCAGGGCACGCTGATTCCCGATGCTGACGACCAGCTGGACTTCGAGGTCACAGGTGCTGGCAGCTTTGAGGCTGTATGTAATGGTGATGCGACCTCGCTGGAGTCTTTCAAGCAGCCTACGATGAAGCTGTTCCACGGACAACTCGTCGTGGTGGTGCGTAGCGCTAAGCAGGCAGGTAAGCTGACGCTGACCGTTAAGGACAAACAGCGCAAGCTGACCAAGAAAGTGACGTTGAACATTAAACATTAAAGATTAAATATTAAAGATTAAAGTTTAAACATTAATACATTCAATAAAGCATTATGAAACCAACATTATTTCTTTTAGCAGCAGGCATGGGCAGCCGTTATGGCGGTCTGAAGCAGCTCGACGGTCTGGGCCCCAACGGTGAGACCATCATGGACTACAGTATCTACGACGCCATCCAGGCAGGATTTGGCAAGATTGTATGGGTTATCCGCAAGGATTTCGAGGAGCAGTTCCGCACGCAGATTCTCTCTAAGTATGAGGGTAAGGTACAGTGTGAGCTGTGTTTCCAGGCGCTTGACGCACTGCCCGCAGGTTTCTCTGTTCCCGAAGGCCGTCAGAAGCCTTGGGGTACCAACCACGCCGTGCTGATGGGTAAAGATGTGATTAAGGAACCCTTCTGTGTCATCAACTGCGACGACTTCTATGGTCGTGACTGCTTTATGCAGATTGGCAAGTTCCTGAGCAACCTGCCTGAAGGTGCCAAGAACCAGTATGCCATGGTAGGCTTCCGCGTCTGCAACACGCTGAGTGAGAATGGTAGTGTGGCCCGTGGCGTCTGCACCTACAACGACAAGCGCCATCTGACGGATGTCGTAGAGCGTACGGAGATTCTGCGCAAGGACGGCGTCATCCAGTTTAAGGACGAGCAGGGCGAATGGCAGAAACTCGACGACAATACTCCTGTATCCATGAATGTGTGGGGCTTCACCCCCGACTACTTCGAGTATTCAGAGGAGTATTTCAAGGAGTTCCTGAGTGACCCGAAGAACATGCAGAACCTGAAGGCTGAGTTCTTCATTCCGCTGATGGTCAACAAACTCATCAACGACGGTACAGCTACCTGCGAGGTGCTCGACACCACGAGCAAGTGGTTTGGCGTGACCTATGCTGCCGACCGCGAGGCTACTGTTGAGCGCATCCAGAAACTGGTTGACGAGGGCGTTTATCCCAACAAACTGTTCTAAGCCGATGCTGGAACCGATTATGACAGAAGGGGAGTGCAGCCAGCTGCGCTCCCTCTTAGCTCAATCAGAAACCATCGTATTGTGTTGCCATCAGAATGCTGACGGCGACGCCCTGGGCGCTGTGTTGGGTATGGGCGAGGTGCTCCGCCAGATGGGTAAGGAACCTGTAATGGTGGCTCCCGACCAGTATCCAGACTACCTGCAGTGGCTGCCCAACAGCGAGAAGATTGTGCGCTACGACAAGCGTAAGGATTATGTCGACATGGTACTGAAGATAGCTGACCTCATCATCTGTCTGGACTTCAATACGCTGGCTCGTACCGACCAGATGGAGGCTGCACTTAGTGCATCGCCCGCGAAGAAGGTGCTCATCGACCACCACCTTGATCCTGATGTCGATGCTGTGGTCAAGGTATCGCGTCCTAAGGCATCATCCACGTGTGAACTGGTGTTCCGTGTGGTTTGGCAGCTGGGACTCTTTGACCAGCTGGGTAAACATTTCGCCATTCCCATCTACTGTGGTATGATGACTGATACGGGAGGCTTCACGTACAACTCCTCCGACTGCGACATCTACTATATCATCTCACAGCTGCTCACCAAGCACATCGATAAGGACAAGATATACCGTAACGTCTACCATAACTATTCGGAGCATCGTCTGCGCATGGTGGGTCATGTGCTCTGCAACTGTCTGGTAGTTGATGAGGAGCGTCATGCCGCTTTCTATACGCTAAGCCGTGAGGACCAGAAACGTTTCCGTTTTATCAAAGGTGATGCCGAGGGGTTGGTGAATATGCCCCTGCAGATTAAGGGGCTCAAGCTCAGTATCTCGCTACGTGAAGATACCGAGAAGCAAGTGATATGGGTGTCGTTGCGCTCTGTCGACGACTTCCCCTGCAACGAGATGGCTGCACGCTTCTTCAATGGCGGTGGACATCTCAATGCCTCTGGTGGCAAGCTACAGTGCACACTTCCTGAGGCTGTCGACATCGTCAAGCAGGCCTTTATCGCCTTTGAAGATAGGTTAAAGTAGTATAATGAAATAGAGAATTATCAACTCTCGATTCACAATTTCCAATTATTATTATTACCTTTGCACGGAAATTTGTAATAGTTGACAGAAAGATGAAGAAATATTCCTATATCATTGCCCTGCTGATGGCAGTCGTAGTACTCGCTGGTTGCGAGAAGTACGAGACCTACTCTGACATGAAGAAGAAAGAGCAGGACGCTATTGAGGCTTTTATCTCAGAACAGGGCATTCAGGTGATTGACCAGACGACTTTCGAGGCGCAAGGCAACAAGACAGACTTGGCAAGCAATCAGTTTGTGAAGTTCACCCGCAATGGTGTCTATATGCAGATTGTCCGCGAGGGTTGTGGCTCTGTGCTGGAGGAAACCAAGACAGTGAATGTGTTGTGCCGCTTCATGGAGAAGAATATTCAGTCGGGCGATGTCGTCGTACGCAATGATGTTCACGCATCGCTGTCGACACTGGGAAATGGTGTCGATGTTTCACAGTACCTGGACAAGATGAGTGTGGTGCGTACTGGTACGACCATCACGGCCTCGTTCATATCGGGCATGATGTATAACTATCATGGTTCGGCATCAGTTCCAGGTGGATGGCTTGTGCCGCTGAACTATGTGAAGATTGGTCGTCCGGAAAATGAGGGCGAGGAGACTGCTAAAGTGCGCCTGATTGTTCCTCACTCACAGGGTACCGCCGATGCTTCGTCGAGCGTGACGCCTTATTATTATGAGATTACCTATCAGAGGGAACGTTAACTTTGAGCGTTGATTATTGAACCTTGATATAATAGAATCACTATGACACTGATTAAATCTATTTCTGGCATCCGCGGAACGATTGGCGGACGCACAGGTGATACACTGAATCCACTGGATATCGTAAAGTTTACAACTGCCTATGCAACCTTTATCCCCCGCAAGACGGGTAGGATAGTGGTTGGTCGTGACGGACGTCTCTCTGGTCACATGGTACGCGACGTAGTATGTGGCACACTGGTAGGTATGGGCTTCGACGTGCTGGATATCGGCTATGCCTCTACACCTACTACTGAGTTGGCTGTTCGTATGAGTGGTGCCGACGGTGGTATTATTATCACCGCTTCGCACAATCCACGCCAGTGGAATGCCCTGAAGTTGCTGAATAGCGAGGGCGAGTTCCTAACAGCTGCTGACGGCGCTGAGGTGTTGGCTATCGCCGAGAAGGAAGACTTCCAATATGCTGAGGTTGACAATCTGGGACATGTCACCGTAGACGACTCGTTCGACGATCGTCATGTACAGTCTGTCCTCGACCTGAAGCTGGTGGATGTGGAAGCTATCAAGAAAGCAGGCTTCAAGGTTTGCGTTGACAGCATCAACTCAGTGGGTGGTCTCGTACTGCCTAAACTGCTCGATAAGCTGGGTGTCAGCTATAAGTTCCTGAATGGCGAGGTGACGGGCGATTTTGCTCACAATCCAGAACCACTGGAGAAGAACCTGCAGGGCATTATGGACGAGATGAAGACGGGTAAGTATGACCTGGGTATTGTTGTTGACCCAGATGTAGACCGTCTGGCCTTCATCTGCGAGGATGGCAAGATGTTTGGTGAGGAATACACGTTGGTCAGCGTAGCAGACTATGTGCTGTCGCAGACTAAGGGTAATACCGTTAGCAATCTCTCGTCAACACGTGCTTTGCGTGACGTCACAGAAAAGCATGGTGGTACGTATGCCGCTGCTGCTGTCGGTGAGGTCAACGTAACCACAAAGATGAAGGAGGTAAATGCCGTTATCGGTGGTGAGGGTAATGGTGGTGTCATCTATCCTGAGAGCCATTACGGTCGCGACGCTCTGGTGGGTATCGCCTTGTTCCTGACATCTTTGGCCAAGAAAGGCTGTACAGTGAGTGAGTTGCGTCAGCAGTTCCCTGACTATCAGATTGCTAAGAACCGCATCGATCTCACTCCTGAGACGGATGTGGACGCTATCCTGGTGAAGGTCAAGGAGATGTTTGCACAAGATCCGTCAGCACAGGTGAACGACATCGATGGCGTGAAGATTGACTTCCCTGATCGTTGGGTACACCTGCGCAAGTCGAATACGGAGCCTATCATCCGTGTCTATAGCGAGGCTCAGACGATGGAGATGGCCGACGAGCTGGGCAAGAAGCTCATGAAGGTTGTCTACGACATGCAATAAAATAAAAACTCCCGCAAGCAGCGCTTGCGGGAGTTTTTGTTATTTCTCGCGGTTCTCAGCATCGATGGCCTTGATCTTCTCACGAACCAACTGTACCTCGTCCTTCAGCTTCTGTACCTTGCGGTTCATCTCGTCGATGAGGCTATTGCCCTTCTTCGAAGAAGCATTGAGGAAGCCGAGGTTATTCTCGTAGGTCTGTACCTCCTGCTTCAGCTGCTCATACTGGCGCATCAGACGAGCACGCTCGTTGTCTAGAGCGTTCTCGCCACGCTCAGCAACCTGCTTGATGGTATCCTTGAACTTCGACAGACGGCGCTTGGCAACGCTGATGTTCAGCTCTTTATACAACTTGTCGAGAACGGCATGATACTCTTCGTAGAGTTTGTCCTTCTCCTTGAAAGGTACATGACCAACAGCCTGATACTGCTCAACGAGCTGTTGCACCTTCTCCTGTAAACCATCACCGGCTTCTTCAGCAGCAGCCTTCAGCTGTTCGATGATGCTACGCTTCTTCTCCAGATTTTCACGCTCGTCACTACGGGTATTAGCACCAGCGGCATTGCGGGCCTCGAAGAACTTGTTGCAGGCAGCAAGGAACTCCTCCCACAGCTGGTCGCCCAGCTTCTTGGGAACCATACCAATGGTCTTCCACTCCTTCTGCAGGTTGATAAGCTTGTCGCTGGTTGACTTCCAGTCGGTAGAGTCTTGCAGTGCCTTAGCCTTCTCGATAAGGGCACGTTTCTTATCGGCATTCTCCTTGAAGGTGTCCTTCAAATTGCGGAAGTGCTCTGCCTTACGACCAAAGAAGTCGTCGCAGGCAGCACGGAAGCGCTCGAAGATCTTGACGTTCATCTTCTGTGGAGCAAAGCCGATGGTCTTCCATTCAGTCTGCAGGTCGATGATCTCCTTGGTATGCTTCTCCCAGTCACCGCTGCCCTTATTCTCTTCAGCAGCGATGGCCTCAACCTTCTCACAGAGAGCAGTCTTCTTAGCCAGGTTCTCTTCCTCCTTAGCACGCAGGTCTTCGAAATGCTGCTGATGGCGCTTGTTGATGACTGTCGAGGCAGCCTTGAAGCGGTTCCATATTTCTTCGCGCAACTCACGGGCCACAGGACCAGTCTCGCGATACTCCTGATGCAGCTTCTGCAACTGATGGAAGGCGCTGATGACGTCGGTCTCGTCTGCCAACTTCTCGGCAGCCTCGCAGAGCTTGGTCTTTATCTCCAGATTTTTCTTGAAGTCATATTCGCGGGCTTCGCTGTTCAGTTTCAGCAGGTCGTAGAACTGCTCAACATACAGTTGGTAGTTACGCCACAGCTCGTTGGCTTTCTCAGCAGGCACGTTCTTGATTTCTTTCCACTCATCCTGCAGGGCCTTGAAGTCCTTATATGATTTGTTTGCCTCTTCAGGAGAGGTAATCATGGTTTTAATCTTCTCAATGATGGCGAGCTTCTTCTCCAGGTTGTCCTGCTTCTCTTGCTCCTGCTCGCGGAACAGCTTCTGACGCTTTTCCTTGATAATACCCATCTCGGCCTTGAAGGCTTCCTCTTCAGGGTCGGGTGTTATCTGGTATTGCTCTGGGTCGCCACCACCATCAAGATACTCTTTGAGGGCTGCTTCACGCTCGGCAATGTGTAACTTGTAGAAGACAGTCTTCAGATAGTCGACTTCATCCTTCTGGGGAGCTTCGTCGCTGTGAGCAATCTCACGGACACGTTCCAAGACTTCCTTCTTGGTGTCATACTGCTTACGTTCAACATTCTCGGTGACTTCTGCGCTTTCAGTGTTCTCCACAACGGCAGCTTCATTTACGTTCTGCTCTTCTACGAGAGCGTTTTCTTGAGAGTCCATCATCATAAAAATTAGTTAATGATTTGGTTAGTTCATATCACTTAGTTGGCAAAATTAGTAAATAATTCTGATACCACCTAATTTTTTCTGAAAAAAGTGACTTAAATGAGTCGTTTCCTTTTGAATACAAGCAATGAAAGCACTGATATGAGCACTGAAATGATGATTGCAACAATGAATCCGATAGGACTGTTCTCCATACCATTAATGAGGTTCATGCCGAAGAATGAAGCTACCAACGTGGGCAACATGAGGATAATCGTGACGCTGGTCAGCGTACGCATGATGGTGTTCATGTTGTTGTTGATAATCGACTGGTAGGTATCCATCGTTGACTCTAGAATGTTCGAATAGATGCTCGTCGTCTCACGGGCCTGTGTCATCTCAATGTTGACATCCTCGATGAGGTCAGCATCCAATTCGTCAATCTGTAGCTTGAACTTAAGTTTTGACAGCAGCGTCTCGTTACCACGGATAGAGGTATTGAAGTATGTCAGCGAGTCTTGCAGACGGCTCAAGCCAATCAGACTCTCGTTGTTCACTTCACGGTCCAGGTTGCGCTTGGCCTTGTCAATGAGCATTGATATCTGCTTCAGACGCTTCAGGTACCATACGGCACTCGACAGGAACAGACGGAATATCATATCGACATGGTCGGTGAAGCCCACACCGCGCTTCTGCTGGTATGACACGAAGTCAATCATCATGTTCGTCTCGTAGTAGCAGACAGTGATGGTGACGTCGCGCTTATGGATGATACCTAAAGGCACTGTAGTATACGGCGTGCGCGAGCGTACCTCTTTAACATAAGGGATACGCAGAATGATGAGCATCCAACCATCGTCATATTCATAACGGGCACGCTCGTCAGTATCGCTGATGTCGGAGAGGAAGTAGTCGGGAATGTTGAACTGCTCCTCCAGCAACTGCTGGTCTTCCTCCGTTGGACACGTCACCTGTATCCAACAATTGGACTGCCACTCCTTGAGTTGGCTCAGTCCGCCTTGGGTGTTCCAATAGGTCTTCATTGTGCTAATCCTTCGATTAATTGACAATTGATAATTGACAGTTCTCATGGCAAGAGGATTAGCGGTCTTGCCATCCTCCAGCCTTACTTGTTAAAAGTATCCGCCGGGTAATCGTCCATTTTGATATAATTTATTGGTTATTCGGGTGCAAAGGTACAAAAAATATTCATAGTACCTTGCACATCGCTGATTTTTTTTGAATTTTTTTATTTGTTGTCATGCATCGGCAAACACCTTGCCGTCTTCAAGGGTGATTTGCAGCTTCGTGTACTCGCAGTGGAAATCATGTTGCAGACGGTCCAGATAGCGTCTACATTCCCATAAGCACATGGGAAGGTCATGTAACAGATAGTTGCCACAGGCTTCAGGGCGCGTGGCAGGCACCTCTGTCTGCGTGAGAATCCACTGCAGACACTGGATGGTCAGTTGGCGCATATCCTCTACGGTGTAGTTGCCCGTCATGATGATATACATTCCAGTGAGGCAGCCCATAGGACCTACGTAGACGACATCATCCTTCGCTTCGCTATTGCGGAACCATGTGGCCATCAAGTGTTCCAGACTGTGCATGGCTGCTGGCGCTACGGCAGGCTCCTTGTTGGGTTCAGTAATGCGCAGGTCGAAAGTGGTAAATCCCTTATCCTCGCGTGAAACATAGATACCCGGCTTCAGACGGGTGTGGTCGATAGTAAAACTCTGTATTACTTCCATATCTTATTTGTATTTATTATTATTTATAGACGGCAGGTGATGCCAATCTTCGTCTCGAAGGTGTTGGCATGTACCGTATTGTGGTGTTTGTAGAAGGTGCGGCGTGAATAATAGGTGCCCGAGAAGGAGAGCGCCCATTGGCGCGCGAGGTGTAGCTCTATGACGGGATTGACAACCAGGAGGGCAGCATTGCTATGGTCACCCTGTACGTTCAGATAGTGCAGATCCTTGGTGCCGTCGGCATAGGCTTGGAGGTCTTTGTCCTCATAGCCTTTCCAGGTGTAGAGTCGGAAGTATTTGGCGTTGAGCACAAAACGTCCGAAACCGCCGAAGTCGAGCTGTGTCTTTGACTTGATGCTGAAGCCGCTCCCCATGTTGTAGTCGCGCTCGATGACGTTGAAATAGTCACTCTTGGTACCACCCAGTAGGATGCCGCTGAGGAATATGCGCTGTTCGAGCTTGTCGAGAGCCCCCATCTGTGGCAGCGAGAGGATGAAGCCAGGGCCAAAACCGGCAGCCTCGCTGATGCGGTAGGGCGTCAGCTCGGAACCGTCTTCGATAGGCTTGGCATCGTAGTAGTTGAAGTGCTGGTAGATACCGAACTCGCCAGCCATTCCTTGACCATCCGTGCTCACGGCGGTCTTGTCCAGGATGGGAGTGCTCCACAGACGTCCCACGATATTCAGTGTGTTGACGAAAGGCTGTCCACCACCGAATGCTGAATTCATCTCTACGTCGAAGAAGTCGTAGGGTGTGGTATGCTTGTCGCCATCCACCGCCGTTCCATACGTCAGCGTCATGTTGACATAAGGGGCATGGATACCACGGAAGAGGGCACCGTCGTCTGCCAGATAGCGCCAACCGACGGAGAACGTCATGTCAACGGGAATCTCGTTGAAGTCGTGATAGCGATAATTTCTTCTCTTGACACGCCAAGCATCACCGCTGATGATGCGGTGTAAGCCCTGGATGGGATTGATGATAGTAGCGGCAGCCTCACGCAGGAAACGTCTAGTGCCGAAGTCGCGATCGTCGAGTACGGTAAGACTCAGACGATGGCTCATCTCACCGATGGCCATACCGCCACAGCTGGTGGCAATGACGTCGTTGATGGCTGGAGGCTCCGTCTCGCCTAGGAATTCCCACATGAGCGAACCGCCCAGGGCGTAAGGTGCAGACTCCCAGAATGTCAGACCGTTGGTGCGGGCAGCATTGAAGTAGAGATTGCCATGATAGGGATGCATGAACATGTTGGTGATGAAGAAATCGTTGTCCCATACCATGCCATCGGTAAAGTTACGCTTCAGCGAATTCAGGGTAGTCTGGGCAAAGTCTGTCCTCAGCGCATAGCGGTCGAACAACTGCACACCGACATTGATGCCTGTGGCCTCGGCAACAGCCTGCCAGTAGCGCTTCTTGACGGGCAAGGCCATTGTGGAGTCGGCAAAGATGAGCTTTGAGCGTTTCTCTTCCCAGGTGCTTTGCCACGTGTCGTCGTGATGGTTGCGAGACTGACGGTAGGTCAGACCCAGTTCTACCAACGGACGATTTCGATAGGTCTCGTTACGGTCGTAGTAGCGCGTCAAGCCCCAGCCCACAGAGGCAAAGGCACCAAACTTTTTGCTGAACTTATAGTCCGCATTGAGGCGTGCCTGCAGGGAGTAGAGACGCTCGGGCTTGGCACTATTTTCCCTGGAGAAGGTCTCTACGTGGTAGTAGCCGATATCACCGCTGAGTGTCCAGCGGGGTGACATCTGGAAATATTGTCCCAGACGATAGAATACGGCACCCGAGAACTTGGAGTCGAGGCCCATGAAGTGGGTACCTACACCCACGATGTTATATGTAGAGCGGTTGCGATAGCGTATGGCAAGATTTGTCTTGGTCGACGAGCCACCATAGACCATCAGGTCGATATCAGTCGAGGGGTTGATGTTCACCAGACCAATCTTATGGCCGATGCTGTCGTATGACAGGTTTACTAGGCCAATCTGCCATCCTTTCTGACGTTTGCGGGCCACATTGAAAGCACCAATCTGCCAGCCGTCGAGCGAGTCGGTATAGTTGACGGTGCCCCATTGCCAGCCACGCATCATGCCTGACGATACGTTCAGAATGCCTGACAATTGCAAACCATGATTCATGCCTGTCGTGATGTTGCTGACACCACTCAGCTGTAAACCATTGAAGAGATGTGCTGAGGTATTGGAAACACCCGCCAATTGCACGCCGTGTCCGCCTTCAGGAGCCACTGACGAAATGACGCCAAACTGCACACTCTTTACCGAGTCTTGTACACTGACAATGCCTATAGGAAAGTTTTGCGCACAGACATGACTACACATTGTCATCAACATGATGACAGCAGCTATCATTTTAGTCTTATGGATTCGCTTCATACCTTATATGATATATTGACTAGAACTGGTATCCTATATTGAGGAACATGTAGGGGCTTTTGATGCGGTTGCTATAGCCGATAGAAGCTCCTATGGGGCCAATGATGCTGTTGTAGAAGTAGGCAATCTGACCACCTAACAGCGTGCTGTAGTCAAGCAGTTGCTTCATCTTGTCAGCATGCTGGGCACCTGCCATGCGGAATAGCACGTAGTTGTTGCGACCAATACGTTGCTGTGCCTGTAGCTGGGCTGCCACAAACTGATGGTCAGTATACTCCATATTACCAATGCCGACGAAGGGCATCTGTTGGTCGACATAACGGCCGAACCATTCTCCGCCGATGGTATTCCCTAAGACGGTGGGAACTGAAGGACCGAGGAGTAGGCGTCCGTAGAGCATAGGCTGGATGGTGAAGCGGCTGCCGATGGTGAACGACATACGCCAGTTGGCACTCACCTCACTCATGCCAGTAACCTTGCTAACGACGGTTCCATCATCCGCACGCTGGTTGAGCTTTGCGAAGTTATTGGTTACATAGGCATATTCTGCTTTGAAGCGGGCACCACGTGTGGGGAAGTACCAATTGTCCTCGCTATTGTAGTCCAGACGTGCGCGGTAACTGATGAAGTGCTCGTTCTTTAGCGATATCTGTTTCGATATCTCCGAACCGAGTTTGTTGCGATAGTGCATGTAGTCCCAGCGCAACCCCATCTGCAGCGTAAAGTGGCGCAGGTCGAGGTTGATGGGCACAAACTCTGCTTGCGACTGATTGTAACGGATGTTGTAATCGAGGTCGCCATCAAGATATACATCTACGTCGTTACGACGGAATGTGAAGCTGAACGTAGGACGCGTGAAACTACGGGGATGGACGGTAATCTCACCACGTGCTAACATAAGTTTTCCCAGTCGCAGGGTGAAGTCGGTATTGATGGGGATTGCCGTCTTCAATGGAATGTCGAGACCCAGCTGTAGGGCGGCATTTTCTTCAGAGTCGAAACGTACGCCAGCATGAAACTGCATAGCACGGCGGTTGCCTGCTGAGAGGACAACACGTACGCCATCGCCTTCAGGTATCAGTCGGCACTCGGCGGTATTATAGAACAGGTCGATGCGCATGGATGTGGTGAGTTGCTGCTCCAGTTCGGCATCAATGCTGTCTATCTTCTGAAGATGAAACTTCTGGCGCAGAAAACTTTCACCCTGCGGCGTCATGTTCTCAAATGTGTAACCGCTGATGCGTTGTCGGTCGGTCATCACATTCGGACGTAGCGGATGGAGTTTTCTTGGACGGAATGAGTTGCTGATGCCGATACGCTTTTTCAAGGCGATAATCTCGTCCCAATGGCGCATAGCCTCTTCCTCGCCATAGCGTACCAGAGAGTCGATGGCTTCCGACGAGAAACTGGCAGTAGAATAATCCTTGGGGTCCACATTCATGTGTAGGTCAGTGATGGCGATGTTCTCGTTGTACTTATTGACACAGTTCATATCAATAATCTGTCCGATAACACTCATGGTACTCTTGACCTCTTCTGCTGTTTTGGCTTTGCCGGAAAGCGTGACACCGATGACGATGTCTGCTCCCATGGCACGAGCCACATCAGCAGGGTAGTTGTTGCGCATACCACCGTCGACTAGCACCATGTCACCCATTCTTACGGGTGTGAAGGCTGCTGGAATCGCCATTGAAGCACGCATGGCTTGTGGCAGACGACCACTGTGGAACACCACCTCGCTGTTGTCCATGATGTTCGTTGCCACACACGCAAAGGGTATGGGAAGATCGCGTGAGAAGTTGAGAGAGTCTGTGTATCCGCTACAGAGTCGTTGGAGTAACTCTGAAATGTTCTTACCCTTGATGAAGCCACCGGCATTCATGTTGCGCTTGCCTGCTGCTTTGCCGGTGGTAAAAATATACGTGTTCTGCTTTTTGCGGTCTATGAGACTTTGGTTGGTCAGGTTCTCCCTGTCAGTGATGACGTAGCCCCAGTCCAAGGCCTTGACCAGCGAGTCGAGCGAATGGGCATTATAGCCAATGGCATAAAGGCCACCGACAATGCTACCTATCGAAGTTCCTGCGATGACGTCAATGGGGATGCCTGCGCGCTCTAGTACTTTCAGTACGCCGACATGTGCCATACCTTTTGCGCCTCCACCACAGAGAACAAGGCCTACCTTGGCCCTTTTTGTTCGAGCCTGCTCGTTCGCTACAGTTGCAATGCTATCGGGATTAGCAATCACCTTTCCTGCCATTAACAGAATGGTGAAAATTAGTAATATCTTCTTCATCGTCTGCAAATAACGGAAAAATAACTGAACTATAGCAGTGTCTCTCTATCTGAATGAGTCGGTAAGTAGCTTAATCTCAATCTGTGGACTGATGCGCTCGTACAATATATTATATACGGCATCGAGAATGGGCATGTTGACGTGGCAGTGTCGATTGATTTCCTTCATACACTTGGTGCCGAAGTAACCTTCTGCTATCATCTCCATCTCTATCTGGGCAGACTTGACGCTATAGCCCTTGCCAATCATGGTACCAAAAGTACGGTTGCGCGAGAAATTAGAGTAGCCAGTTACCAACAGGTCGCCGAGATAGCAGCTGTCAGCAATGTTACGCTCAATGGGGTGTACCACCTTGAGGAAACGGGCCATCTCCTGAACGGCGTTGGACATGAGAACTGCCTGGAAATTGTCGCCAAACTTCAAACCGTTGCAGATACCTGCAGCAATGGCGTAGACGTTCTTTAGTACTGAAGAGTACTCGATGCCAATGACGTCGGAGGATGTCTTCGTCTTGATGTAGTCGCTGGTAAGGATATCTGCAAACGACTGTGCTTTGTCAATGTCGGCACAGCCTACGGTAAGATAGGAGAGACGCTCCAATGCCACCTCCTCAGCGTGTGATGGACCACCGATGCACGCAAGATTCTCATAGGGTACGTCGTAGACCTGATGGAAAAACTCTGAACAGACGAGGTTCTCATCAGGTACGATACCCTTGATGGCTGTGACGATGTATTTGTCGCGGATACGTGTCTTGAGCTTCTTCAGGTGACTCTTCAGATAGGGCGACGGGGTCACGAAGACCAGCGTGTCGTACTGCTGGACAATCTTGTTGAGGTCACTGGAGAAGAATATCTCGTCGATGTTGAAGTGGACGCTGGTAAGGTAGGCAGGGTTATGCCCCATACGGCAGAAGTCCTCTATACGGTCGTCGCGACGCATGTACCATCCAATGTGATGAGTCTTCCCCACCACAATCTTGGCAATGGCCGTAGCCCACGAACCTCCGCCAATAATGGCTATGCGTCCACAATCATACATATATTATTGTGCTTTAGTAATCCACTCAGCAACCTCGTCGACAGAGGGCTTCTGCATGTCAAGTTTGTATTTCTTGACGATGTCGCCAATCTTCTGCTGCAATCCCTGTGCCTTCTCGTTGGCGATGTTGGCTATCAGGTTGAAGCCTGCCTTGCGGAGTACGGGTACCCACTCTTCAGCGACGCCAATCTCAGCCCATTCGGCTACTGACGACTGTGGAATCTTCTTCTCAGGCTTCATTTGTGGGAACAGCATGACCTCGCCGATGGCGAACTTACCTGTAAGTACCATGACCAGACGATCAATACCGATACCGATACCAAACGTTGGAGGCATACCGTACTGCAGTGCACGCAAGAAGTCCTGGTCGATGATCATAGCCTCGTCGTCGCCCTTGTCAGCAAGCTTCATCTGCTCAACGAAACGCTCCTCTTGGTCGATAGGATCGTTCAGCTCTGAGTAGGCATTTGCCAACTCCTTACCATTCACCATCAACTCGAAACGCTCGGTGAGACCAGGCTTAGAGCGGTGCATCTTGGTAAGTGGTGACATCTCAACAGGATAGTCGGTGATGAAGGTAGGCTGGATGAAACTGCCCTCGCAGAACTCGCCAAAGAGCTCGTCGATGAGCTTACCCTTACCCATGGTCTCGTCAACATCCATGCCCTTTGAGAGGCAGAATGCACGAATTTCCTCCTCGCTCTTGCCATCGCAGTCGAAACCAGTCTTCTCCTTGATAGCATCGAGGATAGGCAGACGACGGAAAGGCGCCTTGAATGAAATGATGTTGCCATCAATCTCTACCTCAGGCTTACCGTTGACAGCTGTACAAATCTGCTCCAGCATATTCTCCGTGAAGGTCATACCCCACAGCAGGTCCTTGTAGCTGACATAGAGCTCCATGCAGGTGAACTCAGGGTTGTGGGTCTTGTCCATACCCTCGTTGCGGAAGTTCTTGCCCATTTCGTAAACACCTTCGAAACCACCTACGATGAGGCGTTTCAGATAGAGCTCAGTGGCAATACGCATGTACATATCCTGGTTCAGCGCATTGAAGTGCGTGATGAATGGACGGGCTGAGGCACCACCAGCGATATTCTGCAGGATAGGGGTGTCAACCTCAGTGTAACCTGCATTGTCGAGAATGCTGCGCAGGGTACGGATGATGGTAGCACGCTTCAGGAAGGTATCTTTGACGCCTTCGTTGACTACCAGGTCGACATAGCGCTGACGATAGCGCAACTCTGGATCATCGAACTTGTCGTAGGCCACACCGTCCTTGTACTTAACGATGGGCAGTGGCTTGAGAGCCTTTGAAAGAAGGGTCAGCTCTTTGCAGTGTACGCTGATTTCGCCCGTCTGGGTACGGAATACGAAACCCTTGATACCAATGAAGTCGCCAATATCGAGCAACTTCTTGAAAACTGTATTGTAAAGCTCCTTGTCCTCGCCAGGGCAGAGGTCATCGCGAGTGATGTACACCTGGATGCGACCTTTGGAGTCCTGTAATTCTACAAACGAAGCCTTACCCATGACACGACGGCTCATCATACGGCCGGCGATGCTCACTTCACGTGGCTCAGCATCGTCCTGAAAACTATCTATAATCTCTGTTGAGAATGCGTTGGTAGGATATTCTGCAGCAGGATAGGGATTGATACCCATCGCGCGCAATTGTTGCAGACTTTCGCGTCTGCCAATTTCTTGTTCACTGAGTTCTAAAACGTTCATATCTGTCAAAAATGTCGAAAATACGTTGCAAAGGTACAAAGAAATCTTTAAAAAGTTGATAAAAAAGTCGATAAAGTTTTGTAGATAGAAAATTATTTACTATTTTTGTCGCGTAATACTTGAATAAAACACATTTGGTATGATTCAGAATACGACCAAGACACGCGTTGTCGGAGTAGATATCAGTCTGGAACGGACATCGATAGGAATTGTCGATATTCGTGGAGAGATTATTGCAAGAGATTGTTTCATAACATCTGAGCATCCATACATCGGAGACTACTTATCAGTACTCTGTGAACACATACTGAACCTGGTGGAAGCCAATGGAGGCTACGACTCCATTCGTTCGGTAGGTATCTGCTCGCCCAGCGGTAACTATCGCACGTGTAGTATCGAGAATGCTCCCAATATGCCGTGGAAGGGTGTCATCCCGCTGGCTGCCATGTTGCGCGACCGTCTGGGAATAGCAGTGGCACTGGGCAACAATGCCCATGCAATGGCTCTTGGCGAGCAGGCCTTTGGTGCTGCTCATGGCATGCGCGACTTCGTGGTCATCTCGTTAGGTCACGGTATGGGCAGCTGCTTCTTCAGCAATGGTATTGTCCATCTGGGTAATGACGGCTTCGCTGGAGAGGTTGGTCATACGTGTTTTATCCCTAATGGTCGACAGTGTGGTTGTGGCAAACGAGGCTGTCTGGAGACCTATACCGCTGCCAACGGTATTGTGACGACAGCCCAAGAGGTTCTTGCTGAACGTTCTGAGCCCTCCATGATGCGTCAGGTAGAAAGGTTGACGCCGAAAATCATCCAGGAATTTTGTGAGATGGGCGATGAACTGGCCATTGAGACCTACCGCCGTACGGGTTATTACCTTGGTGTCGGCCTTGCCAACTATGCATCGATACTGAATCCGGAGGCTATCGTCTTTACGGGTGGTATTGCTCAGGCTGGCAAATGGCTCTTCGAACCCGCCAACGAGGCTTTCGAGGAACATGTCTTCCATAACACGAAGGGTAGGGTGAAGCTGATGGTTTCTGCTCTGGAGAATCGTACACGTAACATCTTGGGTGCTAGCGTGTTGGCTTGGGGCGTCAAGGAGTATTCGTTGTTTAAGTAGAAGGGAGGTCGATATGACAAACGATAAGGTAAAATCCAAAGTGATAGGTGTCAACATCGGTTCTTCAATGACAGCCATTGCCGTTGTGGACTTGCGTGGTAATATTTTGGCTCAAGACACCATTCCTACGCCGGACTATCCTAATGTAAACAACTTCGTCGAGGTGCTTTCAGAGCGTGTCATCGCGCTTGCCGAGAGTAATGGCGGTTACGAGAATATCCGTTCTGTGGGTATGTGTGCTCCCAGTGCCAACTATCTGACGGGTTGTATCGAGAATGCTGCCAATATGCCGTGGAAGGGTATCGTACCTATTGCCGCTATGTTGCGCGACAGCATCGGATTGGCTGTTGCATTGGGCAATGATGCTCATGTGACAGCACTTGGCGAGTGGGCCTATGGTGTTGCCCACGGCATGGACAACTTCATCGTTGTTACCTTGGTGGGTAGCGGTCTGGGCAGCTGCTTCTTCAGCAACGGACAGGCTCATCTGGGTTGTGAGGGCTTTGCTTGTGAGTTTGGTCACACCTGTGTGGAAGATGGTGGCCGTCTCTGTACTTGTGGCCGTAGAGGATGTTTGGAAGAGTATGTCTCTACGCGTGGCATCATCCAGACGGCTCGCGAGATGTTGGAGGCCAGCGATGCGCCCAGCACATTGCGTCAGCTGCCAGAGCTTACTCTGGACGGCATTGCGGCATGTGCTGACCAGGGCGATGAATTGGCTAAGGAGGTGTGGAAGCGCACGGCAGAAATCCTGGGCAGAGCTTTGGCCAACTATGCCAGCATCATCAATCCAGAGGCTATCGTGCTGACGGGTATGCTGATCAAGTATGTCGATAGAATGTGGGATGTGATGCAAGAAACCTTCCTGCAGAACGTCTTTGGCAATATCCGTGACAAGGCGAAGATAGTACTCTCTACCATCGACGACCATGAGCGCAACGTACTTGGAGCCAGCGCCTTGGCATGGAAGGTGAAGGAATACTCACTATTCAAGTAAGCAGTTGATATGATAAAATAAAGGTATGACGATTGTCATACCTTTTATTATATTAATACTTGAAGCTAGAGCCTCCCAGGAACTCACGCATGATGCTGGTGGGTGGTATCTCTTTGTCGCTGACGGGCAGGAAGTAGTGGATGAACTTCAGCAGTCGGTGGGCCTCACTGTATTCCGGACAGTTCTTGGGAACGCTGGAGAGGATAATCTCCGCATGGGTGCGCAGTACGGCAAACTCGATATTCAGTGCTGAGTTGAACATCACGTCGGCAGTCTCCTGATAGGGGAATATCCATTTGTCTTCTGCCTCACAGACATTCTTCCATTGGGCAATGGTCTCCTGGGCTGTGAATGCTCCCTTGTTGTGGTCGCGGATGATGCGACGCAGCAGACGGTTGTCGTGTACGGGAATCCAGTTGTGGTCGTCCAGTGATATGCTGGTCAGTGCCGAGATGTATATCTTGTACTTCAGCGCATTGTCTATCTGCTGTGTCAATAGTGGGTTCAGCGCATGGATACCCTCGATGATAAGCACAGTGTCGCCTGCCAGCTTCAGCTTCTTGCCGTTCCACTCACGCTTACCTGTAGAGAAGTTGTATTCAGGAATCTCCACGCGCTCGCCCTTCATCAGACGGGTCAGGTGGTCTTCCAACAGGTGATAGTCTACTGCCTCGATGTTGTCGAAGTCGTAGTCGCCATTGGGCAGCTTCGGCGTGTCTACACGATTCACGAAGTAATCGTCGGTAGAGAACGACAGCGGACGCAGACCACAGGCCAGCAGCTGGATGCTCAGACGTTTGCAGAACGTGGTCTTACCCGATGATGACGGACCAGTGATGAGTACCAGACGGATCGGATTCTCCTCCGCATGGAAGCGTCGCTCGATGTCCTCGGCAATCTGCACAATCTTCTTCTCCTGCAGGGCCTCGCTGACCTGTATCAGTTCAGAGGCGTGACCTTTGAGGATGGCCTTGTTGACGTCACCCGCATTCGACAGACGCATGATGATGTCCCAGCGCGTCTTCTCGGCAAACATCTCGTAGGTCTTGGGCATGTCGACCTTCTCTGCCAGACGTGTGGGGTCGTTCCAGTCGGGCACGCGCAACAGCATACCATCGTGGTAGGGCTCCAGACCGAACACCTTCAGATAACCGGCACTGGGCACCAGCGGGCCATAGTAGTAGTCGGCGGTGTCGCCCAGCGTATAGTAGTCGCTATATATCTGTCCGCTTGTCTCCAGCAGCTTCACCTTGTCAGAGAAGCCACGCTCGGCAAAGACGCGGATGGCCTCTTCGTTGGTGGCTTCGGTGCGACGGAAGGGCATGTCCAGATTGACTATCTCCTGCATGCGGTTGCAGAGGAGTGTTACGTCGTTCTCTGTCAGCGGCTCGTTGCCTTTCTTCTTGAAGTTACAATAGTATCCGCGCGAGATGGTGTGCTCGATAAACAGCTTCGAGCCAGGGAAGATGTCCTGTGTAGCCTTGTAGAGCAGGAAGCACAACGAGCGCACATAGACACGGTGGCCACTGCCTTGGCGCGCATCCAGAAATTCTACGTCGCGGTTTTGGAAGACCCTGAATTTCAGACCTTGTGAGGCGTTATTTACTTTGGCCGAGACCACAGGGTAGGGGAGCTTGATGTCGTCAGCAAACTCCTGATAGATGTCCAGCAGTGAGGTTCCCTCTGGGAAACTCTTGGTGACGTTGTTGTTCTTGCAGCGGATTTGTAACATGGTGTCGAGAAATTTTGCCACAAAAATACATATTTTTAATGAAATAACAAAATAATTGTATATCTTTGCACCATCTGAAACGAAAAAAATACTAGGCTTATGAAGATTGTGATACTTGACGGCTATTCAGCCAATCCTGGCGATTTGACCTGGAAAGAACTGGAGACAATGGGTGATGTGACAGTCTATGACCGCACTGCACCAAGTGAGACGGTGGCAAGAGCTGCTGAGGCAGACATCGTGCTGACCAACAAGGTGGTTCTTGGCAAGACAGAGATGGAACAGCTGCCCCACCTTAAATATATAGGTGTGTTGGCAACGGGCTATAACGTGGTGGATGTCGCGTATGCCCATGAGCATGGCATCGTGGTGACCAATGTGCCTGCCTATAGTACCGAGAGCGTCGCCCAGATGGTCTTTGCTCATCTGCTGACGGTGACGAATCGCACAGAGTATTACGCCCTCCAGAACCGTCAGGGACGCTGGACGCAGAATCCTGACTTCTGCTACTGGGATTTCCCACACATGGAACTGGCAGGGAAGACCTTTGGTATCGTAGGACTGGGGAATATTGGCCGTCGCGTCGCTGAGATTGCGCTGGCCTTTGGTATGAAGGTGAAAGCATTAACCAGCAAGGCTGCTGATACGCTGCCCGTAGGTATTGAGAAGGCCTCCCTGGAGGAATTGCTCACCACGGCTGATGTGCTGTCGCTACACTGTCCGCTGACGGAGCAGACGCGCCACCTTATTAATAAAGAGACCCTGCGCCAGATGAAGCCCTCAGCTATCCTCATCAATACAGGACGTGGCCCGTTGGTGGACGATCAGGCGGTGGCCGATGCACTGGCTGCGAAGAAACTTGCTGCTTTCTGTGCTGATGTGCTGACGGAGGAACCACCCAAGGCCGACAATCCGCTGTTGAGTCAGCCCAACGCCTTTATCACGCCGCATATTGCCTGGGCATCGACAGAGGCTCGTGCGCGATTGCTTCAGGTTGCCATAGGCAATGTCAGAGCTTTTCTGAACGGTACACCACAGAATAAGGTATAACAGAAAAAGGACGCTGATTGCAGCGCCCTTTTCTATTTCTCTCACCTCTAGATTAGAAGAACAGCGCCTTCTCAACCCAGTAGGTCAGGATACCTGCCATGTAGCCCACGAAGACAATCCACGTGATTTTCTTCATGTACCAGCCAAAGGTAATCTTCTCCAGACCCATAACGACGACGCCAGCAGCAGAACCGATAATCAGCATCGAACCACCTACACCAGCACAGTAGGCCAGCAGCTGCCAGAAGATGCCGTCGACAGCCATCGCGCCCTCAGCAGCAACGGGATACATGCCCATGCAGCCGGCTACCAGCGGTACGTTGTCGACGATGGACGACAGAAGGCCGATGATGCCGTTGATGACGTAGTAGTTGCCTGCAAAGGCCTCATTGAGTCCCTGGCCGAGCATGGTGAGTACGCCAACCTCCTGGAGTACGGCTACCGCCATGAGGATGCCGAGGAAGAACATGATGGTCGACAGGTCGATGCGTGACAGGATGTCGCTGACGCGCTTGGCCATCGTGTCGTCCTCAGAGGTGTTGTATTGGAAAATCTCTGTGGTGGTCCACAGCAGGCCGAGTATCAGCAGGATGCCCATGAACGGGGGCAGGTGGGTGATGGTCTTGAAGATGGGTACAAAGATGAGGCCGCCGACACCCAGCCAGAAGATGATGTTGCGCTGTACCTTGGTAAACTGACTGATGTCAGCGACAGGGAGGTTTTGCGCCTTGTCGAACTTGCCCTCGAGCTGCAGGCTGAGGATGACGGCAGGGATGACCATCGAGATGAGCGAGGGGAGGAAAATCTCGCTGAGCACGCCCTGGGTGGTGATGACGCCCTTGATCCACAGCATGATGGTGGTGACGTCGCCAATGGGCGAGAAGGCACCGCCGCTGTTGGCCGAGATGATGACCATGGCAGCGTAGATGAGACGGTCCTCGCGGTTCTGCACCAGCTTGCGCAGTACCATAATCATGACGATGGACGTGGTCAGGTTGTCCAAAATAGCGGACAGGAAGAACGTCATGAATGCCACGCGCCACAGCAGTTTGCGCTTGGAGCGCGTCTTCATCGTGTCGCGTACGAAGTTGAAGCCCCCGTTGGTGTCGACAATCTCCACAATCGTCATGGCGCCCATCAGGAAGAACAACGTACCACCGGCATCGCCCAGATGGTGCTCTATGACTTCGGCAATGTGGTGAATCACACCGTTCCCCTCTATCATCGGATAGTAACTATAGGGGTCTACCATCAGCAGCGTCCAGCAGACCACACACATCAGCAAGGCAATGGCTGCCTTATTGACTTTTGTCAGACTTTCCAACGCAATACACAGATAGCCAGTCACGAAAGCCGCGACAATACAAATTGTTAGTATAGACATCTTTTGTTGTTTTAAATAGTATATTTACTCATTCTGGGTGCAAAGGTAGTACAAAAAGATGAAAGATGAAAAATTAAAGATGAAAAATTAAGATGAAAGATGAAAAATGAAAATTAAAGATGAAAAATTATCAAAAAAAAACGGACCGGAATATTGAGGGTATTCGGTCCGTTATTTAGTTGGCTGCTCTGTAGTTGTACATTCTTGCCATATTGATGCAATACTCTTTGTATGCTTCACTCTTCAGCCATTTTTCCAATAACTTTTTCATTTTCATTTCCTTTCTTAATCGTTTGTTATCCTAATCTTTTTCTGTCATTTGGAAATCGCTATTTCCTGTTTGACAATGCAAAGTTACGACGAATCGAACAATAATACAAGAAAATTCCCGTATTTAGGCCAAAAATAGCCGAATTATTGATTAATGTCAAATCTCTGTGTGCGTGCACAAATGACTCAGAGGGACAGACCCCGTGAGTCCAAAAGAGCCCACAGCATTACCTGTGAGCTCCTTTCCTTATTATTAATATAGTGGGCCGTGACCCATGCAGCTGGCTACTCCCAGCGACGTTCCCAGTGCCGTCAGCACTGTCACGATGATCTGAATCACCGTCTTCCAAAATTCCTTGTTCTTCATAGCTTTGATAATTTTCAATTATTCAGGGGCATGCTCCTTGCCCCCTGCCCCTAGAATCTGGCGATTAATCGCCCGATTCCTCCTTCTCGACCTTATTCTCAGGCAACTCCTCACACTTCACTCCCTGCAGGAACTGCTTCACGCGGTTGCCAGCGGTGTCGTGGGTGCGCTCGGGGGTGAACACCACGTGCATGCCCTCGATGTGGTCGGCGACGGTGAACGACTTGGCGGTGCGGGCACCCTTGGAATTCAGGCCGATCTTGAACGAGCCGAAGCCGTCCAGCTTCACACGCTTCGAGTCCTGCATCTGGTCGCGCATGGTCTCCACCAGCTCGTCCAGCACCGCCAGGATATCGGCCTTCTTCACGGTACAGTTGCGCTGCATGATCTCCGCCAGCTGACGGGTGTTGATGGTGGACATGGGTACCGCACGGGCATACCACTTTCCGCTGCGCTTAGTTCCTACACTCTGGTCTTGATGCAATCTGAAAAATACACTCATAATTGGTTAATGGTTATTGGTTAATGGTTATTGGTTATTGGTTATTGTTTTAGCCTTCTACGAAATTTTATACAACTGATATGGGCCCTTTTTCCAGCTGATTTCCTCGCGTATTAGGCTGTCTCCGAGCTGGCTTAGCCTGTCTCGCGCGACGACCGCCTTACCTTTTCTTTGACAATGCAAAGTTAATAATAAAAATGGTGCTTACCAAATTTTCCGCCCAAAAACCGCTGTTTTTTGAGGGGTATTTTTCGCCCTAATTTTGCAAATAATTCAAAAGTTTGTATATTTGCAGTCTAAACGGTAATCTTATGGACGAAAAGAAACTGATTGATGGTGCTGACTATATCACGCTGGAAGATGCCAAGCGCTTGAAGTTGCCCTATTTTGAACAGGTCGCTGCGGGCTTTCCGTCGCCTGCTGCCGACTACCAGCACGAGAGTCTTGACATGAACGAGAAGTTCGTGCACCATCCCGAGGCGTCGTACTTTGTGCGTGTCAAGGGTGAGTCGATGACTGGCCTGGGCATCCTCGACGGCGACATCTGTCTGGCTGATCGGCAGGAGGAGATTGCCGACGGTAACATCGTGGTGGCCTTCGTCAATGGTGGCCTGACGGTGAAGACCCTCGACACGTCGACCAAAGAGCAGGGATTCCTGCGCTTGTTGCCCGCCAACCCCGCCTACAAGCCCATCATCATCGATGCCAGCGACCAGTTCATCCTACAAGGCAAGGTGACATCCGTTCACAGAGATACCCGCAAATACTAACCCCATGTACGCCATCGTCGACTGCGATAACTGCTACGTCTCTTGCGAGCGTGTTTTCCGTCCTGACCTGAACGGGAAGCCTGTTGTCGTGCTGTCGAATAATGATGGATGCGTGGTGGCACGCAGCAACGAGGCCAAAGCACTGGGCATCAAGGCGGGCCTGCCATTTTATCAGCTAAAAGAGCGTTTTCCCAATGGTGAGATAACCGTTTTCTCTTCCAACTACGAACTGTATGGTGATATCACCGACCGTGTCATGTCGCTGGTCCGCAAGGCGTCGCCAACGTTCTATCGCTATAGCATCGACGAAGGCTTCTGCGACCTGTCGGGTATGGAGCACCTCGACCTGAAGCGGTGGGGCGAAGACCTTTCAGCCTTCATCTGGAAAGCAACCCGCATGCCCGTCAGCATCGGCATAGCCCACACGAAGACATTGGCGAAGATGGCCAGCCACTACGCCAAACACTACCCGGGTTTCAAACACTGCTGCTATATCGACACTGACGAGCGTCGACAGAAGGCTTTGGAGCAGTACGACATCGAAGAGGTGTGGGGCATTGGCCGCCGCTATGCCGCCCGTCTCCAGTCGTTAGGTGTCAAGACAGCCCTCGACTTCGCCAGCCATCCCGAATCATGGGTTCGTGCCATGCTGAACAATGTCGTGGCCATCCGCACATGGAAAGAGCTGAACGACATCGACTGCATCCCTATGGAAGACATGTCGAAAAAGAAAAGCATCTGCACCTCACGCTCGTTCCCTGGCATGGTGACTGACCTGACAGCCCTGCGCACCAGCATCTCCAACTTCGCCGCCCGCTGTGCCGAGAAGCTCCGCAAGCAGCAGTCCGTAGCCCAGACCGTCTGCGTCTTCATCGATACCAACCGCTTCCGTGAAGACCTCCCACAGTATTGGAATATGGGCGAGGAACGACTGCTCACCCCCACCAATTCCACCCAACAGATTGTGCAGACCGCCACGCGCTGCATGGAACGCATCTTCCGTCAGGGCTACCACTACAAGCGTGCTGGCGTCATCGCCATGGGCATCAGTCCCGACACGGGCATCCAAACCAACTTCATCGACTACGACGCAGAGCGCCACGAGAAACTGAAACGACTCGACGAAGTGCTGGATAAGGTCAATCGTGAGTATGGTTCCGAAACCCTTGTCCTTGGCTCCCAGCAATACACCAAGCCCGAGGGTAAAGGTAAAGCCGATGTCTTTAGGGACAGCATCAAGCATGACTTCCGCAGTCCTTGTTATACCACCCGTTGGAGCGATATTCCAGAGGCGGAGTAGGGCAGCAAACTTGACATGTTGATTGTTGACTGTTGACGTTTTGGTGATTTTTAATTGCGCAGACGCTTATACCAAAGGTAATATAATATTATAATATTATATTACCTTTGAATAATAATTATTATAATTTATAATTCCCTCCTTTCTTCTCGTTTTCCACTAAATTTTTAGGAAAACGTCAACAGTCAACAATCAAGTTGTCAACATTCAACTGGTCATAAATGGTGACTTTGTCTTATGTGCACAGAGGGACTGTCCCCCTGTGCACGTACCAGATACACGATAGTATTTCTTGGAACTTGGGAGATGATTCACAACCCGAATTTCAAAGTGGTCGAATTTGACCACTTTAGAATGCAGGCAGGCTTGCCGAGTTTCGTCATGAGTGTGAGCGAGTGGATTGAGAAAACTAATGCCATTGGCATCATTGTTAAGAAAGGACGATATGGTGGCACATATGCCTTCAAGGATATTGCCTTCGAGTTTGGTACTGCTATCAGTGTACCCTTCAAGCTCTATCTCATTGAAGAGTTCCAGCGTCTTAAAGCTGATGAACAGAAGCAACTTGCATGGTCGGCCAAGCGCGAGCTCTCCAAAATCAATTACCGTATTCATACCGATGCTATCAAGAGTAACCTTATTCCTGCAGAAGTAACTCGCGAGCAAGCTGCCATGAAGTATGCTGAGGAAGCCGATGTACTTAATGTTGCGATGTTTGGCATGACAGCAAAACAATGGCGAGAGGCCAATCCTGACCTCAAAGGCAATATTCGCGACTATGCCACCATTAACGAGCTTATCTGCCTCTCAAATATGGAGAATATCAACGCCGTGTTTATCAATGATGGTATGCCTCAGGGTGAACGACTCGTCAAGCTCAATCAGATTGCTATTCAACAGATGCAGGTGTTGGAGGATAATGAAGGAAGAAAACTATTGAAGTAAATCTATTTCTTGTAATGGAGATGAGTGGATCAGGGGACTGTCCCGCGATCCTTCAGAACGGAGCACCCCCATTTCTCGATGAAATGGGGGATTTTTGATGAGGGGACGAAAAGTACAGGGGAGCGGGGGAGTGGCAGAATTTACAAAAATGTGGCAGAATTTACAAAAATGTGGCAGAATTTACAAAAAATGCACCTGAGGGCGTTTCGCTCTTGCAGAAATGAAAAGAATTTTGTACATTTGTCTTGTCTTTTTCAACACAAGACTATAAGAAAGTGTGCAAAATGAAAAACGAATCTGAAGAAAAACGAAAACGTAACACGGTGGTCTGCCCCAAATGCGGACAGCGAACCACCTTTAACTTGATACAGGACGCCATCGACGAGGAGGGCGAGTTCTACCGCTGCCAGCACTGCGGCTGGCCGTTCCATTACAAATAAGGCAATTACAAATATATTTTCAAACCTAATTAATAACATTTTTAAAACTTAAAATTATGAGAAAAAACAAATTATTACTTCTGCTCGCGCTGCTGATGACGACAGCGACGGGGGCTTCTTCGTGTGCATACAATAGTATTTATCATTAATAATAAGTTTAACAATTAAAAAACAAAACAAGTATGAAACAAAAAATCACTTCAATTCTCGCCCTCCTGCTCATGGCAGTGACGGGCGCATGGGCACAGGGCTCCGGCGGTGACAACTGGGGACCGGTGCAGACAAGTACACCTAAAAGTGCCAATCCTGGAGGTACATATACTATCACTTACTACGCCCCCTACGGCATATCTCCCTCAAAGGACAGTGAAGACTACACTTTTGGCAGCGATACAAAGATCACCCTGCCTTCTCTGGACCAAGGCGACAGCAAATACAAGTGGATCTTGAGCATCTATGGTAATGTGCTCGGAGAGACCTCTGGTCATTGTGGCGGTCCTAACGGTGATGTCTATGCACCGGGCGATGAGGTTGACCTCAGCAACATCTATGGCGACATCGAGTTCTGTGCCGTCTATGTAGGCTGCGAGATTGACTGTGCCAGCTGGTACTCAAGCTATGCGGGCTTGGCTTATAGCTCAGAAATGAGCGGTAAATACACCGTTGTCAATCTGAAGGGCCGTAAGCTCTATAAGGACGGCTACTGGAACACGCTGACCCTGCCGTTCAGCCTCGATGCTGAGAAGTTAGCTACCACCTGTCTGGCAGGTGCCGACATCGACATCCGCCGCTTCAAGGAGGCTTTCTGGGACGCTGGCAACGAGAGGCTGACCATCAACTTCTCTGACTCGAACGAAGGTAAGATTGATGCCGGTGTGCCCTACATCATCCGTTGGGGCGAGCCGGGGAACGCTACTGGCGAGGTCATCAACAACCCCAGCTTCACGAATGTCTCAATCGCCATTTACAATCAGGGAGATCTCGACGAAACTGAAGATCAGGAGACTGCCGACATGTACGAGACAGAGAACAATGGTCTCCGTTTCCAGGCTCAGATTGCACCGGTGCAGGTAGAAGCTAACAGTAATACGCTCTTGCTCGGTGGAGAGAACATGCTCTATAAGCCCAATAAGCCAATGTGTGTATATGCCACCCGCGCTTACTTCACCTACACAGGTAGTATAGCTATGGCCCGCGAGTTTGTGATGGACTTCGGTGAGGGTGAACAGACCACCACGTACATCGACAACATCACGGTGGAAGACAACCGTGAGAGTCAGGTGGAGGGTATCTTCAACCTGAACGGCCAGCGCCTCAGTGCTCCGCAGAAGGGCATCAACATTGTGAATGGAAAGAAGGTTGTGATAAAGTGAGAGAAGTACTGAGCTTGCTCGGGTGAACGAGCTCGAGCGTAGCTCATAATATTGGCGAAATAAAAAATTGTATAGACCAATGAAGAAAACTTATTTAGCCCCCACCGTACAGGTGGTTCGCATAGAGCAGTCTCAGATGCTCTGCACAAGCATTCAGTCGACTGAGGGTCTCCGCTATGGAGAAGAAATGCCCGAAGATTTTAGCAGCGACGACATCCGCTGATATAAAATAACTCCAGTGCTCTCAATTGGATCAGGGGACTGTCCCGCGATCCGTTGCACAGGAGACCCTATTGTGTAAATTCTTAAAATAACTTAAAGTTTAAGGGGGTGTCTCGCCTTTTGGGACACCCCCTATTGTATCTTTGCACCCGATTTCAAATAAACAATAATTGCTAATCTAATAAAAGGTGTAAAGACATGAATGAAGAAGAACTGAAAGAGATTCTAAAAGAACTGAGGGAACAAGGATGGAACCCTCTGCTGTGTGACACGCCCGTACCATTCTACGACACAGCGGTGAGGTGCGGACAGCCTATGGAGGTTTACACAGAGCGACCTGACAATATCATGCTGCCCAAGGACCTGTTGTCGATGCAGCCTGAGTTTACGATATGGGCGAAAGGTGACTCGATGAAGGATGCGGGCATCTGTCAGGGGGATATGGTGAAGGTGGTGTGTGTCGATACTCCGCAGGATGGCGACATCGTGTTAGCGACGATTGATGGCGAGTCGACCATCAAGACATATTGCGAGGACGAAGAGGGCTTCCCTTGGCTGGTGCCTCAGAACAGCGACTACTCACCCATACCGCTGAAGGATAAGGTGAACGTGAGAATTGTGGGGCGTATCAAGGAGATTATCAAGAATGCACCACGTATGAGCTATCGTGACTGTCTGAAACAGATTCGTAAGGCAAAGATGGCGCAGGAAAAGACACACGAGATTCCGCAGCAGCGGGTAGCATGGGGCCTCAGGGAGATAGCCCCGATGGTGAAGATTGCGCGCCAGTGGTATGCGGTGTACAGGGCTATGGCTGACAAGAACGTGGTGAAGGAAGAGGACTATGAGACGTTCTGCGAGATGGTGAAGACGGAGGTGCCTCGTCACGAACACTTACCAAGCTGCGACGAGTTGCAACGCTTGGCCATGCTGAGCTTCACCAAGCCTGTCAGGAATTGGAATTCGGAGAATGCACCAGTGAGGGGAAAGCGTTTCAATGACTATCTGATGATAGCCAACAAGACCATAGAGCTGCTGAAGGGTGACTGAAACTCCCGGAAAACTCCCGAAAACTCTACGTGATTTTGCCACTTTTAGGCAAAAACTCCCATAAAACTGTTAAACTCTACACAAAACTCCCGAAAACTCTACGGCGATGGAAATTTACTTCCGTCGCCTTTTTTTTATCCCTAACTTTGCATTGTCGAAAGGACAAAACGATCTTTGACATATTGAGACATACTATTCATAAATCATTTTGCTGTTTATTATTCATGTTTTATTTTTCTTTTTTGGTTTACTCATCAGGTAGTCAGCGGACTGCCTCAACCAGCCCTGCTGTGATAGTACGGCTGTTCTTTGAGAAGAAATTTCCCCTTATATACATTATTAATTTTAAAACAAAAACAATTATGGAAAAAACAATGAAAATTCAAAAGTTGCTGGCTATCCAGGATAGACAGTACAACGACCAGCAAGGTCAACCAAGGGTGTTTACCAGCATGGGCATGGTGCTCACGGACGGCATAGACACTCTGTTTGCAGAGGCGACAGGCGACTACGCCCGCTCGCTTGTGGGACATCTACAGGAAGGCGACTTTGTGCGCGTTCAACTCTCGATGAGTGTTCGTGACTGGCAAGACCAGCAGGGACAGACTCGATACGAAAACAAAGCATACGTTAGCAACATCAAAGCAATTTGATGTTGCAATTGAAAGAATGAAAAAATGAGAAATTGAATTATTAATCTTGAGCGAAGCGGAGGGAATCAATTGAGCATCACGGAAACGGATGTAGGCGCCTTTCTCAACGTGAACCTCAGCAAAACTCAAGAGATTATGATTATAAAAGTAGAAATTTCAGAAGAGACCATGGCCCGAATGCTAACGGGCAAGAGAGTAGAAGGTACCATAGGGTACGACCTGATGACTGGGAAGAAGACGTTTAATGCCTTCCATCGTCGCAGACATGACCACCACAAGGATGAGCTGCTGGGTAAGCTGCCGTGGGGCTGGGTGAAGGAGTCGAAGGCGAACCAGAAACGCTATACGAGTTTCCCGAAGAATATGTCGCTGGAGGAGAAGCTGGCCCTCATGGACAGAGATAACGAGATGGCCAAAGCGGTGCTCATCGAACGAGAATTAGAACTTATCGAATTCTGCTAAGCTATGTTTTGCATACAAGATAACCAATTTATTTCTCCAGCGGTGCCAGGCACACTGGAGAAACTTAACGAGGTGCTGGACTCGCCCAGGGTGAAATGGAAGATAGAGACCATTCGCAGCGTCAGGGAGCCCGGAGCTATCAGGCTATGGGCATCGAATACGGACTTCCAGAAATTCTGCATCAAAGAAGAATTGAAGAAGAAGGGTGCTGGCGAGGCCTTTAAGGCACTGACTGATGAAGAGAAGCTGGGACGCTGGGCTACGGCACTGAAGGAGAGTCTGCCACCACTGATATTCGGGGCTCGTGACTTTGACGAGACGCCATTGAAGAAAGACCCGTCACGCACCATGAAGCGCAGGGTACTGGCGGGCATCCATCTGAGTGGCCTGTTTATGTTTGACGTGGACCATGTGGACAACCCTCGTGAAATCTTCGAACGGACACAAGGCGAGGGATTCCCTTGGGAGGTGGTATTTGCCCACTTGACATCATCAGGCAAGGGTCTGCGACTGGTGTGTAAGGCCAGAGTGGAGGTCGGCAACATTGCTGACAACCAGATAGAACTGGCGAAGGCATTGGGCGTCAAGGCTGATGCCAGCTGCATCGATGCGTCAAGAATCTCTTATGCTCCCATGCGGGAGGATGTGTATTATCTGAATGAAAAAGAACTGCTGAACTATTACAATGAAGAGTTTGACAAGAAGTATTGCGAGGCTTATCGTTGTGGTCGTACTGAACCTACGGAAAAGACGCACAGCTTCGAAGAAGTAAAGGAAGTAAGAAGTAAGAATGAAGATGGAAGAAGTAACGAATCAGAGGCTCCCTCTCCTTTTGGAAAGGGCGGGGGGAGAGGCCTCTATCACGGCGTCGAATATGCCAAAATCTGTGAAGCGTGGCAGGCCGCGCAAGGTGGTGCGCCAGCCCCTGGAGATCGTCACCGAACAATGTTGCAGCTGGCTCTCGACCTCAGGTATATCTGCGACAACCAGCCCAAGCTGGTCGATAGGGCCTTGCGAGAGTGCGGATTTGTGCAAGACGTCATCAGAGAACGAGGTGACAAGGAAGTCACCGACATTGCTCATACGGCTTGTGAGCGAAAGCTGTACAAAGACATCCCCAAGAGGATGCAAGGGGTGCTTGAAAGTGTGGGTATTCATGCCAGCAACACCCCAGCAGCTGCAAAGTCTGTGGGAACAGTTGAAGTGCCTTACGAGCAGTTCGCTGAAAGGCTGGAACCTCTCCTTTGCACCCCTTATGCCGAAGCCTGTAGAGGGGTGAGCAGGGCCAACTGGCTGGGTGCTGTGTTTGCCTCGGGAGCGATGTACTGCACCTTGCTGACGCGCTGCTGGTATAAGCACTTCGATGGTGGCATACAACGTCTGAACCCGCAGGTGCTGATTATCGGACACCCTGCAAGCGGTAAGTCGTTTGCCAAGCATCTGGACGACCAGATCATGTGTTCCATGAGGGCACAGGACGAGGAGGTACGACTGGCAGAGACACGCTACAAGCAGGAACAGAAGAAGAGAGGCACCTCCAGCAAAGCGCAGAAGCAGGACGCGCTGGTAGAGCCTGAGGGCATGATACGTTATCTGCCTACGAAGACCTCAAACAACATCTTCTTCCGTCGCTTGAAGAGGGCCAAGGAGATGGTGAATGGCGAGCAGCTGCCACTGCATCTGTATATGTTCGACTCGGAGCTAGACTCGTCGATAAGTGCCCAGAGCGGTGGCGCATGGATTGGCAAGCATGACTTGGAACTGAAGGCATTCCACAACGAACTTAGTGGTGTGGACTATGCCAATGGCGACAGTATCAACGACATCCTGCCCGTGTTCTGGAACAGCGTAACCACAGGTACCAACGTCAGCTTGCACAAGAAATTCACTTTGCGTAACATCAACGACGGACTGTGTAGTCGTGTGGCCATCTTCCTGATGGAGCGGGCTAACTTCAAGATGGTGCGCAAGAACGTGGTGGACTGGAAGACCAACGAGGAGTTGAAGCAGTGGGGCTTCAAGATGGAGCAGTTGCATGGCGAGTTGCCATTGGAAAGGTTGGTAGACCATGTCTATAACCTCTGCGAATTGTCTGCACAAGAGGCAGAGGCAGCAGGTGACTTGGTGCTGGACTACCTCAGAAAACGTGCCGTATTCTACGCCACATGGTTCACCATTCCTCGTATCGTAGCCCGCCAGTACAACGAGTTCAAGAAGACGGGTAAGCTGGAAGTCACTGACGACGACCTGAAATTCTCCACGCTGATGTATGATGCCGTCATCTGGTTTCAGGACTATTTCTTTGGCCAAATGCTGCAGGACTCGTGGGACAATGCGGAGCGCGAATATGTGCCTCGCAGAAAGAACTCGAAGAATGCAGATGCCTATCGAGACCTGCCAGAGACGTTCACCACGAAGGATGTGCAACAGGTGTTGGATTTAGAGATGTGTGCTGCTTCTCAGCAGTGCAATCGTTGGGCAACGCACGGCTTCATAGAGCGAGTGAAGAAAGGGAAATACAAGAAGATAATGAAAGAAATCGTAGTATAATGTAAAAATGTAAGAATTATAAAATTTAAAAACAATGTTACCAAGAGGAATCAGAAATAATAATCCACTGAACATCCGTCGTTCGAAGGATCAGTGGCTGGGAATGAAGAAGGAGCAGACGGACGGAGCGTTCTGCCAGTTTGAGAACTTAGCGTATGGGTGGAGAGCAGCATTTAAGCTGCTCACCCGTACCTACTACCACACGTACAGGCTGTACACCATCCGCACCATCGTGACGAAGTGGGCGCCACCCAACGAGAACAACACGAGGGCGTATGTAGAGAACGTCAGCAGGTTGACGGGCATAGGAGCCGACGAGCCGCTAGGCATCCCAAGTGAGAGCCCTGCGCGCTGGATAGCTGTCGGTGCAGCCATGGCGATTCAGGAGAACGGTATCACCTCGATAGACTGGTTTGCTATGCTGCGAGGGTGGGAGATGGCGAGAGGATAAGAAACAGAAAACGGAAGTCCAATTGCGGCTTCCGTTTTCTCATGTGTAATCTTCTTTATTTCCCCTTGGTTACGGCCTCGCGCATTTCTTTCAGCAGGTCGCTGGCGAAGATGAAGTCGGTGAGGCGTTTGTTGTTTTGTTTGTCATATCTTTAAAATTTTAAGTTTTGATGAAGCACTATGCTTCATTTCCCAATATAATGTGTAGGGAATCCGCTGTCAAGGGCAGATGTGAAAACAAAACACCTTATAGTTTGAATTATTCAATCAAATCACCTATATTCCATGTGAGGAATTCATCCAAAGGAACGCCTCCAGAACCAACGACAAAAGACTGCACGGGATGGTATTTGTCGCGAAACACGCCTAGTCCTTCGTTGTTAGTCCTCCTGCCACTCTTAACCTCTATAGCAATACATTGTCTGTTGTAATCGATGATGAAATCGACCTCATCTTCTCTTTCGCGCCAATAATACAGTTTGTAATCGTATTCATCAGCCTGGTTGAGGAGATAGGCGCCTACAGCACTCTCTACCCAACGGCCCCATAGTTTTGGCGTAGTAAAAGCCTTCCTAAAATTCATTCCGCTCTGTACTGAGAAAAGCGCAGTGTTGTATACCATCAATTTGGGAATCGAATTGTATTTGCGGGCGTTGTCAGATGCATATTTCATCAAGCCGCATAGCAGTCTTGATTCGTCCAGCGTAGTAAGATAACCAGCCAGTGTTGTTACATTACCAGCGTCCTGCAATTGGCCAACCATCTTGTTTAGGGACAGTTCTTCGCTCGAATAGGCGCAACCAAGTTCAAACAGTTGTTTCATCAATGCAGGCTTATAGACAGTTTTTGTCTGCAGCACATCCCTTTCGATAGCAGGGGCAACAATACTGTCCTTTATATATTTACGCCATCGACGCTCATCATTGATATACATAGCTCCGCCAGGATAACCACCAAAATAGATATACTGGTCTATATCCATCCCGAAAGCTTCATTCATCTCACTATAACTCCAATGCGGCATTCTTATCAGCTCATATCTTCCTGCCAGTGATTCCGTCAGCCCATCTTTCAATAGCAGCCTAGAGGAACCAAGGATAACGACTTTCATATTCAAGTCGTTGAATGTATCGTCATCCCATTCTTTCTTAACCGCTTCGCTCCAATTGTCAAGCTTATGAACCTCATCAATAATCAACAGATATTCTTCATCCTTAGCCGCTTTCATACGTGCTCTGGCTGTAGCCCACGTCTCACCAATCCAAGTCGTGTTGGTATGGTCAATATTATCTGCGCTGACAAGCATATAGGGAATAGTGATGTCTTGTAGTGCTTGCTTTACCATTGTAGACTTACCAACCTGACGAGGACCAGAGATAACTTGAATTTTGTTTCGTGGTTCTGAAATCCTTTGTTTTAATTCGTTGATTTGCGCTCTTCTAAACATAACTATTTGATTTTCTGCCGCAAAGATACGCAAAATTCTCAAAAGTGCCAAACAAAATTCTCAAAAGTTGCTCGCAAAATTCTCAAATCTATTTGATTTTTAGCTATCGTTGCGCCCTTTTTCTTATTTCTTTCCGTTGGTTACGGCCTCGCGCATTTCCTTCAGCAGGTCGCTGGCGAAGATGAAGTCGGTGAGACGCTTGTTGGTGGAGTTCATAATCTGTGAAGAGTTGCCCTGCCACTCTTTGTGGCCTTCGTAGATGTAGACGATGTTCTCGCCGATGCCCATCACGGAGTTCATGTCGTGGGTGTTGATGATGGTGGTCATGTTGAACTCGCGGGTGATGGAGTGCAGCAGGTCGTCGATGACCAGCGAGGTCTTGGGGTCGAGGCCGCTGTTGGGCTCGTCGCAGAACAGGTATTTGGGATTCATGGAGATGGCGCGGGCAATAGCTACACGCTTCTGCATACCACCACTGATCTCGCCAGGATATTTGTTCTCGGCGCCCACCAGGTTGACACGCTCCAGACAGTACATGGCGCGCTGCTTGCGCTCGCGAAGCGTCATGTTGGAGAACATATCCAAGGGGAACATGACGTTCTCCAGTACCGTCAGCGAGTCGAAGAGTGCTGCTGCCTGGAAGATCATACCCATCTCGCGGCGCATCATGACTTTCTCCTTCTTGGTCATGTGTACGAAGTCGCGCCCGTCGTAGAGTATCTGTCCGCTGGTAGGTTCGAAGAGTCCCACGAGGTTCTTCATGAGCACCGTCTTACCCGAGCCGCTCTGACCGATGATGAGGTTGATCTTGCCGTCCTCGAAGACCGTGCTGATACCTTTCAGCACCTCCTTCTCCTCAAAACTCTTGTATAGGTTCTTGACTTCAATCATAATTTAAGGTAATAGTGAATAGTGAAAAGTGAATAATTTGCTTCCGCCTTTTGCGTTCACTTTGTTTCGTTATTATGTTTTGTTGTTTTTATGGAGGAGATTAAAAGAGCTAGAATTTCTTGGCAGTCGGTATTCATGCTCTCAAATTCTTTTTCTTGTAAATAATCAGTGTCCTTTAAGATGTTGAGCCAATAGAGAGTCTCATTACATTCTTTTAATGCAATAGACAATTTGTTGATGAAATCTGCTGCACTTTGCGCATAAGTAGCCTCACTTACCAATGCTCCAATGGCTGTGCCAGAACGGAATACTTGGTTGAGCATACCATACTCTTTAGGACTGCATTTGATAAATTTTACCATCTTTACAATCCTTATGCCGAAGAGATAACTCTTTTTTGTAAGCGGTGAGTTGTTATGTTGGAGGTAAGACATAATCCGTGCGGTAGCAAATTATTCACTTTTCACTATTCACTTTTCACTAAACTCAACTCAATAGCTGGGTTAAGAAGACATCGCTAAACAGTATCAGTACGCTGGAACATACCACAGCGTCTGTGGAGGCCTTACCCACATTCACGGAGCCGCCTTCTACGGTATATCCGAAATAGGACGGCACGGCCGATATGATAAAGGCAAAGAACATGCTCTTGATGATGGACATCCAGACGAACCACGACTTGAAGTCGTGCTGCAGGCCCAGCGTGAGGTCGTCGGGCACGATGATGTGGCCGATGTATGCCGTGCCATAGGCGCCCATGATACCCATCGCACTGGAGAAGATGACCAGCAGCGGCATGATGGTCAGCATGCCGAGAATCTTGGGAAGTATGAGGTAGCATGCCGAGTTGATACCCATGATGTCAAGGGCGTCAATCTGCTGGGTGACACGCATGGTACCAATCTCTGAGGCAATGTTAGAGCCTACCTTACCAGCCAGTATCAGACACATGATGGAGCTGGAAAACTCCAGCAGCATGATTTCACGAGTGGTATAGCCGCTGACCCATCGTGGCATCCAGGGCGACTGGATGTTCAGCTTCATCTGGATACAGATAACGGCACCGATGAAGAACGAGATGAGCAGCACGATGCCGATGGAGTTGATGCCCAACTGGGCCATCTCCTTGACATACTGCTTCCAGAACATGCGGAAACGCTCTGGAACGGAGAAGGTACGTCCCATGAGCATCACGAACTTGCCGAGCGTGGTCAGCCAATTATAAATTAATTTTATAATCATAATTCGGCTGCAAAGATACTAAAAAATTAAAAATTAAAGATGAAAAATGAAAAATTAAAAATGAAAAATTAAAAATTAAAGATGAAAAATGAAAAAAATACGTATCTTTGCAGCCGAATTTGCAAATGATTATGGATAACTAACCATTGAACATGAAACTAAGCTTAGTACAATTACTCATTCTATTGCTTGGACCAGTCTGCATGGCAACGGCTCAAGACAAGGTTAATATGAAGTTCGGCAAACCCACCAAGACGGAGATGCAGATGACGACATACGAGTCAGAACCCGACGCCGACGCTGTGGTGCTGTGCAGACTGACGGACGTGGAATACACCATTCAGCAAACGGGCTATCTGGTGGACTACAAAGAGAAGGTGCGCATCAAGGTGCTGAAGCCCAGTGGCGCACGCTATGCCAAGGTGGTCATACCTTATCTGAAGAGTACGTCCATTGACAATAGTAACAGTAGCTCCAAGTTGGTGTTGAAAGTGAGTGCTACTGAGAATAACAGTGTCAGCTCGTCGTTTGACGAACAGGCTGGTGCCATGACTACTTCCGACCTGGACCGCTATTCAGAGGAGAACATTGAGGACCTGAAGGCTACGGCCTATAATCTGAAGGGCAGCAAGGTGGTGAAGAGCGCTCTGAAGAAAGGTGACATCGCAGAAACGAAGATTGACGACCAGCACTATCAGGTGGAATTTACCATTCCTGACGTGCAGGAAGGTACGGTGATAGAATATGAATACACGCTGCATAGCGAGCTGTTCTGGTTGTTGCACGACTGGTTTGCACAGCGCGAGATTCCTGTGGCGTATGCCAAGCTGGACATGAATATTCCCAGATATCTGTTGTTTGAGCTGGAAGAGCACGGCATTCAGCGCCTAATATCTACTTGTGAATCAAGTAGTATGAGGTATAAGCTGGAGAGCGATCCGCTGGCTGCCCCTACCATCGTTCCTTCAAACCACTATATATGTGTGGGACGTAATCTGAAGAGCGTGAAACTTGGAGACGGCTTGTGGAGCATGCAGGACAACTGTGCTGGTATTAGTGCCTATGTCAAGCACTACAGCATGCGCGGTGCGGCAGTGGTAGACTGCTCGACGACATGGGAGAAGATAGACGAGAAGATACTGAAGTCGGAGGACCTGGGCAAGCAACTCAACGACCACAGTCCGCTGCTTCAGCAACTGAAGGATGCCAAGGTGAACGAGATTGCCGACCTGCGTCAGCGTGCCGACGCTGTCGTGAAGCTGGTGATGGGTCAGGTGCAGTGGAACGGGCGCTACGAGCTGAGTCCTGCCGACGCAGAAGAGACGCTGAAGAACCACGGCGGTTCGAATGTGGATATCAATATGTTGCTGTTGCAGTCGCTGAACGATGCTGGTCTCACTGCCGCCCCTGTGATGCTCAGAATGCGCGACCAGGGAGTGTTGACTAAGGACTTCCCTGCTGTCAGGAAATATACGACATTCATCGTGGGTGTAGTGCTGCCACAGGGCAATCTCTATATTGACGCCTCTTCTGCCAACGGTAGTTTCAACGCTTTGGCAGAGCTGCTGCAGGTGGAGTCGGCACGACTGGTGCTGAAAGATGAGAAAAGCCAGTGGGTAAACTTGCAAAAGACGGTGAAGAAATAGAATAAAAAAATAACGATTATGGACGAACAAAATAAGAATACAGAACCCGAACGCCTAGTGCTGCGCGCCGAGGGGCTGGTGAAACGCTACGGAAAACGTACGGTGGTGAACGATGTGTCGTTTGATGTGAAGCAGGGTGAGATAGTGGGTCTGCTGGGACCTAACGGTGCTGGTAAGACGACGTCGTTCTACATGACGACGGGACTCATCGTGCCCAACAAGGGACATATCTATCTGGGCGATGAGGAGGTGACAACCTATCCCGTCTACAAGCGTGCGCGTGCAGGCATCGGCTATTTGGCGCAGGAGGCTTCTGTGTTCCGTAAGATGTCGGTAGAGGACAACATCCTCTCTGTGCTGGAGATGACGGGCAAGCCCCGCGAGTATCAGCTGGAGAAGTTGGAGAGCCTGATTAAGGAGTTCCGTCTGCAGAAGGTTCGCAAGAACAAGGGTGACCAGCTGTCGGGTGGTGAGCGCCGTCGTACGGAGATAGCCCGTTGTCTGGCTATCGAACCGAAGTTCATCATGCTGGACGAGCCGTTTGCTGGTGTCGACCCCATCGCTGTCGAGGATATCCAGTTTATTGTGTGGAAACTGAAAGACCTGAACATCGGTATTCTGATTACCGACCATAATGTGGAGGATACGCTGTGTATCACCAATCGTGCCTACCTGCTCTTTGAAGGGCGCATTCTGTTCCATGGTTCTCCTGAGGAGCTGGCAGCTAATCCTGTGGTGAGAAAGAACTACCTCACGGATTCGTTCGTCTTGCGCCAGAAGGACTTCTCTGCGTTGGAAGAACAGCGAAAGGCGGAAGAGGTGGATGAATAGTTAATAATTCATAATTCATAATTCATAATTCATAATTATTTGCTACCTTTGCACGCTCAAAACGATTATATATATAATTAATAAGGTATAAAAGAAGATGAATATTCAATTTGAAGCTCCTGATAAGGTGAATGGTCTGATGACTATCACCCTGGAGACGGCTGACTATCAGCCAGAAGTCGAGAAGACTCTGAAAGACTATCGCAAGCGTGCACAGATTCCCGGATTCCGTCCTGGTCAGGCTCCTATGGGCATGATCAAGCGTCAGTTTGGTACCAGCGTCAAGGTTGACGTGGTCAACAAGATGCTGGGTGAGAAGCTCTATGGTTATGTGCAGGATAACAAGATCCACATGCTGGGTGAGCCCCTCCCCAGCGAGCAGCAGGCTCAGCTCGACTTTGAGAGCGACCAGCCTCTGGTATTCAAGTTCGATATCGCTGTGGCTCCTGAGTTCGAGGCTAAGCTGAGTGGTAAGGACAAGGTACCTTTCTACAACATCACTGTTGACGACAAACTCATTGACCAGCAGGTAGAGATGTATCAGAGCCGTGCAGGTCACTATGATAAGGTAGAGACTTTCGATCCTGAGCAGCGCGACATGCTGAAGGGTGACCTTCGCGAAGTTGGCGTAGAGGGTGGTATCGAGGTTGCTGACGCCGTACTCATGCCTCAGTACATCAAGGTTGAGGATCAGAAGAAACTCTTCGACGGCTGTAAGCTGGGTGACATCATCACTTGGAACCCACGCAAGGCTTATCCTGAGAGCGACGTAGAGGTTGCTGCCATGATGAAGATTGACAAGGAGAAGGTTGGTGAGCACACTGGTGACTTCACTTTCCAGATTACTGAGATTTCTCGCTTCGTAAAGGCTGAGATCAATAAGGAGTTGTTCGACCAGACCTTCGGAGAGGGTACTGTCAAGGACGAGAAGGAGTTCCGTCAGAAGATTGCTGACCAGATCGCCACTCAGTTCAAGGCTGACAGCGACTACAAGTTCCTGCTCGACGTTCGTGCTCACATGGAGAAGAAGGTTGGCAAGCTGGAGTTCCCAGAGGCTATCCTGAAGCGCGTGATGCTGAACAATAACAAGGACAAGGGTGCTGATTTCGTAGAGAAGAACTTCGAGGCAAGCATCAAGGAGCTGGCTTGGCACCTGATGAAGGAGCAGCTCGTCAGCGCTCAGGGCATCAAGATTGAGGATGCTGACCTGAAGGAGACTGCCAAGGAGGCTGCCCGTGCTCAGTTTGCTCAGTATGGTATGTCAAACATCCCCGATGACTATCTGGAGAACTACGCTCAGGAGATGCTGAAGAAGCGTGAGAATGTAGACGGACTGGTAGACCGTGCCGTTGACGTGAAACTCACCGCTGCTCTGAAGAACGTCGTAAAGCTTGACGAGAAGGAGATTTCTTTGGAAGACTTCCAGAAAATGCTTCAGGAGAAGTAAAGAGCTGTTAGCTATTAGCAGTTAGCTATTGGCTAATGGAAAATTATAATTCTTTAACCAAAAAAAGAGTCGGAATGTATTGCGTTCCGACTTTTTTTTGTAATTTTGTATCTACTTATTGATAAGATTATGAACAACGATTTTAGAAAATACGCTACCAAGCACCTTGGAATCAATGGTCTCGTGCTCGATGAAGTGATGAGTGCACAGGCTCAGTATCTCAATCCGTATATCCTGGAGGAGCGTCAGTTGAACGTGACACAGATGGATGTGTTCTCACGACTGATGATGGATCGTATCATCTTCCTCGGCACACAGATTGACGACTATACCGCCAACACCCTGCAGGCTCAGCTGCTTTATCTGGACTCTGTGGATTCTGGCAAGGATATCAGTATCTACCTGAACTCTCCTGGCGGCAGTGTGACAGCAGGTCTGGGTATCTATGATACCATGCAGTTTATCTCCAGCGATGTGGCTACCATCTGTACAGGTATGGCTGCCTCTATGGCTGCTGTGCTGCTCGTTGCCGGTACTGAGGGTAAGCGCTCGGCACTGCCACACAGCCGCGTGATGATTCACCAGCCTCTGGGTGGTGTACAGGGTCAGGCTTCTGATATCGAGATCGAGGCCAAGGAGATTATGAAGTTCAAGAAAGAACTCTATACCATCATCTCAGAGCATTCGCACACTCCTTATGACAAGGTGTGGAACGACTCTGACCGCAACTACTGGATGACAGCAGAAGAGGCTAAGGAGTATGGTATGATTGATCAGGTGCTGAAGAAAAAGTAAGGAATGGCCAAGAAGAGATGTAATTTTTGCGGACGTACGGAGGATGAAGTCCGACTGCTGATAACAGGTGTGAATGGCTGCATCTGTGAAGACTGTGCCGTGCAGGCCTATCAGGTCGCTACGGCTAATGGCTATGGCCCTGACGCAAAGAGAGACGTTAAGCCAGACTTCAAGACCCAGCGCATCCCCAAACCCAAGGAAATCAAGGAACACCTGGACCAGTATGTCATTGGACAGGATGAGGCCAAACGCTATCTCTCCGTTGCTGTCTATAACCACTATAAGCGTTTGCAACAGCCAGAGGATGACAATGGTGTGGAGATTGAGAAGTCGAACATCATCATGGTGGGTTCGACGGGAACGGGTAAGACCCTGTTGGCCCGTACCATTGCAAAGATGCTTGACGTGCCTTTCACCATTGTCGACGCTACCGTGTTTACGGAGGCTGGCTATGTGGGCGAGGACGTTGAGAGTATTCTGACCCGTCTGCTGCAGGTGGCTGACTATAACGTGGAGGCTGCACAGCGTGGTATCGTCTTCGTCGACGAGATAGACAAGATAGCCCGTAAGACCGATAACCCTTCTATCACGCGTGATGTGAGTGGTGAGGGTGTGCAGCAGGGACTGCTGAAACTCCTGGAGGGAACCATTGTCAACGTGCCCCCTCAGGGAGGGCGTAAGCATCCTGATCAGGAGTATATCCATATTGATACACACAACATCCTGTTTATCTGCGGTGGCGCTTTCGATGGCATCGAGCGTAAGATAGCCCAGCGTCTGAATACCCATGTGGTAGGCTATAACTCTGTGCAGAACGTTCGCAAGATCGACAAGAACGAACTGATGCAGTATGTGCAGCCACAGGATTTGAAGTCGTTCGGACTGATTCCAGAGATTATCGGCCGTCTGCCAGTGCTGACCTATCTGAACCAGCTGGATCGTAAGGCGCTGACGCGCATCCTCACAGAGCCGAAGAACTCTATTGTGAAGCAGTATGTGAAGCTGTTCAAGATGGATGGTATCAAACTGACCTTCTCGCAAGAGGCATTGGACCTTATTGTCGACAAGGCTGTAGAGTATAAGTTGGGAGCTCGCGGACTACGTTCCATCGTAGAGAATATCATGATGGATGCCATGTTTGAGACTCCTTCTAAGAAAATGAAATCCTTTGAGGTGACGAGAGAGTATGCCCAGAAGCAGCTCGACCAATCGCACCTGCAATAATAGTTTACTGTTTACAGTTAAGAAAAGTCTATGGCAAAAGGAAAACAGAACCTGACAGAAGCGCTGAAGAAGTATTTTGGCTTCGATAAGTTCAAGGGCGACCAGGAGGCTATCGTGCAGAATGTACTCGATGGTAGAGATACTTTTGTACTGATGCCTACGGGTGGTGGCAAGTCGCTTTGTTATCAGCTTCCATCACTGTTGATGGATGGCACCGCTATCGTCATCTCACCACTGATTGCCCTGATGAAGAATCAGGTGGATGTCATCAGTTCGATGAGTGACGAGGGCACTGCGCACTATCTGAACTCGTCGCTGAACAAGACGGCTATCGATCAGGTCAAGACTGATATTATGGCGGGACGTACAAAATTGCTGTATGTCGCACCAGAGTCGCTGACCAAAGAGGACAATGTGGAGTTTCTGAAACAGACGAAGATATCGTTCTATGCTATTGACGAAGCCCACTGTATCTCTGAGTGGGGTCACGACTTCCGTCCTGAATATCGTCGTATCCGTCCTATCATCAACGAGATAGGTCCAGCGCCGATTATTGCGCTGACAGCTACTGCGACGGATAAGGTTCGTACTGATATCAAGAAAAATCTGGGAATCGTGGATGCTGACGAGTTCAAGAGCTCGTTTAACCGTCCCAACCTGTATTATGAGGTACGTCCCAAGACGACGGATGTGGACAAGGACATCATCAAATTCATCAAGCAGCATCCAGGCAAGAGTGGTATTATCTACTGCTTGTCACGTAAGAAAGTGGAGGAGCTGGCAGAGATTCTGAAGGCTAATGATATCAAGGCTGCTGCCTATCATGCTGGCTTGGAGTCGGCACTCCGTTCGCAGACACAGGATGACTTCCTGATGGAGAAAATCGATGTCATTGTAGCCACCATCGCTTTTGGTATGGGTATCGACAAACCCGACGTGCGCTTTGTCATTCACTACGATATCCCGAAGTCGCTGGAAGGCTACTATCAGGAGACTGGTCGTGCAGGACGTGATGGCGGCGAGGGAATGTGTATTACCTTCTATGCCCAGAAGGACTTGCAGAAGCTGGATAAGTTTATGGAGGGCAAACCTGTTGCTGAGCAGGATATTGGTCGACAGCTGTTGGCTGAGACGGCAGCTTATGCAGAGACGTCGGTATGCCGCCGTAAGATGCTGCTTCACTATTTTGGTGAGGAGTATGCACCTGACAACTGTCATAATTGCGACAACTGTCTGCATCCTAAGACAAAGATTGAGGCTGAGAAGCAGCTCGTCATCGTGTTACAGGCTGTACAGGCGCTGAAGGAGAATTTCCGTGCTGACTATATCATCGACTTTGTCGAGGGTAAGGAAACGGAAGAAATACTGGCCCATAAACATCAGGATCATGACCTCTTTGGTGCTGGTGAGGACGACGACCCCAAGCATTGGAATCCTGTCATCCGTCAGGCACTGATCGCTGGCTATCTGAAGAAGGATGTGGAGAACTATGGATTGTTGAAACTGACTTCTGCAGGTAAAAAATTTATCAAGAATCCGACGACCTTCATGATTGTCGAGGATAACGAGTTCTCAGAAGACTATGATAGTGGAGCAGACCACGAGATGGGAAGTAGCGCACTTGATCCTACGCTCAGCGCGATGTTGAAAGACTTGCGTAAGAAGGTCAGCAAGAAAATGGAACGTCCACCATACGTTATCTTCCAAGATGTAAGCATTGAGCAGATGGCTACTGACTATCCTGTCACTTTGGAGGAGCTGAAGAATATCCAAGGAGTAGGAGAGGGTAAGGTGAAGCAGCCTTATGCCAAGGAGTTCGTAGACTTGATTAAGCGCTATTGTGACGAAAACGAAATCGTCCGCCATAGTGATCTCCGTGTGCGTACGGTGGCTAAGAAGTCGATATTAAAAGTAAAGATTATTCAAGCCATTGACCGTCAGATAGCCCTTGACGATATTGCTACAGCACAGGGCCTGGAGTTTGAAGAGCTGCTTGATGAGGTGGAGGCTATCGTCTATAGCGGTACCAAGTTGAATATTGACTACTTCCTGGAGGAGGTGATGGACGACGACCGCGTCGACGACATCTACGACTACTTTGCTGAGAGTGATACCGACTCGTTGGAGGCTGCCCTCGATGAACTGGGACAGGAATGTTCGGAGGACGAGATACGTCTGGTGCGTATCAAGTTCATTTCGGAAATGGCTAATTAGAAACGATGAAGAAACTTGTTATGATACTGCTGGCTGTGGCTTTCGTGTCGTTGCCAGCAGAGGCTCAGTTTTTTAAGAAGTTATTTAAGAAAAAGGCGAAGACGGAGGCTGGGGCTTCTGTCAAGGATGATGCTATCAATGATGATGCGCAAGTGGCTCTTGCCGATATAGCTACCTTTGCAGACAATCGCAACAATCGCAATGCCTTTCTTCAGATTCCTTTGGGCATCAAGGCTGACCGCTTTGAGAAACGATTGTTGCAGCAAGGTTTTGTTGAACGCAAACATGATGGCAAACAGACATCAAAGACCTATACCTATGAAGGCGAAGTCTATGGCGTCAAGTCTGTCATTACGCTGGCTGTTTCGGAGCAGACGGCTCGTGTCTATGCTGTAGATGTGGAAGATCAGACCATCTATCCCTCTGAGCAGGATGTAAAACAGCGTTTTGCCACGTTGAAGGGAGAACTGACGAAGGAGTATGGTCGTGGCTTTATTGATAATCAAGGCGAGGCCTATACCATTCAGAACCGTTTGGGAACGGTCAATATGCACTATGAACGCAATTCTCTGACCACTAGCTATAACATCGGTTTTGCGCTTGACGATGCAAAAGCCTATCAGAAGGCTTATCAGGAGATGGAGGATAAAGAATATGAGACTGCTCCACGTGTGATTACTGATGGACTGGCTGCTGCTTGTAACCATACAGACTTAGTGGGATTAGCCGTGAAACTGCTCCAGAATAATAGTCTTAAAGGTGCACAGAATATTCTTCGTAGCTATGACTATACCATAGGTAAAACAACCGCGAAGACTGTTACGGCATCGTTTGCGCTGGATGCGTATAAGGCTTCTGTCTCCTTAACGCGTCGTAAGCAGGCTATCACCGCTATTTCACTGACTGCTAACGACGATTTAGAGGCTGTTTGTCGTGATTTACAGACGAATGGCTTTACCTCTGCCGACCAGAAATTATGGAAGCAGGGCAGAATGACTATTGCCGTCTCTACCGACAAGCAGGGTAGGGTGGTGATGGCGTTACGTTAAATCCTATTAATAATAGGTGAAAACGCTTGCCGTCTCAGAAAAAATGAGTAATTTTGCACGCAATAAAATTTAAAGTAGTATTTTTATGTCATCATTTATTGCAGACAAAATTGTGATGGACGGCTTGACTTTTGACGACGTCCTGTTGATTCCCGCTTATTCTGAGGTGTTACCTAAGACGGTAGAGTTGAAGACACGATTCTCTCGCCACATTGAGTTGAATGTACCATTCGTAACGGCAGCAATGGATACTGTTACGGAGAGCCAGATGGCTATTGCCATTGCTCGTGAGGGAGGTATCGGTGTTATCCATAAGAATATGTCTATCGAGAATCAGGCTCGTGAAGTTGCTATTGTCAAGCGTGCTGAGAACGGTATGATATATGACCCTGTGACCATTCGTCGTGGCTCGACAGTTCAGGATGCTCTTGACATTATGGCAGAATATCATATTGGTGGTATTCCCGTTGTTGACGAGCAAAACTGTCTGGTGGGTATTGTTACCAATCGTGACCTGCGCTTTGAACGTCGTCTGGATAAGAAAATCGACGAGGTGATGACAAAGGAAAATCTTGTGACGACACACCAGCAGACAGATTTGGCTGCTGCTGCCCAGATCCTGCAGGAGAACAAGATTGAGAAGCTTCCCGTAGTAGATAAAGACAACCATTTGGTAGGTCTTATCACCTATAAGGATATTACCAAGGCTAAGGATAAGCCCATGGCTTGCAAGGACGATAAAGGTCGTCTGCGTGTAGCTGCTGGTGTAGGTGTAACCTTTGATACACTCGACCGTATGCAGGCATTGGTAAATGCTGGCGTTGACGCCATTGTTATTGATACGGCTCATGGTCATTCAAAGAGTGTTATCGAGAAACTCCGCGAGGCTAAGGCTTCATTCCCCAATATTGACATTGTGGTGGGTAACATTGCTACTGGTGAGGCTGCCCGTATGTTGGTGGACAATGGTGCTGACGCCGTGAAGGTCGGTATTGGCCCAGGCTCTATCTGTACAACCCGTGTGGTGGCAGGTGTAGGCGTGCCCCAGCTGAGTGCTGTATATGATGTGTATAGTGCTTTGAAGGGTACTGGTGTACCCTTGATTGCTGACGGTGGTCTGCGCTATTCTGGTGATATCGTCAAAGCGCTTGCTGCTGGTGGTTCTTGTGTAATGATCGGTTCACTGGTAGCTGGTACTGAGGAGAGTCCTGGCGACACCATCATCTATAATGGTCGTAAGTTTAAGAGCTATCGTGGTATGGGCTCGCTGGAGGCTATGGAGCACGGTTCTAAGGATCGTTATTTCCAGGCAGATACCAAAGATGTCAAGAAACTGGTACCAGAGGGTATTGCTGGACGTGTACCTTACAAAGGCACTGTTCAGGAGGTCATCTACCAGATGGTAGGCGGTCTGCGTTCTGGTATGGGATACTGTGGCGCTCCGACCATCGAAAAACTGCATGATGCTAAGTTTACGCGTATCACCAATGCTGGTGTCAACGAGTCGCATCCGCATGACATCACCATTACCAGTGAGGCACCCAACTATTCAAGACCTAACGATTAAATGAAAAAGCAACTGATTCTTGCAGCATGGCTGCTGAGTGCCTTGACAACCACGGCACAATCTGTTAACGACCCTATCATCATGACGGTGGCTGGAACTCCTGTACCCCGTTCGGAATTTGAGTATTCTTACAATAAGAATAATACTGATGGCGTCATTGACAAGAAAAACGTGGAGGAGTATGTAGACCTCTTCATTAACTATAAACTCAAAGTACAAGCCGCACTGGATGCCCGCATTGATACGACACAGGCTTTCTTGGCAGAGTTTGCCCAGTATCGTGACCAACAGATCGTTCCTACGTTTGTAACGGATGATGATATGTTGGTGGAGGCCCATAAGGTGTACGACGAGACGGTGAAGAGTATTGGTCCTGACGGATTGATACGTGCTGCACATATTCTTATCAGATTGTCCCAAAAGGCTTCGGAGGCCGATCAGCAGAAAGCAAAGGTGCGCATTGACTCAATTTATAACGCACTGAAGAATGGTGCTGATTTTGAGAAATTGGCCAAGAAGCTATCTGACGATACTGGTTCGGCACGTAATGGTGGTGTCTTAGGATGGGTGGCCAAGAATCAGACTGTGAAAGAGTTCGAGGACGCTGCTTTTGCCTTACAACCTGGCGAGATGAGCAAACCTGTACTGTCACCCTATGGCTGGCATATCATCCTGATGAAGGAACGTAAGCAGTTTGAGCCTTTCGATTTCCATAAGGACAACATTCTGAAGTACTTGGAACAGCGTGGCGCACGTAATAGCATCTCTGATCGTAAAATCGATGAGATTGTCAAGAATTCGAATGGCCAGCTGACCAAGGAGCGCCTGATGGAGATGCGTGCTGACTCTCTGTCGGCTATAGACCTGTCTATGCGCTATCTTATCAAGGAGTATCACGATGGTCTCCTGCTCTATGAGGTAAGTAATGAGCATGTATGGGACAAGGCTGCTAAGGACGATGCTGCTTTGGCACGCTATTTCAAGAAGAATAAGGCAAAATATAAGTGGGATGAGCCCCGCTTTAAGGGTATGGCCTACCACGTGAAGGTGCAGTCGGACGTAAAAGCTGTTGCTGATTGTGTGAAGAAGCTGAAGTTCGATGAATGGAACGAAGCCTTGCGTAAGACCTTCAACAACGACTCTATTCTCCGTATCCGTGTAGAAAAGGGCCTCTTCAAGAAAGGTGACAATAAGCTGATAGACCGCGAGGTGTTCAAGGTACAGGATGCAAAGGTGGATAGCGTAAAGGGATTCCCCATTGATGCCACTTATGGTAAACTCCTTAAGGCTCCTCAGGACTATACTGATGTGCGTGGTTTGGTAACTGCTGACTTGCAGGATGAACTGGAGCATGAGTGGGTGGCAGACCTGCGTCGTCGCTATACATTTACTGTTAATGAGGAAGTTTTAAAGACAGTCAATAAGCATGAATAAGAAAAAGATAGTATTACTGGTACTACTGGGTTCGTTGGTGTCACTGGTAAAAGCTCAGAATGACAGCCTTCGCTCCATCGTCGATGAGGTGATATGGGTTGTTGGTGATGAGGCTATATTGAAGTCGGATGTAGAGGCTATGCGTCTGCAAAGTGAACAGGAAGGCCTGCGTTGGTCGGGAGATCCTGACTGTTCGATACCAGAGCAGATTGCTGTCCAGAAGTTGTTCCTCAATCAGGCTATTACTGATAGCGTTGAGGTAACGGAATCCGAAATCACCAGCGGTGTGGAACAGTATATCGATCAGATGATATCTGCTATCGGTTCACGTGAGAAACTGGAAGAATATCATAAGAAGAATATGAGTCAGATTCGTGCCGAGTTGCGTGAGTCCTTCCGCGAACGTCAGATGGTACAGGGTATGCAGCAGAAACTGACGAAGGATATCTCTGTGTCACCTGCCGAGGTACGCAGATATTTCAAGGATATGCCACAAGACAGCATCCCCTTTGTTCCTACAGAGGTAGAAGTGCAGATTATCACGATGCAACCTCGCATTGAGCAGGAAGAGATCAATCGCGTCAAAGAGGAGTTGCGTGACTATACCGATCGTATTACTAAAGGAGAATCGTCGTTCCAAACATTAGCACGTCTGTATTCAGAAGATCCTGGTTCAGCACGTCGTGGTGGAGAGATGGACTTTATTGGACGTGGCATGTTGGATCCAGCCTTTGCAAATGTCGCTTTTAGCTTGACTGATCCCAAGAAAGTCTCTAAAATTGTGGAGTCGGAATTCGGATTCCATATCATTCAGCTTATTGACAAACGTGGTGAGAAAATCAAGGTTCGTCATATCCTGCGTAAACCTGTGGTGAGCGATGAGGCTATCCAGAAGGCAATGACTCGTCTGGACTCTGTTGCTACTGCTATTCGTACGGGTGTGGCTCCTGAAATACTGGGCGATCACTTTAAGGGTACCTTTACTTTTGAAGATGGTGTGGCACTCTTCTCTGATGACAAGGATACTCGTAATAATCACGGTCTGATGGCTAATGTTACTCAGGATGGCCGTACTTCACGCTTCAAAATGGCAGACCTGCCGTCAGAGGTTGCTAAGACCGTTGATGGTATGAAAGTTGGAGACGTCTCTGCACCTTTCCAGATGATTAACGAGCGTGGCAAAACAGTTTGTGCTGTTGTGAAACTGAAGAATCGTCGTGAGGGTCATAAGGCTACCATTACAGAAGATTTCCAGATAATGAAGAATGTGGTGACTGCCAAGCAGCGTCAGAAGAAGTTGCACGAGTGGGTGGTCAACCGCATCAAGTCTACCTATGTTCGTCTCAACGAGCGCTATCGCGACTGTAAGTTTGAGTACGAAGGATGGGTGAAGTAAAGTTCCTTGACCTAAAGGCACAAAGCATTAAAAACGATTAGAAAGATTGAGAAAGTCGTTAACATTCATACTTGGTATACTGGTGCTTGCTGTTGCTTTTGCAGCACAGCCACAGCGCAAACGTCCTCCACGAAAGAAAGTGGAGGATAAGCGTGTATATCTGGTACATTCTGACAATCTTCACTATGACCAATATCGTAATGGTGATGCACAAGTGCTACATGGTAATGTGCATTTTCGCCATCAGGGAGCTGACTTGTTCTGTGATAGTGCTCACTTCTATGAACAGTCGAACTCCTTCGAAGCTTTTGGCCATGTGAAGATGAAGCAGGGTGACACCCTTAGCCTGACAAGTAACTATGCCTATTATGATGGTAATGACCAATTGGCTCAAGCTCGCTATAATGTAGTTCTTCGTCATCGGAAGACGACACTTTATACTGACTCGTTGGACTACGACCGCATGTATAACTTCGGAAACTTCTTCGAAGGTGGTAAACTGGTGGATGGTAAGACGGTGCTGACCTCTGACTGGGGAGAATACCATACCGACACCAAACAGGCAATGTTCTATTATGATGTGCGTCTGAAAGATCAGAAACTCTACCTGACGACAGACTCGTTGTTCTATGATACTCAAACCTCGCGAGCACATATCGTAGGTCCATCTAATATCACGTCAGGAAGTAGTCATATCTATAGTGAGGACGGTTATTATAATACCAAGACGGAACAGTCAGAGCTGTTCGGACGTTCTGTAATCAAAGACCATGGACGTACATTAATAGGTGACAGTGTTTATCACAATGCCAAGGATGGTACCAATTATGCCTACAATAATGTCGTCTACACAGACTCTGTGAATAAGAACATGATGACGGGCGACTACTGTGAGTATAATGATTCTACAGGGTATGCGATGGCAACCAAACGGGCTGTTACCATTGATTTCTCCCAGCGTGACTCGCTCTATATGCATGCGGATACCTTTAAGATATTCACCTATAACATCCGTACGGATTCCGTTTATCGTAAGATACATGCCTATAACAAGGTAAGAGCTTTCCGCAAGGATGTGCAGGCTGTTTGCGACTCGTTGGTCTACAACTCGCAGGACTCTTGCATGACGATGTACAAAGACCCTATCGTCTGGAATCTTGGACAGCAGCTTTTTGGTGAGGAAATCAAGGTGTATATGCGTGACTCAACAATCGACCGTGCCCATGTACTACGTCAGGCTTTCTCTGCTGAACAGTTAAAGGACTCTGTACATTATAATCAGGTGTCGTCGAAGGAGATGAAAGCGTTCTTTAAGAAAGGCGAGATCCGTGAAACGCAAGCTATCGACAATGTACTGGTGGTTTATTATCCTATTGACGAATCCGATAGTACCATCATTGGACTGAACTATACGGAGACCCCACTGATGAAGATGTTCCTGGAAAACAGGAAGATGCAGAAAATCTGGATGCAGAAACCTACGGGCACTCTGTATCCGCTGACGCAGGTTCCACCAGGCAAGCATTTCCTTCCGCAGTTCGCATGGTTTGACTATGTTCGCCCGTTGGATAAGGACGATATCTTCAATTGGCGTCCCAAGAAGGCGGGTACGGAGTTGAAGGAGATTAAGCGTCGTGAACCACCTAAGAATACGAAGAAACAATGACTGATGTGATACAACTGCTACCAGATAGTGTAGCTAACCAGATAGCCGCAGGAGAGGTCATTCAGCGACCTGCTTCCGTCATCAAAGAATTGGTGGAGAATGCTGTTGACGCTGGGGCACACACCATCAATGTCTTGGTGGTGGATGCTGGACGTACCTCTATCCAGGTGATTGATGATGGTTGTGGTATGTCGGAGACTGATGCTCGTCTGGCTTTCGAACGTCATGCTACCTCGAAAATTCGCAAAGCTGACGATTTATTCGCCCTGCATACGATGGGTTTCCGTGGTGAGGCATTACCGTCTATCGCTGCTGTCGCTCAGATAGAATTGCGCACACGTCGTCAAGGAGACGAGGTGGGTACCTGTCTGACTCTTTCTGGTTCACGTGTAGATTCTCAGGAGATGTGTTCATGCAGCGTGGGTAGCTCTTTTACTGTCAATAACTTGTTCTTCAACGTCCCTGCACGTCGTAAGTTCCTGAAGACAAACGCTACAGAACTGAACAATATCCTGACGGCTTTTGAACGTATTGTATTGGTATATCCGGAGATTTGTTTCACGCTCCATAGTAACGGGCAGGAACTGATGAATCTCCGTGCAGGAACATTGCGCCAGCGTATTGCAGACGTCTATGGGCGTCGATACACACAAGACTTGCTGCCTGTCAATGTCGAGACAGCACTTTGCAAGATTACAGGTTTCGTGGCTAAACCTGAGACCGCTCGCAAGAAGGGCGCTCATGAATATTTCTTTGCCAATGGACGTTTCATGAAGCATGCCTATTTCCATAAAGCGGTGCAACAGGCATATGAAAGACTGATTCCCGCGGGCGCGCACGTACCTTATTTTATATATTTTAACGTGAACCCTGCTGACATTGACGTCAACATACACCCTACAAAGACAGAAATCAAGTTTGAGAATGAGCAGGCCATCTGGCAGATTCTGTCTGCTGCCGTGAAAGATGCCATCGGACAGTTTTGTGAGATTCCACAGATAGACTTCGATACAGAAGGACGCCCTGAGATGCCTGCCTATAATCCTGTCGCTACACCAGTAGAGATGCCACATGTGGAGCGCAATCCACAATATAATCCTTTTAAGGAGAAAGCCTCGCGTAACTGGGAACGTCTTTATGAAGGTCTGCCTACACAGCCAGCCCAGAATGAACAGTCGCTGTTTGCTGCTCCTCAAGACAAGCCGATATCGCCGCTTGACGATGCACCAACCTCTGAACAGCCAGTAGAGTTGACAGACGTCAGTCCGTTGCACTATCAGTATAAAGGACGCTATATAATGACAGCTGTCAAGTCTGGTCTGATGATTATTGACCAGCATCGTGCAGATGTCCGCATCCGCTACGAGCGTTATATGCAACAGTTGGCAGATACTCCTTCCAGCAGCCAGCGTATGCTGTTTCCTGAGGTAATAGAGATGGCACCTTCTGAGGCAGTCCTGATGGAAGAGATGATGCCTGCGTTGAATGCCGTTGGTTTTGAACTGACTCCTCTTGGACCATCAAGCTATGCTGTCAATGGTGTACCAGCCGGTATAGAGGGCTTGAATGCTTCCCAGCTGTTGCAAGATATTCTGGCTTCGTCTGTGCCTGTCAGTCACGATAGCCTCTCTATCAATCATCAGGTTGCCCTCGGCCTTGCCCGTCATGCAGCGATACCTTATGGACAGCAATTGTCAAACGAAGAGATGGATGTAGTGGTAAATAACCTCTTCTCTTGCGACAATGTTAACTACACGCCTGATGGAAAAGCAGTGCTCTGTATCCTCCCACAGGCTGATATCGAGCATTTGTTGGCATAATTTATTCTAAAATAGGCTGTTTTGCCATGAAAAATGCCCTTTTTGTGGCGAAAAATCAAAAAAATGAGTGTAAAAATGAATTTATTTGCTAAAAAACTTTGATTATTCGAAAATAATATTTACTTTTGCAACGAATTTCGAAAAGAATCTTTAACTTAATTTATTAGTATAGTATGAAAAAGTTATTCTTGATGCTGGCTGTTGCCAGTCTTTCACTGAACGCTATGGCTCAGGAGGATCCTACTGAGAAGTATAGTGTATCAACCAATTCCTTCTGGAGCAATTGGTTCATCCAGACTAATCTGAACTGGAGTTCTTACACTGTTGGAACTCATGGTTTGTTCAGCGCTCCTTTCCGCAAGTTCCCTATGGGTACTGATAAGGATGCTGCTTGTCAGCATGGTTTCACCGCTCCTAGCATTTCTATTGCTGTTGGTAAGTGGTTTACTCCTGGTCTCGGACTCCGTACAAAGGCTAACTTTGGCTGGATAGGTAAGGCATTCGATAGCAAGGAGGCTATGCTGCTGTCTGTAAATGAGCAGGTTCTGTTCAATCTGCACAACCTGCTGGGTGGTTATGATGAGGACCGCGTTTGGAACTTCATTCCTTATGTTGGTGCTGGTCTTGCTCATGTTGTTAAGTCTGCTGAAGGAAGTAATAGTAAGCCTGGTACTTATACCTTCAGTGCTGGTTTGCTGAATACCTTCAAGATTAGCAAGAAGGTTGCTCTGAACCTCGAGCTGGGTTACACTAACTATGGTAAGGAAATCGTTGGTCTCGGTTCTGAGGGTGGTATCATGCCTAAGCATCGTCTGAATCAGCTCTCTGTTGAGGTTGGTGCTACATTCAACCTCGGTAAGGGTACTTGGAACAAGACTCCTGACGTAGACGCTATCAAGGCTCTGTCACAGGGTCAGATCGACGCTCTGAACGCTCAGCTGACTGACGCTCAGTCAGAGAACGCTCGTCTGAAAGATATGCTGGCTAACCAGCAGAAGGAAGCTGCTCAGACAACCGCTATGGTTGCTGCAGGTAAGACCGTTACAAAGGTTGTTGCTGCTCCTGTATCAGTATTCTTCAACATCAACAAGTCTAAGATTGCTTCTAAGAAGGATCTGCAGAACGTTAATGATCTGGCTAAGGTCGCTAAGGAGAACAACTCTAAGATTGTTGTTACTGGTTACGCTGATAGCAGGACTGGTTCTGCTGAGTACAACCAGAAGCTCTCTGAGAAGCGCGCTCAGACCGTTGCTGACGAGCTCGTTAAGATGGGTGTCGATCGCAACAACATCGAGATCGTTGCTGCTGGTGGTGTGAAGACTCTGAGCCCAATCAGCTACAACCGTCGTGCTACTGTTGAGATTAAGTAATCTAAACAATAGATATCTTACAAAGGAGTTCCGAATCTTCGGGACTCCTTTTTTTGTTAAATATCAAAAAAAACTATCTGCTACCTCAAAACTTTCAACTTTCAACTTTCATCTTTCAACTTTTCTTTGTACCTTTGCATCAACACAAATTCTAACAAGTAACCTAAATGAATAAAAAACAATGATTTGGAATGAAACAGTTGAGTGCATGGATCGCGAACAGTTACGCGATTTGCAGAGTGCTCGTTTGAAGAAGATCGCGGAGTATGTGTATTACAATACGCCCTTCTATCGAAAGAAATTTCAAGAGATGGGTCTTGAACCTGGTGATATCAAAGGTATTGACGATATCACCAAGTTACCTTTCACTAATAAGCTTGACCTGCGTGACAACTATCCCTTTGGCTTGGCAGCAGTGCCCATGAGTCAGATTGTTCGTATCCACGCCAGTAGTGGTACGACAGGTAAACCTGTGGTGGTGCTCTACACTCGCAAGGACTTGGCTATGTGGTCAGAGGCTATCTCACGTGCCTTTACGGCCTATGGTGCTACTAAAGAAGATATCTTCCAGGTGGCCTATGGCTATGGACTGTTTACTGGTGGTCTGGGTGCTCACGATGGTGCTACCAATATTGGCGCCAGTGTCATTCCTATCTCCAGTGGTAATACGCAGAAGCAGATGACGCTGATGCACGACTTTGGTACAACCATTCTTTGCTGTACCCCCAGCTACGCTATGTTCTTGGGAGAGGCTATGAAAGAGTGTGAATATCCACGTAGCGAGTTCAAGCTGAAGGTGGGCGTGTTTGGCGCTGAACCTTGGACGGAGAAGATGCGTAAGAAGCTGGAAGAGAGTCTGGGTATCAAAGCCTATGATATCTATGGCTTGAGCGAGATTGCTGGACCTGGTGTGGGCTATGAGTGTGAGCATCAGTGTGGTACCCACCTCAACGAAGACCTGTTCTATCCTGAGATTCTTGATCCCAAGAGTGGCGAGCCATTGCCTGAAGGACAGTTGGGCGAACTGACCTTCACTCACCTGACAAAAGAGGGTATGCCATTGTTGCGCTATCGTACCCACGACCTGACGGCCCTGCATTACGATAAGTGTAAGTGCGGACGTACACTGGTGCGTATGGACCGTATTCTGGGTCGTTGCGACGATATGCTCATCATCCGTGGTGTCAACGTCTTCCCATCACAGATTGAGGACGTCATCCTGAAGCTGCCTGAATATGAGCCACACTTCCTGCTGACTGTTGACCGTGTGAACAATACCGATACCAGCGAGTTGAAGGTGGAGGTAAAGGAAGAGTACTTCACGGACGATATGGCTACACTGGTTGGCTTGCAGAAGAAGCTGGAGGCTGAGTTGCGCTCTGTCATTGGTCTGGGCTTCAAGGTGAAGCTAGTAGAGCCTAAGGGTATCGAGCGCTCTGAGGGTAAGGCTAAGCGTGTCATTGATAAGAGAAATTTATAATAACGAAAACCAAAGAAATATGTTAGCAAAACAATTATCAGTCTTTCTGGAGAATAAGTCTGGTCGTCTGACCGAAGTAACAGACGTGCTGGGTGCTGCTGGTGTCAACCTCTCAGCCATGAGTATTGCCGACAACTCTGACTTCGGCATCCTTCGCTGCATTGTCAGCGATCCTGACAAAGCCTATCAGGTGTTGAAGGCCGCCCATTTTGCTGTAAAGATTACCGATGTCATTGGCTTTACCTGTCCGAATGTCAGTGGTTCGCTGGCAAAGGTGTTGAAGCACCTCTCGGAGAATGGCGTATTCATTGAGTATATGTACTCGTTCGCCAACGGCGACGTGGCAACTGTTGTTATCCGTCCTACTGATTTGGAGAGCTGTGAGCGCATCCTTTCCGAGAAGAAGGTTGAACTGATGGAAGCCAACGAATTGTACGAGTTATAAGTGGTTTTTGGGCCGAAAGTGCTAAAAGAAGTTAATTAACAAAACATTTTCGGCCCAAAGTTTTTCTATTTCAATTTTTCTCCTTACCTTTGCACCCGCTTACAAAAAGGATTTGCGAAGCACTTTGCACCACAAGGTCAAAGACGGGCGTTTAGCTCAGCTGGTTTAGAGCATCTGCCTTACAAGCAGAGGGTCGGCGGTTCGAATCCGTCAACGCCCACTAAGGAGTTCCAAAGAAATTTGGGACTCTTTTTTGTTAAATATCAAAAAAAGAAGGAATTGAATGGAAAATTCTCAATTCTCAATTCTCAATTCTCAATTATTCTTTGTACCTTTGCAGTCACATTTGAGAGAATGTATAGCTATATATTTTAATTAAGGTATTAGAAAAAGCATGGAACTAGATGCATTGACCGCCATTTCTCCTATCGATGGCCGTTACAGAAGCAAAACCGAATCACTGGCAGGATACTTTTCCGAGTATGCATTGATACGCTATCGTGTGCGCGTGGAAATCGAGTATTTCATTACCCTCTGCGAGTTGCCGTTGCCCCAACTGGAGACGGTAGACCACAGTCTCTTTGAGCCTTTGCGCGACATCTATCGCAACTTCACTGAGCAGGATGCCCAGCGTGTGAAGGATATCGAGAAGGTAACCAATCACGATGTGAAGGCTGTGGAGTACTTCATCAAGGAACAGATTGATGCCGCCAAAACCAGCGCTCACACTGCGCTCAGCGCTTTCCCTGCTGAGGCTAAGGAATTCATCCACTTTGGTCTAACATCACAAGATATCAACAATACCAGTATTCCCTTGAGCATCAAGGAGGCTTTCGAGCAGGTATACTATCCAATGGTCGAGGAACTCATCGAACAGCTCAACGACTATGCTGAGCAGTGGAAGAACGTTTCTATGCTTGCCAAAACCCACGGACAGCCTGCCTCTCCCACACGTCTGGGTAAGGAGGTGATGGTTTTTGTGTATCGTCTGGAAGAACAGCTCCGTGCTTTGAAGGATACCCCCATCACTGCTAAGTTTGGTGGCGCTACTGGTAACTATAATGCCCACCATGTGGCTTATCCACAGTACGACTGGCGCGAGTTTGGCAACAGCTTCGTTAGTGAGAAGCTGGGCTTGGAGCGCGAGCAGTGGACTACGCAGATTTCTAACTACGACTGGCTGGCAGCTATCTTCGATGCCATGCGTCGCATCAATACCATCATCATCGACCTCGATCGCGACTTCTGGATGTACATCTCTATGGAGTACTTCAAGCAGAAGATCAAGGCTGGCGAGGTGGGCTCAAGTGCTATGCCCCATAAGGTGAACCCCATTGACTTCGAGAATTCTGAGGGTAACATGGGTATGGCCAATGCCGTGCTGGGATTCCTGGCACAGAAATTGCCTGTCAGCCGTCTGCAGCGCGACCTCACCGACTCTACGGTGCTGCGTAATGTGGGTGTCCCCATGGGTCATGCGCTCATCGCCATCCAGAGTACGCTGAAAGGACTGCGCAAGCTGATTCTCAACGAGCAGAAACTGGAGGAAGACTTGGAGAATACGTGGGCAGTAGTGGCTGAAGCTATTCAGACCATCCTGCGTCGCGAGGCCTATCCCAATCCCTATGAGGCACTGAAGGCCCTGACACGTACCAACCAGAAGATGACTGAGGAGACCATCCATGCATTTATCCAGGGACTCGATGTCAGCGACGAGCTGAAGAGCGAATTAATGGAAATCACACCATCTAATTATACAGGAATTTAATTAACAATTTAAAATAAGTTTATAAAAATCCGTATTATCAACACAAACCGCGAGCCGTGAGGCTCCACTTTAAAACAAACACAATTATGGAATTCGAAAACGAAAAGAAAACAGAAGAGCAGTCTGCTGAACAGCAGAGCCAGAATCACGAGAGTGGTTATCAGGGTTATCGTCCAGGACGTTCGCCACGTCCCCGTATTCAGAAGCCTCGTCCCCAGTTTGGTGGACAGCAGGGCGGTTACAATCGAAATCATGAGCAGGAAGAGGGCGGTTTCCGTCCTGAGGGCTTTGGAGCCGGCTTGATGTCAGGTGCTCCTCAGCGTCAGCAGGGCTATCGTCCACGTAACAACTATAATAATGAGGGTGGCTACCAGCAGGGTGGTTACCAGCAGCGTCAGGGCGGCTATCAGCCTCGTCAGGGTGGCTATCAGCAGCGCCAAGGCGGCTATCAGCAAGGCCAGGGAGGCTATCAGCAGCGCCAAGGCGGCTACGGCCAGCAGCGTCCTCAGTATGGTCAGCCCCGTCAGGGTGGTTATGGCCAGCAGCGTCAGGGTGGCTACGGTCAGCAGCGTCAAGGTGGCTACGGCCAGCAGCGCCCTCAGTATGGTCAGCCTCGTCAGGGTGGCTATCAGCAGGGTGGTTACCAGCAGCGTGGTGGCTATGGCCAGCAGCGTGGTGGTGGTTATGGTCAGCAGCGTGGTGGTTATCGCCAGCATACTCCAGGCTACGATCCCAACGCTAAGTATTCGCTGAAGAAGCGTATCGAGTATAAGGAGGAGAACTACGATCCCAACGAGCCCCTTCGTCTGAACAAGTTCCTGGCTAATGCAGGTGTCTGCAGCCGTCGTGAGGCTGATGAGTTCATCACAGCAGGTGTTGTAAAGGTCAATGGCGAGGTTGTTACCGAGTTGGGTACCAAGGTACTGCGCACTGACGAGGTGTTGTTCCACGATCAGCCCGTCCGCATGGAGAAGAAGGTCTATGTGCTGTTGAACAAGCCCAAGGACTATGTTACTACCAGCGACGATCCTCAGCAGCGTAAGACGGTGATGGACCTGGTGAAGGGAGCCTGCGAGGAGCGCATCTATCCTGTTGGTCGTCTGGACCGCAACACCACTGGTGTATTGCTTCTGACCAACGATGGTGATCTGGCTTCTAAGCTGACCCATCCTAAGTTCCTGAAGAAGAAGATCTATCACGTATATCTTGACAAGGCCGTTACTGCTCACGATATGCAGCAGATTGCCGAGGGTATCACCCTTGACGATGGCGACATCAAGGCCGATGCTATCGACTATGCCAGCGATACTGACAAGAAGCAGGTAGGCATCGAGATTCACTCTGGCAAGAACCGCATCGTGCGCCGTATCTTCGAGAGCCTTGGCTACAAGGTTGTCAAGCTCGACCGCGTACAGTTTGCTGGTCTTACCAAGAAGAACGTCCGTCGTGGTGACTGGCGCTACCTCACAGAGGAAGAGGTTGACCGCCTGCGCATGGGTGCTTACGAATAAAGTGAAGTATGTCGCTATGCTATAGCGACAAACAAAACAAGAAGAAAAATGAAAAGAACAAAGATAATTGACGTACTGAAGAGTACTGATTTTGGAAAAGAAGTATGTGTGAAGGGCTGGGTGCGCACGCACCGCAGTTCTAAGGCTGTCGACTTCATCGCGCTGAACGATGGTTCTACCATCAAGAATGTGCAGATTGTCGTTGACCCTGCCAAGTTTGACGAGCAGCTGTTGAAGGACATCACCACTGGTGCCTGCATCAATGCCGAGGGCGTGCTGGTAGAGAGCCAGGGTGCTGGTCAGACCTCAGAGATTCAGGCTACCAAGTTGGAGGTCTATGGACTCTGCGGCAACGACTACCCCATGCAGAAGAAGGGCCAGTCGTTCGAGGCTATGCGTAAGAATGCCCACATGCGCCTGCGTACCAATACCTTTGGTGCCGTGATGCGCATCCGTCACAATATGGCAATGGCTATCCATACCTATTTCCACGACCACGGCTTCTTCTACTTCCACACGCCGCTGATTACTGCCAGCGACTGTGAGGGAGCTGGCAACATGTTCCAGGTGACCACCAAGAACCTGTACGACCTGAAGAAGGACGAGCAGGGTAAGATTATCTACGACGACGACTTCTTTGGCGAGCAGACCTCGCTGACCGTTTCTGGTCAGCTGGAGGGTGAGCTGGGAGCTACCGCTCTGGGTGCTATCTACACCTTCGGTCCTACGTTCCGCGCAGAGAACAGTAATACTCCACGCCACTTGGCTGAGTTCTGGATGGTAGAGCCTGAGGTGGCTTTCCTCGACCAGGAAGAGCTGATGGACTTGGAGGAAGACTTCATCAAGTACTGCGTACGCTGGGCACTCGACAACTGTAAGGACGACCTTGCCTTCCTGAACCAGATGATTGACAAGACCCTGATTCAGCGCCTGGAGGGTGTGCTGAAGGAGACCTTCGTTCGCCTGCCTTATACTGAGGGTATCAACATCCTGCAGGAAGCTATCAAGAACGGCAAGAAGTTTGAGTTCCCCTGCAACTGGGGCGACGACCTTGCCAGCGAGCATGAGCGCTACCTCGTCGAGGAGCACTTCAAGAAGCCCGTCATCATGACTGACTATCCGCGTGCCTTCAAGTCGTTCTATATGAAGCAGAACGAAGAGCAGGGCGAGGGTAGCGTAGGCTACAAGGGTGCCATCGCTCCTGGTCCTACGATGCAGGGTACCGACGTGCTGTTCCCACAGATCGGTGAGATCATCGGTGGCTCTGTCCGTGAGGAGAGCTACGACAAGCTGATGGGCGAGATCAAGCGTCGTGATATGGATATGACCCACCTGTGGTGGTATATCGACACCCGCCGTTGGGGCTCTTGCCCACATGCAGGCTTTGGCCTCGGCTTCGAGCGCCTCATTCTGTTTGTTACTGGCATGCAGAACATCCGTGACGTCATCCCGTTCCCGCGCACACCAAAGTCGGCAGAGTTCTAAAATTGCAATTTCTGCTACAATTCTTAAAATATGTTCCAAATTTCTCTATGAAAAGTTTGGAACATATATTTTTTTTACTTATCTTTGCACACAGTAAACAATCATTAACTCAAAAAAAACAATTAAACTATGAAGAAATTACTCTTGATATGTGCAACAGCACTATTCGGTTTCGGACAGGCACACGCCCAGTTGGATGCAGACGATTATGGTTTCCTGAACCACGTCAGCTTTGGTGTCTCTGCTGGTACAACAGGTATTGGTTTCCAGTTGGCAGCACCGCTGTCTGCTAGTTTTGCGCTTCGTGCTGAATACTCATTCATGCCAAAGTTTAGCTACAAGCAGAATGTCAACGTTGGTAGTGACCCCGCTTTCTTAACTAATAATGTAGATTTGGAAGGCAAGCTTGATATGGGCGATTTCAGCGTTCTTTTCGATTGGTATCCCTCTAAGAAGAGTACGTTCCACTTTACTGCTGGTGCTTACTTTGGTAAAGAGAAAGTGGTTTCTGTCAAGAATAAGGAGCCATTCGTCAAGCCAGGCAACTGGGGTACTGCAGGTCTGGAACTCGGTACTGCTTCAGATACCTATACGCTGGTTTCTGACAAAGCGACAGGTGATGTAGAGGCAGACCTGAAGGTTAATAGTTTCAAGCCCTATCTGGGTATTGGTTTTGGTCGTGCCGTTCCTAAGAAGCGCATTGGCTTGCAGTTCGATCTGGGTGTGCAGTTCTGGGGAAAGCCTGAGGTTTGGTCAAACATCAACGCTTGGAATGATGCAGAAGGCGACTGGGTAACAGCCAACCAGAAAATTGACAAGGACAAGATTACCAATCCTGATAAGGACTACCAAGACGTCAAGGACGCTGTGAAGACTATTGAGAAGATTGGCGTTTATCCCGTTATGACGTTCCGCATTATCGGTCGTTTGTTCTAATGTCCCTAAATAAGTACTAAAACTATAATTAATTAAAAAAATAACGACAATGAAAAAGAATTTTCTTTATTATGCAATGGCAGCTTTTGTAGCAGTAAGCCTTGCTGCATGTGGCTCTGACAGTGACGACTCACCAGCAGGTGGCGACGGCCAACCATCTTATCCTACGCCAGCCTACGCCTCTAGTGCGGCCTCCTTTACTATTGCTGAAGCCCAGGCTCCAGCAGCTCAGGGGGGGGCTAAGCTGACGGGTATTAACATTACTGAGAGCGGTAAGGTCATCTTTGAGGTAAGCACGGAAAACAAGAAGCAGTATGCTGCTTACAACATTTCTAAGATTGATGGTGGCACATACACCATTCAAGGTGTAGGTACCATTAAGTCATCAATAACCCGTGCTACTACTCAGAGCACTAAGCTTGGTATTTCTGTTACCATCACTATCGACAACCAAACTTATACGTTCCAGACCGAAGAGGACGTTCAGGCAGTGATCGCTTATGAACAGATGACTGGTGGCTCTAATCTTGATAAGATTGCACGCACATGGAAGGTAAAGAGCATGAAGCTGACTCTTTCTGGCGACATTAAAGCTTTGTCTCTGCCTGTACAGGGTGGCGACTTGGGCCAGTTCGTTAAAGAGGTAAAGGAGCGCGATACTGGTTTCACCGACGAAGAACTGGAAGAGCTGGACCGCGAGGTAAAGTCGCTGACCATTGACAAAACTGGTATGCTGATGCTGGAGTATTCTAAGGGCACTCCCGACGTTGCCACATGGAAATGGGCTGACAGTAGCTATTCAAACATTGCTATCCAACTGAAAGACAGTGAGATGGGTAACAAGTTTATCCAGGATAATAGTGCTATCGACCTGAAGTTCACTAGCAACACCTGCATCTTCACACTTACCACCAACCTTGAGGGTGGCAGTAAGAACAAGTATGTTGCTACGCTGAACATCAACATGGAGCCATAAAGACTCTGTAATTTGCATCGTGAAACAAATGTTGAACCCTTAATGCAATGACGATGAAACAGTGGATTTTAGCTAGTATCGTTTTGGTTATGGCATTGGGACTGGGCGCATGTTCCAGTGATGATGAAAGCAAAGGCAGTGCGGTGGATGAATACAGCGAGCTGCCCGCATGGCTAGTTCCGCAGGCTAAGGCGCTGGAAGTGGAGTTCAAGGATTTTAAGGGTGCCCCGTCTTTATGCTATAGCATTAGTCGCGCTGCAGGCATTCATGGTGAGACAGTGTATCATGTCTATCGAATCTATGACAACTGTCTGCTATGCAATATCTACGACGAAAAGGGCAATCAAGTAGATTACATTGATGTGTTTGGAGAACGCGACCATAAGGGCGATGAAGGCTGGGTGGTGCTTTTCCCTAGGGAGAAAAAGTAAACTGTGAATTGTGAAACTGTGAATGGCTCAGGGAATCTCCCTGAGCCATTCACAGTTTTTATGTTATGCAGCCTAATACGCGGCCGTTTTTATCGTGATTTGCAGAAAAATTATTGTTTTTCGATAATTTTTTGTTTTTTTTCTTTGGTGATTCAAAAATAATGATTATCTTTGCACCGAAATTAATTATCGAATAACAATAAAACATTATCAAAATCTAATAAACATAATCAATTATCAACAAAACATTATCAGTTATGAAGAAAATTCAATCTATTCTGAAGAACAAGCTGAAATTCTACAGTGTCCTGACGGCCATCGTACTGGTCGGAACAGTGCTCTCGCTCACGTTCAATTTCGAGAATTTTTATTGTGAAACGCGCGATGGCGAGGTGCTCACCCTGGATTCCTTAAAGGAAGATTTTGCAAAAATCGACAGGCAGACCACCATCAATGTGGACACCACTAACGGTAGGCGCGACACCAGCACCTTCTCGTCATGGACTGTGCACTTCAAGCCGACATTCGAGGTGACCATCCCCGTCAGACCCATCCGTGGCGCCAACGACAAATTCCTCTATAGCAGCATCAAGGGCGAGCCCTGCATGGTGGAGATGCAGAAGGTGAAGCTGAAGATGCCTTTTGAGAAAGCATCGCCCGATTTCATGTTGACGCAGACGCTGCTGTCGTGTGCTGCGCTGCCTCTGTTCATATGGCTGCTGGTCATCGTCCTGATGGTGGTGCGTTCTGTCTACAAAGGCGAAATCTTCGTGTCGCAGATTGCCAAACGACTGGAGACGGCAGGCTGGCTGCTCGTTGCCACCTGGCTCGTGGTTAATGTGACGAGCTACATCCAGATACAATTGCTTCGCGAGCAGGTCTTGATGGCTTACTACGACATCTATTGGCATCCCGCCAGCGGCTACATCATCGTCTTCGGCTTGGTACTGATGATTATCTCGCAGATTATCCTGAAGGGCAAGGACTTGAAGGACGAACAGGAACTAACCATCTAAACGCTTGACACTATGAGTATCATTGTAAATGTAGACGTGATGATGGCCAAGCGTAAGATGTCGTCACAAGAGCTGGCCGAGAAGATTGGCATTACGCAGGCGAACCTCTCTATCCTGAAGACGGGCAAGGCCAAGGCCATCCGCTTCTCGACGCTGGAGGCTATCTGCAAGGCGTTGGATTGTCAGCCAGGGGATATTCTGGAGTATACGGAGTAGGAGGGTCAGACCAGGCGGATTCCCTCGTCACTGATGGTGATGAGATGGCGCTTGTAGAGGTCGCCAACGGCCTTCTTATAGACTTTCTTGCTAACACCGAAACGGGCGGCAATGGCTTCTGAGGGGCTCTTGTCGCCCAGTTCGCACTGGCCATCGTGCTCCTGCAGATAGGCCAGCAGCACCTCTGCGAAGTCCAGACTCAGCTCGTAGCCCGTCTTTTTCTGGTAGCGCTCCACCTTGGAGGTAGCCATCAGTCGGTGCGTCTTCTCGTCCTCCATGACGTAGACGTAGTAGCGCTGGCCTTTGACCATGCGCGTCTTCTGTTCGCGGAAGGGGCAGAAGAGGTCTTTCATCAAGCCCCAGTTGAGGAAGGCGCCATACTCGTTAGTCCAGGCACACTCCATCCAGGCGAACTCGCCGACCTTGGCGATGGGGTGCTCGGTGGTGGCCACGATGCGCTCGTCTTGGTCGAGGTAGAGGAATACCTCCAGCTCTTGTCCTATGACGTAGCCCTTGGGCACGTAGCGGTTGGGCAGCAGGATGTTGCCCTCGTCGCCGCCGTCCAGATAGAGGCCGAAGTCGGTGCGCTTCTTTATTCTGAGGGTGTTGTAATCGCCGAGTTTAAGCATAGCAATCCATCTTTCATGTGAATAGTACGGTCGGTAATCGAGGCCAGCTGCTCGTCGTGGGTCACGATGACGAAGGTCTGGCCGAATTGGTCGCGCAGGTCAAAGAACAACTGGTGCAGCTCCTGCTTGTTCTGGCTGTCCAAGGAGCCTGAGGGCTCGTCGGCCAGGATGACGGCAGGGTTGTTGACTAGGGCACGGGCAACAGCAATGCGCTGCTTTTCGCCACCAGAGAGCTCGTTGGGCTTGTGGCTGGCACGGTCGGAGAGTCCCATAAACTGCAACAACTCCTGTGCGCGCTGCTTGGCGGCCTTCTGCGAGGTGCCCGCAATGTAGGCAGGTATCATGATGTTCTCCAGGGCGGTGAACTCAGGCAGCAGCTGGTGGAACTGGAAGACGAAGCCGATGTGGCGATTGCGGAAGTCGGCCAGCTTCTTCTGAGAGAGGGCGGTCACGTCGACGGAATCGACGTGAACACTACCGCTGTCTGGGCGGTCTAGCGTGCCCATGATTTGCAGCAGGGTGGTCTTGCCTGCTCCGCTGGGGCCTACAATGCTTACGACCTCGCCACGATCTATGTGAAGGTCGATGCCTTTCAGTACTTGTAGTGAGCCGAAGCTCTTGGTGATATTTTCTATTGTAATCATAATTTTTGATGTCAGCGGGTAAACCGCCGACTACGCTATTTCTTGAGGGTGCCTCGCTGCTTCTGGAGCCAGCGGGCGATGATGTCATAGAAGCTGCTCTCCTCCTGGTGCTGAGCGGCAGTGAACGTCATAGACTCTTCCTTCTGCGTACCGTACTGGTCTGGGAAGAGAATCATGAGGTTCTTGCCAGAGAAGTGCTGCATGAGCTCCTTGGGCAGGCGCTCCAGCGCCGTCTTGTACGAGATGGTACCCTTACGAGCGGTGATGACGACGAACATGTGGTCGTTGCTGATGTTCTCAGCCAGACGAGGTAGCTCGTTCCAATGGGCCATGAAGGTGTACTCAGCACGAACACTAGGGTGGTGATTGTTGATGTATTCACGAATCAGCTCCAACGACTCGTTGCGCCCATGAAACTGGATGCGGCAGTCCAGATTGCCTGCCATGCGTGCCAAGCGCTCCAGCCAGCGGTGGAAGCCAGGCTCGAACTCAGCGCGCGAGGGTACGGCCACCTGTATGCGTCGCAGCGTGTTCAGTGGTTGCACAAAGCGCGTCAGCACAATCTGACGGTTCAGACCGTTATACAAGCTCTGCAGGAATTCGCCCCAGAACTTGGGATTGACATCCGTGTGCACGTGCATACCCATGATAATCTCTGAGCAGCCGAATTCGCGGAAGGCGTGCTTGATGCCGTTGGCTATGTTCGACGACAGGCGCACCTGCGTCTGCATCTGCAGGTCGGCAGCTGAGGCACGTTGTTGCAGGCGCTCCAGCAGTTGCAGTCCTGCCTCGCGGTGGTTGCTGGCATTGACGTCGTCGTACACCACGTTCAAGGCCACGAGGTCGTTCTTGCGCTTGGGGTTGCGCATCATAAGTGCCAGTTCCAGCAGTTGGGGAGCAATGTCAGGATACTTTACGCACAGCAGCACCTTCTCGTTCTTCGAAGAGTGGGAGGCGTCAGTGGGGAGCCCACTGCCCGCACGACTGCCCATCAGCGTTATCTCCTGCGAGGCCTTCTCTGTCATGAGTGTCGAGATGATGCAGGTAATGAGAATCATGATGACCACACCGTTCAGCATCTCGTTGTTGACCAGATAGTGCCTAGGCGACACCTCCAGGCGCATGCCGACCATCACCATGGCGATTGCACCAGCAGCGTGGGCACACGTCAGTCCGAACATCATGTGGCCTTCGGCCTTCGTCAGTCGGAACAAGAGGCTGGAGATGTAGGCCGCCAACGCCTTGCCGAACGTGCCGAAGAAGACGATGAGTGCCACCACACCCAGCATGCGCCAGCCATCGAACAAGGAGCCGACATTGATGAGCATGCCTACACCAATCAGAAAGTAGGGGATGAAGATGGCGTTGCCAATGAACTCGATGCGGTTCATCAGTGGCGACACATGAGGTATATACCTATTTAATATAAGGCCTGCAATGAAGGCTCCCACGATGCCCTCGACGCCAATGGCCTCGGACAATGCTGCCGAGAGGAACATGACAGACAGCACATAGATGAACTGCATGACGGCATCCGAATAGCGACGCAGGAAGTAGCGCGTCACCTTGGGAATGAGTATGATGCTGAGTGCCAGGAAGGCTACAAACTTTACCACGAACAGCAGCCAGAAGCCGATGCCGACGTCCTTGCTGTACGATGCCGACAGCGCTGCCAGCATCATCAGTGCCATGAAGAGTGACAGCATCGAGGCGCCCACGCTGAGCATCACGCTGGGGTGACGCCCCATGCCATAGCGCGAGATGATGGGGTAGGCGATGAGCGTGTTCGACGCCATGATACAACCCAAAAGGAACGAGGCCGTCGACGAATAGTCCAGTAGCCACATAGCCATCACGTAGGTCAGCACCAGTGGCACCAAGCAGGTCAGCAGTCCAAACCACAGGATGCGCTTGGAGTTCTTCTTGACACTCTCCATGTCCATCTCCAAGCCTGCCAGGAACATGATGTACAGCAGTCCCACCTTACCAAACAGCTCGAACGAGTGGTCGCGCTCCAGAATGTTCAGTCCGTGCTCGCCAATCAGCACGCCAGCCAGCACCATTCCGATGATGTGCGGAATGCGCAGCTTACCCATGATGATGGGCGCCAACAGGATGATAAGCAGCACGACAAAGAAAATCAGTGTCGGACTGGTTATGGGGAAATATGACATCATTTTTATAAGCCCCCTAAGTTAGGGGGGTGGGGGTCTGAACGACCGCCGTCCCCTGGGTGATACATTTATTTATATACTCTCTAACTCTATTCAGGACTCCATCCACGTCAGTTTCCACGTCTTTGTTTCTAAATCTTAAAACGTGAATTCGCTGTTCGCAAAGGAATTCTGTTCGTTCTTCATCTTTTATTCTTACCCTTTCTTCATCATGCACGTCGCCATCAAGCTCTATGCAAAGACGGAGCGCTGGGCAATAGAAATCTAACACATACGATCCGTAGCCATGTTGCTGACGAAAACGGTATCCGTCGAGTTGCTTTCCTTTTATCTTTCTCCAAAGCATACGCTCTGCAGGAGTCTCGGTTTTTCGTAGTAGTTGTCGATAATCCTTAGTAGCAGGATGGTTGGAGTAGTTCATTGTCATTATTTTACTGCAAAATTACAACTTTTTCAGCAAATATGGAACAAAATGAAAGTTTTTTTGTAATTTTGCAGCCAAAAGTATAAATAAACAGTTAAAATTATGATGGGTTGGTGGGAAGAATAGCCATTGTTCAGACCCCAACCCCTAACTTAGGGGCTTTAAAATGAAAGTAGCAATTGTGGGCGCCTCAGGCGCTGTAGGTCAGGAATTCCTGCGCCTGCTTGACGAGAGAAATTTCCCAATGGACGAATTGGTGTTGTTTGGTTCTGAGCGTTCTGCTGGAACTAAATATACTTTCCGTGGTAAGGAACTGACCGTGAAACTGCTTCAGCATAACGACGACTTCAAGGATGTTGATATCGCCTTCACCTCTGCAGGTGCCGGCACGTCGAAGGAGTTCGCAGAGACCATCACCAAGTATGGTGCTGTGATGATTGACAACTCCAGCGCTTTCCGCATGGACGACGATGTCCCCTTGGTAGTGCCCGAGTGCAATGCTGCTGATGCACTGAACCGTCCTCGTGGCATCATCGCCAACCCCAACTGCACCACGATTATGATGGTGGTTGTACTGCAGCCACTGGAGAACATCTCGCACATCAAGCGCATCCACGTCTCTTCTTATCAGAGCGCATCAGGTGCTGGTGCCGCTGCTATGGCCGAGCTGCAGCAGCAGTACAAGGAGATGGTAGAAGAGGGCGAGGTAAAGACCATCAAGAAGTTCCCTCACCAGCTGGCCTACAACGTCATTCCTCAGATTGACGTCTTCCAGCCCAACGGCTATACCAAGGAGGAGATGAAGATGTACAACGAGACGCAGAAGATTATGCATACCGATGCCAAGTGCTCAGCTATGTGCGTGCGTGTCAGCTCGCTGCGCTCACACTCTGAGAGCGTGTGGATTGAGACAGAGAAACCCATCAGCGTCGAGGAAGCTCAGAAGGCTATTGCTGCTGCTCCTGGCTGTACGCTCGTTGACGACCCCGCTAACCTTGTGTACCCCATGCCTTTGGAGACTGCTGGCAAGGACGACGTCTTCGTAGGTCGTGTGCGCAAGGATCTCTCTGACGAGAACGGTCTGACCTTCTGGCTCTCTGGTGACCAGATTCGTAAGGGTGCTGCTCTCAATGCCGTCCAGATTGGTGAGTACCTCATCAAGGTCGGCAACGTGAAGTAAACCTTGGGCTACAGTGCCCCTCAAAATACCTACTTTTGGCGATTGTAGGATATAGAAAAAATGTGTACTTTTGCAGCGTGATAGTCCGCTATCCGCTAACGAAGTACACATTAATAATATATAAGACAAGCTTATGAAGAAACTTTTTACGCTACTATTTGTGTTACTGGCAGCACTGAGTGCCAGTGCAGAAGATTTGCAAGGCAAACTGGTTATCGGCAAGGTGTTCTATGCAGGTAGTACTCGTCTGAATGGCGCTACTCCCAAGAACTACATGTGCCACCTGTACATCGAGCTCTACAACAACTCTGCAGAGACTATTGATGTGGCAGGAACCTATGTCGCTATGGCCAACAGCGATGCTGCTGCTAACGCATGGGCTGCTACCGACATGGTGGACGACAAGGAGGGTATGGCCGTCTTCAAGCAGGTGTTCCAGATTCCTGCTGGCAGTCCTGTCGTGATGGAGCCTGGCAAGAGTCTCGTCATCACTACCTGTGCTATCGACCATAGCGAGATTGCTGAGGGTAAGGTGGACTTGAGCACTGCTGATTTCGAAGTAAAGAGCGCCAACGCTGCTTTCAACAACCACTCAGAGACTGTTCCTGCAATGACGCTTGTATACTCTGCCGCTGCTAATCAGGACTTTATCAACTTTATGAATCCTGGTCCTGATGGCATCGCGCTGTTCAAGGCTGATACGGATATCGCTAACTGTGCTAAGACCTATAAAAAGGGTAAGGATTCAGGCAATCAGTATCTCATCATTCCTATGGCTAACAGCATCGATGCTGTTGATATTGTGTATCAGAAGACGCCATCGGCTAATGACAAGCGCTTTACTGATGACTACGATGCTGGCTTCACCTGCACTACTGATATCAACACCTTTAACTGTCAGGCTGTTGCACGTAAGGTGGCAAGCATGGATGGTGACCGCAAGGTGCTGCAGGACACCAACAATTCTTCAGACGACTTCGAGTCGCTGTGGAATGTACAGCCTCGCGTGTATGATGTGAAAGAGGCTGCAACTATCGCTGATTTTAATGCCATTGAGGATGGTAAGATAGTGAAACTGACGCTGGCTGATGCCCGTGTGAATGCTTACTACGACCTCGACAGAGCTTACTATGTAGAGGATGCCTCAGGTGCTACCGTCATTAAGGGTGTCAATCTTACTGCTGCTATATTGCTGAATGGCTACATTATAGGCAAGAAAGGCAGTACGGATGTGGATTATGTGAATGTTCCTTCTCAGGCATACGAGTATTCACTCACTATTGAGGATGCTACGCTGTCTGCCTATGAGGCTACAGAAACTGAACTGGTGGGCACACCGATGACCATTGCCGAGACTGCAGCTCAGGCTAACTACGGTCGCCTGGTAACGCTGAGCGATGTAGAGATTACAGCGCTTGGTAACGGCATGAACAAGCAACTGAAGGATGCTGATGGCAACACGATAAAAGCGCGCGACCTGTTTGGCGTACTGTCCGAAGGCTATGAGTGGCCTGCAAAAGCCACCTCGATAACGGGTGTCGTGCTGTACTACATGACGGGTTGGTTCCTGATTCCTATCTCTGCCGATGCTATCGTCACAAACGCTACTGGTATCGAGACCATTCACAATTCACAATTCACAGTTAAGAATTCTATCTATAACCTGCAAGGCATTCGCCTGAACAGTCTGCAGAAGGGCTTGAACATTGTGAATGGCAAGAAGGTCGTGATTAAGTAATAACACTTACAACATAAAAAGCGCCCCAAGCTCGATAGAGTTTGGGACGTTTTTTGTTTATTCTAAGAGGTTATTTCTTTTCTTCTTCCTCTGAACACTCATGGGGTTTGGGAAGTTCGGCCTTGATGCCTGCCTTCTGTACCTCGCTGAGCAGCTTCTCGGCAGTGGTCTTGTCGTTCAGATAGGTGATGGCCATCGACTTGCGACGAGCATTGACATTGACGTCGCTGACGCCGTCGAGCGCAAGGACAGTCTCTATGGCATCGTCGTTGGCAGACTCAGCGGGAATCAGGTAGTAGGCATATTCCACTCGCTTGTTGTCGTAGTAGTATACGGGCGTGTAGCCAGCCTTGACGAGCTTGGCGCGAATCTCGTCCTGCGACGTGCGATTGGCATCATAGCGGATAAAGTAGCTGTGCTTGCGCAAGTCGGCAGCAATAGAGTCCATGCCCTGAATGGCGTTCAACTGCTGGGCAATACGATCTACGCACTTCTGACAGTGCATGTCGTCGATGCGCAGTGAGAAAGTCTCGGCAATCTTCTCGTTAGGATCGTAGGGTGTTGCCTCGTAACGCTTGGTGGCAGCAATGCTACGGTAGATGCTGTCAACATCCGTCTTCTGAGGGTCGTAGGCAATCTTCACGGTATGGCGCTCGAAGTTAAACTCCAAGGGGCCTACGCCAGGATTCTTGCTCAGTGCTGTTTTTACTTTTTGTCCGCAATGCTCACAGTGCATAGCTTTTACACGCACTGTAATGGTGTCTGAGGCGGCATGGGCCGTCAGTACGCTGATGGTACAAAAGGCCATCATCAGTAGTTTCTTTTTCATAAATTTGAAAATGTAATAATTGTGTATTGTTTTCTTAGAATGTATGTCCAGCAGCGATGAGGAACGTGGTGCGGCTGGGGTTATTCAGGCCCGATGGAGAACCATCGGGAGTGCTGGCGTGGCGATAGTTGAAGGCTGCACGCACGAAGGTGTTCAGACGTGTGCCTGGGAAGAGGAAGCTGTACTTCAGCTGCAGGCCGAGGCGATACTGCTTGGCTGTCTGGTACTCATAGTCGCGATAGAGGAAGGCCTCCATCGTGGCTGGCTGTGGCTGTTTGGCGCTGGGAGTCACAAAGGAACCATCGTGGTAGGGGTCGCCAGAACCTGTCTGATAGCCACCATTCAGCGTCACACCAAGAATGCCACCCATGAGGTCCAGATTGCGCGTCACACTGGCAGCTATCTCGCTGGTGTTCAACTGCTGCTGACGATAGTAGGGATAGAGATAGGCTGTGATGTCGCGCTGTTGCCAGTGGTAGCCAGCAGTAATAGTCCATGTGGGCAACTCGTGGAGGATGCCCAGGTGCAACGCATAATCTACGTCGAAGTTGCGCCAACCTTTCTCGCCACTTTTCGTTGCATCGTAGTATTCGTAGTAGGTGGCACCATACTCGTTAGTCAGTCCACGATAGGTGTTGATGCGGTTCTCTAGTTTCTCGCTCTGATAACGGACATCAAGGCTGAACCTTGATGCACTAAAGGCGTAGGAGGCACGCCCCTGAAGGGTGAAGATATCGCGATTGTGGTCAGTATAGGTGATGGTGTATTGCGATGGGCGACCATAGTAACCCGTAGCGTGACTATATGAAACAGCAGCGAAGAGAGAGAGACCATCGTTGGCACGCTGGGAACGGTGGCCAGGCTGGAACTCTAACTGCAGACCCACGTCGTGAGCGTCTTCGAAGAGTGGCATCTCGTTGGTCTTGTCTGTGTAGCCATCGTTGCCAAACTGTTCGACGATACCCATCAGGGCACCATAGTCGATGAGCGACTTGTACACTTTGTCTGCCTTGCCGTAGGTGCCAAACTCCACACTCTCCGTACGACGATGGTAAGTGTAGTCAAGACCAATGTGGAGTGTGGAATGTTGAATGTTGAATGAGGACAGCACACCTGCTGTGAAGTCGAGGTTCATCAGCTTGTTCTTGTGGCGTAAGTCCTTGTATTTGGCATAGTTGGCAGCGGTGTAGTCGGCCTTCATTCCGATGGCTAAACCGTTGGCCACAGTGTAACCGAAAGCACCCACGAGGTGGTAGGTGTCGCGATGCTTGCGCCCTATGTTGGTCAGCGAGTCCTCGACAATATCGAAAGGCAAGCGCTCTTGCATGAAGATGGAGCCTGTCATATCCTTGCCAGATTGGTTGTCGTAGCTGATGGCGCCATAGACGACAGCGCGAGGACTGAGACGATAATATGACTCGATGGTACCTTGGAAATCGTTCAACGAGGGAGAACCGCTGAAGTTTGTCAGTTTACCATTGGAATGAGCGAACGACACCTCTGCCTCCGCAATATTCTCGCTGTTAAACAGCGTCAGGGCTGCAGCATTGCGCTGGGTGAGCCAGGGCGACGACTGCTGCACGAAGCGGTAATCGCGCAAGAGCAGGGAGTCTTGAGCGAAGAGTGTGCTGGCATTCAATGCCAGCAGACAGAACAGGAGGACAATTATTTTCTTAGTGAGCATAGCTGGCGTTCGTGGAAATCGTTAGTGGCATTGTTGGTGTTCTGATAGATGATGTGGGCACCCTTCTGGATGCTTGCCTCTGCATCGATGCCGCTGGGGTCGGTGCTGTCGTCAACGCCCAAGGTGTAGCCATAGACCAGTTTACCCTCGTTTTCTGACAGGGCCTCTGTGGCCTGTTGGTCAACATTGCGATAGATGGAGTGTCCTTTCTTGTTGGTCATCCAGACATATCCTGCATCGATATCGGCTGTGAGGCGCTTCATGCATTGTGTGGCATAGTCGCTGGAGAAGACCTCGATGGCGTCGATAATCCAGTTGTTGGGAACCTTCACGCAACGTTTGGCGACATTGTTGCCACCACCATCATACCAATAGTTACCTGTATTCTGTGCAAAATCGGCAGGTGATACGCCTTTCGTCTGAAACAGTACTATGGAGGGTGACGAGTTGCTCAGCGGCCAGGCGTTGCCCAATCCATAGACAGCTGCTTTCAAGTAGTGCGACGTGGGGATAAGCTCTGATGGCGTGGGACAATAGCGCTGGTTGCTGTAGCCACTCTCTGGGTCGAACATGCAGTAGTAGTCGGCATTGGCATAGTTGACAGACTGACTGATAGTCAGCGTGTTGTCAATGGCTCCATGAATGTTGACGACAATCTGAGAGTAGGGTTCAATGGTCAGCGTCGATGGGAAGTACCAGATGCCGTTCCATAGGGGAGTGAAACCCTCGCCTTCGTAGTTCAGACGGCCATCACTCAGATAGTTATTGTTGTTGGCCTGAGCGTTGGCAGGTGCCGACATCCCAAAGCAGAGATTGTCGTAGGACGCAGGCTCTGCACTGTTGTTATAAAGGATGACGCATTTGTCGTACTGAAAGGCAGTGACGCCATCGTCAGCCATACAACCTCCGCAGTAGAGTTCTTTGATGACCAATCGACTGATGGTGGCGCGTTTCATAGGAATGCTGGCTGTGATGGGACTACCCGCAAGAACGGTAATCTGTCCTGAGGTGCCATTATAGCTGTAGTACTCGTTGCCATCAGTGTTGCGCGTCTGTGAGGTCAGCGCTTCATAGAGTCCTGGTGTCACGTTGAACGTAGCAATGCCCTGTGCATTTGTCTGCTCAATGAACACGCTACCCGTATTGATGTTGCGCAGTTGGACGTCGAGACCAGACAGATCGTCGTCCAGTCCTGTCAACAGGATGCTTACCTCGCTGGTGTCAACGGAGGGCGCGGCCTGTTCGGAGCAGGCTGCCAAGAGCCAAATGCCAAGAGCCAAGAGCCAAATGCTGTATTTCTTCATAGCTTGAGTCTGAGGGAAAGTCCGTAGTAGTAGCTGGGAATATAACTGCTAGAGAAAAGCGATGTGTCAAGATCGGTCTGCGAGGAGTGAACATTCTTCATGTTGTTGAAGAAGTTGTTGGCGTAGAACGAGATAGACACGTGGTCACCAATCTCCTTGGTCACGCTGAGGTTGGCAGAATAGTAGGCGCTGATGCGATTGGCATTCATCACATACGCTGTGTTGGGATGCACCACAAGATTCTTCAGGTCGTTATAAAGCGTCTGGTCGTTGTCCTTGGCCCACAGGAACTTCTCTGCAAAGGGTATCATCGTGTTGGGATCGTCCCATGTGGTGTAGTACTCTGGATAGACGTCGCCCTCGAAGTTGCTGAGGTTCTTGCGATAGCTGTAGAGTGTACTCTCAATGCGCAGGGCCATGATGAGACGAATTTTGGGAATGTGTGTGGTAATGGTGGTGTTGAGATTGAGGGTCTTCGAGATGGCGCCGTTGGCAATGGAGGTCTGTGCTGTAGAGGTGCCGTTGGTACCACGATACCAGCCGATATACTGATAGGGTTCGCCAGTGCCAGTCATCTTGGTATTGCTGTTGTGCATGCTGGCAAAGAGCGTCTCGTCTTCGCTCTTGTAATAATAGTAGTTGCCATCGAAGCGCAGACTGGTGTTCAGCGCCTTGAACTGCTTGAAGTCAATCATCCACTCCAGTCCGTAGCGATCCAGAGGTGAGGCATTGACGTAGCGGGTGTTGCTCTGGTAGAAGCGACGCTCATTGTTGGGAACGGTGGCAGTAGACCCGTCAGCTGAACGGACGGTCACAACACCTGTGGTGGGGTTGATGGCATAGGTACGTCCATCGGTAGGTATCGTGAGACTCTCCAAAGCAGAAACGGGCGTGTAATAGTAGCTGAATGGGGTATACTCCGTTGTGGCCATATAGGGATTGTAGGTACGATGGTGGAAGGCTGACAGCGATACGCGCGTACCTTTTATGTTCATCTCGATGCCGATGTCTGTCTGGTTGGTGTATTGCCACTTTAGGTCAGGGTTGTAGAGTGCCTTCGAGGGACGTGTGTACCAGGCACTGACAGTGGTGTTGTCTGCAGTAGATGGTGAACGGAATACCTCGATGTCGTAATACGATGGGCTGGGGTAAAGCACCTGGAAAGAGGGCAGCTTGACGCTCTTGCCCCATCCGGCATGCAGTACCAGGTCGCTGACAACACGCTTGCGACGATTTTTCCAGAACGTATAGCGACCATTGAAACGTGGTGATAGGGAACTGACAGTACCATACTCCGACCCGTTGATGATGGTGATGTCATCACGCAGGCCTGCGGTAATCTCCAATGTCGACAACTTCGACGTAGGAATGCTGATTTTCTCCTCTGCATAGAGGGCGATATTGTTCAACGCTGGCAGGTCGTCGAGGCGATACTCGCGCCAGGTGGGCGCATAGCGTAGGTCGTCATAATAGGTACCTTGTCCACTGTTGCGACTGCCTGTATATTCTGCTCCCAACATCAAACGACTCATCACCATGCTGAAACGACGTGTCCAGTCGGCCTTCAGACGCAGGGAGCCATTGATAGGTTTTGAATCGTGGAACTGTTTGACGTGCCAATAGCCTGTAGGACCCAGAATAATGGGGGCATCGGGATTGCTGTCGTAGTCACTTGCCATGAAATAGCCTTCTTTCATAGCGTGAATGTTAGCCAACGTAGTGGCGCTATTGGTGTGGGTATAGTCCTCGCTCTTGCGGTCGGCTGTCGAAAAGGAACCACGTAGCGAGAGATTGGTAATCCACTTTTTGTTCAGCAACCAGTTCAGTTCGAAGTGAGCGCGCAGGTTATTGTCGCGCGACTTGTTATAGTCGTCGAGTTCGTTGTCTGGGTCGGCCTCGGCATTGTAACCACCAATGTTGCCAGTCAATCCAACATTCAACGTCAAGGGTGTCGTCTCGCGCATGAAAATGTTCATGTAGTTGAGCGACAGAATGTTGCGCTGGTAGGCAGTATGGGGTGAGGCTGCGTTGCTAAAGGAACGGGCGTGTTCGAAGGAAACATTCAATACACCATCGTGGCCGCCCAAGTCGAAACCTTTGTTCAAGGCTATCTGTTGGGTGTGCTGATTGAGCTTGCCCTCTACAATGAAAGGCGACTTACCTTTGCGAGTGTTGACTTTGACGACACCATTCGATAAGTCGCCATACTCTACTGATGGAATACCTGTGACGATTTCTACCGACTCGATATTCGAGCTGCTGATGGTGCGTGTGCTGGCGCCAGCCGTCTCGCCTGCTGCAGCATTGTTGTCAAGGCGCATGCCATCCACCTCAATGGCAGTACCAAACGAGGCGTTGCCTTTCTCCTGACTACCACTACGTAGCGCCATACGGTTGTCACTCATCAGGGTAGCATTGACAGTCTTACCACCAGGCAGCAAAGTGGCGATATCGCTCACATTCAACAACTGTTGTTGGTCAAGTGCTGCTCTGTCGATGGTATAGCTGGTGGTACTCTCGTTATCTTTGCGTTTGGCAGTCACAGTGACTTCGTCCAGCTTCAGATTTTCTTGTTTCAAGTTGATGCGCAGACGAGGAATGTCTTTGTTGATGTCAAGAGCTATCTGACGAGTGGCATAACCCAGGCACTGGATGGTCAGTACTACCTTGCCAGCAGGAATATTCTTGATGCGGAAAGTACCATCGGCAGCAGTAATGGCCCATAGTCCGTTTTCCTTCATCAGGATGGAGGCAAACTCTATCGGCTTCTGTGTCTCTTCGTCAGCGACGCGTCCTGCAATGGTTATTTGCTGGGCGTGGAGCGTTGACAACTGGCTGATTATGAAGATGAAAAAGAGTAGTCGTTTATACATATTTTATTATTATGGGTGCAAAAGTACGAAGATTTTGGCAATTTTGCAATACCTATAAGTAAGTATGTGTGTAAATTTTTCTTAATACTTGTTGCTTATGTCAATGGTATTTCGTAACTTTGCGCCGAAAATAATTGCATGATGAGAAAAATTGTTTTTACATTGTTATTGTTGACTGTAGCTGTCTTGCTTACAGCACAGCCATTACCACAAGATCCTACTTTCCGTGTGGGTAAGTTGAAGAATGGATTGACCTATTATATCCGTCATAATGCCAAAGATGCTGGCTTGGCAGAATTTTATATTGCCCAGAAGGTGGGCTCCATTCAGGAGGAACCTCGCCAGCGTGGTTTGGCACACTTCCTGGAGCACATGGCTTTCAATGGTACGAAGCATTTCCCTGGTAAGGGTAAACAGTTGGGCATCGTCCCCTGGTGTGAGACCATTGGTGTGAAGTTTGGTGCAAACCTCAACGCCTATACCAGCGTGGAGCAGACGGTATATAACATCTCTGCCGTTCCTGTCAAGCGCGAGGGCGTTATCGACTCTTGTCTGCTGATTCTCAACGACTGGAGTCACTATCTGTTGCTGGAAGACCAGGAGATTGACAAGGAGCGTGGCGTTATTCATGAGGAGTGGCGTACACGTCGTGCTGGTAAGGCTGTCAGCCGACTGATGGAGCAGGCAATGCCCAAGGTTTATAAGGGTACGAAGTATGAGGACTGCATGCCTATCGGTTCGATGGATATCGTCGACAACTTCCCCTACCAAGACCTGCGCGACTACTACCACAAATGGTATCGCCCAGACCTGCAGGCTATCATCGTTATTGGCGACATCGACGTCAATAAGGTGGAGAAGAAAATTCAGAAGCTGTTCTCCAAGATTCCCATGCCGAAGAATCCTGCCAAGCGCGAATACTATCCTGTCAGCGATAACGACAAGATGATTGTCGACATAGAGAAAGACAAGGAGCAGCCCGTCGTGCTGTGCCACCTCTACCAGAAGCGTGATGCTACACCCGACGACCAGAAGAACGACGTGAAATACAAGCGTAGCGAATATATAGACTTACTGATAGGCGCTATGATGAACGACCGTTTGGCAGAACTTCGCCAACAGGCAAATCCTCCCTATCAGAGTGCTACAGGTCGCGCGTCGACGTTCTTCCTCAGCCGTATGAAGGAGTCGTTCTCGTTGTCTGTTAGCTGTCAGGAGGACAACATCCTCGGTGGTCTGATTGCTGCTGTTGGTGTTGCTGAGCGTGCCCGCCAGCATGGCTTCACCCAGTCGGAGCTGCAGCGTGCCAAGAGTATGCGACTGAACCACGATGAGCGTAAATATCGTGAACGTGACGATCGTCGTAACTCTAAGTTTGTGACAGCCTGTGTCCTGCATTTCCTGGAAGGTGAACCACTCATCTCTATTGATGACCAGCTGGAACTGGCGCGTCGCTTCGACAAGGAGGTGACACTGGAGGAGGTCAATAATGCCGTCCGTGAGTTGGTAACTGACAAGAATCAGGTGGCTATCATCTATGCCCCTGACAAGGAGAATCTGGTGTTGCCGACAGAACAGCAGATAGAGAGCGTTATCCTTGCTGCCCAGCGTTTAGACTATGCTCCTTATCCTGAACTGGAGGTTGCTGAACATCTTATTAGCCAGCTGCCAAAGCCAGGCACCATTGTCAGCGAGAAGGCCTTCAAGCATGGCTTTAGCGAGTGGACGCTGTCGAATGGTATGAAGGTCTACGTCAAGAAGACGGACTTTGCTGCCGATGCAGTATCGGTACGCATGGAAGGCGAGGGTGGTACCTCTCTCTTCCCTGATGAGGATATTCCCAACTTCTCATTGGTCAATAGTGCTATTACCGATGCTGGTCTTGCCCAGTTTGATGCCATTACACTGCGTCGCATGCTGTCTGGCAAGTCTGTTAGGGTGACTCCCTCAGTGGGTTCTCGTGGACAGAGTATCAGTGGTGGCGTGTCGCTGCAGGATATGCCGACCTTGTTCGAGCTGTTCTACCTCTATTTTACCCAGCCGCGTCGTGACAATGAGGCCTTTACGGGTTTGCTGAACCGCACACGCAGTTTCCTGACCAACCGCAATGCATCGCCCAAGGTGGATTACAACGACTCTATCCGTGCCATTCTCTATGGTCATCATCCACGTTTGGAACCAGTCGTACAGTCTACGCTGGATAAGGTCAACTACGACCGCATCCTGGAGATTTATCGCTATAGCTTCTCGGATGCCTCCAAGTTTAAGACTGTCATCATCGGTAACTACGACGAGCAGCAGCTGCGTCAGTTGGTATGCCAGTATCTGGCTTCGCTGCCTTCTACAGGCAAGAATGAAGGAACTAACTGGCAGCGTGTTCCTCAGGTGGTTGGTGGTGAGGCGACACATGTGTTCCGCAAGAAGATGGCTACACCATTGGCTAATGTCAGCATATTCTATACTGCCGATGTCCCTTTCACTCCGCAGAGCGACTTAGAGCTGGACTTCTTGAAGCGTTGTCTGGCTATCGCCTATACCGATTCTGTTCGTGAGGAGAAAGGTGGTACGTATCATGTTGGCGTAGAGTTCGATCTTGACAAGGATGACCATCCCAATGCAACCCTTCGTCTCTCATATAATGCTGATCCTCAGCGCTACGATGAGCTCAATCCTATCATCTATCAGCAGTTGGAGAATATCGCCAAGTATGGTCCTGTAGCCAGCAGTGTAGACAAGGTTAAGCAATACCTTATCAAACAGTATGGTCAGGCAGTTATCGCCAACGATTACTGGAGCTACATCATCTGGCACGAGTTGAACGACGATGCCGACTTCGACAAGGACTACTGTAAGATGGTGGAAGAGATGACGCCAGCCCAGATACAGCGCATGGCTCAGCGCCTGCTGGATGCCAAGCGCCGTATAGAGGTGACGATGTTGTCAGAATAAACCTAACTAACTAAACAAAACTGATATGAAGAAACTTGTATTCGCACTGATGGCTGTTGCAGCCATGTGTGCCTGCCAGAAGAGTGGCGCCCCAGTTGATTTTAACTATCGTGGCTTGGCATTCTCTATGCCTGTCGGCCAGTTCGTAGACTCTATGGTAGCTCGTGGCTTTGCTGTCGACTCTGCAGCGTCAGACAGTGGCAACAATGTTGTGCTGGCTTCGCCTGCTGAGCACTATCGTGTGCTGGCAGCTTTCAAGGGTGAACAGCTGACAGTCATTCAGGAGACCTACAACCTGTCTACCAACGACAGTACACGCCAGATGTGGCAGGAGATACGTGATGGCTTGGAGAAGGAACTGGGTGCATGGCCCGACTGCCCCATACTGAAGGACGACCACAAGCAGGCCAACTTTGATGCAGGAAATGGTCTGATTTCTGTTCTTCTGGAGAATACCTATACACCAACACTCACCGTTCGTTATACAAAGAAAGACGGCAAGTAATAAGAAGGGTGTGAGAAAAAGAAAAAGCGGCTAACTAAGCCGCTTTTTTTCTTGGTGCGCCTGACAGGACTCGAACCTGCACGTCGCGAGACACTAGATCCTAAGTCTA
>CAMJZV010000010.1 GCA_946410305.1 uncultured Prevotellaceae bacterium | reverse complement strand
CATGCCCCTTGCCCCAAGAAAAGTGGAGCATGTGAAACATGCGAAACTTGAATAAGACTATAATAATTACTATTAGCATATGCGAAAACTACTATTTTTCTTTTCCCTTATGGTGAGTAGCGTTACGATGGCCCAGAACATGAAGGTTGTCCAGTTCAACGAACTTACCAACGATCTGACGGCCAACCGTTACGGTACTTCCAAGACCGACGAGAACGGTGAGACTGCCGCCCTTATCAAGATAGTCACCCCCGAGACCGGCTTCAGCTTCGATGGCGGTTCGTTGGGTATTGTCGCTGTTGAGAACAAAGCCGGTGAGATCTGGCTCTATGTTCCCCGCCGTGCCCAGCGCCTGACGATCAGCCATTCTGCTTTCGGCGTACTTCGTAACTACGCATACCCTGTACCCATTGAGGGTGCTAAGACCTACGAGATGCTGCTGGATATCGGTACTGGTGTCTATGCCACCATTACCGCACCTGTTGCGAAGTCCGAGGTTTATATCGACAACGAGTATGTCGGTCAGGTTCCTGTCTATAATAAGTATCTGAACTACGGTAAGCACACCATCCGTGCCATTAATGGTAAGATAGAAGGCACCGTCGAGCAGTATGTCACTGCCGACAAGAAGTCGCTGTCCATCGATGTGGAGATGAAGGACATGAGTCACCTTTACGGTGACGTCCGCGTGCTTGTTGACAACAATGCAGACATCATTTTCCAGGGCAAGCGCGTGGCCAGTGGTCTGTGGGATACCCAGCTGAAGGAAGGCAGCTATGTTGTTGAGACTCGTAAGACCAACTACGAGGACTCGAAGACGTCGTTCACGGTGAAGCGTGGTGAGAAACACACCATCAATGCTATCGCACCGTCCCCCTATACGGGTTATCTGAGCGTTTATACCCGTCCACAGGGTGTGTCGTCCATCGATGAACGTGGCAAGTATATTGACCTTTCTGAGCATACTCCCGTGCTCGTCGGCTCCCACCAGTTTACCTTCCAGAAGAAGGGATATGTTTCCCAAAACCGTGAGTATACGTTGGAGCGCAACCAGGTCGTCAAGGACACCGTCGAGCTGCAGCCCATCCAATACTTCAAGCCTTTCGCCTTCTATTTCGGTGCCGGCTATACCGTTCGTACGCTGTCTGGCGCCACGGGTATTATCGGTGCCACCTACCGTAACCACGATGTACAGCTGAACTACACCTTCGGTCTCAGCAGTTCCAGTGCTGTCAATACCTACGACGATACGGGCAACTATCAGAGCCGCTTGTCATATAAGATGAACAGCATCGGTGTGAAGTACGGCTATCAGGTCATGCTGACCCGTAAGATGGCTGTTGTTCCTCAGGTGGGCTATTCGGTGAACATGCTGACTGCCAAGCAGGAGGACGGTAGCGTCAGTTTCGGCGACGGTGCCTCGTGCAAGGCCCTGACCATCGGTGCCAAGTTCCTGGCGGTTCCTATGAAGCATGTCTATGTGTTCATTGCTCCTGAGTACGGCATTGCCATGGGCAAGGACAAGAGCTTCGACCTCATCTCTACCCAGGCTGACTTCAGCCAGGGAGGCTTTGCTGCAACCCTTGGCATTATGGCAACATTCTAGCATACAGACTCTAAATATATTACCACGATGAAAAAGATTATTCCCTATACCAAAAGTGCGTTGATGTTAACGCTCAACGTTCTTGCCGCAGCTTTTCTGCTGTCCTGTACGAGCAATAGCGACGAAGGCACTGTCAGTACCGACTATATCAAGGTCACCGATATTGTCATGAGTGGTAACCACGCCAGTACTACACTGCATATCGAGGCCGACTGCCCCTGGCGTATCTCCGAGGGCGTCGACTGGGTACAAGTCAGTCCTGTTCAAGGCGTTGGTACAGTCGATGTTGAAGTGACCACTGGTGCGAATCCCTCATCGCTCAGTGAGCGCAGTTGTGAGATAAAAGTTACCACTGATGGCGGTCTGGAGCGTATCATCACGCTGACCCAAGGTCGCAACAACGAGAGTATGGATGTCAGTACGCATACCCTCGCCTTTGGCGAGGAAGGCGGTGAGCAGGTTTTTACCGTCACCAGTAACACCCAGTGGGCGATTACCGGTGGTGCCGACTGGCTGTCGCTGAGCACTGAGGGTGGTACCGACAATGGTAGTGTCACTGTCATTGCCCAGAAGAACACTTCTGAGTATGAGCGCAATGCCGTGTTCACAGTGACGGGTAATAGTGGTACCGCTACCCAGATCAATGTCTCTCAGCTTGGCAAGAATGTTACGATGACCATTGAGCCTGAGCGTATCGACGCCGTCGCCAAGGGTCGTGAGTATTCGTTCCAGGTGATGGGCAATGCCGAATGGATTGTCAATGCCGACGTCACCACCTGGTTGACGCTGGAGACAAGAAACGGTTCGAATGAAGGCCCTGTGCGAATCACGCTGACCGACAATGTCACCAGCGAGCCCCGTGTCGCCAATATCCGCGTCACCACCTCTTCAGGTCGTTTGGAGCGTACCTGCGTCATCACGCAGGCCGGTGCTACGGTACCGTCGTTGACGCAGCCAGCCGTCAGCGGTGTTGAACGTTATGCTGCCTCTGTCAGCAGCACGTTCACCAGTTCTCTGGATGCTACTCAGGGTGGTTTCTGCTATGCGCAGACTCCCAATCCAACGGTTAACGACCAGTCCGTCACCGTTGATGGTGTCAGTGGTCAGGATGGCCAACTCAGTGCCACTCTGACAGACCTCATCTCTGGTCGTACCTACTACGTTCGTGCATGGGTTCGCAATGCCAACGGTATTGGCTACAGTTCCGATGCCAACTTCACTACGGAGGGTGGAACTCCTGGAAAAGACGAGAATCCTACACCTGATTTATAATAGCATCTATTAATTAGTACGTACACCTTATTATATATAGCATATGAAGACGAATACTAACCTACATAGAATTTTTGCCACTGTAGTGCTGGCCGCCTTTAACTTAGTTTCTGGTTGGGCTGTCGATTGGGCTTACATCAATTGGGACGAGAACACCAAGACCATTTCGATGTCGTGCAGTACTGCCGGTGCCACCATTTATTACACAGTCGACGGCACCACGCCGACCACCAGCAGTTATAAATATACAGCACCGTTTGTGGTCAATCGTAATCTGGCTATCCGTTCCATTGCCGTCAAGGGTGATGAAGTTTCTAATGTTTATGATAAAAACGTTAGTGTGGACAGTCGTGTTCAGGTAGGAACCATTTTCTATCGGAGAGTCGACAACACCCTTGATAATGTTGTTGAGGTTTGTAGTCCACTGACAGGCAGTTATGAGGGCGATATTATTATTCAACCAAGCATTACGTTAGCCAATGTTACCTATCAGGTGACAAGAATAGGCAATGGTGCTTTTTATAACAATAAAAATATCACAAGTGTAACGATTCCCAATACTGTGACAACTATCGGAAATCAGGCATTTTACAGTTGTGATAATCTTACTTCGATTAGTCTCCCACAGAGCGTAAAGAAAATAGAATACAATGCTTTTCGTGAGTGTTCTAATCTGAAATCTATTACTCTGAACAATGGTTTGGAGACCATAGGATATGGTGTGTTCTATAATTGTAGGCGTCTGCAGAACGTTACCTTGCCGAGTACTCTTAAAACCATAGAGTATGATGCTTTTGAGTATTGTACGAGTTTTACAAGAATGGAACTTCCTGATGGCTTGACAGATATTGGTCATAGTTTGTTTGAGGATTGTTCTAATTTGGCTTCAGTCAAGTTGCCTGCGACAATGACTGCAATCCCCGAGCATATGTTTTGGGCATCAGGTATAAAGAGTATCGACATCCCGTCCACAGTGAAGAGCATTGGCGAGAATGCCTTCCGTAATTGTGATGCACTAACCTCAATTGTTATTCCTGATGGTGTAGAAACATTGGGAAACTATGTTTTCTGCGATTGTAATAACCTTTTGTCAGCTACTATTGGGGAAGGTGTGACAACTATTCCCTATTGTGCTTTTGATGATGACTATGCTTTGTCAGTTGTCAGTTTGCCTTCAACGCTAACCGCCATTGGTGAGCGGGCCTTTAATACTTGTGGATCTCTAACCTCTATTACTATCCCTGAGAATGTAACAAGCATTGCAAGATATGCATTTACTGAGTGTGATAAACTGACCAGTATCTATAGTTTGCCTCTTACACCGCCTGCTATGGGCTCTGGTAATGACAATCCTTTCTATGATGCAGTGGCTCGAGCTACACTCTATGTAAAGTCAACTGCAATGCCTGCATATCAAAGCTCAGAGCAATGGGATATCTTCCAGAACAAGAGTTCATTTGATCAGCAAGCTTGTGCTCAGCCTACGTTCGCATTGGCAGACTACGTGCTTACAATGAGCACGACTACGGTAGGAGCTACCATTTACTATACCCTTGATGGTACAAATCCTACCACAGCATCTACCGAGTACACTGCTCCTATTCCATTCCTTCAGAATGGTACCGTAAAGGCCATCGCTGTAAAGGATGGTATGGATAACTCGAACGTATCTGAATTTGTCAAGAGTAACTATCAGGTTCCCGCACCCGTGGCTACGATGGACGAGAACTTCGTGGTAACTCTCTCTTGCGAGTCGCCACAGATTGATGGCTTCCCTGAGACTAAGTTCTATTATGTAATTAATACAGATTATTCTAATTATAGTGTTGAGCAATATCCTAATTGGGGCTGGCAGTTATGGGATGGTCAACCCATACAACTTGATCAGCCTCGCTATGTACATGTTTATGCTGAGCGTGATGGTTGGGTGAGATCGCTGCCTCAAACCTATAATTTTTATAGTGCCTATAAGACAGATGCACCATCTATAGAATGGAACTCATCTACCAGTAAGGCGTATATTTATAACTATGAGGGGTATTTTGCCAACTGTACCCTCTATTATACGCTTGATGGCAGTGACCCAACAGACCCGACAACGGAAAGGTATGTCTATAATCCCGCAGATTCTATTCCGCTTATTCGTGACGTATTCATCAGGTGTGTTGCCACACAGCCCGGCCACTTCAACTCAACCATCAGTTATAAAGAAATTACAGGTGTAGCCAAGTCATTCTGGGTAGCTCCCTTCTACTATCGCCTGCGCGACAACATGACAGCTGATGAGGTGGAAGTAACTCATGATAAAAATCCATATTCTGGTGACCTCGTGGTGCCCTCAACAGTGGAATACAGTGGTAAGACCTATCAAGTCACCCGTATTGGCAATGATGCTTTCTCCGACGACGACTACGTGACCGGTGTAAAGCTTCCCGAGAGCATCAACTCTATTGGCACTTATGCATTTAATGACTGCGATCGACTTACCAAGATAGATATTCCTGCCAGTGTGAAGTCCATTGAGTACAGAGCTTTCTATAGTTGCGACAAGCTCAAGGAAGTTACATTGCACGAAGGTCTTGAGACGATTGGTGATGAAGCGTTCTACAATAATTACCAATTGAGTATTATTACGTTACCCTCAACGCTGAAAACAATTGGCATAAGATCATTCAGAGCATGTACGTCCCTAACCAGCATTGCCATTCCCAATAGTGTAACGACAATGGGGGAGGACGTGTTTAATGATTGTACGGCCCTGACCACTGTTACACTGTCTAACCAACTGACAGCACTCCCTAAGAATGTATTCTATAATACCGCCCTGCGCAGTATAGAGATTCCAGCATCTGTTCAGACCATTGGTGACTATGCTTTCCAAGGCTGTAAGTCGCTTGTCTCGGTGATTTTCCCAGCTACCATGACATCGTTGGGTAATAGGACTTTCCAAGGTTGTACCTCATTGGCTTCTATCAGTATTCCAGAAGGTGTTACTCGTCTGGAAGAGGCTGCTGTTGCTGACTGTTATGCTTTGACCACAGTAACATTGCCATCCACATTGACGTATATTGGAAAGTGGGCATTTAGTGGAAGTACTGCTTTGACCAGTATTACTATTCCTGAAAATGTGAAGACCATTGAGCAGAATGCCTTTACCAGTAGTCCGCTGCTGACGAGCATCTATAGCCTTCCCATGACTCCTCCCACCCTAAATGGCGATGTGAGCAATCATGCTTTTGCAGACGCTACGACACGTGCCACCATCTATGTCAAACCTGCTGCAGAAAGCAACTATCGCGTGGCCAGTCATTGGAACGAGTTTACTCATGTGAAGACATTTGAAAACGCACTGTGTGCTCAGCCCACCTTTGTTCTGAACAACTATCAGCTGAGTATTGCTACTGCTACCAATGGCGCTACTATCTATTATACTACAGATGGTACTGACCCAACGACAAGTTCAACAGCATATTCTGCTCCGATTAACTTCTGGCAGAATGGTACTGTGAAGGCTATCGCCGTCAAGGAAGGTATGGATAACTCGCTTGTCGCTGAGTTTAAGAAAGAGAACTTGACAGTAGCTATTCCTGTGGCTACGATAGACGAAACCTTTAAGGTAACCATCACTTGTGAGCAGCCAGCTATCGAGGGCTTCCCACAGCCACGTATCTACTATTTGTTTAATGAGAGCTATTCTGATGTGGACCTTAGTGATAGTCGATGGCAGCTCTATGATGGAGAACCTATCCAGTTGACACAACCAAAGTTTGTGCATGTCTATGCTGAACGTGACGGATGGATTACTTCTCCGCAGGCGTATGCCAACTTCTATAATCCATATTATACTCGCCATCCTGATATGTATTGGCATGCTGAAAAGCGGAAGCTTGAACTTTACAACTATGATGCTGATGCCACTGTTTATTACACTTTGGATGGTACTGATCCTACAGAGCAGAGTCTGATTTATAATCCTGCAGATTCTATTGCAATAGCCCGTAACGTGCTGGTAAAGTGTATTGCCATGCGCTCAGGTCATTTCAATTCGATCATTAATCAGTATCAGATAACGGGTGTCAATCAGACGTTTGCAAAAGATGGTATTTATTATCGTATCGTTGACAATTCTCTTGCAAACGAGGTAGAGGTAACACATGGCGATAAGAGGTATGAGGATGATATTGTGATTCCTGAAAGCATCAAGTATGCTGGTGTTGATTATGAGGTGACACGTATTGGCGAATACGCATTTGCAGAAAACTACTACGGCTATAGTAAGATAACCAGTGTGACCATTCCTTCCACTGTCCGCTCTATAGGTTATTCAGCATTCGATTATGCGGACAAACTTACAGAGATTGACGTCCCCGCAAGTGTCACCACCCTTGAAAGAGCTGCCTTCTATTGTACAGGTCTCAAGAAGGTAACGCTCCACGAAGGTTTGGAGACGATGGGAATAAGGGCATTTTATGGCAATGGCCAACTTTCAGACATTACACTCCCCCAAACGGTGAAGTCTATTGGGTTTGAGGCATTCTATGACTGTAATCAGTTGACTAAGATTGTTATCCCTGAAAATGTAACAACGATAGGTTATAGCGCATTTGCTGAGTGTGACAAGTTGGAGTCTGTGACGTTGCCTCCTGGTCTGACAGAACTGGCAGAAAAACTATTCCAGAACACACCATTGAAGAGTATTGTCATTCCAGCAGGAGTGACGACCATTGGCAATCGTGCTTTCTATCAATGCCGTTCCCTTAACTCTGTGACCATTCCTGCCAGCGTACAGACTATTGGAAATGAAGTGTTCCAATATTGTTCTTCACTCACCTCCATCAGTATTCCTGAGGGTGTGACAGCCATAGGAGAATATCTGTTTGATGGTTGTAGCCTGTTGACAACTGTTCAGCTGCCAGCATCGCTTACGACTATTGCTCGCTATGCTTTCCGAGATTGTGCCACCATGCCTACAGTGACATTGCCAGAGAATCTGAAGACAATTGATACCTATGCCTTCCATGGTTGTTCTGCACTGACTAGTGTTTACAGCTTGGCAGCTACACCACCTACACTGAATGGTGATGGCAATACTAATGCATTTGCGAGTGTTCTTGGCAAGGCGACACTGTATGTTAAGACAGATGCCAAGGAAAAGTATGACAATGCTAATATTTGGAGCTCGTTCAGCAGCACTTCATCCTTCGAGGATGTGCCTTGTGCTCAGCCAACGTTTACGCTGACCAACTTCCGCCTGGCGATGAAGTCTAATACAGAGGGAGTTACCATCTATTACACCACAGACGACTCAGATCCTACGACACAGTCAATGAAGTACACGGAGCCCATTCTGCTTCTGCAGAACGACACCATCCGTGCCATTGCTGTAGCAGACGGATTCGCCCCATCGTTGGTATCTGACTTCCGTAAGGCAGACTACAAAGTGGATGTTCCCACAGCATCATTGTCAGATGATCTGGTACTGACCATCAGCTACAAGGAGCCCATTGAGGGACTGGCTCCTACACGTCTCTATTATCAGCAAGGTTCGTGGTCTGATGCTACTTATGGCTATTGGAACGACAAACCTTGGACGTTGTATGAAGCTCCTGTTCAGATGACGGAGCCCTGTTATGTCCGTGTCAAGGCTGAGCGTGATGGCTGGCTGACCTCTGACAATAGCAGTAGCTATAATTACTATACCGACTATCGTCTGGATGCTCCTCAAATGAAGTGGGAGAAGGATGCTACTACAGGCATAGGTACGATAACCTTGAGCTATTATAATGAAAATAGCAAGGGCGATTTCTACTACACACTTGATGGAACAGATCCTACGAAGGACAATGGTACGCTCTATACAGAGCCCTTTGAGGTCATCCGTAACCTGACAGTGAAGGCTGTTGCTGTGATGGATAAACACTTCAACTCAACGATTACCACCAGAGAGATAACGGATGTTAATAGAACGTTCTATGTCAATAAGGTGTGGTATCGCCTGACAGACAACTCGCTGGCTAACGAGGTGGAGGTTACCAATGGTAACATTTCCTACGAGGGTGATGTAACTGTACCAGAAAAGGTTCTCATCCAAGGTGATTCTTATGATGTTGTTGGCGTTGGCGAAAGGGCCTTCTACGATCAGGATAAGATGAATAGCGTGAGCTTGCCTGCATCTATAACTTATATTGGTAACAATGCGTTCTATGATAGTGATAACCTGCTGGCCATTGATGTCCCAGAGAAAGTGAAGACCATTGGTAATTCTGCTTTCCATAGCTGTGATCGACTGGCTACCGTCACACTGCATGAAGGACTGGAAAACATTGGTAATTCTGCATTCAACTATCTGCCCGGTCTGAAGACCATCGTGATGCCATCAACGCTGACCACGATTGGAAATGCAGCCTTTGCTAACTGTACGTCGCTGACCTCAGCTACAATGCCTGCTTCTATGACTGCTATACCTGATGAAATCTTCTATCAAGACAGGCAGTTGGCAGACATCACATTGCCAACAGCATTTGTAACAGTTGGTAATCGAGCCTTCGCTCAGACGGCTATAACGACGATGCAGTTGCCTACTACTGTGAAGGAATTCGGTGTGGGTGCATTTAGTAACTGTAGCCAGCTGACTAACATGGTAATTCCTGAAAGCGTGACTGAGTTAAGCACAAGTCTGTTCGAGGGCTGTTCTGTGCTGACCTCTGTATCGCTGCCATCAACATTGGAGAAGATTGCTAATCGTAGCTTCTATAACTGTCCCAGCCTGGAGAGTGTTGTCCTGCCAGCAACAATCAAGACTATAGGCGCAGGTGCTTTCAATAGCTGTTCGAAGCTGATGTCAGTCTATAGCTTGGCAACTACCCCTGGTACCATTGAAGGTAATCCTGATAGTTGGTATGGCTATGATAAAGATGCATTCTATGATATCAAATTGACAGCCACGCTCTATGTGCCTGAGACTGCTGTTGATGCCTATAAGGAGAAGGCACGTTGGCAGGAGTTCACCAACATCGTGGGTAGCACCTTGCTGCCTTGTCAGCAGCCTACTTTCGAACTGGCAGACTTCAAACTGACCATGAAGTCGCTGACGGAAGGCGCCATGATCTATTACACCAACGACAATTCTACTCCTGATGCCAATGCGATACCTTATACCGCTCCGATTACGCTGGCACATAATGACACCATTTTGGCTGTCGCCATCAAGGACGGTATGGCTGCTTCGCCTGTTGCTCGCTTTGCCAAGAACGATTACAAGGTAGCAGTACCTGTAGCCACTATGTCTGACGATTTCCTCGTGACCATTACCTGTGAGACTCCAGATGTGGATGGTCTGCCAGAGACAACAATCTATTATAAGGAGAGAACATCAGACGGTTACTGGGAAGACTCTTACGGAGAATGGAAACTCTATGAAGGTCCAGTACAGTTGACGCAGCCACGCTTCATCAGGGTGATGGCTAAACGCGACAAGTGGTTGGATTCTGACGAGAGTAATACCTATAATTATTATACGAACTATCGTCTGGAGAAACCACAGATTGCTTGGTCGTCTGAGAATAAGAAGTTTACCATTACAAACAACAATGCTGATGCCAAGGTTTACTATACCTTGGATGGCACTACACCAACAGCAGAGAATGGTACGCTATATACAGAGCCTGTATCACTGATTCGTAACCTGAAGATTAAGGCTGTTGCTGTTCAGGATGCTCACTTCAATTCTGAGGTGGACAGCGTGAAGGTGGACGGTGTGAATTTCCAGTTCATGGCTGATGGTTTGTACTACAGACTGCTTGACTACACACTTGACAACGTGGTAGAGCTGGTTTGTCCTTCTGGCGTGACCTATTCTGGTGACATCACTCTCAACTCAACGGTAAGCTATGAAGGCGTTGACTATACCTTGACGGGAATTGCAGAAAGTGTATTCTCTGGAAGCAGTGAGTTGACAAGCATCAAACTGCCATCAACGTTGCAGAATATAGGTAATTACGCATTCTATAATTGTACCAAGCTGGAGGAGATAGAGATTCCTGCATTGGTGAAAAAGATTCCTTACCAAGCGTTCTATGGATCTAACAATTTGAAGACGGTTGTCCTGCATGATGGCTTGGAAACGATTGATGGTTATGCATTCTATCAGTGTAGCAATCTTCAGGAAATGATTATTCCTAATACGGTGAAGGCCATTGGTGAATATGCCTTCCGCAACTGTTATAAGTTGGAGAAGGTTGTCCTGCCTGCACTATTGGAGGAAATTCCGAGATATGCTTTTGCAGAGACGGCTATTATGGGTATTGATATTCCATCGACAGTGAAGAGAATCGGTGAATATGCCTTCAGTACTTGTAGAAAGTTGAGCTCTGTAGCACTTCCAGAGGGAATTACTAGCATAGAGAACAATACCTTCGCTAATTGTGAGTCCATGACAACGATAGAACTTCCTTCTACGTTGAAGACTATCGGTGATTATGCATTCTATCAGGCTAAGAGCTTGTTGAATATCATCCTGCCCGCCACTGTGAATAGTATTGGTTATCGTGCTTTCGTTGGTTGCTCAGCTATGGAGAGAATTTATGCTTTGCCGCTGGCACCGCCTGCTCTCAATGAACGTCCATTCGATGGCATTACAACCACTGCTACGCTTTATGTGCTGGAAGATCCTGCTGATGTGGAAGAAAAGTACCATAGTGCAGCACACTGGGGTGACTTTACACATATTGAGACCTTCAAGGATATTCCTTGTGCTCAGCCAACCTTTGCTTATGACAACTTCACGCTGTCTATGCAGTCGAAGACTGCGGGTGTAAGCATCTTCTTCACCACTGATGGTACAGAGCCTACTGTCAATAGTATTCCTTATGTAGAGCCTATTGCCCTGCTGAAGAACGATACTATTCGTGCTATGGCTATTGGTGAAGGTTGGGGACAGTCAATGACTTCTGTATTCCGCAAGAATGACTTCAAGGTTGATGCCCCCACTGCAAGCATCAATACTGATTTTGTGGTAACACTCAACTGCGAAGCTCCTGAGGTCATGGGATTGCCTGAGACGAAGATCTACTATAGCCAGAATCGTAGTAGCTATGATGCTGGTGAAGAGTGGACGCTTTATCAGGAGCCTTTCAAGATGCTTACTGCAGGCTATATCCACGTGAAAGCTGTACGTGATGGCTGGCTCGAGTCGGACATCATCCATAACAACTATTATTCAGACTATTATCTGGAGAAGCCGACAATCAGCTATGTTACTGCTGATACAATTATTACGCTGAGTCACTCACAGGAGAATGCACAACTGTATTACTCCCTTGATGGTTCAGATCCTAATGAAAACGGTGTTCTCTACACTGCACCTATCAAACCACAGCATAATGTCAATGTAGTGGTTATTGCTAAGCGTGAGGGTGCTATCAATAGTGATCCTGCTCAGCGTGAGTTCAAGTGGTTCACCATTCCTACACCTGTTATCACTATCGAGCATCTGGCTGCAGTGATGAAGGTGGAGAAACCTGACTATGCTAAGATTTATTACACGCTTGACAACAGTACTCCAACAGCTGAGAGCACGCTGTATACAGAGCCTGTTGCCATGAGCAAGGATTGTAAGATTAAGGCCATTGCCATTGCTGACAACTGGAATAACTCTTCAGTGGGTACCTTCAACTCATTGACAGGTTTCGTGAGAAAGGATTACACGGTGGCAACTCCTACCTTTGGTACTCGTCAGGTAACTGATGGCGTGATGAAGGAGAATGCTGACTCTGTATTGACCATCACGACGGCTACAGAGGGTGCTACCATCTACTACACGCTGGATGGTTCTACACCAACAGTTAACAGTCTGAAGTATGAGAATGGTATTAAGATGACTGAGAACTGCACAGTGAAGGCCTATGCTGTCAAGGAGGATCTGTTCGATTCTGAAGCTATCGAGGCTGCAGTTGAATGGCTGACAGTGAAACAGCCACATATCCAGTTCAATGGTAAGTATGTTGAGATGTGGGATGACACAGAGGACGCTGTGATCTATTACACCATCGACGGTACTGATCCTGACACCAAGAGTAAGGTTTATCAGAAGCCATTCGCTCTGGATGCTGAGGAGATTTCTGTACGTGCTATCGCTGTGAAGGAGAACTGGAACACCTCTGAGGTTTCACGCCTGACTTACAACCCTGGCAAGAACTACTGTGAGACTCCTGGTATTACCCGCGTGGCAGGTACTAATAAGGTACAGATGACCACTCGTACGCAGGGTGCGAAGATTTACTTCACCAACGATGGTCTGAACCCGACTATCAGCAGCTCGCTCTACAATGCTGAAACAGGTCTGGAGGTTACCGAAAACTGCACGCTGAAGGCGATGGCAGTAGACTCGCTGCTCTATGATTCTGAGGTGACAACGTTCGTTGTTGACTGGTTCAAGGCTGACCAGCCTGTCATTACAGTGGATGGTATCTTCGTGACGATAACTGCTCCGAAGGAGAACTCTCGTGTCTATTACACGCTGGATGGTTCAGAGCCTACGACGGAAAGTACACTCTACGAGGGTACACTGACGATGAAGGGTTCGGGCACCATCAAGGCTATCGCTGCCTTCGACAACTTCAATAACTCGTCAGTGGCCGTATTCAACTACTACGCCAGCGACTACACCTGCGGATTGCCAACCTTTACTCGTGATGGTAATACTGTCAGCATTGCTTCTGCACCTGCAGAGGGTACGACCATCTACTACACGCTGGATGGTACGACGCCCACGACGGCAAGCAGTGTATTTACCGAGCCTATTGCAGTGGATCATAATATCACGATTAAGGCCATGGCTATGAACAATAAATTGTTCACGTCAGAGGTGGCTGATTATGAAGTGAACTGGTTCACAACGGATGCTCCTGTCATTGCTTTCGACGGCATCTTCGCTACCATGACCTGTACAACACCTAACAGTCGTATCTACTACACGCTGGATGGTAGTACTCCGACTGCAGAGAGCTTCCTCTTTACGAGTGCTGTTACGATGACAGCTTCTTGCACAGTGAAGGCTATCGCTGTACGTGACAACTTCAACAACTCTGCTGTGACGAGTATGTCGTTTGACAAGGCTTCGAACACTGTCAGCACACCACAGTTCACGAAGAACGACAATGCGGTGAGCATCATGGTGACGCAGACGGAGGGTACGACCATCTACTATACGCTGGATGGTACGACTCCTACTACTGCGAGTGCGATTTATACAGAACCTGTTCAGATGACAGAAAACTGTACTCTGAAGGTACTTGCTATGAACGATAAGCTGTTCACGTCAGAGGTGGCTGAATATGAGGTGAACTGGTTTAAGGTAGAGACGCCTGTCATTGCTTTCGACGGTATCTTCGCTACGATGACCTGTGCAACACCTAACAGTCGTATCTACTACACGTTGGACGGTACCTCACCCACCGCAGAGAGCTTCCTCTTCACGAGTGCTGTTACGATGACAGCTTCTTGCACGGTGAAGGCCATTGCCATACGTGACAACTTCAATAACTCTGCTGTGACGAGCGTCTCGTTCGATAAGGCGTCGAACACGGTGGCTATGCCGCAGTTCAAACGTAATGGTAATCTCATCACCATTACGACTACAACAGAGACTGAGGGTACGACCATCTATTATACCGTTGATGGTAGTGACCCGACGGCAGAGAGCGCAGTCTATAGCGAACCCGTTCAGATGGTAGAGAACTGCACACTGAAGGCTGTAGCTTTGAATGAGAAGCTGTTTACTTCTGAGATTTCCAGCTTCAATATTGACTGGTTCAAGGTGGAGACTCCTGTGCTGGCCATTAGCGGCAACACACTGACGATGAGTTGTGCTACACCAGGTGCCGTTATCTACTATGAGTACGATGATGTTCCAACACTGAAGTCGGCAGTCTATAACGGTCCTATCACCCTTGTTGATAACCGCTCAGTCTTCGCCATCGCTGTGAAGATGAACTTCAACGACTCTGAGATGGCTGGTGCTAATCCCGACATCTTCGTCTGCACGGAGCCTACGTTTGCCTATAACGGTCGCTACCTGCAGGTGGAGACAGGTGAGGGTATGACCATTCACTATACCACCGACGGTTCGAAGCCTACTGAGGACTCTGAGGTTTACACAGGACAGATAGAAATTGAGAATGTCTGCACCGTTCGTGCCATTGCCACCCGCAAGGACTTCCGCGACTCACCTGAGAGCAGCTATACCGTGACATATGTATATACCGGTGAGGGAGCTTCTCAGTCGGAGGCCGGTCACTTGAAAGAAATGTTCCAGTGGATTGGTACTACGGAGAATGTGGAGAATCTGCCTGTCAGCGGTAAGGTCAATGCCGACGACTTGGAGTTTATCCGTGGCATCAAATCGCTTCGCCATCTGGATATGACGGAGGCTACGTATGAAGGAACCGCTCTGCCCGATGAGGCCTTTGCTGGCATGGATCTCATCTCGTTCCAGTCTCCTAAGCAGCTGAACTCTGTTGGTGAACACCTGTTCCGCGGCTGTAACAAGCTTGCTGCTATCGTATGGAATGCGAACATTGCCATTCCGGAGTCGGTAACAGATGATGTGAAGAGTAATGCCAACTTCCTGCTGTATGTGAACTCACGTATCCATGTTCCTTCGAGCTATACCGGAAATGTTATCAGCGGTGGCCAGGCAACGAGCATCACGCTCTCCGATGCCGGCAGTGGCAACTTCTGCTGTCCGCAGCGCTTCTATACCCAGCGCATCAGCTACACCCATACCTACAGTCAGAAGACTGAGAGTGGTGTGACATGCGGTTGGGAAACGCTGGCTCTACCATTCGACGTACAGAGCATTACCCATGAGCGTCGTGGTTCTTTGGCACCATTCTCGGCTCAGGAGGACTACTCCCTGTACAAGCCTTTCTGGTTGTATGAGTTGGAGGAGACAGGATTTAGCGATGCCACAGAGATAAAGGCATATACGCCGTATATCATCTCTATGCCAAACAATCCGAAGTATGCTGACGACTTCATCCTTGCAGGTAAGGTGACATTCAGTGCTGCTGACACTTATATCGAAGCAGATACCGCTATGGTAACGATGAAGGGTAGTGTGCGCTTTGCTCCCGCTATGCAGCGCCAGGAGAAGTCGTCCAGCGTGCTGGCCATCAACCTGGAGGATTGCGAGGTAGATGGAGTGTTCTATCGTAGTGGTAGTGCCTTCCTGCCTAACTTGCGAACGGTGAATCCTTTTGAGGCCTATGCACTGGTCGGTACTTCTATTCTTAAGATGCCTTTGGCCGACATGAACTGGGGTTATGTGACCGACATCCGCAATGCCCAGATGAGTGAGCTGGAAGCCATCGGTCGTAAGGGTGGTGTCTATGACCTCTTGGGTCGCAAGTTGTCGAACGACTCTTCTCATCTGAAGTCGAATGGCAAGAAGCACAAGCGCGTCTACATCATCAATGGTAAAAAGACGGTGGTGGAGTAAAGTGAAGTGATTCAACTTTCGCAAGCCCTGCTTGCTCAGTCTCGTAAGGGGCAAGGAGCAAGGAGCAAGGGGCAAGAGAATAGATGATAAACGTAGAAAACGGAGGGATGAAGCGGCATAGAAGGGGAATGACTAACCTCTTGCCCCCTGCTCCATGCCCCTTGCCCCAAGAAAAGTGGAGCATGTGAAACATGCGAAACTTGAATGAAGTGATTATTCAAAAACATCTATTGTACGATATGAAAAAATTACTGATAATTCCGTTATTGTTCTTGGGCATCATGACGTATGCCCAAGACCCTAACGGCGAGAAAGCGGAGCAAATCAAGGCCGACAACGCTTATGTCACTGGCGACGGCTTCGGACCAACGTTGGAGGAGGCTAGTGGCAACGCGACCCGAAACTTGTTGAGTAAGATTACCACCAGTTTGCGCTCTTCGCTGGATGTCAAGACGACGGAGTTGAACAGCAATGGTAATGTGGACATGGAGAGTGTGGTCAACGACGTGGTGAGCACCTATACGCAGGGAACCTTGCGCAATACCGACGAGATATGCATTGCTACGGAGCCCGAGTTTCATGTTATGCGCTATATCAAAAAGTCGGAGGTGCAGCAGATTTTCTCTGAGCGTGAAGAACGTGTGAAGGACTATGTTCGGGCTGCTGTGGCTGCCGAGAAGAAGGGTAGGGTGGACAACGCTCTGCGCTACTATTATTGGGGCTACAACCTGCTGAAGAGTATCCAGTCGCCTGCTACCGTGAAGTTCAATCATGAGGGTGTCCAACAGTTCCTGCTGAACTGGATTCCTGAACAGATGCGCGATATTATGGGAAAGATCACCATGAATGTGGCATCTTATGATGAGGAGAGCGGTGAGGTGGAACTGCTGGTAAACTACAACGGCAAACCCGTTACCAGCTTGGACTTTACCTACTTCGACGGTGCGCAATGGAGTAATCCGACAGCCGCCAAGGACGGTATGGCACAGATTGAACTGCGTCCGAACTCTCGCGTTTCGAATATTCAGCTGAAATATGAGTATGCCTATAAAAAGCAGGCTCGTCAGGATTCTGAGTTGGAGATGGTGATGAACATCTTCAACGGTTTCCCATTGCCGCAAGCTAACTGTAACCTTAAGGTGGGTAGCAAGGGCGACATCAAGAAAGCCGGCAAGCAATTGGCAGAGGCTATCAAGGAAGAGGCTACGGTGGAGAATACCGCCAAGGTGGCAGCAGTCGAAGAGCGTAATGTGTACCTGGAGACAGTCAACAAGGTGATAGAGGCTATCAAGACGAAGAACTACAGCTCTATCCGCGAGCTCTTCACACCGGAGGGCTATCAGATGTTCGACCAGCTTGTTCACTATGGCAACGGCTCGCTTATCGGTACGCCCAACATCTCGTTCTACCCCTTTATGGACAAGACCGTGTGTCGCAGCATCCCGATGAAGTTTACCTTCAAGAACAACCATCGTACCTTCGTAGAGGACTTGACGCTGACGTTTGACAGTGATAAGAAGATTGAGTCGTTGGCGTTCGGACTGGACCAGGCTGCCCGCAACGATATCTTCAATAAGGCCGTAGGCAAGTGGAACGATGATGTACGCATGGTGATTGCCACCTTTCTGGAGAATTATAAGACTGCCTTTGCACTGAAGCGTCTGGACTATATCGAGAGCATCTTTGACGACAATGCCGTCATCATCACGGGTTCCTATGTGAAGGCTGCACGCAAGTCGCCAGAGAACAACAAGTATCTGGAGAACAAGAATGTCAAGTATAACAAGCAGGACAAGCAGTCTTATCTCAAGAACTTGGAGAGAACGTTTAAGAGCAACCAGTTCGTCAACGTCCGTTTTGCCGATAACGAGGTAAGTAAGATGGGCGTTGGTGGCGACCTCTTCGGCATCCAGATTCATCAGGACTACTACTCGTCGACCTACAGTGATACGGGTTACCTCTTCCTGATGGTGGATATGAACGATGCCAAACAACCTATCATCAAGGTTCGTACCTGGCAGCCGGAGCGCGACCCGAACATCAATTCCCAGTTTGAACGCGGCAGCAAGTTCTACGGACTATTCTACGGCGGCAACTTCTAAGAAGTTTGCCGTCGTAAGCTTTTGTTCTTTATTTTCAACACCGAAGGTGATTTTTGCATTTTTTCCCCCTTTTTCTTGTTTTTTCAAAAATTAATCCCTATCTTTGTCGCCAAAATCAGAAGATATATTCTGACAGGAAATGTGATAGAAAGACCAAAATTATTTATTATTACTAAAAATGTTACTAATTATGAAACAGAAACTTTTGTTGCTCGTATTGGGACTTTGTTTTTTAGCCCCCACTGTAAATGCTCAGAATAAGGCCCTTGAAAAGGCTCGTAAAAAGGAGTATAAACAGAAGATGAAGATGTACAAGGAAGAAGGATGGAAACTCTTTGCCTCTTCTCGCTCCCTTGACGTAGCATTGCTTACCCACTATGACAAGCTTAACACCATGGGTGAAGACGGTCAGGAAATTGTTGGTGTCGCTACGAAATGCAGATCCAAGAATGTCGGACGCCAGATGGCTTTGAATAATGCTTGTGTGACTTATGCTCAGCAGGCAGGTAGCAAGGTGAAAGGACGTGTTGTAAGTGACATGCAGGGTGACGGCGTTAATGCTGCTGGCGAATTTGAGAAGTTCTATGCCGCTTATGAGCGTTTGGTAGACAAGGAAATCCGTGGTGAGATGAAGGAGAGCTACAGTATTATCCGAGATAATGGTGATGGTACTTTTGAAATCCAGACTTACTTCATCGTTAACGAAAGTGCTGCCTCACAGGCACGACTCCGTGCTATGGAGCAGGCCTCTAAGGAAACGGAAATGGCTCAGCAGTATGCCAAGAAGATTTCTGATTTTGTAAAAGAGGGCTTTAAACAAGAGTAGAGCCTATGAACAGGTTGTCGCTATGTTGGATTTCGCTGGGTATGTTCATCTGTATGGATGGACATGCTCAGGATAATCCATTTTTAAACGACTTTAATTCTTTCCGCCGGGAAACGAAGGCAGGCTACGAGAATTTCCGCGACGAGGCCAATAAGCAATATGCTGATTTCTTGCGTAAGGCATGGGAAGACTACAAAAGGGTCTCTCCCGTTCCAAAACCGAAGGATGAGGATAAACCTCCCGTAGTGCTTGCGGATAAAGACAAAGGCAAAGAGCAAAAGAGCAATCCGTTACCTATTAAGGAAACCGTAAAGCCACCCGTAGTGGAACCTCAGCCAGAGCCAGTAGCTCCCATTCAGGAAACTCCCACAGTAAAAGACCGGTGGCTTTCTTTTGTGTTGTATGGCACATCGATGAAGGCACGTGTTCCTGAAAACAAGACCTTCCACTTGAGTGGCTGTTCGGAAGAATCTGTGGCGGATGGATGGAAACAGTTGTCCTCCAACGAGTACAACAATACGATTCATGACTGTCTGGAACTGCGTACGACACGTCATCTCAGTGACTGGGCATACCTGAATCTTTTGGCCAAGTTGGCAGAAACTAGCTTGGGAAGAGGTAACGAGGCCACACTGCTGACGGCGTATCTGTATTGTCAGTCGGGCTACAAGATGCGCTTGGCCACAGCCAGCGGCAGTCTTTACATGCTCTATGCCTCACAGCACACTGTTCTAGGTGTCGGCTATTACACCTTAGGAGGCGTGAAATACTATCCCTTCAACTGCGACGAGGAGCAGATGCATATCTGTGATGTCGCCTTCCCCAAAGAGAAGGCTATGTCACTGCTATTGCCCACACAACAAGAGCTTGATGTAGATAAATCAGAACCTCGCACGCTGGTCTCAGAGGCTTTTGGTAACATGAAGGCAACGGTCTGCGTCAACAAGAATCTGATTAGCTTCTACAATAATTATCCGACCTCTAGACTTGGGAAGGACATTATGACGCGTTGGGCGATGTATGCAAACACGCCTATGGATGAGACCGTCAAGGAAAGTCTGTATCCGGCGTTGCGTGCCAATATTGCCGGACTCAGCGAGAAGGATGCCATGGAGCGTTTGCTGAACTGGGTGCAGACAGGCTTCGTCTATGAATATGATGACAAGGTATGGGGCCATGACAGGGCTTTCTTTGCCGAGGAGACACTGTTCTATCCCTACTGCGACTGTGAGGACCGCAGCATCATGTTGTCACGACTGGTCAGAGACCTGCTGGGATTGAAGTGCATCCTTATCTATTATCCTGGACATTTGGCGATGGCTGTCAACTTCCATGAGAATGTCAGAGGTGACTATATCCAGCTGAAAGACCAAAAATATGTGGTCTGTGACCCCACCTATATCAATGCCTCTGTCGGAATGACCATGCCAAATATGGATAATAGCAGTGCCACTGTCATATTATTAGAATAAGGTGATCATTATTATCTAACTATAAATGAAGAAATATATACTCCTAGTATTATTGTCTTTGGGCTGTTCGCTGACCATCTTGGCACAAAGCAAGATGACAGTGAAAAGTTTTCGTTTGCTTGAAAACGATCACGATGCCCTTGTAGGCTATAAACGTACGGATCCTGGCAGCGGCAGAAATGCAGCTATTATCAAGATCCAGACATCAGAAACAGGCTTCACCTTCAGTAATGGTGCTGCCGGAATCGTGGGCGATGTGGTCTACAAACCAGGTGAAGTATGGGTCTATGTGCCAATGGGTACTTCAAAGCTGACCATTGGCCACCCACGTTTCGGCATTCTCCGTGATTACGAATTGCCCGTAGCAATTGACCCCGCCAAGGTGTATGAGATGATTCTCGACCTTGGTATTGGCCGTTTTATGAATATCTCCTCGTCCGAGCCAGAAGCCACCATCTGTCTTGACAATGACACCATCGGCACCTCGCCGGTACCTCAGCGATATGTTCTTTATGGTCATCATCGCCTTACAGCAAAGCTGGGATACTATGAGGGCGAATTGGAATTGGACGTGACGGAGACCACGCCAGAGAACTGTGTCATCGAGATGAAAAATGTCCAGGACCAGTATCATCGTGTCACATTAAGGGCAGAGTCTGGCGTACAGATTATCCGTGACGGTAAGGTCATCGGTTCTGGAACATGGGAAGGAACATTGCGTGAGGGTCCCTATAAGTTTACCACCCATAAGGAGAATTATGAGGATGCAGAGACCTTTATCAATGTGGAGAAAAGTAATAGTCAGACCTATACGCTCAATAAGCCAAGGCCTGTAACCGGATATATCAAACTTACTGTTACTCCAGTACGTGCAACCGTTACGACCACCAGCAATCAGACGCTCAATCACCGTTCCCTGATTGAAATGCCTATAGGACGTCATCATCTGACTTTCAAGGCTAGTGGCTATTATGAGCAGAAAGATGTGCTGTTCGACGTGAAGGCTCACAAGACGATAGAGAAGGAGATTAAGCTGGAGCCCATCGACTATGTGAAGCCCACATCATTCTATGTCGGTGGTGGTTTTACCTATGCCTCTCTCTCCGGTGCGAGTTTGACAGCAGGTATGACCCTCTTTAATGTTGATGTGCAGTTAACATACACCATCGGTGTAAAGGCTACGGAAGACCTCTCATGGTATGAACAGGCAAACAACTCATTTTATAGTCGTATGAACTACAAGATGAATATGTTTGGTGCCAGACTTGGCTATCAGATACGTGTCTCCAATCGTCTCGCCATCACTCCACAGCTAGGCTATGTCTCCCAGTTCCTGAGTGGCAAAAATGTGGAGGGATCGGGTACGCTTGGCGATGGTGCGTCGACCTCTTGCTTCACTGTCGGCGCGAAACTCGTGATTATCCCGGCTCACCATTTTGGTATCTACCTGATGCCTGAGTTTGGTGTAAAAGCTAGTGAGAAAGAAGCCTTTACCGCTATTGCCGATAAGGCAAGCATCAGTACGGGAGGCTTGATGGCTACAGCAGGTCTTTTCTTAAACTTCTAAAGCATCACGGACATGAAACAGAATAGAATTATCTACACCGCATTGATGGCCTTGCTGTGTGGCGTGGCCATATCGTCGTGCTCGGATGCTGACATCAAGGGCTACTACATCAGTAGCGACTATATCAAGAGTGATGCCGAGTTGTTGCTTGACGGTAATGCCGGAACGACTTCTTACCATGTGGTGACCAATGGTAGCTGGTCGTTCTCGAACGTTCCTTCATGGTTGACGGTAAGTCCTATGTCTGGAACAGGCGAAGCCAATGTTACCATTACGATGACCGCGAACCCCTCGGCAATAACGCAACGTACAGGTCAGTTGACGCTTCAGACAGGCAATGAGTCACGTGTAATTTCTGTGGTTCAGCAGCCTGCACGTGAGAGTATCGAGGCCGATGCCAACATGCCGGTATTCCCTGCAGCTGGTGGAAAGGGCCAGGTCTCTATTCGCTCTAATACTAATTGGACCGTGTCTGTTACCGGTAACTTCTTTACTGTTACACCCGAGAAGGGCTCCGAAAATGCGGCACTGACTGTTGAGTGTCAACCTAACGACAGTGAGCAGGAGCGCACAGGATATATTGACGTGGTGGGAACCAATGGTACCAGCACACGTATCACAGTGTCGCAGGAAGGTGTTTCCTATACGTTAGTCTTGTCACCGGACAATGTGACGGTGAATGCGGTGGGAGCAGTAGTGAAGATTACACTCGATGGCGATGCTCCATGGACTGCTACATCGAATCAAGAATGGGCCACCCTTGACAAGATTTCCGGCACGGGTGCTGGTGATATTTATGTGACGATACCGGAGAATATCCAGACTGCTACCCGTCAGGCAACGATAACCGTCAGTACGTCTAAGAAGAGCTTGCAGTGTGCCATTATGCAGCTTGCTGGTTCGGCACCTCAGGTTTCGTATCCCACGGTAACGAATGTTGGTAAGTATGGTGCTACGGTCTCTGGTACCTTCAGCAGTGACTTCGAGGTTACCGAATATGGTGTATGCTATAGCGAGACCAATGAAAAGACGACCATAGAGGATCCTCATGTCAGTAAGACGGTGAACGCCACGAGCGGTGAGTTCAGCTTCGATCTGACAGGCTTGAAGTCGCTGACCAAGTACTATGTGACTATCTATGCTCGCAACAAGGTGGGCATCCGCTATTCTTCCTATACGTCGTTCACTACAACGGGTGGCGTACCGGGAGAAGACGACAATACAACTCCTAACTTATAAACAACAAATATCAAACGAATAATAATAACAAAAACTATAAAGATTATGAAAAAGACGATTCTTTTATCCGTATGCCTCTTTGTGGCAAGTTTGTCAACCTTTGGCGCTTCACTGTCTTCTATCATGCTGCAGCATAATGGCAGTGTCACCATGTATGAATCAGATAAAATGTCTTCAGCCATCAGTGCTGCCGTAAAGGGTGACACCATCTACCTGAGTGAAGGCTCTTTCGTAGGTGATTTCACTATTAATAAGGAGATTACTATCATTGGTGCAGGCCAGTTGACTATTGTTCAGGGTAACATTACTATTGCTTTGGACAATACTCCTACATTGACAGCTCATATGTTGGATGCTATTAAATTGCCAAGTAGCTATAGCGTAACAGTTACTAAGGCCATTAAGAACCTTAAAATCAGAAAGTGCTATATGTACAAGTTTGTATGTAGTGCCGCTGTTACAGATTTAAATATTGATCGCTGTAATATGGACTATTTCAACCCGAGTACATATGTTAAGAGCGGTAATGTGCTGAATAGTTTTATTTCAACGATAAGTGCAGTTACAGGAACAGCAATCAATACGGTCAATTATATTAATTGTAATATTAATTCTATTACCAATTATTATAGTTATGGCACCTATTATTCAAGCGCAGGTACTTTTATCAGTTGTATTGTAGGTACTACTAGTTCTTCCGCATTTACTAATTGCTTATTTATTAACACTGCTTATCCATCAACCTATTCTTTAGATGCTTCATCTTCATGCCAAAACTGTTATGAAGGAGGCTACTCTTGGACTCAGTATACTGAAGAGAAAACGGGCGTGAAATATTCCACGGTAGACTCAGATTGGTTGGAAAGTAACAACTATAAGGGTACCGACGGTACTATTATCGGTATGTTTGGTGGTACTATTCCTTATAGCTTGGTACCTAATGTGCCTACAGTGACGGAGAGCAAAGTCAGTGTGGATACCGCCACCAAGAAACTGAATGTAACACTGAAGGTGACAGCCAATTAATATTACTGACAAAAGTTAACGACTATGCTAAAACGACTATTCCATATCACACTGCTCTTGCTGGCAACCGTCGCAGCTCATGCTGACGTCGAGTTGGCAGGCTATGAGTATTGGATAGATTCGGACTATAGCAAGCGTACCGTCAGTAAGACTAGTCAGCAAAGCATCTCCTTTGACATTGACCTCAGCGGTCAGGAAGATGGCATTCATATCTTGAACTTCCGTGCCTGGGATACAGAAGGCACGTGGGGCTCCTTGAAGCGAATGCTCTATTTCATTCCTGAGGCATCCTCTCCCAATATCACCTTGAAAGGTTATGAGTATTGGATGGATGATGATGTCAACAGCCGTATCCGTAAGGAGAGTAGCAACAACGAACAGGTATTCTCTATCGACATCAGTCAGATGACGCAGGGTGTCCATTTCTTCAACTTCCGCGCCTATAATTCTGAGGGCGATATGGGAGCACTGAAGCGATTCCTCTGCTACCTCCCTGAGAATGCCAATCCCGATGCTACTGTTAGTCGCTACGAATACTGGATAGACGAGGATCTGTCGCAGAAGGTAGCGCAGAAGACGACCGGTGGAGACTTTGTTGCCTCGATAGACATCAGCATGCTGACAGCTGGCGTACACTACTATAATTTCCGAGCCCAGAACAATGAAGGGGTGTGGGGGGCATTGAAACGTATGCTCTTCTATATCCCTGAGAATGCTAATCCGGAAGCCACCGTCCAGAAGTGTGAGTACTGGTTGGATGATGACTATGCGAATAAGGTGTCGCTCCCGACTTCGGGCGGTGACTTTACCCGTGCTATTGACATCAGCCAACTGGAGCAGGGTGTGCACTTCCTGAATTTCCGTGCGCAGAACAGCGACGGAGTATGGGGCGCACTGAAACGTATGCTCTTCTTTATTCCGGAATCTACGGGTGGTACGGCCGCTCTGGAAGGATACGAATACTGGATAGACAATGACGTGGAGCATGCGGTTCGCCGTACCTCGTCGCAGACAACCCAGACCTTCTCGGTAGACATCAGTGACATAGAACCTGGTGTTCATTTCCTGAGTTATCGTGCCAAGAACACGGAAGGCACGTGGGGCGCCCTGAAACGACTGGTATTCTACGTCTCTGATGGCTCAGAGAGTACTGGCACTCCATTGGTTGCTTATCTCTATCGCTTCAACTCTACGACGACAGAAGTGCCCATCACTCCTTGTCAGTCATACTCGATGAATGAAGAGGTATTTGAGATTCCTGATGCAGAGGAGTTCCTGAAGTTAGACCCGACGGACAGCAGTTGCAAGTTTGCTTTCCCGAATGGTAGTTCCAATGGAGTCACCATGACGCAGACCAGCAAGGTTTCGTTCTCTATTCAATTCAAGAATGAACGTAACGTGCTCAGCGCTCCGGTCAATGCGGACTTCCAACTGTCGAATACGGTAACCCATGACTTGTTCACACTGAAGACACAGGGATCACTGACCTTCCAGAAGGTGAGTGGTGGTGATTTCTATGCGTTTAAGTTTGAAGCTGAGAACTTGAACAGTAACCCACTCTATCTGAAGGCTGACCAGGCATGTACCATTGCTTTCTTCGACTCTATGGGCAACCTGCTGTACAGACCATATACCAGTGCGGAGCTTCTGGCTACAGCATCGTTGCAGAATCTGGCAGCAAAGGGTACGATATATGGTGTCGTCTATGAGATGGTGAAGGATGCTGACAATGCAGCAGACAACATCACCATCCGACTGATGACCACGAACAATATTGTGCCTACGCCGACCATGGTCTATGAGAATGGCACGATAAGCATCAGCTGTCTGCAGGAGGGTGCGAAGATATACTATACCACCGACGGTATGGAGCCTACGACGGAGAGCACACTCTATACAGCACCGATTCCTGTTGACCACAACATGACGGTCAAGGCGATTGCGACGTTCGACGAGATGCAGCCCAGTGATATGGCATCGTTGACAGTTGATGACTTTACAGTTGACGCACCTGTGATACAGTTTGCCAACCTGTTGGTATACATATCATGTAGCACGCCAGAGTCGACCATCTACTATACCCTCGACGGCAGTGATCCTGCGTCAGGAAGTGGTGTGTTGTACACTGGACCAGTATCGGTGACACAGAACTGCACCGTGAAGGCCGTAGGTAAGCGTAAGGACTTCAACAACTCTCCAGTGACCGTCTTTGAACTTGACGTGAACAACGTGAAGGTGACGACGCCGGAGATGGTAGTGGCTGGCAATACGATTACTGTTACGACGCTGACCAATGATGTCCAACTCTACTATACGCTGGACGGCACGGAACCGACCATCTTGAGTAGTCGATATGATGGAAACATCACATTGGAGCATAACTGTACGGTAAAGGTCAAAGGATTCAAGAATGGTTATATCGATTCTGAGACGGCTACCCTCGTCGTTGACTGGTTCTATGCTGAGAAGCCGATCATGACGATCAATGATGACGAGACGATGCTGACCATTACGTGCTCAACGCCAGGAGCGGTGATATACTATGAGATTGGTGGAGCTATTCCAAGTGAGAAGTCTCAGGTATATAGCAGCCCGTTGGTTCTGACAGATAACCGTGTGGTCAAGGCATTTGCAAAGGCACCGTACTTTAATGACTCAGAGGTTGCGGTATTCCAGCCTGGGCGTCATACCTGCGACCCTGCTACGGTAACGAGCAATGGCTTGCTGGCAGTACTGAAGACTACTACTGTTGACGGACGAATCTATTATACTACCAATGGGTCGACACCCACGGAGAATTCCGACTATGTAGTCAATGAGGGTACTGTCAAGCTCAATAGCTCATCATGGTATATCAAGACGATGGTGGCTAAGGAGAATATGAATAATTCTGAGGTCACGACGTATGAGGTTCCAGCATATTATGACCGTTCTACGATGACGCTGTATACGCATACGGAAGGCCATGCTGCTGAGGGCTTTGTCTGGAATCAGGGCATCAATATGGACAAGAAGATCATCCTGTCAGGTATGTACAATGCTGCTGATATCAACTTTATACGTACAAAGATGCCACTCATGCAACATATTGATCTGACTAATGCCCAGATAGTCGGAAAGAGCTTTGCTGACAAGGCCTTTGCGGATATGGACAGCTTGATAACCATTGTCATACCAGTACAAATCAACAGTGTCGGTAATGCCATCTTGGAGAATTGTCCCCATCTGGCAGCAGTGAGATGGCTGGCAGACATCAATGTCCCGATGCCTGACGCATTATTAGGAAAGTATGAGGGTCACGAGAACCTGTTGCTGTATGTGAAGTCAAGCAGTCTGGTTCCGGCAGCCTATAAGAACGTTGTTGTCAATGGTGTTGCTGAAAACATCACTTTGGGTGACAACGCTGGCGACTTCTACTGTCCAGTAGCGTTTACGGCGCGCAAGATCAGCTATTCGCATAACTATGCTCAGCAGAGTGGATACGGAGAATGCCGTGGATGGGAGTCTATTGCTTTGCCGTTCGACGTACAGGCTTATACACATTCTGTAAGAGGCAAGTGTGCACCTTTCGCTGCCAAGCAGGCAGACGCTAAACCGTTCTGGCTCCATGAACTGTCAGAAAGCGGATTCGTCTCTGCTTCTGGTATCAAGGCCAATACACCGTATATCATCTCCATGCCCAATAATGATAACTATGCAGATAGTTATATCCTTAGCGGACAGGTGACGTTCAGCTCTGAAAACGTAACGGTTCCTTCGTCAGAACAAACGGAGACAAGGAAGAGTAACGGATTCACGATGTACGTCAACTATGGTATGCCGTGGTTGAGCAAGGAGTACCTCTTTGCGATGAATGTGGGTGAGGTATATCAGGGACATGCCGAGGGTTCACTCTTCGCACGTAATCTGCGCGAGGTTAGACCGTTTGAGGCGTACCTGTCAAATATCGTCATCGTACAAGGTGTAATGACTAACACGTCAGAAGCTCATTACTTCAGTCTGTTTGGCGAAGAGGAGGCATTGGCCATCGATGAAATTCCGCTGAAAGCAGGTGCTATGCAGGTGTACATACAAAATGGAAGGATGTACATTGATGCCGCAGCTCCTGCGAAGGTCAAGATATACAATGTCAATGGTCAGCTGGTACGTATCGTGGATGTCAATAAGGGTACGACACTGGTTGATGACCTGTATGGCGGAATCTATATCGTCAATGGAAAGAAGTTAGCAATCAAGTAATTTCAAATTATGAAAATATTGAAAAATCTCTCTTGGCAGGTGGCAACAGCAGTTTTGCTGTTGCTGCCTGCTGTTATCTTTGCACAAAAACAAACAACAGAGCAGCAGGTGGCTGCCATTAAAGCTGATGTAGCAAACTATTATTGGGGTGAAGGCTTCGGTGCGACTTATTCCGAAGCAGACCGCATGGCCCTGACAGAGCTGATCAGCAAGATTTCCGTATCTATCGAGGCTACTATCAGCAATCGGGACAGTGAGGTGAACGGGGATTATAAAAGCGAATATGACATCTCCTTCAAGAGCTATTCAAACGCTACGCTGAATGGTGCGCAGGTCATTGTCGTTAGCAATGAACCAGAGTCGCAGGTGTTCAGATTTATCAGCAAAAAAGATGTTGAGAAGATATTCGAACAACGCGAGGAAAAGGTTCGTGACTATGTGAGAACTGCAGCACGTTGCGAAGAACATGGTAAGATAGATGAAGCATTGCGGTATTATTATTGGGGATTAAAGTTGCTGCAGAGTCTGTTGGAACCCAACAAGGTCAGACTTACAGATGGTGGCGCCAACACCTTGCTCATCACTGAGATTCCTAAGAGAATCAATGAGATTCTGGAAAATCTCCAGGTGAAAGTGCTTGGAGAGGAAGATGGAGACGTGGATATCTTAATCACCTATAAGGGTAATCCTGTGGCCAGTGTGGACTATACATACTTTGACGGACTCACATGGAGTACGCTGTATAGTGCGAAAGACGGGCGCGGACTGTTGGAACTCAGACAGGGTATGACGGCAGACATGGCCCAGCTGAAATTTGAGTATGAGTATGTAGGTGAAAGCCATATCGATAAGGAGATGAATACGGTGATGCTGCATAGCAAAGCCATCCCTTTCCGGAAGGCTACCGTCTCTTTGGCAGACAATAGCAAGAAACGTCCCAAGAAAAAAGAGATACAGGAGGCTATTGAGATGACCAATGCTGCTGCTTCCGTGGGAGAAGCCATGACAGCAGTTAAGGACGACAAGCCCTATGTGGAAATGATGAATAAGGTCATCAATGCCATCAAAAAGCGTGACTACGCATCGGTACGCTCCCTGTTTACTGACAATGGCTGGGAGATGTTTGACCGTTTGATCCATTATGGTCAGGCCAAATTAAGTGGTGACCCTGTGTTAACATTCTTGCCATTGGATAATCGTGTGGTATGCCGTTCGGTACCAATGGTCTTCTCGTTTCAGAATAATAACAGGAAGTTCATGGAGGATGTCACGTTCACCTTCTCATCAGATATGAAGATAGAAACGCTGGCGTTTGGACTGGGGTCAAGTGCACGCACCGACATTTTCGATAAAGGTGTTGGAGTGTGGTCGGAGAAATCAAAAATGGTGTTGGCAACATTCCTGGAAAACTATAAAACGGCATATGCCTTGAAGCGCCTGGATTATATTGAGAGTATCTTCTCTGAGGATGCGCTGATTATTACGGGTCAAGTGTTAAAGAAGAAGGTGGGGCCTATCGAGGGACAGCCAACGCTTTCACGTGACGAGGTCAGATATACCAGACATACCAAACGGGACTTTATCCGTAAACTGGAGAGAAGTTTTAAGAGTAATCAGTTTATTAATATCCGATTCTCTAATAATGATGTGGTAAAAGCTGGTGTCGGAGGAGAAATCTATGGCATCCAAATTCATCAGGACTACTATTCTTCTTCTTATGGAGATACAGGTTATCTGTTCCTGATGGTAGATATTAACGATCCTGACAATCCTATCATCAGCATCAGGACCTGGCAGCCTGAACGAAATCCCGATATCAACTCTCTATACTCTAAAGACAATCCCAATTACGGAATCTATAGCATCTATAACTTCTAAATAATACGATATTCAACAATAAAAAGCGCTCACAGGGAAATCTCCCGTGAGCGCTTTCGCTTCTACAAACAGCTGGCCACACCCAGCGAAGTTCCCAGTGCTGTCAGCACTGCCACAATAATCTGAATCAGTGTCTTCCAAAATTCCTTGTTCTTCATTCGCCTTCCTCCTCCTTAATAACCATATTCAAAGGCAACTCCTCTACCTTCACACCCTGCAGGAACTGCTTGGTGCGGTTGCCGGCAGAATCCTTGGTATTCTCAGGACTAAACACAATGTGCATACCTTCAATGTGGTCAGCCACAGTGAACGACCTAGCGGTGCGAGCACCCTTTGAATTCAGGCCGATCTTGAACGAACCGAAACCGTCGAGCTTTACACGCTTGGAGTCCTGCAACTGGTCACGCATGGTTTCTACCAACTCGTCGAGTACCGCCAGCACGTCCGACTTCTTTACGGTACAGTTGCGCTGGATAATCTCCGCCAACTTGCGCGTATCGATGGTGGCCATCGGCACCATGCGGGCATACCACTTACCACTCTTCTTAGTTCCTACACTCTGATCTTGATGCAATCTGTAATATACTGACATAATTTAATCTCCTATAATTTAAGTTTGTTATTAATGTGAATTGTTGTTGTCGTTGTTTGACGATGCAAAATTACGAACTATTGCTGGACTAACAATGGAAGTCCCCCAGTTCGCTGCTACGCGAGAAAAAAGACAAAATAGTTTGCCATACTCAGATGTTTTTTGTACTTTTGCAGAAGAAACTAACTTATTACTGTATGAAGAAACTATTGTTGTCAGTGCTGTTGCTCGTCGCAGTACAACTGACGTGGGCAGAGACCGTACCCTTCGGTAAGGGACAACTGACCGTGAAGTATGTAGCCAAGAATGCTGTACGTATCCAGTATGACGAGGGTGGGGCACTACCCGAACAGCTCCCCGACTGGAGCTATGTGAAGACCGACGAGGTTGCCGACCACGATATCACTGTCAAGATTGACAAGAAGCGCCAGCAGGTGCTGGTGAAAGACCGTCAAGGTCGTGTGGTATTCACCGCCACGCGCCATGATATGCAGGGCGAACAGGCTACGCTGACGTTCAAATCACCGAAAGATGAATACCTCTATGGCCTGGGACAGTTCCAGGACGGCTATACCAATGTCCGTGGACTGTCGCGCCGTCTGACGCAGGTCAACACACAGATCTCGCTGCCGATGGTGCTGTCGAGCAAAGGCTACGGTGTGCTGTGGAACAACTACGGCATGTCGGAGTTTAACCCCTCTGATGAAAAAGTGCGCCTGACGGTTTCCCCGTCAGGTTCTTCCCAGGGTGCCTCTGAAGTTGTTAATATCACCACCACCGAGGGAGGTAAGAAGGAGGTGCGCCAGCGTAACATCTTCAGTGCCGAGTTGCAGATTGCCAAGGAGGGTGACTATGCCCTGCTGCTTGATGTGGGTCAGCAGATGGCACGCCGCCATGATCTGGAGATTGACGGCAAGAAGGTGATGGACATGCAGAACCTGTGGCTGCCACCCACGAGCTCTGCCATCGTACACCTGAAGGCTGGCAAGCACCAGCTGACGTCAGAGCTCACCAAGGATGACAAGCCCGTGCTCTACTACCATCTGGTGAAAGACGAGACGACGTTCCGCTCGCCCGTGGCTGCCAAGGTGGACTACACCGTATTCATCGGTTCCGCCGACGAAGTCGTCGCCACCTACCGCGAGTTGACGGGTCCCTGTGCTCCTATGCCTTCGTGGGCGCTGGGCTATATCCACTGCCGTGAGCGCTTCCACTCGTCCGACGAGATCCTGCAGACCGCCAACCGCTTTAAGAAGGAGCGCATCCCCGTAGGTATGCTGGTACAAGACTGGCAGTACTGGGGCAAATACGGATGGAATGCCATGCGCTTCGACGAGGACAACTACCCCGACCCCAAGGCACTCACCGACTATCTGCACCATATGGGCATCCGCTTCATGGTCAGCGTATGGTCGAAGATTGACAAGACGTCAGAGGTCGGTAAGCAGATGCTCGCCAGCAAATACTATATCCCCAATACCGACTGGATAGACTTCTTCAACCCTGAGGCTGCTGCCGCCTACTGGAAGAACTTTGCCGAGCGCCTCGTACCGCTGGGCATCGATGCCTGGTGGCAGGATGCTACGGAGCCTGAGAACGACGACCTGGCAGGACGTATGGTCAACAACGGTCGCTGGCGTGGCAATGCGGTACGTAACGTGTTCCCCCTGCTCGTCAACAAGACCGTCTATGAGGGGCTGAAGGCATGTGGTCAGCAAGAGCCCTTCATCCTGACACGCTGTGCCTTCCCTGGCATCCAGCGCTATGGTGCTGCCGTATGGAGCGGTGATGTGGGCAACGACTGGGAGACGCTGCGCCGCCAGATTACTGCCGGACTGGGCGTACAGGCTGCCGGCATGCCATGGTGGACCTACGATGCTGGAGGTTTCTTCCGTCCGCAGAATCAGTATCAAGACCAGGCATATATCGACCGCATGCTGCGCTGGATAGAGCTGTCTGTCTATCTACCCCTGATGCGTGTTCATGGCTATATGAGCAATACAGAGCCGTGGAACTATAGCAAGGAGGCACAAGCGGCCATTGCCAACTGCATCAAGGAGCGCGAGGCCCTGCGCCCCTATATCGAGGAGTGTGCCCGTCGTGTCAGCACCGAGGGTTATACGCTGATGCGTCCGCTGGTCTTCGACTTTGCCGACGACCCCGAGGCCCTGGCTCAGAAGTATGAGTATATGTTCGGTCCCAAGCTGCTCATCAGTCCCGTCACCGAAGCCGACGCCACTGAGTGGAAGACCTATCTGCCCAAGACCCGTGGACGTTGGCGCGACCGCCACAGTGGTAAGTACTATGCGGGTGGCCAGACCGTTACCACACAGATTGACAAGACCTTTATTCCCGTCTTCGAACTGGTTTTCTCGAACACGAATTAAACGAATAAAAATGTTGTAGTTTAGAGGGCTCGGGTCTACGCCTCTTCCAAGCGTATGACATCATCGCAGAGCTGACTGACGGCAGGACGGTGGGTGATGAATATCATCGTCTTGTCGTGACAGTACTCGAAGAGGCGACAGAATAGCTCGTGCTCGGTGTGTTCGTCAAGTGACGAACTGATTTCATCGAGCAACAGAATGTTTCCTGGACGTAGGAGACCACGGGCAATAGCAATGCGCTGGGCCTGGCCTTCGCTGAGTCCGATGCCTCGCTCACCCAGCAAGGTGTCGATGCCGTTGGGCAGGTCATAGACAAAGTCGGCCATGGCGACATGGAGTACTTCGCGGAGTTCGTCATCGGTAGCTTCGGGACGTGCCAGCTGTAGGTTGTAGCGCACGGATCCACTCATCAGTGTGTTCCCTTGGGGAACGAAAACAAAATGCTTGCGGGTGTGCTCGTCAACGGCTTGTTGCTGCCCGTTGGTATCAAAAACGACGATTTCACCGGTATTGGGTTTGATGAAAGCGAGCATCAGGCGGAATAAGGTGGTCTTGCCGATGCCTGTTGCTCCCATGATGGCGGTCTTGCTACCAGAACGGAAGTCGTGAGAGAAATGACTTAGCACCTCGCGGTCGCCAGAGGCATAGGTGAAGCTGACATCGTGAGCAGCAATCCCGATGGAACCGTTGATTTGTTGTTGGTCGTCGGCCGTTACAGGTTCAGCACAGGCTGTAAGTTCTTCCAAACGATCGATGCTTGCTGTGGCATAGAAGAACTGTGGCATCATGTTGAGCATGCTGAGGATGGGGTGCTGAATCTGTCCTACCAACTGGAGGAACGATGTCATGACACCAAAGGTAATGGTACCTGCGCGTAACTGCAGACCACCCCAGACAAAGGCCATGAGGTAGCCCATACTAAAGGTAAAGGCTAAGAGCAGACGGGTGACAACGGTAAAACGGGTGCGTCGAAGTACACGGCCCATCAGTTGGTCTTGCATATCGCTGAGGCGGTCGGTGACCCACTGCTCGCTACCCAGTGAGCGCAACACGGCATTATGTTCCATACCTTCCTGCACTTGCATCTGGATGACGCTTTCCTGTTGGCGGATGTCGAGCGTCATATTGCGAAGGCGGTGGGCAAAGAGTTTGCCAAAAGCCACAATGAACGGCGTAATAACGAGTAGCGCCAATGCCAGTCGGCTGTCCATGGAATACATCAGAAGGAAGGCTCCTGTGAGCTGGACACCAGTTACGACAAACTGCGGAAGCAGGGAAGTGGTGACATCGGCAACGGTGCTGATATCTTTCGAGAGACGTGAGGTGACATCACCGGAATGCAGCTGGTCTTCATACATCTGGCGACGGAACAGACTGCTGAATACGTGCAGGCGGATGCTGTTCGACTGGTATGTATGGGCTTTGGTGGCCATGTAGTAGTATAGCTGGCGCAGCAGAATGCCTGTTATAACTAGTGCAACGAGTAGTGCTACCATGGTGATGACATCCTCGTCAGTGCCAGTACGGATGGTGACGTCGATAAACTGCTTGCTGAACCAGATCATCACCAATCCAAGCATCACCTGTGTGATACCTACCACGATGCGAATCAGGGTGTTCCACCTGATACCCACCATGTTGCGCAATATCCAGAATATGTATTTCAATTAACTGTCAACTTTCTATGATGCCAATTTCCTGCCACTGAGCAACCATCTTCTCTACGTCAGCATGAGCCTGCTGAACATCGACCTCATACTCCTCACAGAGTGCTGCAGTGAGGGAGTCGATGTCAAAATTCCCCATTTCACCGGCTTTACCCCACAGCCATGCTGCTGTCTCGTTGAGACTGATGAGCTTGCCGAAGTCGATGGTACCTAGGCCTTCACCTACGATGACGTGTTCGCCACAAACAGTGCGCAGTACAAATCCTTCTTTCTGTTTCATATTCTTTTTTTTGATATTTCGATGTTGCGATATTTCGAGATTACGACATGATTTTTAGCCATGTTCTGCGATAAATAGCAAGAATCCATCGGCGGATGGGCAGCAGACGCCACCATAGGCGGCTTGCTCTGACACGCCAGGGAGAATAGAGTGGATGGTGCTTCCCTGTGGGTGTTACTACGTTGATGGCTAATGCTGCTACGTCGTTGAGCTGACAGTGTTCAACACCAGCAATATTTCCGTCGCCCATGAGTACCACTTGCTCACCCTTGATCTCAATGATGCGGTGTACCACATAGCGACACCCTTCTACCCATGCCAGTACGACATGTCCAACCTGCAGGTTTTCGGGTTTGACGAGGTCGACACTCTCCTTGCTACCGATGATGAAAGGTAGCATGCTATAGCCTTTCACGGGGAATGTAACACGTAATCCCTCCTGAACCAGCTTGATGGCGCTTTGGATAATCTCGTTGTCAGATGGGGTCGTGGTCATGCTTTTCTTATCGTTTCAGAACAGATACGTGCCGCAGCCTCGTCGGGCAAGCATTCCAGATGCCAGACGTCTACCTCGCCAGCCATCATGTCTTCTGTCTGGTGTAGCCCCTCGGCAACCTGTTTGTCCCAGCGCTTGCCAGAAATGGAGGGTACCAGCGCTGCATAGGCAGTAAGTGGTCTCAGTCGTTGTATCTTATTATAAGGTGCCTGACTCAGCTGGACAACTCCGCCCAACGGATAGCAGATATTGCGATAGCAGGGTGTCTTACCACTCCATGGAGAACCAAAAACATAGAATCCATCGGGCATTCGACGTACTACGGGGTTGTCGTCGTTAACGAGTTCTGTACCATTGATATGTTTGAGCCATAAGCTGGAATGGGTGCTCTTGCCTGTGCCGCTCTTGCCCAGAAACATATAGCCAAATCCGGCACAACTAACCACGGAAGAGTGAAATAGTGCGGTCTGTAGATTGGCAGTAGATAGGGCATACATCACCATCAGCGCATTGTTGATGCCGAAAAGGGGTTCGTCAACCAACAGCACGTCGGCATGCTGATACTGGTCGTCAGTAATCATGCGGGCAGCACAGCGTCCCCAAAGCTGGAACTCGAAATAGGGGTGCCCGTGAAGGTGACCAGCCAAAATCTGCGAGCCGTCATCGTCTTGATTCATCTCTGTGGTAACGTCATCCGTTTGTGGGAAATTTTCCTTGTCAACGACGTGTAAAGAAAAGATTACGTGGTCTCTCTCGTCAGTAGCGAAAGGTGTATATTGCCCCATTTCATCGAGAATAGGGCAATTATCTGGCAATTCTACGTAGAAAGTGTGCTCGGCAACCTTGTAGTAGTATTTCATCCTACTTCAATTCCTTTTCCTTATAGATAATATTGTTGGCACCAGAGGTTATCTCCAGTTCGTCGCGATGCTCCTGGATAAATGAATCAATATGGCGCTTACGCTTGTCCTCGAGAATTTCATCGACAGCAATGAGTATGCCCGTTTCTTCCACGTCGCCAAAGCCATAATTGATGGCGGTGCCGAAGAGCTTCATCGTGGGTGACAGACCCATATAGGCATTAACCAGTGGAGGAATGTTATAGCCTAACTTACGGATTTCGCCATTCAGTATCTTATAATCCTCCTTGAAGTCCTTGCCAGAGAAAAGGGTTGCCAATTCTGTTGGATCTGTCTCTAATTCCAGCGGTTTCATCGGGATAATGAGATTCTCCTTGTCATCGAAATGCTTCTTCAAGAAGTAGAGAATCATGTCGCGACCTTTGCGAATGTAGCTAGGATACATGGTCATCTTGCCAAAGTAGTATTTGACATTAGGACGAATCACTGTCAGTGCCCCAAGTCCGTCCCACAGGTTGTCCAAAGCAAAGAGGCTTTTGGCGCCCATACGCGATGATTGATAAGGTAAAGAAACGAAAGAACGCCCCAATTCAACGGTAAATGGTGCATACTCTTTTAGGAATTTCTCCGAGAAATGGAACATGTGACTGGTAGCCAATTTGGGTTGACCTTTGTCGTCGTATTCCCAGTCAGTACCCAGTAAATAACGATATCCCCCAATAATCTCCTCTTCCTCCGGATTCCATACGATAAGCTGTTTATAGCAGTTTTCACAGATGTCAAACTCATCAATGTCAACCTCCTTGCCTGTACCGCCACCAGCTTCACGGAAGGCTATTTCGCGCAATCGACCAATCTCCTGCATCACATTGGGCGCATTGTGGGCCGTAATGATGTAGATCTCGTTGTTGCTCTTGTTTGTCATGCGCAACTGCTTGTCAGGAGTGAGCTCACTCTTTAGCAGTTCTTTGGCGATGGGTTGGATGATTGGTTGTTCCATGTGGGTATCGGGGTATATTGTTTTTATAGGTTATAGACAATGTCTTGTACATATTTTGCCCATTCCATCGGACTTTTACTCTTGTCGAAGGTCTGCCAGGGAATAGGTTTGCCTATGGCGACGCGGAAGGTCTTCCCAACATTCTTGTACATTTCATCGACTAAGAAAAGCATAGCCAGGTTGAAGGGCAGAAAGCGGTCGGAGAAGTTGGCCAGTCGGTAGAAAAAGCTGGAGTTCTGACCGCCGAAGTGGATGGGAACTACGTCGCGTTGATATTCTACACTCTTTGTGATGAAGGTCTTCTTCCATTCGATGTCACGAATGATACCATGATGACGTCTGGAGCAGAGTCCTGCTGGAAACATGAGCATGTGATTGTCACTTTGGAAACCTGCCTCCACCATGGCGGGGAAGTTGCGACTTGCCTTGCCTGTCTTATTGATGGGAATGCATAGCGGTGCCAAGCCAGGCAAATACATTAGCAGGTCGTTGACCAGATAGCGGAAACGCGAGTCGTAGTGGCGTCCGATGAGTGCGCCCAGTGCTACACCGTCTTCACCACCCAGCGGATGGTTAGAGACAAATGTGTATAGGCGCCCGTCGTTGGGATCTGGCAAGTTCTCCTTACCTTCGATTTCCAGGGTCATCTGCAGGTATTCAACGCAAGCCTCCAGCCAGGGTGTTCCCACCTTGTCGCGTGATTCCCAGAGAAAGGCGTTGACCTGATCCTGGTGGGCGATATGTTTTAGCCATGTCACCAAGGGACGGGGAAGCCATTTTGCTTTGTTCCCCATCTTGTTTTTCAGGATACCGTCGATGTCGATAGTCTTCTCTGTAATCTGTCCCATTTCTCTCTACTAGTACAAACGGCATGCAAATATACGGAAAAATGTTCTAAAAACTGCACTTTTAAAGAAAATTTGCGCAAATAAGCAATCTTTTGCATCTTTTCACGTAAAAAATGTGGGGAAAAGTGGGGGAATGTGGAGTAAATTGTATACCTTTGCATCCGAAACTAGTTTTTATATAAGTACGCATGCGATTTTTAGGTAACATAGAGGCAAAAATGGACGCCAAAGGACGTGCTTTCCTACCTGCAGTATTCCGTAAGATGCTGCAAGCAGGAGGTGAGGAACGTCTGGTGTTACGCAAGGATGTTTTTCAGCCTTGCTTGGTACTCTATCCTGAAAGTGTGTGGAATGAACAGATGGATGCCTTGCGCCAACGTCTGAACCGTTGGAACAAGCAGCACCAGCAGGTGTTCCGTCAGTTCGTAAGTGAGGTGGAAGTGCTGACGCTCGACGGCAATGGCCGTTTTCTGCTCCCCAAGCGTTATCTGCGTATGGCTGACATTGAGCAGGATGTCAAATTCGTGGGTATGGGCGATACCATAGAGATATGGAGTAGCGTCAAAGCCGAGCAAGAGCAGATGAACCCAGAGGATTTTGGCAAAGCCCTAGAGGAACTGATGGGCGACGATATGTCAACAGATAATTCTTTGACCTAAAGCTACAAAGCGTTTTGATAAACGATTAGATAATTGATGGTGACGACAGTAGACACTTATCATGTACCAGTGCTCCTAAAAGAGAGCGTTGACGGACTGGATATCCAGTCCGACGGCGTTTATGTGGATGTTACCTTTGGTGGTGGCGGCCACTCTAAGGAGATACTCTCACGATTGGGTGCCAAAGGTCATCTGTATAGTTTTGACCAGGATGCTGATGCAGAAAAAAATATCGTCAACGATGATAGATTTACCTTTGTGCGCAGCAACTTCAGGTATATAGAGAACTGGATGCAGTACTATGGCGTGGAGCATATTGATGGATTGCTGGCAGATCTGGGAGTGTCGAGTCATCATTTCGATGATGAGACCCGCGGATTCTCGTTTCGGTTCGATGCTCCTTTAGATATGCGCATGAACAACCGCGCCGGAAAGACTGCTGCTGACGTGCTCAATGACTATACTGAAGAACAGCTTGCAGACGTGTTCTACCTCTATGGAGAACTGAAAGACGCTCGCAGAATTGCCAAGACTTTAGTGAAAGTGCGCCAGCAGAAACGCATAGAGAGTACAGGAGAGTTGCTGCGGGTACTGGGAATAGATGTTGACAATCCAAACGGCCAGTGGAAGAAGGACATGGCCAAGATCTACCAGGCTTTGCGCATCGAGGTGAACCACGAGATGGATGCTTTGCGCGAGATGTTGAAAGGTGCTGCACATCTGTTGGGAAAGGGTGGACGACTCAGTGTTATTACCTACCATTCGCTGGAAGACCGTATTGTTAAAAACGTGATGAAATCGGGCAATACAGAGGGCAAGGTGGAACAGGATTTTTTTGGACGTTTTCAGTCGCCTTTCAAACTTGTCAACAACAAGGTAATCGTGCCCAGCGAACAGGAACAGACAGAGAATCCCCGCAGTCGTAGCGCCAAGCTCCGCATAGCAGAAAAATTGTAATACAGAAAACATGAAAGACGAACAGATACAAGAAGAGGCCATCCAAGAGGAAAGCTCATCCGCGAAGGCTGATGTCGTGGAGCAGGAGGAGCATGACTTGAAGGAAACGCTGAAGAAAATCAAAGAGTCAGCGAGTGAGGAAGACCCTAAGCCTTCGTCACAACTTAAGTTGCGCACCATTCTCGGTGGCGACCTGCTGACCTCTGAGTTGGTGCGTTCGCAGATATGGCTGTTTGTCTTGATAGTTGCTTTCTCCATTGTCTATGTGGCCTTCCGCTATCAGTGCCAGCAGGATATGCTGACCATTGACAAGATGGAACAGCAGCTGAAAGACGCTAAGTTCAGGGCCTTGAGTTCGTCGAGCCGTCTGACAGAGAAATGTCGTGAGAGCCACGTGTTAGAGATATTAAAACAGAATAAGGACTCGCTGCTTCATCAGGCAGACCAGCCCCCCTATATTATAGAAGTACCGGAATGAGCAAGTTTGACAATAGCAAAGTGATGCCTCGCTACATGGCGATAGCCTTGGTGCTGACGCTTGTCGGTATTGCCGTTATCGGTAAAGCCTTCTATATCATGACCGCCCAGAAACAGTATTGGACCGATGTCGCTGGACGTCTGAAGAGGGACAGTGTTGTTGTGAAGCCTAATCGCGGTAACATCCTGAGCAGTGACGGACAGCTGATGGCCAGCTCTATTCCCGAATATAAGATTTTCATGGATTTCCAAGCATCTGCCTTTGAGGATGACTCACTATGGCTTGACAAGGTAGATTCCGTCTGTGAAGGTTTACACCGTATCTTCCCCACGCGTACGGCTGAAGAGTTCAAGGCCAGCCTGGAGGAAGGACGTCACAAGATGGTGTATGACAGGAAAAGCGGTCAGCAAAAGATGGGTTCTCGCTGGTGGAACATCTGGCCAAAGCGTATTGACTATAACACCTATATGGAGGTGAAGCAGTTGCCCTTCTTCAATATGCCGAAGAATAAGAGTGGCTTTACAGAAGAGATTTACAACTCGCGTAACCGTCCCTTCGGTTCATTGGCCAAGCGTACCGTTGGAGGACTGTTTGGTGCCAAGGATTCTGCCTATTACGGCATTGAGTTGTCGTACGATTCCATCCTGCGTGGTACTCCTGGCATCACGGGTCGCCGCAAGATTCTTAACAAGTATATGAATATTCCCGTCATGCTGCCTGTGGATGGTGCGGACATTGTGACCACCATTGATGTCAACATGCAGGATATTGCCGAGCGCGCCCTGATAGATGAGCTGAAACTTGTCAATGGTGAGATGGGTGTTGCTATCCTTATGGAGGTAAAGACAGGTGATATAAAGGCCATCGTCAACATAATGCGCATGGGAGACAGTCCCGAAAATTACCAGTATGCAGAGGCTGTGAACAGTGCCATCAGCTATCGCTGCGAGCCTGGCTCTGTGTTCAAGGTGGCTTCGTTCCTCGTAGCATTGGACGATGCTGTCGTTGATACCAGCTATGTCATCCATACGGGTAGTGGTGTTCAGGAGATGCATGGTCGCTGGATGAAAGACCATAACTGGCGACGTGGTGGTTATGGCGATATCAATGTCGCCCGTACCTTGGAGGTCAGTTCCAATATCGGTGTCAGTCATGTCATCGATAAGTTCTACGGCAAGAACCCTGAGCGTTATGTCAAGGGGCTCTACCGTGTGGGTATCCATGAAGACCTGAAGCTGCCACTGGTGGGTTATCTGCCTCCTCGCATCCGTATGCCTCGCAAGAACAAGCGTGGTCAGTATGAAAACTGGAGTAAGACGGCTCTGCCTTGGATGTCTATCGGTTATGAAACTCAGATTGCGCCCATAAATACGGTGACTTTCTATAATGCCATCGCCAATAATGGTAAGATGATGCGTCCGCGCTTTGTCAAGAAGATCATCAAGAATGGTGAAACCGTTGTGGACTTCGAGCCAGAGGTAATCAAAGAACGTATTGCCAAGCCACAGGCCATCAAGACCATGCAAACCATTTTGGAGCATGTGGTCAGTCAAGGTCTGGGACGAAAGGCTGGTTCACCACTGTTTAAGGTGGCTGGTAAGACTGGTACGGCACAGGTTGCCGACCAACATGGCAGCTACCACTCTGGTGTCACCCGTTACTGGCTGTCTTTCTCTGGCTATTTCCCTGCTGACGATCCCCGCTATACGTGTATCGTCTGTATCAAGAAGACTGGTCTACCCGCTTCGGGTGGTGGTATGAGTGGTGTCGTCTTCCGTCATATTGCCGAGGGTGTGATGGCTCGTCACTTGAAGATGTCCGTTGACGATGCACATGATGAGAACTCTATCATCATCCCTGATGTGAAGAACGGTAATATCGCTGCTGCCAGTCAGGTACTTGCCAATTTGGGTATTAAGACCAATAGTCATTGGAGTGGCAGTTACGTCCATGGCAATCCCATCTGGGGTAGTGCAGAGCGTCGTCGTGACGGGGTGGCATTGGTTAAGAAGAATCCCAGTGAGACTACGGTACCCGATGTGATGGGTATGGGTGCCAAGGATGCAGTCTTTCTGTTGGAAACCTATGGCCTGCACGTCAAGTTGCAAGGACGTGGTAAGGTAAAGCATCAGAGCATGCCCGCTGGTAGTGCTATAGTCAAGAACGGAGTTTGTACGTTGACATTAGAATAAGTAAAGAATGATATAAATATAATAAGGTATATGAAATTAAGCGAACTGCTGAAATACGTTAATCCTATTACCATTATAGGTAATGCTGAAGTAGACATCACGGGTGTGAATATTGATTCACGCAAGATAGAGAAGGGACACCTCTTTGTGGCCATCAAGGGTACACAGACCGATGGACATCGCTTCATCCCCAAGGCTCTGGAGCTGGGTGCTGTCGCTGTGTTGTGCGAAGACTTACCCGAAGATCTCAGCGGCGAAACCGCTGAGGACATTACCTATGTACAGGTGGCTTCTACGGAGGCTGCCGTGGGCCCTGTGGCTACCGTCTTCTATGGCGAGCCATCGCAGCAGTTGAAGCTGGTGGGTGTGACAGGTACCAATGGTAAGACGACCATTGCAACCTTATTATATAATATGTTCCGTAAGTTCGGACATAAATGTGGTCTGCTCTCTACCGTGTGTAACTACATCGAGGGCGAGGCTATTCCTGCCGATCATACTACCCCCGACCCGATAGAGTTGAACAAACTGTTGCACCAGATGGTAGAGGCTGGCTGTGAATATGCTTTTATGGAGTGTTCCAGTCATGCTATTGCCCAGCAGCGCATTGGTGGTCTGAAATTTGCCGGTGGTTTGTTTACCAACCTTACCCGCGACCATCTGGACTATCATAAGACCTTTGAGAACTACCGTGACGCCAAGAAGGCTTTCTTCGACGGTTTGTCAAAAGAGGCCTTTGCCATTACCAATGCTGATGACAAGAACGGTAGTGTGATGGTACAGAACTGCAAGGCTCAGGTGAAGACCTACTCAGTACAGCGTATGGCCGATTTCCGTGCCCGCATCATTGAGTGCCATTTCGAGGGTATGTATCTGGAAATCAATGGTCAGGAGGTTGGCGTACAGTTTATTGGTAAGTTCAACGTTTCCAACCTGTTGGCAGTCTATGGCGCTGCCGTCATGCTGGGCAAGAAGCCAGAGGACATCCTTGTTGTGCTCAGCACGCTGAAAAGCGTAGCCGGTCGTCTGGAGCCTATCCGTTCGGAAGAAGGTGTCACGGCTGTCGTGGACTATGCCCATACCCCCGATGCCTTGGAGAATGTGCTCAATGCTATTCACGAAGTCATGGAAGGCAAACAGGGAAAGATTATCACCGTCTGTGGCGCCGGCGGCAACCGTGACAAGGGTAAGCGTCCGCTGATGGCTCAAGAGGCTGTCAAGCAGAGCGACCGCGTCATCATCACTTCCGACAATCCCCGTTTCGAGGAGCCTCAGGACATCATCAACGATATGCTGGCAGGTCTCGACCAAAAGCAGATGAAGAAAGTAGTCAGCATCGTTGACCGTAAGGAGGCCATCCGTACTGCCTGCATGATGGCTGAGAAGGGCGATGTCATCCTCATTGCAGGTAAAGGCCATGAGGACTATCAGGAGATCAAGGGTGTCAAGCATCACTTTGACGACCGTGAGGTAGTTCGTGAGATTTTTAATCTTTAATCTTTCATTTTAATCTTTCATCTTCATGCTATATTACATCTTCAGATTCCTCGAACAGTTCAATATACCAGGTGCTCACATCTGGTCGTACATCTCGTTCCGTGCACTGTTGGCTCTGATTTTCTCGCTGCTGATTTCTGCTTGGTTTGGTGAGTACTTCATCAAGTGGATGAAACGCCGTAATATTGCAGAAACGGCGCGTGATCCAAGCATTGACCCGTTTGGCGTAGAGAAGAAGGGTGTTCCTACCATGGGTGGCATCATCATTATTGTGGCCATTCTGGTGCCCGTCATCCTGTTGGGACGTATGCGCAACATCTACCTCTTGCTGATGATAGGCACCACGGTATGGCTGGGTTTCCTGGGTTTCATGGACGACTATATCAAGATTTTCCGTAAGAACAAAGAGGGTCTGAAGGGACGTTATAAGATTGTCGGACAGCTGTCAATAGGCTTCATCGTAGGATTGACGCTATGGCTGAGTCCTGATGCTGTTGTTCGTGAGAATGTCACTATTGCCCAGCAGAATCAGGAGGTCGTCATCAAACACAATCCCAATGCCGTCAAGTCGCTGAAGACCACCATTCCATTTATCAAGAACCACAATCTGAACTATTCAGACGTGATGGCCTTCTGTGGAAAGTATAAGGTGGCAGCAGGCTGGGTACTGTTTGTCTTCATGACCATCTTGGTGGTTACTGCCGTATCAAATGGTGCTAACCTGAACGACGGTATGGACGGTATGTGTGCGGGTAATTCCGCCATAGTAGGTGTGGCATTGGCCATCTTTGCCTATGTGTCGTCACACATTGTCTATGCAGCCTATTTCGACATCATGTATATCCCTGGCTCGGAGGAACTGGTAGTCTTCTTGGCGGCTTTCGTGGGCGCCATGGTTGGTTTCCTCTGGTACAACGCCTATCCGGCACAAGTATTCATGGGTGACACAGGTTCGCTGGCCATTGGTGGTATCATCGGTGTCTGTGCCCTCATCATCCATAAGGAGCTGATGCTGCCTTTGTTGTGTGGCATCTTCTTTATCGAGAGTCTTAGTGTTATTATCCAGACCCAGTGGTTTAAGATACAGAAGAGGAAGGGCAAGCGTGTACGTGTGTTCCGTGCTACGCCAATCCATGACACCTTCCGTCGTCTCGACTCACAGCTCGATGCTACCAGCACCTATATCCTTAAAGGTTGGCCCCACCGCCCATTCCATGAGTCGAAAATAACCATCCGTTTCTGGATTACCACCATTATATTAGCAGCATTAACGATTATCACACTGAAAGTAAGATGAGTAAGATTGTTATATTAGGAGCAGGCGAGAGCGGCGCAGGAGCTGCTGTTCTGGCTAAGAAAGAAGGTTTCGAGGTGTTCGTCAGCGACATGTCGAAGATCAGTGATAAGTATAAGAAGGTGCTTGACGACCATCAGATAGCATGGGAGGAAGGTCAGCACACTGAAGAGAAGATATTGTCAGCAGATGAGGTTATCAAGAGCCCGGGTATTCCTGATACTGCTCCCATGATTGTGAAAATCAAAGAGCGTGGCATTGGCATTATCAGTGAGATTGAGTTTGCCGGACGCTATACAGATTCTAAGATGATATGTATTACCGGTTCTAACGGTAAGACCACCACCACGTCGCTCATCTATCATATCTTCAAGAATGCAGGATATGATGTGGGTCTGGCTGGTAATATAGGTAACTCGCTGGCATTACAGGTGGCAGAGGATCCTCATGCCTACTATGTCATTGAGCTCAGCTCTTTCCAGTTGGACAACATGTACGACTTCCGCGCTAATATCGCCATCTTGCTGAATATCACACCTGATCATCTGGATCGTTACGATTTCAAGATGCAGAACTATGTGGATGCCAAGATGCGCATTATTCAGAACCAGACTCCACAGGATGCATTCATTTACTGGAATGATGATCCCATTATCAAGAAAGAGTTGGAGAAGTACGACATCCAGGCTATCCAGTATCCCTTCTCAGAATTGAAGGAGAAAGGTTCTATCGGTTATATCGAGGAAGGCCAGTATGTCATTGAGCAGCCGGAGCCATTTAATATGGAACAGGAGGCGCTGAGTCTTACGGGCAAGCACAATATCTATAACTCACTGGCAGCTGGTATCGCTACCAATATTGCAGGTATCAAGAAAGATGTTATTCGCCAGTCGCTCAGCGACTTCCCTGGCGTAGAACATCGTCTGGAGAAGGTGTGTACCGTTCGTGGCGTGCAGTATGTCAACGACTCGAAGGCCACTAATGTTGATGCCTGCTGGTATGCCTTGGAGTCTATGAAGACGAAGACCATCCTCATCATCGGTGGTAAGGATAAGGGCAACGACTACGACCCCATCAAGCCGCTGGTCAAGGAGAAGTGTGCTGGTTTGGTATATCTGGGTGCTGACAACCAGAAGTTGCACGATAACTTTGATGCGTTAGGAATCCCCGTACGTGACACCCACTCCATGAAGGAGTGTATCCAGGCCTGCTACGAGATGGCAGAACCAGGGATGACCGTACTGCTTTCACCCTGCTGTGCCAGCTTCGACCTCTTTAAGAATATGGAAGACCGTGGCGAACAGTTTAAGGAACTGGCAAGGAATCTATGAATAAGAAAATAGGCAATCTCTTCAAGGGAGACAAGGTCGTCTGGATGATCTTCTTCTTCCTCTGTATGGTGAGCATCGTGGAGGTGTTCTCCGCATCCAGCGGCCTCACCTATAAGAGCCAGAATTATATCGGCCCCATCGTCTATCACACTGGAACCATTGTGGTAGGTGTACTGGTGGCTATCATCACCTTGAACATACCTTGTCGCTATTTTAAACTGATGACGCCGTTCCTGATGCTCCTCTCGGCAGTGACACTGCTATGGGTACTCCTGGCAGGTACCAAGGTGGGTGACGCAGGACGATGGATCAGTCTGTTTGGCTTTACCTTCCAGCCGTCAGAGATTGCGAAAGGCACCATTGTGCTGGCTGTTGCCCAGGTATTGGCAGCCATGCAACGTGAGGATGGTGCTGATAAGAATACCTTTAAATGGATCATGCGCATTACGGTACCGGCATGTTTCCTGATAGGTCTGGAGAACCTGTCGACTGCCGCTATGCTCTTTGCCGTGGTCTACTTGATGATGTTTATCGGACTGGTGCCCATCCGTCAGCTGGCTAAGCTAGCAGCAGTCATCATCGTCTTTGTGGTCTTTGCCCTTTCTATGGTGATGATTGTAGGCCATGATAACAGCGATGAGGAGACACAGCTGGCACAGACAGAACAGGTGGTCACACAGCCGAAGAAAAAGAATGCCATCGAGAAGATTTTCCATCGTGCCGACACGTGGAAGAGCCGTATCATGAAGTTTGGTAAACCCAAGCCCTCTCCTCAGGAATACGACCTCGATAAGGATGCACAGGTGGCACATGCTAATATCGCTATCGTGTCGAGTGGTGTCATCGGAAAAGGACCTGGTAAGAGTACCGAGCGCGACTTCTTGTCGCAGGCCTTCTCTGACTTTATCTATGCCATCATCATTGAGGAACTGGGTATTGTCGGAGCCTTTGTCGTCATGTGTCTGTACATCTTCCTGCTGTACCGCTGTGCGCGTATTGCCAGCAGGTGTGAGAATAATTTCCCTGCCTTCCTGGCTATGGGGTTAGGCCTGTTGTTGGTCATTCAGGCTACATTCAATATGATGGTGGCTGTTGGCTTGGCACCTGTTACCGGTCAGCCGTTGCCACTCATCTCCAAAGGTGGTACGTCGACCATCATCAACTGTGCCTATATTGGTGCTATCCTGAGTGTCAGCCGTTCTGCCAAGCAGAAAATAGAAAAAGAAGAAAATAAAGAGATATGAGTAACGAGTTAAGAGTCATTATCAGTGGTGGCGGTACGGGAGGCCATATCTTCCCCGCTGTGTCTATCGCCAACGCCATCAAGGCTTTGCGTCCTGATGCCAAGATTCTGTTTGTCGGTGCACAAGGTCGTATGGAAATGCAGCGTGTACCTGCTGCCGGCTATGATATCGAGGGTCTGCCCATCCGTGGTTTCCTGCGTCCGTTATGGAAGCTGGGAAATATTGGTGTAGCTATTGACTATCTGCGCAGTAAGCGTATGGCCAAGAAGCTGCTTCGCCAGTTTGACCCTCAGGTGGCTGTAGGTGTAGGAGGTTATGCCAGCAGTGCAGCCTTGGGTGCTGCCAACGCATTGGGTATTCCCACCCTGCTGCAAGAGCAGAACAGTTACGCAGGACTGGCCAACAAGACGCTTGCCAAGAAAGCTGCCAAGATTTGTGTGGCTTATGAGGGCATGGAGCGCTTCTTCCCCGCTGAGAAGTTGATGCTGACAGGCAACCCCGTTCGTCAGCAGTTGCTTGATACCACCCTGACTCGTGATGAGGCTGTCAAGACTTTCGGCCTCGACCCCAGTAAGAAGACCATTCTCTTGGTCGGTGGTTCGCTGGGTGCTCGTACCATCAATGAGAGCGTGCTACAGCACCTCGACCTTGTTCGCCAGAATGCTGATGTGCAGTTTGTTTGGCAGACGGGTAAGTATTATAGTGCCGAGATTGCAGAACGTCTGAAGGACGGTAAGCCCGATAATCTGGTTGTGACCGACTTCATCAGTGATATGGGTGCTGCCTATAAGGCTGCCGACCTCGTTATCAGTCGTGCTGGAGCAGGTAGCATCAGCGAGTTCTGTCTGCTGGGGGTTCCTGTGATTTTGGTGCCCTCACCGAATGTAGCAGAAGACCATCAGACCAAAAATGCGTTGGCATTGGTCAACAAGCAGGCTGCCCTCTATGTCAAGGACCGTGAGGCTGACAAGCTGCTATTGCCTATGGCCATCGATACGGTACACGATGCTGCCAAGCTAAAGAGTCTGAGTGAGAATATCCTGAAGATGGCGTTGCCCGATTCTGCCGATATCATCGCCAAAGAAGTGCTTAAACTGGCTGAACAAGCCCATTAACCCATAAGACCCATTAAACCCATTATGGAACTGAAAGATATTAAAGCTGTTTATTTTGTAGGTGCTGGTGGTATCGGTATGAGTGCCATCGCCCGTTATTTCATCAAGCGTGGCCTGGTGGTGGCTGGTTACGACAAGACACCCAGCACCCTGACCCGTCAACTGGAGAAGGAAGGAATGCTCATCCATTACGAGGAGAATGTCGACGAGATTCCCCATGCCTGTCGTAAGAAAGAGAGCTGTCTCATCATCTATACCCCAGCCATTCCTGCCGATCACAAGGAACTCATATACTTCCGTGAGAACGGGTTCGAGATACAGAAGCGTGCGCAGGTGTTGGGAACACTGACCCGTCAGCACAAGGGACTGTGTGTGGCTGGTACCCATGGTAAGACGACGACGTCGACGATGTGTGCCCATATCATGCACCAGAGCCACCTCGACTGTAACGCTTTCTTGGGTGGTATCTCCAAGAACTATGGTACGAACTATATTCTCTCTGACTCCGACTTCGTGGTTATCGAGGCCGACGAGTTTGACCGTTCCTTCCACTGGCTCAGCCCTTATATGACCGTCATCACGTCAACAGACCCTGACCATCTGGATATCTATGGCACCAAGGAAGCTTATCTGGAGAGTTTCCGTCACTATACAGAACTTATCCAGCCTGAGGGTGCCCTGATTATCCATCGTGGTTTGGAGATGCAGGAGAACCTGCCTGCTGGTGTGCGTCGCTATGACTACGCGCTGACAGAGGGTGACTTCCATGCAGAGAACATCCGCATCGAGAATGGAGAGATTACATTCGACTTCATCTCGCCCATCGAGTCGGTGAAGAATATAGAGCTGGGACAACCCATTCCCATCAATATCGAGAATGGTATCGCTGCTATGGCTATGGCACAGTTGGCAGGATGTACCGCTGAGGAGTTGCGCATTGGCTTGATGACTTATGGTGGCGTGGAGCGCCGCTTTGACTTCAAGATCAAGACCGATAAGCTGGTGTTCCTGAGCGACTATGCCCACCATCCGAAGGAGATCCTGCAGAGTGCCCGCAGCATCCGTGAGTTGTACAAGGACCGTAAGATTACGGCCATCTTCCAGCCACATCTGTATACCCGTACTCGTGACTTCTATCATGACTTTGCTGATGCGCTGAGTCTGTTGGATGAAGTCATCCTCACTGAAATCTATCCAGCTCGTGAACAGCCCATTGAGGGTGTCACGTCAGCACTCATCTATGACAATTTGCGTCCTGGCATTGAGAAACAGATGATTAACAAGGATGACGTACTGTCGTTCGTCAAGGAACACTCCTTTGAGGTACTCATCGTCCTGGGAGCTGGTGATTTGGATAATCAGGTGCCTGAGATGGCAAGAATATTGAAAGAAAAGGCTCATATATAATAATTATTTGAACTGTGACTATTAACTGGAAACAAACAGCTATCGTTCTGGCGGACATCCTATTAGGTGCCTACCTCGTACTGGCCATCACCGCTTTCAATAGCCCTGATGAGTCAGGTAATATATGTCGCGAGGTGAACATTCATATTGAGGATGGTTCTGTAAAGGGCTTTCTTGACCAAGAAGAGATCAAGACTTTGCTCCAGCGTTCGCGGTGTTATCCTATTGGCGACCAGATGAGCCATGTGGATATCCGTAACATCGAGGAGCAGTTACAGAAGAATCCGTTCATCAAGGATGTCCAGTGTTACAAGACACAGACCGGTCATGTCAATATCACGATTGACCAGCGCCTGCCCGTCATTCGTGTCAAGGCGGACAATGGTGATGATTACTATGTTGACGAGCATGGTAACATCATGCCGAACACACATTTTGCCAGCAATCTGGTGGTAGCCACAGGAGCCATTCAACAGAAATACGCCCAGAAGGTGTTGAAAGACATCGGCTGCTACCTGCTGAATACCCCCTTCTGGGGTTGTCAGGTTGAGCAGCTTAACGTGCTGTCCGATGGTTCTATAGAGATGGTGCCCCGGGTTGGTGATCATATTGTCTACCTCGGCAGTCCCTCCAATCTAGAACGGAAATTATCACGTCTGGAGAAGTTCTATAAATATGGACTCTCCAAGGCGGGGTGGAACAAGTACTCCTATATTAATGTCGAGTTCGACAATCAGATTATTTGCAAGAAAAGATAAAAACATAAAATATGTAAGAGATGCCAAAGGAATTTATTGTAGCTATCGAACTGGGGTCATCCAAGATGACCGGTATCGCGGGTAAGAAGAACCTTGACGGCAGCATTCAGGTGCTGGCATGTGTCAAGGAGGATTCTTCATCATTTATCCGTAAGGGTGTGGTTTACAACATCGACAAGACCGCCCAGAGTCTGACATCCATTGTCAGCCGTCTGGAGAAACAACTGAAGACGACCATCACACAGGTTTATGTAGGTGTCGCTGGTCAGTCTATCCGCTCTATTCACAACGTTATCGGCAAGGATCTTCCTGACGATACTGTCGTTACACAAGACATGGTTATTGAACTGATGGATGACAACCGCAACGTAAACTATCCTGACCAGGAGATTCTCGATGCTGCAGTACAGGAGTACAAGGTCGACGCCCAATACCAGCTTGACCCTGTAGGTATCCAGTGCAGTCGCATTGAGGGTAACTTCTTGAATATCCTCCAGCGCAAGAGTTTCTATAAGAACCTCAATAAGTGCTTTGAGAATGCAGGCATCAATGTCGCTGAGATGTATCTCGCTCCCTTGGCGCTTGCCGACAGCGTGCTGACGGAGGCTGAGCGTCGCTCTGGTTGTGCCCTTGTTGACTTGGGTGCTGACACGACGACTGTCAGCGTCTATTCAAAGAATATCTTGCGTCATCTGGCCGTTATTCCTCTTGGTTTCAACAACATCGTTAAGGACATTGCCTCACTCCAGATGGAGGAGCGTACGGCAGAGCACATGATGATTAAGTACGGTTGTGCATATACCGAGAACAACGAAATCGACAATAACATGAAGTACTCTATCGACCAGGACCGTCAGGTAGAGACACGCAAATTCATTGAGATTGTCGAGGGTCGTCTGGAGGAGATTATTGCCAACGTGTGGTGTCAGGTCCCTGAGGATTACTGCGACAAGCTGCTGGGCGGTATCATCCTGACGGGTGGCGGCTCGAATATGAAGGATATCGAGAAAGCCTTCCAGAACTATACGCACATTGACAAGATTCGTATTGCGAAATTTGTTACCCAGACCATCACGTCACAGATTGCTGAGGTGACAGCCCGTGACGGACGCATGAATACCGTTTTGGGCCTTTTGGCTAAGGGCGATATCAATTGTGCTGGTGGCGAGTATGATCCTAATGGTGACCTCTTTGCAGCACAGCGCCCAGGAACTATCGACACCCCTGAGCAGCGTCGTGCCCGTACGGCAACAGAGACACCTGCCGGTGTGGTACGTACTGCTGAGGAGATTCGCCGTGCAGAAGAGGAAGCCCGCCTTAAGAAAGAAGAGGAGGAACGCCTGGCTCGTGAAGAGGCTGAGCGTAAGGCTCGTGAGGAGGCCGAGGAGCGCCGCCGCAATAGTCCTCTGAGCAAGTTCGGCCGTTGGCTGAAGAGTGCAGCGACCAAGATTGTCGAAGAGGAAGAATAACACTTCGAAACATCGAAACATCGAAATATCGAAACTTCGAAATATCGTAATATCGAAAAAAGAAAAACTATGGACAACAATATATTGCTCGACTTCGGAGAACCCGAAAAGGAGAACAGCATCATCAAGGTGATTGGTGTTGGTGGCGGTGGCGGTAATGCTGTCAACCACATGTATCGTGAAGGTATTCATGACGTGACCTTCGTACTCTGTAATACTGATAATCAGGCATTGAACGACTCACCTGTACCCGTACATTTGCAACTGGGTAAGGAGGGACTTGGCGCCGGTAACCGTCCTGAAAAGGCCCGTGCTGCTGCTGAGGAGAGTCTGGAAGATATCAAGAACGTACTCAACGACGGAACCCGTATGGCCTTTATTACTGCTGGTATGGGCGGTGGTACTGGAACAGGTGCAGCTCCTGTAGTAGCCCGTGTTTCTAAGGAAATGGGTATCCTTACTGTAGGTATCGTCACCATTCCTTTCCGCTTTGAGGGTGACCGTAAGATTGACCAGGCACTGGATGGTGTCGAGGAGATGTCAAAGCATGTCGATGCCTTGCTGGTTATCAACAATGAGCGTTTGCGTGAGATCTATCCTGAGCTCACCGTGCTCGACGCATTTGGTAAGGCTGACGACACACTGTCAGTAGCTGCTAAGTCTATCGCTGAGATCATCACCGTTCACGGTATTATCAACTTGGACTTCAACGATGTGAAGACCGTATTGAAGGACGGTGGCGTAGCTATCATGTCTACCGGTTACGGTGAGGGCGAGGGACGTGTGCGCAAGGCCATCGAAGACGCCTTGAACTCTCCGCTGCTCAACGAGAACGACGTCTTCAACTCCAAGAAGATCCTGCTCAGCATCAATTTCGCTGGTACCAAGGATGGCAAGGACTCTCTGATGATGGAGGAGATGAACGACATCAACGACTTCATGGGCAAGTTCGGCAATGACTTCGAAATCAAGTGGGGACTGGCTACCGACCCGGAACTGGGCAAGAAGGTGAAGGTCACCATTCTGGCTACAGGTTTTGGTATCGATCGTGTTGACGGTATGACCAACCACCGCCAGCGTCATAATACGCAGGAGGAGGCTACCCGCATCGCTGCTGAGCAGGAGAAGGAAGCCCAGCGTCAGGATCGTCGTAACCGCTACTATGGCGGCGACGGTTCCAGCAAGCGCTACAAGCGTCGTCCGCATATCTTCCTGTTCCGTCCTGATGACCTGGACAACGACGATGTAATCTCAGCTGTTGAGCAGACACCGACTTACAAGCGTACTCGCGAGATACTGGATAGTATCTATCAGCAGGCCACTGGTGAGGAACCCCAGCAAAAGGCTGAGGCACAGCCAGAGGTCATTCAGGGTACCATTAAGTTTGCATAAGATCTGGTGACGGCGTGGAGACGATTAATGCGTTTTTCTCACTGGTAAGTGGCTTCCTGTGGGGTTGGCCGATGATTATCCTTTTGTTAGGAACCCATGTGTTTCTGACCATTCGCCTGCGCTTCCCACAAAGAAAGCTACTGACGGGTATTCGCCTGTCGGTGAAGAAAGACCCTGGTGCTGAAGGTGATGTCAGTCAGTTTGGCGCTTTAGCCACTGCACTGGCAGCCACTATCGGTACGGGTAATATCGTTGGTGTGGCCACAGCCGTTGCTCTAGGAGGTCCTGGTGCTGTTCTGTGGTGTTGGCTGACAGGCATCTTCGGCATGTCTACAAAGTATGCAGAGGGGTTGTTAGCCGTGAAATACCGCGTCAAGGCGGACAATGGACAGATGTATGGTGGTCCGATGTATGCCTTGGAGCGTGGTCTTAACATGAAGTGGCTGGCGATACTGTTTGCCGTCTTTACGGCCTTGGCATCATTTGGTATTGGTTGTACGGTACAGGCCAATAGTATTGCCCTGCTAGCTCATGAGACTTTTGGTATCGAAACTTGGATCATCGGTGTGGTGGTTTGTCTGTTGACGGCTGCTGTCATCTTGGGAGGTGTCAAGGCCATAGCCCGTGTATGTACCATTCTTGTGCCCTTCATGGCCGTGCTTTATGTGGTAGGGTGTATTGTCATTCTCTCTATCAATCATGCATATGTGTGGCCTGCTGTCCGGCTCATCATCAATGCTGCCTTTAACCCCTCGGCAGCAGGTGGTGGTTTTGTGGGTGCTACAGTGATGATGGCTGCTCGTTATGGAATTGCCCGTGGCTTGTTCTCTAACGAGAGCGGTATGGGTTCTGCGCCCATCGTGGCTGCTGCCGCCCAGACGCGCAACCCTGTGCGTCAGGCGCTGGTGTCTAGTACTGGAACCTTTTGGGATACCGTAGTCATCTGTGCCCTCACAGGACTGGTACTCGTTAGCAGTATCATTGCTTATCCGGATATCTCCTATGCCGATGGAGCAGCCTTAACGAAGGTCGCCTTCTCAAAAATACCCTACGTTGGTGCCCCGTTGCTTACCTTTGGCATCTTGACTTTCGCCTTCAGCACCATTCTTGGCTGGAGCTACTATGGTGAGAGTGCCGTAAACTATATCGAGGGACACCGTATCAACCGTTTCTATCGCATCCTCTATATCGTTGCCCTGTTCTTTGGCAGCATCATCAACCTCGACATCATCTGGAATATTGCCGACTGCATGAATGCGCTGATGGCTATTCCTAACCTGATAGCCTTGCTGCTGCTAAGCGGTGTGGCGGCTCGTGAAACGAATAGGTATCTGTGGGCCAATCGGCTGGATGAGGAGATGCAGGAAGATACAACTAACACACCATAAAAAGAGACAGTAACCATGCTTAATAACCTATTGAACATATTCAGGAAGAAGTCAGCCAATCCCTATCCTAAATCCTTTGGTAAGCGTCTGACACGTCGTATCATGCTCCGCATGCTCATCTTCATGGGCATACCGACCTGTATCCTCTTCTTCATAAGCTTCAGTGCTACCTATTTTGTTGCTGAACTGTTTGCCAAAAGGTTGTTAAGTGGCAAGTATGAGGTGGTGCGTCGCATTACCTCGGATGTTTATGTGGCTTCAGTCAATACGGCTCCTTTCATTGAGGACAACCTCGACAATCCCGACAAGTTGTACGACATCATGGAGGGTATGCTACGCACTAATACCCGTATCCGCAGCTGTGGCATCAGTTTTGTGGCTGACTACTATCCACAGAAAGGCCATTGGTTCTGCCCCTATGCTGTGCGCCGTGACAGTACGACTATCGAGAAGCTGACAATCGGCAGCAAGACCCATGACTATCTGAATGCTGAATGGTTTCAGGAGGCTGTCACCAGGGATAGCAGTTATTGGTCGAAACCGTTCTTAGAAGGTATGGATCACGAGACACCTTTGGTGTCCTATCTTGTTCCCATCCACGATCGTCAGCAGCGTGTTGTGGCTATTCTGGGTGTAGACATGTCTCTCTACTGGTTTAGTGGTAAACTGGAAGCGTTAAAATCGAAGGACAATGAGTTTTTACCCTATTACTTCGTCATCGATTCTGCTGGAACTTACCTGTCACATCCTAAACAGGAATATATCATCCATAAGAAGTTCCAAGACAATGTCACTGACGACCCAAATGATGCTTGTCAAGAGATTGTAAACTCAAGAGATGACGAATCATATAGTGAAGAACTGTCGCTGGAGGATATGGAGTGTTCTGTCACCACTCACCCCATCAAATACACGACGTGGACTATCGGTCTGGCTTTCCCAACGATATTGTTGAAGGTCCTTTCGTATATCTTTGTCGGATTCATGCTTTTCTTTATCGTTATTGGTCTGTTGGTAGTACTCGTTTCCGGCCGTAATGCAATAAGGAAAGCCACCTATCCCATCAAACTGCTGGCACTCTCTGCCGAGGATGTTGCGAAGGGTAACTTCAAGACGCCCCTTCCTGAGTTGAAGAGTCGTGACGAGATCCATCAGTTGCGTGACTCCTTCAAGAAGATGCAGGAGTCACTGTCGCAATATACGGAGCAGCTGAAAGAAACGACGGCAGAGAAGGCTACCATCGAGAGTGAGCTGAACATTGCCCACGCCATCCAGATGTCGATGCTGCCTAAGACCTTCCCGCCTTATCCGGAACGTAACGATGTCGATATCTACGGACAGGTGACACCCGCCAAGGCTGTTGGTGGCGACCTCTTCGACTTCTACATCCGCGACGAGAAGCTCTTCTTCTGTATTGGTGATGTCAGCGGCAAGGGCGTTCCTGCCTCTATGTTCATGGCTGTGGCACGCTCGCTGTTCCGCAACATCTCTGCCCATGTTCCAGAACCTCACATCATCGCTAAAGCGCTCAACGATTCGATGAGTGAGGGTAACGAGATGAATATGTTTGTCACCATGTTTGTGGGCGTCCTCGACCTGCAGACGGGTGTGCTGCGCTATTGCAATGCAGGTCACGATGCACCGCTGCTGATAGGTAAGGACGTAAGCATCTTGCCCTGCGATGCCAACCTGCCTATAGGCGTGGTGGATGACTGGGATTACACCGTCCAGGAAACGACCATTGTCCCACAGACCACCATCTTCCTGTTTACGGACGGCCTCAACGAGGCAGAAAACGTACACCATCAGCAATTTGGCGACGAGCAAGTCCTGTCGATGGCCAAGGAACTGTTAGAGAATGGAGAAAGCCAGCCCATGCCCTTTGTCCAGCGTATGGCTGCTGCCGTCCGATTCTTTGCCGGCGCTGCCGAGCAGAGCGACGACCTCACCATGCTGGCCATACAGTACAAGAAAGAGGGCGAATAATCCTTAATGAATATAACAGGACACTAGTGAAGTTACAAATTTATTCTCTATCTTTGCAATGTGAAACCTACTTACAAGTAAGATTATGTGTACAGTTACGTTATCATACAATCAAAACAATGCCCTGGCCCGCCGCAAGTTGGCCGCATTACTTGCTACAGGATTGTTTACTCAACGGTCGACCTCTCCTGCTGAACAAACCAACAAGGAGTCTGAGACCTATCTTGAGGAAAGAGAGGCCTTTATGAGCCACTCTAAGAAAAGTATGTCTCACGTAATAGCGCGTTACCTATGAAGTTCCATCAGAGAGACATTGTTGAGGTCAACTTCCTTTTCCCTGATGGAACCTTCAAGCCTCATCCAGCAATTATCGTTTCAAACGATGAACTACAAAATCAATCCTCAGTATTCATATCCACTTACTGACGAAATGCTTATTGGCCATTCGTTTGCCAAACCTAGTTTGGTAAAATGCCAAATAATTGCTGGATACGTTGAGCGCGACATTTATCGTCGTCTCGGATCAATTAAAGAAAAGTATTTTAATGAGATTGTCGACAAGACTATTGAGTCGATATTCTAATATAGAATGTATAACCCTTAAAACCGAAAATGCCTATGGGCTGAATAAAATATAACTGAAAAGGACATATAGGATGAATATCCACTTTTAGATTCTTGTTATTCGAAATTCGCCAAATTTCACATTAATGTTTCAAGAACTGAAGTTGGAGTTCACGCTAGACGGCGTGAAGAGTGTCTATCAGTCTCTCGACGAGGAAGCGCTACGGGTAGTAAGCAGTATGCCGAAATGGGCTCCTGGCAAGCTGAATGGAGAAGCTGTCAGAACCAAATACATGATTCCTATCACTTTCAGAGTAGAATGAAGCCATGGGATTCGGAAGCACAGGGATTGCTATGATCCTTTGTTATAAATGATTAAAATTTTTTATCATCAGCGGGAGTGTTCAAATTATTATGTACCTTTGCTTTGGAGAATCAAAGACAAGATGAACGAAATACAGACTATCCAGAGCAAGATATACGAGATACGAGGTCAACGTGTGATGCTCGACCGTGACCTAGCTGAGTTGTACCAAGTAACAACTGGTAACTTGAATAAGGCAGTAAAGCGTAATATCAGACGTTTTCCACCAGATTTTATGTTTCAACTAACTAAGGATGAGTTTAACAGACTAAAGTCTGACTTGATATTCCAAAATGGAACATCAAATTGGGGCGGAACCAGGAAATTGCCGTACGCTTTCACAGAACAAGGTCTTGCTATGCTATCTGGAATTCTTACTAGTGACATCGCTATTGACGTAAATATCTCCATCATGCGTGCTTTTGTTGCTATTCGTCGTATGGTAGCTTCTTTGCCTAAACCAGAAGTAAATGCCGACGTTGCCCAGTTACGCAAAGATTTTGAAGAATTGAAACTGGACATTGAAGATATTCTTCATGACCAGAATGACATCAACGAGAGCACCCGTTTGCAACTCGATGCCATCAGCACTGCCCTCGCAGAGTTACAATCCAAGGAACCGAGGCAAAAGCCAAGGCGTAGAATAGGGTTTATACAAGATGGGAAATAATCAATCACGATAGAATTACAGGGAGCAATCAGAGGGACAGGCAATTAGAGTCCCCATGATTGACTACTTTTCTTCATCATAATTTGGAAGTGTCGGAAAAAGTCCTTATATTTGCACTCGAAAGCGTGCGAGAACGGGCGGCGCCTCAGTAATGCAACGCCACACTCTGTACCTTTAGGTCAGAGAATTCGAGCGAGCTCGATTGCGTTCGGCTTGCACCGTCCTTGCAGACAGAAACAAAAACGACACAGATATGAATGCAGTATCAATGAACAACCTTTGGACTTACCTCCAAGGTCTTTCGCTTACGGCCAGCAATCGTAAATGGTTGGCTGAAAGGCTTGTAGAGCCAGAGAACAAAGAGGTCATGAGCGATCAAGAAATTAAGGAAGGGCTAACAGAAGCCTTCTCTAAACTTGATGGGTTAAAGCAAGGAAACGTCAAAACACGCAGTGCCGAAGTGTTGCTTTATGAGCTTTGAGATTAAAACCATAGGATAGAGAATAATCCATAATGATTCTAACAGGAATTTGTCCTGCTACCATTAGGGCTGGCGATTGCCAGTCCTAATACTTTTCCCGCGAATTATTTGGAAGTTACGATTATATTCTATATCTTTGCAACTGACAAGGCCTGACCACGTGTGGCTGGGCAAGTCAAGACATCGATGGAACAGAGGCCACAAGCCGTTTGTAAGGCCGGCCTCGAAGGACGTTTTCAGAACGTTATCTTCTGCTGTATCAACTTCGCAACTTGAAACTTTATCGGAAGGTAGTCGCAACGAAGCGTCCACGTAAGGTGTATTATATCCTAATGCCATGAAGTCATTATTGGCTTCAAGCATTACCTATTATAATACCCAATGGCGTGGGCCGGCTGAGTTGCTTATCTTGATAAAGGGGCAATGCGAAGGCCTATACAGCGGGATAAGCGACAGAAAGTTTCTCCCGCGCCCTTTTTGTTTCCATATAATTACTATGTTGAACCGCCGAAGTTGGGGGAGCGGTAGGCAAAAATAGTTGTTTGCTATATGAATATTGTTGGTGGAGTTAGAGAAAAAAAAGATGGTAAAGAATCTTCTACACCAAAAGAAGAACCGACACTCGAAATTTCTGCGTGCCTTGTCGCGTATCTGTGCGTCCCCACCGACGACGTGGACGTGAACAAGGAGTACCGGCTCATCCCCCTCGACAGTCTATAAACATCATTTTTTATATTAACAAATTAATTTTTTCAATTATGATTAAGAAAAGATTTATTTCAATGCTCGTGCTGCTCGCAGCAGTAGCTACGGGCGCGTGGGCGCAGACCGAAACGCTGCTGACCACAATTACGGCAACTGCCAAAGAGCAAGCCAGCTACAGCACGGCGAATGTGGCAACCGTTTCATTCAGTTATACTGCAGGAGGGAGCTCAGCATACCTCGCTAACTGGGGATGGTGGGGATACGGATGGATAGCAACCGTCACCGCTGCCGAAGGATATACCATCACCAAATGTATATTCTATGACGACGCCAATCGTACTGCTACAGACAGCGAAGCTCCCTTTGTAGTAGAAACCACAGAAGAGGATAAGACGCCGAGAATAAATGGCACACCCATTGATGGTGGCAATAATTGGAGTAAGGGTATAAAAAAGATTGAGGTGTATGGCTATGTGACGCCAACTACTGTTGACGTCACCCTCGCCGACGGCACCGATGATGCCACCAGTTGGCAGGGCAAGGCCGGCGAAGGCGAGTATCAGGCGCTGCCCCTCACCGGCTTGGAAGCCGGCACAGCGGTCACCGTCAAGTACAACGGCACGAAGAAGGTGAAGAGCGTCAAGGCCAAGAAGAAGCAATAACCCGCTCGGGCGGATTAGTGATCAATGGACGGTTCTCTGATTCGTCAGAGAGGCCCCGTGCACGGCGGAACCCCGCCCGCACAGCCCCCACGGAGAGGGCGGCCTCCCCGCACGAAAGAACAACAGATTCAGAAAAAAGGACGACTCGGAAAACATGGACATACCCGTCATGCCACACCCAGGCACCGACACCCAGGCATCGCCATATCAGAGCCGTCAGACAAAAGAATTAACATAAAATTAAAACATTAAAGAACAATGAAACATCGATTTCTATACATCATGGCACTGCTGCTGACAGTGGCGACGGGCGCATGGGCACAAGACCCTGACCCCATCGACCTCACGCCCAGTGCCGACGGTACGGTGTGGACACTCAGCACAATGCCCGAATACGACGTCGAGCTGGAAGTGACATACTACACCGACGAGGAAGTGGCCGAAATGGAAGAGGCCGCCTACACCGAGGGCGTTGAGCTGACCAAGAACCCCGACGGCACGTGGACGCTCGCCGCAACTCCCGCCTTCGACGTGGAGCTGGAGGTGGAGTACAAGGCAGACCTGACACTCACCGTCAATATCGAGGGCTGGACATTCGGCGCAACCGCAAACACACCTGCTGTCAGCGGTAACGAAGGCAGCGGTGCAGTGACCTTCGAATACAAGAAGAAGGGTGCTGCAGACGACAGCTACAGCACCGACGTTCCGACAGATGCCGGCGAATACACCGTCCGCGCCACCGTGGCCGAGACCGACGACTATGTTGACGGCACGGCAACGGCTGACTTCACCATCGCGAAGGCTGCCGCCACCATCAGTTACGAGACTGCCAGCGTGAGCAAAACATACGGTGACGCAGACTTCACCAACGACCTGACGAACACTGGCAATGGCACTGTGACCTACACATCGAACAACGAGAGCGTAGCCACCGTGAACAGCGAGACAGGCCTGATACACATCGTCGGCTCTGGCGAGGCCACCATCACCGCCACAGTCGCTGACGGCACCAACTACACCTACGCCACGAAGACGGCACAGTATTCACTGACAGTTGAAGCCGCTACAGGCATCAGCAACGCGAAGGCAGTCTCCGCAGAGAATGCCAATTGGTATGACCTGAGCGGCCGCCCATTGAATGGCAAGCCAACCAAGGCTGGTGTCTATGTTAAGAACGGCAAAAAGGTCGTGATTAAGTGAGAATAAAGCAGAGCTCGCTCATGCTTTATCGAACGTGAATGCAACGCCACACTCTGTACCTTTAGGTCAGAGAACGAACTCGAACGCAGTTCAAGGTCGTGATTAAGTAAACATTCTTACACCCAATATCATTCGGGGACGAAGCACTTTCGTATGCTTCGTCCCCGAATTTTTTTAAATCAAATCCAGTATATCCCTAAAGAAAGCCTTGACAGTCCGTTGAACGAAAACATCTCCGACCCCATCTTTCTTAGCCAACGACCAAGGAGAATCGTAGTCCTAATGCGTTCGCAATAAGCATAAACGTAGAGAGCTGCATATCAGTCTGTCCCTGTTCAAGCGAAGAAATATACTCGCGCTTCTTACCGATGCGCTCCCCCAACTGTTGTTGGGTCAGTTTCTGACGTTTGCGCTCGTCACGTAGCAACTCGGCATAGTACCAAGCCTTGGCCTTTGCCTCAAACTCCTCACGGCTAGGAGTTCCCTTCTCACCATACGTCTCTGCCAAATGCTGTGAACCGGTTTTCAGTCCGGCAAGTTTCTTTTCGTTAAGCTTAATCATCTTCTTGTCCTCCTTGGATATATTTGTTCAAAATCTGACGGGCGGTTTCTATCTCACCCTTATATTGCTTGGTGTCCTTTTTCAAGAATGAATTCAAGAAAAGCACCCGTTTACTCTCCATGAACGAATAGGAATCAACAGCAAATACTATCGTGCGGTGCTCGTTGGTACCCACAGAGATACGTGCCTCATAGAACTCCGTTCCTTCGAGATTCTTCACGAACTTCTTGTTGACAACATATTGTGTCTTTATAATCGTCTCCACGTAATCGTACTTCGCCTTTGTCTTAGCATCGAGGCTGGCGTAGTATTCATCGTACTCCGCAGAGTGGTAAGTTTCCCTAATATCATCGTTCATGCTGCAAAAGTAATTAATTTCTTCCAAATCTCCAAATATATTGGAAGAAAAATATTCATCTCTTACTCCATAAAAAAGGCGGGTCGGTTCTCTCTTCGAGAGTGTGGCGTTGCAATCCGAGTGATCCACTTTAAGCAACGAAAACATCTCCGACCCCATTTTTCGAAAACCTTATAATTAGGTACGCGCGTGCGCGCGCTGTGTGGTTTTCAAAAATATGATTCCACCTTCCACGGGGACACCAAAAGTCCTTTATTTAAAGAGGTTCTGGGCGTTTCGCGTGTGCGCGGACGTTTCACATTGCTTTCACAGTGCTTCCACAGGGGTGTGATGGCTGAGGGCTGATGGCAGAAGGGTGATACGGCTGCGAGAACAGCTGTCTCGCCAAAAAACGGTGAGCGTTTTGCCGAAAACGGTGAGCGTTTTGCTGGAAACAGTGAGCGTTTTATTCTGGGTACAGCTGTCTCGTCTTTGGCTACAGCTGATACGGCAACGAGATAGCTGTTCTCACAAAAAAGCTGTACGACTTTCTGAAAAGCTGTACGACTTTCTGAAAAGTGGTACGACTTTTTCACGGCTACAGCTGTCTCATACTCGGGAACAGCTAATACAGCGACAGCTACAGCTATCCCATGCGCAGGTACAGCTATCTCGCGAACCTATTTAATTTGTGAAAGGGTTGTGAAACGTTCGTGGAACGTTGGGAGCGCCCCCGTGTGCCCGCAAGCCCTTTATTTACTGGGGTTTCAGCAAATCCGTGAAAGGTGGAACCTTTTTTTTGAAAACCAATTTTCCCTGCTTGCTCAATGGATGGCAAGCAGGGAAAATAAGTTATGATTAGGGGGAAATTAATCCTGAATGAGGTTCTCACCCGTCATATCGGCAGGCTGCTCCAGACCCATGATGTGCAGGATAGAAGGAGCAACGTCGGCCAGGCGACCGTCCTTCACTGTGGCGCTGTTGTTGTTGGTCACATAGATGAAGGGTACGGGGTTCAGTGAGTGGGCGGTGTTAGGTGTGCCGTCAGCGTTGATGGCGTTGTCAGCATTACCGTGGTCAGCAATGATGATAGCCTCGTAGTCGTTAGCCTTGGCTGCTTCGATGACAGCCTCTACACAGTGGTCAACAGCCCATACAGCCTTGGCAATAGCGTTGTAGACACCCGTGTGACCTACCATATCACCGTTAGCGAAGTTCACCACGATGAAGTCGTACTTGTTCTCGTTGATGGCAGCCACCAGCTTGTCCTTGACCTCGTAGGCGCTCATCTCCGGCTTCAGGTCGTAGGTAGCCACCTTGGGAGAAGGAACGAGGATGCGGTCTTCACCATCGTAGGGAGCCTCGCGACCACCGTTGAAGAAGAACGTTACGTGTGCATACTTCTCGGTCTCTGCGGTGTGCAACTGCTTCTTGCCCTGCTGAGAGAGGTATTCGCCCAGCGTGTTCTCTACATTCTCCTTGGGGAAGAGGATGTGTACGCCCTGGAACGATGCGTCGTACGGCGTCATGCAGTAGTACTGCAGACCTGGGATGGTCTTCATGCCCTGCTCAGGCATATCCTGCTGAGTGAGCACGATGGTGAGCTCCTTGGCACGGTCGTTACGGAAGTTGATGAAGATGACGACGTCGCCCTCTTCGATACAGCCGTTAACGGTGCTGTTATGGATAGGCTTGATGAACTCGTCGGTAACGCCGTCGGCATAGCTTTCCTCTACGGCCTTTACCATATCGGTAGCCTGCTTACCAGTACCGTTGACGATGAGGTCGTAACCCTCCTTGACGCGCTCCCAGCGCTTGTCACGGTCCATCGCATAGAAACGACCAACGATGCTGGCAATAGCTGCATCATTGTCAGCGCAGACCTTGGTAACCTGCTCGATGAAGCCCTTACCGCTCTTGGGGTCTGTATCACGACCGTCCATGAAGCAGTGTACAAAGGTCTGGTTTTTCAGACCATAGTGCTTGCCTACCTCGATGAGTTTGAAGAGGTGGTCGAGTGATGAGTGTACGCCACCATCAGAACACAGGCCCATCAGGTGCAGCTTCTTACCGTTCTCCTTGGCATAGCTGTAAGCGGCCTTCACCTGTGGATTCTCTACGATGCTGCCGTCCTTGCAGGCACGGTTGATCTTCACCAGGTCCTGATAGACGATGCGACCAGCACCAATATTGAGGTGACCCACCTCAGAGTTACCCATCTGTCCGTCGGGCAGACCAACGTCTTCACCACTTGCCTGCAGCTGTGAGTGTGCGCTGACAGCTGTCAGATAGTCCAGATACGGTGTTGGGGTGTTGTAGATAACGTCTCCTTTTCCATGCTTACCGATTCCCCATCCATCGAGAATCATCAATAATGCTTTCTTTGCCATAATTTTTCTAATTAACCTTTATATATTTAATGTTTCAATCTTTCATCTTTCATCTCCCTTATAGTACCATCAGACACATCATGGTGAGGTCGTCGTTGGGCTCTGCACCATTGCGGTGGTTAGCGACTTGCACGTTCAGATGTTCTACCAGTTCCCGACAACTGTTGAAATGGCGATGATTCAAGATGTCGAGCAGGCGGTCTTCACCGAACTGCTCCTGTTGGAGGTTTTCAGCTTCGTTGAGACCATCGGTATATACGAGTAATAACTTTTGCCGGATGCTGTCCACATATTCGCCAGCAAATTCCAGATTAGGCCACAGGCCAATAGGTGCATTCGACTCCATCTCCATAAAGCGGTCGTCACCGTCCACACCCAGCACGGGTGGGTTGTGGCCAGCATTACAATAGTCCAGGCGTCCTGTCTCCAGATTCACCAGACCAATGAACATCGTAATGAACATGCCCTGCTCATTACTTTCCGTCAGTACGCTGTTCATTCGTGTCGCTATCTCGGCAGGCATCATGTGCTGGGTGGCTAGAATGCGGAATAGACGGGTGGCCTGGGCCATGAACAGCGAGGCAGGAACACCCTTGCCACTCACGTCACCTACGCAGAAGTAGAGCTCGTCGTCAATCATCACATAGCCATAGAGGTCGCCACCGACTTCGCGGGCAGGCGTCATCGAGGCATACATATCTAAACCCTCCCTGGTGGGGAAGGTGTTGGGCACCATTGACATCTGGATGTTACGGGCAATGCGCAGCTCACTCTCAATGCGTTCCTTGGCTTGTGTCGTCTCTTCCAACTGGTCGTAGGCTCCCTGGAGCTTCTGGTGAGCCTCCTCCAGTTTCTCATGGGCAACACGCAGACGGTGGGCCGATTTGCGCTTGTGGAAGGTGTAGAAGAGCAGGAAGATGATGATAAGTCCCAAGGCTATCAGTCCGCCAATCATCTGCATCTTCGACATCTTGGCATGCTGACGGCCTATTTCCGCCTCTTTCTCATTGGTGTGATAGATGGTAGCCAACTCTGCCGAAGCACTCAACTTCTGGGTGGTGATGGCTGAGTCAAGGATAGAGAGGATGCACATACCCATCTTTCGTGCCGAGTCACCACGATGGGCTTCATAGTTGGCGCGGTATTTAGGCAGCATGTACAGCTGGATGACGTCCAGCGTAGGCTCCAGGCCCTGCTCCTGCATGGCTTTATCCAAGTAGCGGTAGTTCTCAGCAGCCTCCTTGTAGCGCTGGGCAGAGACCAGATAGCCGTTACCATGCACCCTGCCGACACCAGTCTCAGAGAATGCCGTATTCTTGAAGCGCTTGTAGGCCTCGTAGGCCTCTTTGTTCCTGCCCAGACCCTGCATGGCTGTGGCACGCATAATCTCGATACGTCCCTGGTATTCATCGAAGTACTGCTTACGGGCATCTGAGCGCTGGCGGTACTGGTCAAGCAACGTCTCTGTGCGGTCTATCCAGTAGATAGACTCTTCGTAGCGACGAGTGTTGATATACGCCATACTGGTATAAACAGTTCCCAGCACAGCCTCCTGATAGCCACGACTCGTCGAGTCAGTCTGACAGCGGTTCGTGTATTTGTCGCGGGCCTTCTGGAAACTCTCCTTGGCCTCCTTCTCCTGTCCCAGATTCAGCTGGCAGACGCCAATGTTGTTATAGAGGATGGCATAGTCGATGTCGGACCCTATGCCCGTGTTGTCCATGCGTTCAATGGCTGGAACGGCTATCTGTAGTGCTCCGTCGTAGTCGCCACGTACCACCAACAGCTCAGATAAGCGACGCACCACCTTGTTGTACACCAGTTGGTCAAAGTTGGTCTTCACCTCATAGTCCAGCGCATTGCGGAAGCACACCTCTGCCGTGCGATACTGATTCTGGTGGTAGTAGTAAGAGCCACGCCAGCGGTAGGCATCCAACTTGTTGATGTCGCCTGTCGCCTCAAAGCTATCAACCAGCGCTAACATGCGGTCATATTGCATGACTGCACCAGCAGCAAAAATCAGACTGTCGGCATGACCAGCCTTCAGTTCTTCTCGCTGAGCCTTGTTGCACGAAAATAACATCATGACTATCAGCATAATAGCCATGACAGCGGCTGTTGGCCGCAGTCCTTTCATCATTCCATTTTCCATTAACGCTACAAAGGTACGAATAAGTGAGCAAAATACAAAAGGAAAACTTGTTTTTCTTTTTATTTTCGAACGAAAGTACTTTCGAGACATAATCTCAAAGGTACGAATAAGTGAGCGAAGAACAAAGAAAAAAAATGATTTTTTTGTTTTTTTTCTTCCGAACGGAAGTGATTTCGATGAAGTCAAAGGTATGGCCAACGGTATGAAATGTTAATCTTCTATAACAAACAAGCGCTCTGTTTTACTTTTCAAGCCCTGTGGCATCAAATTCAAAAAGTCGTATTATCAACACATGAATCATTACTTATGAAAAAAACAATTCTTTCATTGATGGCGCTCTCATGTCTGACAGCGTCTGCGCAGTTCGGCGCTCCTAGAGAGAACCCGAAAGTTCCTTCAGTAACTGCTAACGTAACAGAAGATTTCAAGCCTGCTACCAGTAACCAGGACAGTAAACAGTATCCCATGGTCAATTCGCAGCGCATGGTACGTGCCCAGATCAAGGCCCCCGATGCTAAGTTCGTCGGACTGGACATCGCTGGTAAGATCTACGAGATGACCAAGGATGAGAATGGTGTATGGACTGGTACCTCTGAACCTCAGGACGAGGGTTTCCACTACTATCAGCTGAACATCGACGGTGCTTCGGTGCCCGATCCTAACAGTCTTTATTTCTATGGTGCCAGCCGTTGGGGTAGTGGCATCGAGATTCCCTCTGCCGACGAGGACTTCTGGCAGGTCAAGAACGTCCCGCAGGGCTCTATCAGCGAGGTGTTCTACTGGTCTACCTATACCGAGAAGATGCGTCGCTGCCACGTCTATCTGCCCGCCGAGTATTTCACCAATCCTACGAAGAAGTTTCCTGTACTCTACCTGCAGCATGGTATGGGTGAGAACGAGTACGGATGGGCTGAGCAGGGACATACCGCACAGATTCTCGACAACCTGATTGCCGAGGGTAAGGCTGTGCCTTGCATCATTGTCATGGACAACGGTCTCAATGCCCGCAAACCTGGTGAACAGGCAGGCTTTGGCTTTGGCGGTCCCCGTCCACAGGCTGGTCAGCGTCCACAAGGCCCCCGTCCTCAGGGTGCTCCTGGACAGGGCGGTCCCCGTCGTGGCTTTGGTGGTTTCTCAGAAGGCTTCAAGAATGTGCTCTTCAACGACATCATCCCTATGGTAGAGAAGAACTACCGTGTCATTGCTGATCCTCAGCATCGTGCCTATGCAGGTCTGTCTATGGGTGGCATGCAGGCTCGTGAGATTACCCTCGCCAATCCTGAGAAGTTCGCCTATGTAGGCTCTTTTAGCAGCGGTGCATGGAGTGTAGACCAGGTGAAGGCCTCTGAGGGCTTCGCCAAGAACGTGAAGCTGCTTTTCATGAGTGGTGGTGGCAAGGAGAACATGGGTTGCGTAGAGGCAGCCAAGAAGATTAAGGACGAGCTCGGCATGAATGCTGTAGGCTATGAGTCGCCAGGTACTGCCCACGAGTGGCACACATGGCGTCGCAGCCTCTATCAGTTTGCTCAGCTGATGTTCAAGTAAAGGCCTTTGTGGTTCGCAATATCGTCACACCTAACGTTCGGAATGATAAAACGTTAGGTGTGGCGTTTGTTTTTTGTGCTATGTCTGCGTATGCAACAGAAAAACAAAAAAATCGCTTTTTGTTTTGTATTCTGCTCACTTATTTGTACCTTTGCACCTTATAATATAGAAGAAGAAAAGAATGGCTTGCATACTACATATAGAGACAAGTACAAATGCCTGTTCGGTAGCCGTCTCGGAGAACGGACAGTGCATACATGAAGAGACACAGCACGGAGAGCGTGGCGCTGGTGCTGAGCAGTTGGGACGTATGGTCGATGAGGCCCTGTCGTTCACAGACAGCCACGCCATCCCGTTTGATGCGGTAAGCGTCAGTTGTGGTCCTGGCTCGTATACGGGTCTGAGAATCGGTGTGTCGATGGCTAAGGGCATCTGTTATGGTCGCGACCTGAAACTGATTGCAGTACCCACACTGGAACTGATGTGTGTGCCTGTGTTATTGAGGGAAACGATTACAGAGGACAATGCACTGCTCTGTCCGATGATTGACGCCCGCAGAATGGAGGTATACTCTGCCCTCTACGACCGCAGCTTGAAAGAGGTGCGTGAGGTAAAGGCCGATGTGGTGACGGCAGAAACCTATAAGCAGTGGTTGGACGAGCGCCCCATCTACTTCTTTGGCAATGGTGCCCAGAAATGCATGGAGACCCTCAACCACCCTAATGCACATTACATCGATGGTATCGAACCACTGGCTAAGTGGATGATGCCGCTGGCTGAGAAACGTTTCCTTAACGAGCAGTTCGAGGATGTGGCATACTTCGTGCCCTTCTACCTGAAGGACTTCGTAGCAATTAAACCGAAGAAACTTATTTAATCATGAATATACAAGGATTAGACTATAACACAGCTCGCGAGAAACTCGTGATGACTGAGTACGGACGTGAGATACAGAAGATGATAGACATTGCCATTGCACTGCCTACGAAAGAGGAGCGCATGCGCTGTGCCCATACCATCATTCACCAGATGGAAATGAAGAACCCGCAGGTGCGTGACAGCGAGGACTACCAGCAGACGCTGTGGGACCACCTCTACCTGATGAGTCACAAGCAGCTCGACATCGACTGGCCCTACGACATGAGTGGGGCAGAGAACATTCTGTCGAAACCGGCCCCTATGCCCCATCCTACTGCTGAAGGTCAGTTTCGTATGCGCCACTACGGTCAGCTGCTTACCAAGGTCTTCGAACAGTTGAAGACCATGCCCGAGGGTGCTGAGCGCGACGAACTGGTGCGCCTGACCGCCAACCAGATGAAGCGCGACCTGATGACGTGGGGTCATGGTTCGATAGACGATGAGAAGGTGGCTGACGACCTGGCACGCTTTACTGACGGTAAGATACAGCTGGACCTGTCGACATTCCGCTTTGACCACGTCAACGCCATCGTTCCTGACAGCGGCAATGGTAAACGTAAGAAGAAAAAGTAATACCATCATTATATGGCATCATTCAAGATAGAGGGTGGCCACCTGCTCAGTGGCGAGATCAGACCGCAAGGCGCCAAGAACGAGGCACTGCAGGTAATCTGTGCCACGCTGCTGACCAGTGAGGCAGTGACCATACACAATATCCCCAACATCCGCGACGTCAACAACCTCATCCAGCTGTTAAAAGACATCGGTGTGAAGGTGAAACCTACGACCAACCCCTCTCAAAAGGATGGGTGCGGATTTACTTTCCAAGCCGACACCTTGAACATGGACTTTCTGGAGAGCGACGAGTTTGTGGAGAAGTGCGCCCAGCTACGTGGTTCCGTTATGATGATTGGTCCGCTGCTGGCTCGCATGGGCAAGGCCGTCATTGCCAAGCCCGGTGGTGACAAGATAGGGCGCCGTCGTCTGGACACCCACTTCTTAGGATTCCAGAAGTTGGGTGCTAAGTTCCGCCAAATAAAGAACCGCGACGTCTACGAACTCTTTGCCAAGCGACTGAAGGGAACTTATATGTTGTTGGACGAAGCCTCTGTGACGGGTACGGCCAACATCATTATGGCTGCCACGATGGCCGAGGGTACTACCACCATCTACAATGCAGCCTGCGAGCCCTATATCCAGCAGTTGTGTCACATGCTGAGCAAGATGGGTGCCAAGATTAGTGGCATTGGCTCGAACCTGTTGACCATTGAAGGTGTCAAGACCCTGCAAGGTGCTGACCATACCCTGTTGCCCGACATGATTGAGGTAGGCTCGTTTATCGGTATGGCAGCCATGTGTGGCAATGGCGTCCGCATCAAGGACTGTTCACTGAAAAACCTCGGCATCATTCCCGATGCCTTCCGCCGACTGGGTGTGAAGGTAGAGGAGGAAGGTGACGACCTCTATATACCCCACCAGAAGCACTATGTCGTCGACTCCTTCATTGACGGCACCATCATGACGCTGGCTGATGCACCGTGGCCCGGACTGACCCCCGACCTGCTCAGCGTGCTCATCGTGGTAGCTACGCAAGCTCGCGGCAGCGTGCTGTTCCACCAGAAGATGTTCGAGAGTCGACTGTTCTTCGTAGACCGACTGATAGACATGGGTGCACAGATTATTCTCTGCGACCCCCACCGTGCTGTCGTGGTAGGTCACGACCGCCAGCGTCAGTTGCGCGGCAGCAGGATGTCGAGTCCCGATATCCGTGCAGGTATCGCCCTGCTGATAGCCGCCATGAGTGCCAACGGCACCAGTCTCATCAGCAATATCGAACAGATAGACCGCGGCTACGAAAACATTGAGCACCGTCTCAATGCACTGGGGGCTCACATCGAGCGTCTCCCATAGTGCCCACTAAACCCATTAATCCCATGATAAAAGCAGAGGAAGTTTACAAGATAGGCCGACTGGGTAAGGCCCACGGTGTCAAGGGCGAGGTATCGTTTCAATTTGACGACGACATCTTCGACCGTGTGGATGCCGACTACCTGGTACTCGACATCGACGGCATCTTGGTACCTTTCTTTATGGAGGAATACCGCTTCCGCAGCGACACCATCTGTCTGGTGAAGTTCAAGGGTGTTGATACCCAGCAGCGTGCTCAGGAGCTGACGGGCTGTGATGTCTTCTTCCCACGTGCACTGGCAGAGGAAGGTGACGAGATGCCCTCGCTGTCTATGTTGGTGGGCTTTGAAATTATCGATATCTCCAATGGGAAAACCATTGGACACATTGCTGCCATCGACGACAGCACCGCCAACATCCTGTTTGAACTGGAGGACGGCACCTTGATACCTGCCAGCGATGACCTCATAGAGGTGATTGACGCTGGACAGCAACAAATAAAGATGAACATCCCACAAGGACTGCTGGCGCTACGCTAGTGAATAGTGAACAACGATATATGAAAAAGAAACAAATAGCTATCCTCGGCTCTACGGGGTCGATAGGCACACAAGCCTTGGAGGTTATCGCTGAACACAGCGACCTCTATGAGGTTTATTGTCTGACAGCCAATAACAAGGTTGAACTGCTGGCTCAGCAAGCCCATCAGTTCAAGCCTGCCGCCATCGTCATTGCCAACGAACAGCGTTACGACGAGTTGAAGCGACTGATGAGTGACATGCCTGATGTGAAGGTATATGCAGGCAAGCAGGCACTCGACGAAATAGTGGAAGCCATCCCCATTGATATGGTATTGACAGCGATGGTCGGCTTTGCTGGACTGTCGCCCACCATTCATGCCATCAAGGCCCACAAAGCCATCGCCTTGGCCAACAAGGAGACGCTGGTGGTGGCTGGTGAGCTGATTCTGCAGTTGGCCCAGCAGCACCACACGTCCATCCTGCCTGTCGACAGCGAACACTCCGCCATCTTCCAGAGTCTGGTAGGCGAGGACGACAATCCCATTGAGAAGATACTGCTTACCGCCAGTGGTGGTCCGTTCCGTAACTTCACCATGGAACAGCTGACAACAGTCACCAAGGCTGATGCCCTGCGCCATCCGACATGGGACATGGGTGCAAAGATTACCATCGACTCAGCCACCATGATGAACAAAGGTTTTGAGGTCATCGAGGCTAAGTGGCTCTTTGGCGTTGAGGCCAGTCAGATACAGGTACTGGTACATCCGCAGAGTATCGTACATAGTGCTGTACAGTTCCACGATGGCGCCGTCAAGGCTCAGCTGGGTGTTCCCGACATGCGTCTGCCTATCCAGTATGCCTTCTCATTCCCCCAGCGTCTGTCGCTGAGTGGTGAGCGTCTCGACCTCTTTGCCCATCCACTAGAGTTCTTTGAGCCTGATCTGAAGAAGTTCCGCTGTCTGGCGTTGGCCTTCGAAGCCATCAAGAAGGGTGGTAACATGCCATGTATTGTCAATGCCGCCAACGAGATTGTCAACCGTGCCTTCTTGGAGGACCGTTGTGGCTTCCTGCAGATGAGCGACGTCATTGCAGAGACTATGCAGCGCTGCACGTTCAGCACCAATCCTGACTACGACATCTATATCCAGACGGATGCTGAAGCACGACGTATCGCAGAAGAGCTGCTGAAGAATTGATAACTGATAATTGATGATTAATAATGGAAGTATTTTTGATTAAACTGGCACAGCTCATCCTGGCATTATCGATATTGATTCTGCTGCATGAGGGAGGCCACTTCTTCTTCGCCAAGCTCTTTGGCGTCAGAGTAGAAAAGTTCTACATGTTCTTTGACTGGAAATTCAGTCTTTTCAAGTATAAACCCAAGAACAGCGATACCGAGTATGGTCTGGGTTGGATTCCCTTAGGAGGCTACTGTAAGATATCGGGTATGATTGACGAGAGCTTCGATACGGAGCAGATGAAGCGTCCTGCCCAGCCGTGGGAGTTTCGTACCAAACCTGCTTGGCAGCGTCTGCTCATCATGATTGGCGGTGTGCTTGTCAACTTCCTGCTGGCACTGTTCATCTATTCGATGATTCTGTTCCATTGGGGTGACACCTATGTACCTGTCAAGGATATGACGTTGGGTATGAAGTTCAACCAAGAGGCCAAGAGCTACGGCTTCAAGGACGGCGATATTCTGGTAGGTACTGATAAGGGTGCCTTCAAGAATTTCTCTGCCGACATGTATCGCGACATCTCTGAGGCACTACGCGTAGACATCATCCGCAATGGCAAGGAGATGAGCATCCAGATGCCTGGTGAACTGAACATGCTGAACATGCTCAAGGCACAACCTACATTCGTACAGCCGCTGATTCCTAATCAGGTAGATAGCGTCATGCCAGGTTCTACGGCCGATAAGATGGGATTGAAGAAAGGACACCGTATTACGGGTATTGACGGCAAGGCTGTTGCATCGTTCAATGAGTTTACCGACCAGTTGGCACGTCACAGCGATATGCTGATTACTGCCAAGACAGCTGCCGACAGCCTCAAGGCCCGTACAGTAACCGTATCCTTTGCCAGCGACAGCAAGCAGTATACTGCCAAGGTGGTGCTCAACTCCACCCTGAAGCTAGGATTCGTTCCTGTACAGCTATCCTCTCTCTACAAGCCAGTCACTCAGGAGTATGGTTTCTTTGAGAGCTTCCCTGCTGGCGTGAAGTATGGCTGTCATGTGCTGGGCACCTATATTGATGACCTGAAATACGTCTTCACCGCTGAGGGTGCCAAGTCGCTCGGTGGTTTCGGTACCATTGGCAACCTCTTCCCTGCCGATTGGGACTGGTATGTCTTCTGGCGAATGACGGCTTTCCTCAGCATCATCCTCGCCTTCATGAACATCCTGCCTATTCCCGCTTTGGATGGTGGCCATGTGCTGTTCCTGCTCTATGAGATGATTACCCGCCGCAAGCCTTCTGAGGAGTTCATGATCCGTGCAGAGTATGTGGGCTTTGGCATCGTGCTGCTCTTGCTGGTCGTTGCCAACCTCAACGATATCCTGCGCAGTCTGGGCATCATGTAAACTACTGTCATGAAGATAGTCGTTGACGACAAGATACCGTATATCCGAGAGACGATCTGTCAGCTTGCTGACGAGGTCGTCTTTCTTAGTGGTGCCGCTATTACAGCTGATGATGTCAGAGATGCTGACGTGCTGGTGGTCAGGACGCGCACCCGTTGTAATCAGCAACTACTGGAGGAAAGTAAGGTACAGCTGGTGGTGACAGCCACCATTGGCTATGACCATATCGATACCCAATGGCTTGATAAAGCAGGTATCCGCTGGACCAACTGTCCTGGCTGCAACTCTGGCTCAGTAGCACAGTATGTGGAGTCTGCCTTGTTATTGCTCGAACAGCAGAAAGGACTGTCACTCCGCCAGTCTACCATCGGCATTGTAGGTTGTGGACATGTAGGCAGTAAGGTCAAAGCGGTGGCAGAACGGTTGGGCATGCAGGTACTGGTCTGCGACCCACCACTACAAAAGGCCAACAGCCAAGAGCCAACAGCTAACAGCTACGTTTCTCTCGACGAAATCGAGAGACGCTGTGATATTATCACTTTCCATGTTCCCTTGACTCGCGAAGGACAATATGCCACCTGGCATCTGGCAGACGAGGACTTCTTCCGTCGCTTGTCGCGCGTACCTTATATTATTAATACAAGCCGTGGCGAAGTGGTTGATAACCAGGCACTCCTCAAGGCTTTAGAAGATGGCCGTGTACGCGATGCCGTCATCGATGTCTGGGAAAACGAGCCACATCCTGATGCCGCCCTGCTCGAAAAAGTCTTCATAGGTACCCCCCATATCGCAGGATACTCTGCTGACGGTAAGGTGAATGCCGACAATATGGTTATTGATGCCATCTGTCAACAATTCGGACTTTCACACCCAGGAATCATTGCGCCACCCGCACTGCCAAGTGACTTCCACTATACGGGTAGCCCGCTCGATCTGTATAACCCTATGGATGACAGTCAAAAACTGAAAGCAGCATCTTCGCTTTTTGAACAACTTCGCAACAATTATCCACTTAGAAGGGAGAAAAATGACTAAAAAGTTGCACAAGTGAGGGGTGAGTGTGCAACGCGATGTGTATTTTTGCTCTTAAAATTTGCGTAAGTCAATAAAAATGTGTTACTTTGCACCCGCTAAGCGACTCATTGGTTGCTGTTAAGGTAAAAAAGATATCAATTATTAACATTTTAATTAGAACAATTATGTCAGAAATTGAAAGCAAAGTAAAGGCTATTATCGTAGACAAACTCGGTGTTGATGAAGCAGAGGTTAAGCCCGAAGCAAGTTTCACTAACGACCTCGGTGCAGACTCTCTGGATACCGTAGAGCTCATCATGGAGTTCGAGAAGGAGTTCGGTATCTCTATCCCCGACGACAAGGCTGAGAAGATCGGTACTGTTGGCGACGCTATTACATACATCGAGGAGAACGCAAAATAAAGTAAAAAGTAAAAGTGAAGAGTGAAGAATTTGCTACCGCGTTGACTTCACCATTATTGGAGTGCGGTAGCAAATTCTTCACTTTTCCTTTTTCACTATACCTTTAATTTATGGAATTAAAAAGAGTTGTTGTAACAGGTCTGGGAGCTGTAACTCCCGTGGGCAACACTCCCGAAGAGATGTGGAAGAACCTGCTCGACGGAGTCAGTGGTGCAGCACCTATTACAAGTTTCGATACAGAATTATTTAAGACAAAGTTCGCTTGTGAGGTCAAGAACCTCAACGTGAACGACTATCTGGATCGTAAAGAGGCTCGCAAGATGGACCGCTATACCCAGCTGGCCCTGATTGCTGCCAAGCAGGCCGTTGAAGATAGCGGCATGGATCTGGAGACAGAGGACAAGAACCGCATTGGTGTAGTTTATGGTGTAGGTATCGGTGGTATCAAGACCTTCGAGGACGAGGTGAAGTACTATGGCCAGCACGAGGCTGATGGTCCTAAGTTCAACCCCTTCTTCATCCCTAAGATGATTGCCGACATCGCTGCCGGACAGATTTCTATCATGTACGGCTTCCATGGTCCTAACTACATCACCGCATCTGCTTGTGCTTCTTCATCAAACGCACTGGCTGACGCCTTCAACCTGATTCGTCTGGGTAAGGCCAACGCCATCGTTGCTGGTGGTGCCGAGGCAGCTATCTGCGCTACTGGTGTAGGTGGTTTCAATGCTATGCATGCCCTCTCAACACGTAACGACGAGCCCGAGAAGGCCAGCCGTCCGTTCAGCGCTAGCCGCGACGGATTCGTCATGGCTGAGGGTTCTGGTTGCTTGATTCTCGAGGAGCTGGAGCACGCTAAGGCTCGTGGTGCCAAGATCTATGCTGAGATGGTTGGTGCTGGTATGAGCGCTGATGCTCACCACATTACCGCTTCTCATCCTGAGGGTCTGGGTGCTAAGCTCGTGATGCAGAACGCGCTCGAGGATGCTGGTATGCAGCCCGACGAGATTGACTACATCAACGTTCACGGTACTTCTACCCACGTTGGTGACATCTCTGAGGCTAAGGCCATCAAGGAAGTCTTTGGCGATGCAGCCTTTAAACTGAACATTTCTTCTACCAAGTCTATGACCGGTCACCTGCTGGGTGCCGCTGGCGCAGTAGAGGCTATGGTCACTGTCCTGGCTGTTCAGAACGACATCATTCCTCCCACGATCAACCACGAGGAGGGCGACGATGATCCAGAGATTGACTACAATCTGAACTTCACATTCAACAAGGCTCAGAAGCGCGAGGTTCGTGCTGGTCTCAGCAACACCTTCGGCTTTGGTGGTCACAATGCCTGCGTGGTATTTAAGAAGTATGTGGGTTAACAATATCATTGACAGCATAAAGCTCCCTTTCCGCAAGGAGAAGGAGCTTTTTTCTGCTCTTTACCGTATTCTTGGCTTCTATCCCCACAACATCAGTCTTTATAAGCAAGCCCTGTTGCACAAGAGTGTAGGGCGACGCAACGAGAAAGGACGTCCACAGAACAACGAACGTCTGGAATTCCTAGGTGATGCCGTGCTGGATGCTGTCGTTGGCGACATCGTCTACCGTCATTTCGAGGGTAAGCGCGAGGGCTTCCTCACCAATACCCGTTCCAAGCTCGTCAGTCGCGACACCTTAGGCAAGCTGGCTCAGGAGATGGGCATCGACCAGCTCATCTTGTCTGCAGGTCACTCCAATTCCCATAACAGCTATATGAATGGCAACGCCTTCGAGGCGCTGGTAGGTGCTATCTACCTGGACCGTGGCTATGCTGCCTGCATGCGTTTTATGGAGCGACGCATCTTGACACAACTCATCAATATCGACAAGGTGGCCTATAAGGAGGTGAACTTCAAGTCGAAACTGCTCGAATGGAGTCAGAAGAATCGTGTCAAGATGGAGTTTCGCGATCTGGAGCAGACACGCGACGAGAAGGGCAGTCCCGTATTCACCGTTCAGGTATTTATCGAGGGTCTGGAGGGCGAGAAAGGCACAGGTTTCTCCAAGAAAGAGAGTCAGCAGAAGGCCAGCAAGGCTACACTGCAGCGTTTGCGTCGTGAGCCTCAGTTCATTGATGCCATCTTCGGCGTCAAGGCTGACCGTACCAAGATGGAGGAAGAGCCCGTCATGGCTGCTCCCGACTTGGAGAAGCTGGAAAACCCCGATTTCATCGTGGAACAGCCCAAGGAGTCTGCAGAGCCTGCCGCGTCTGATGCTGTAGAACAGCAGAAAACCAGCCTGGATGACGAACTGACCCTCGACGACATCAGCGCTACACCTCGTGAGAAGACCCGCGAGGAAATCATCGCTGAAGCCGAGGCTGCAGCCTTCCAGGACAGCTGATACGCGAGCAAATCAGTTACTCTTGACACTCAGATACAACTGATACAGCGCTGGGAACAACTAAGTCAGCGCTGTATCAGTTGTATTTTTCGCCTATTCTTGTTTTTGAGATGATTTTTTTTAAAAGACCTAACATCCCTACCATAGAATCCACAAAACGCTACATATCAGGCAATTACAAAATATAAAAGCACCACATCCCTACCATCATCCCTACCATGAAACCTACCATGAAACCTACCATTGAATTTTTTGTGCATTTTTGAGCTTTTTTCCTTATAAAAAACATCATTTTCTGGGGGAAAACCTTGGATTTTAGCAAAAAATTTTGTAACTTTGCATTCGTATTCAGACAGGATACCATCGATTATTATTAACCATTATTTCGAACTATTTTTGTTATGCAGAAAACCATTGTGAATGGTGAGGCAATGACTGCCTCACAAGAGAATGTACTGGTTGTTGAGCAGTACCTGACGGAGAATTATTTCTTTCGTCGCAACATCCTCAACGGTAAAGTGGAATTCGCCAAGAAGGCTGAGGGAGACGACGCTGAACCCGCGTATCGCCCGCTAACGCAGGAGGCCCTGAACAGCATCGTGCTCAGAGCCTTGCGCGAGGAGATTACTGAGGGCAATCCGAAGGCTGACATTCAGATGTATGTCAACTCCGAGGAGGTGCCGCAGTATAATCCTATTGGCGACTTCCTCGATCATCTGCCTGCATGGGACGGAGAGAACCATGTGGCACGACTCTTCTCACGACTGCCTGGCATCACCACTGAACAGGCAGGATTTCTGGCCATCTGGCTGCGCTCAACAGTGGCCCACTGGTTGCAGATGGACGAGTTGCACGGCAACGAGTGCGTGCCCGTGCTCATCGGCGCTCAGGGTTGTGGCAAGACCATCTTCCTGCGTCGACTGCTGCCCCAGCATCTGCGTCAGTACTATCTGGACCACTTGAACCTCTCGAACAAGTTCGACAAGGAGATGGCGCTGACCAACAACCTGCTGGTGAACCTCGACGAGCTCGACGCCATCCGTCCCAGTCAGCATGCTGCCCTGAAGCAGACGCTCTCGAAGTCAAAGGTCAACGGGCGTCCCATCTATGGAGCTGCTCAGGAAGACCGTCCTCGCTTCGCCTCGTTCGTGGCTACGACGAACAACCCGCATCCGCTGACAGACGCCACGGGCTCGCGTCGCTACATCTGCTTGACAATTCCTAAGGGGAAGTACATCGACAATGTGGGTGATGTGAACCACGAACAGCTCTACGCCCAGGTGCTCCATGAGTTGCGCAACGAGGAGGCGCCCTACTGGTTCAACAACGAAGAGGTGGCGCGCATCCAGCAGCTCAACCAGAACTACCAGGAGAAGAAAGACCTGGCAGAGATGATCTCCGCCTGCTTCCGCAAGCCAAAAGCCAACGAGACGGTGAAACCCCTCAACAGCACGCGGGTGCTGGAGATTCTGCATAATGACTACACCACACTCGCCATCACACAAGGAGCCAAAGTCAACGTCGGCAAAGCCATGAAGGAGCTGGGTGTTGAGACCATCAGTCACGGCAATGTTGCCCACTACAGGGTCGTGCCTCTGAAGTCCTTCTGAGAGTAGCGACGATGGTAGGGATCATGTTAGGTCTTATGGTAGGGATGATGGTAGGTCTGTCGCCAGGCCTGCCATCATTTTTCCCTTTATTTACGCGGGTTTCAGAAGACCTATGGTAGGGATGTTAGGTCTTTTGCGAAAAAACTTTTTTCTGCAATATTTTGTCGTTTCAAGAATAATGACTATATTTGCAATTGCAATCCGAAAGGGAAACGATATGAATTAATGTACAACCCTTAAAATCGAAGATGCCTATGGGCAAGGAATGAAATAACTGAAAAGGACATATAGGATGAATATCCACTTTTAGATTCTTGTTCTAGAAAATCGCCAAATTTAATAGAACGTAATCAAGAACTGAAGTAGATAGTTCACGCTTGTTAGCGTGGGCTTTTGCTCGTTTAAGATTACAAGGTGTTTGGCGATACCTCTAGAACGTAGACGAAGTAAATTGTCCACGTTTTCTTTTTGTGTGTGAATTGAAATAACCTAAAACTATATGATTATGAAGAAACTATTACTTATTTTATTAACCACTTTGCTGCCGTTGGTGGCAAGTGCGCACGACATTTATGTTAAGAATACCGATGGTGTCATCATTTTTTATAACTATACTAGTATTTTTGAAGATAAGTTGGAAGTTACATTCATGGGTGATTCTTACGATTCCTATTCAAATGTATATTCGGGTAATGTAGTAATCCCTGAGGAAGTGACATACATGAGTATTCCTCGTAGGGTAATTAGAATAGGCGAGAAGGCTTTCTATTTTTGCGAGAACCTCACTTCCGTCGATATCCCTAACAGCGTGACAATGATTTATGATAATGCCTTCGCGTATTGCTCTGGTCTTACTTCTGTCACCATCGGCAACAGCGTGACGAGTATTGGCGAGAAAGCTTTCTATGGCTGCCAAAACCTTACCTCTTTTACCATCCCCAGTAGCGTGACGAGTATTGGTGAAAATGCTTTTTATAATTGCAAGAGCTTAACCTCTATCACTATCCCCAACGGCGTAACGAGTATTAACAATTGGACCTTCGGGAACTGTTACGGTCTAACTTCCCTCACTATCGGTAATAGTGTAACGAAGATTGGTTATGATGCATTTTCTGGCTGCTCTGGTCTTACTTCCATCAACATCCCCAATAGTGTGACGAGCATTGGAAATTTTGCGTTCTCTCGTTGCTCTGGCCTGACCTCCGTCACCATCCCCAACAGCGTGACAAGTATTGGTAGAGATGCTTTTTTTAGATGCTCAGGTCTTACCTCTGTTACTATCGGCAACAGTGTGACGAGTATCGGCGAGTATGCTTTCCAAGGATGCCCTGACATTACTTCTGTCACTATTTTAAATCCTATTCCAGTTGCTATTTCCGAAGATGTATTCTCAAACCGAACAAATGCAACGCTATATGTTCCTAAGGGAAGCAAGGAATCATATGAGGCAGCTGATTATTGGAAGGAATTCATGGAAATCGTTGAAATAGATCCATCGGGCATTGACCAGATAATGAGCGATGGACAGAACAATGCCACGATATTCACCCTTGATGGAAAACGTATGAACAAGCCACAGAAGGGTATGAACATTATCCGTATGAAGGACGGAACGACACGTAAGGTGGTTGTGAAGTAAAAACGGATATTTAAAATAATCACTGCAGGCTGAAGTCACCATGCTTCAGCCTGCTTCTTTTAGGCAAAGAGCAACAAAACGCAACTAAATTGCGTTTTCACACTATTGGTAATTGCGTTTTTACACTGCCGGTAATCGCGTTTTCACACTGGTCGCCTAAAGAAAAATGCGGATTTCTTTTGTACTTCATGCTATTTTTCATTACCTTTGCGTTGCTAAATAATCAGAAACAATGGATAGGGACTTTAGGAAGCCAACGATACATAGCATGAAACGGCGGTGTCGTGCGCATGACTATAGCTGGAAGGGCTGCTATCATATTACAATTAGTGTGGCGAAGGGACTGTACCAACCTTTGGGCAGAATGGCGGGAAGGTTGGATAAGCCAGATAGTGACAACGATGGACCGCATGTAGAGCTGACGCCTATCGGAAGGATGGTGGAGCAGGAACTCCGCGAGAGTATCCATCGATACTATCCCATGTTGGAGGTAGTGGAGTACGTTGTGATGCCTGAGCATCTGCACTTCTTGTTGATGGCGCATAGTAATGTGGTGTCTCAGAATGGGAAGGCTACGCATCTGGGGCATGTCATTGCGGGCTTTAAGCTGGGGTGCAACAAGCGCTATTGGGCGATAACGGGAAAGATAGACCAAGGAGAAGGCCTGGCAGAAGAGAGCCTGGCGACTGAATCGCCAGGCACGCTAACAAGCAACAACGCAGGAGCACCAAACAATAATAGCGCACGAGCAGCAAACAGCAATAACACAGGCACACTAAAAAACGATAGTGCGCTTGGCGATTCGGTCGTCAAGCATGCAGCATCGGGTGGAGCGCTGCCTCCGCTGTTCGATGCAGGCTATTGTGACGTGATGCCTGTAGATGAAGAACAACTGACTACGCAACGGGCGTATATCCGTGCGAACCCTCGTAACCGTCTGATGAGGATGGCTAATCGCGAATGGCTCTTTCCGCAGCGTAATACTGTTGATACAGCAGTGAGCATACCAGCGCTGAAAGGATATCTGCAACGTGAATGCCCTCAACAGTTAAATGATGACATTTTTGCAGCAATAGAGATGCGATTGCTGAAAAACAACGGACATGTGGCATGTGATAGCTATGGAAACCTGAGCTTACTGAACAGGCGCTTGCTCCCTGTAGTCTGTCATCGTAAGGATGCTGGATTATTTGAAAAACAGAAAGCCCGATGTCTGGCTGAGGCGGCTTCTGGTGCTGTGCTTGTTTCCGCTCGTATAGCAAGGGGTGAACAGGAAATCCTTGACCAGGCATTGCTGTGTGGCTATGCTGTTATCAGGATAGAGGATAACGGCTTTCCTGATATCTACCATCCTTCTGCCGACAGAATGGATGACTGTGCAGCAGGCAATCTGCTGCTGTTGACTCCTTGGTCTTTTCAGTTTATGACGCAGGAAGAAAATATCACCGTTTCTTTTTGTAAGACGATGAATTGTATCAGTCAGGCTATATGCAAGCTAAAAGATTCGTGGTGGAAGGATGAGTAACACAGGCTCAGCCCGCTTTATGCTTATAATTATTAAAAGGTAAGGAGAAAATGTGTGGTTTCAGAAAAAAGTATTAACTTTGCAGGCAAATATTTGTACGACTATGAGTCTGACTCAGATAATAGGAAATGTGTTTAAGCCCCGTCAGAAAGCTTTGGAGAAGCATCTGAATGGGGGAGAGGCGCTGCAGCGTGCAGTGCTGAATCATCTGATTCATACCGCAAAGGATACAGAATACGGCAGGAATCATGCCTTTGACAATATCAAGGACTATGAGCAGTTCGTCAAGATGGTGTCTGTCAACACCTACGAGGAGCTGAAAGGGGATATCGACCGCATGCGTCATGGAGAGCGCGACGTGCTGTGGCCAGGACGTGTCAGATGGTATGCTAAGTCAAGTGGCACCACAAACGACAAGTCGAAGTTTATCCCTGTCAGCGACGAGGGTCTGCAGAAGATTCACTATGCTGGTGGGCGCGACTCTGTGGCACTGTATCTGCGCAACAATCCCAAGTCGAGAATGTTCGACGGCAAAGGACTGATACTCGGTGGCAGTCATGCACCTAATTATAATGTTGCTGATTCGCTGGTGGGTGACCTCAGCGCCATCCTGATAGAGAACATCAATCCGCTGGTGAATCTGGTGCGTGTTCCCAAGAAGGAGACAGCCTTGCTGAGCGACTTCGAGGTAAAGCGTGAGCGCATAGCCCGCGAGGCCATGAACAAGAACGTCACCAATATCAGTGGCGTACCTTCATGGATGCTCTCCGTGCTGAACTGCATGATGGAGCTGACGGGTAAGACACATCTCGAAGAGGTGTGGCCCAACATTGAGGTGTTCTTCCATGGTGGTGTGGCCTTCACGCCCTATCGCAAGCAGTACGAACAACTCATTACCTCGCCAAACATGCACTATATGGAGACATATAATGCCAGCGAGGGCTTCTTCGGACTGCAGGACGATCCTGCTGACAAGGCTATGATGCTGATGTTAGACTATGGCGTGTTCTATGAGTTCCGCCCCATGGACGGAGGTGACATTGTTCCTTTGTGGGGTGTAGAGACGGGCAAGAATTATGCTATGATCATCTCTACCAGCTGTGGATTATGGCGCTATGAGATAGGCGATACAGTACAGTTCACATCTACCAACCCTTATAAGTTCATTATCTCTGGTCGTACCAAGCACTTTATCAATGCCTTTGGTGAAGAATTGATTGTGGATAATGCTGAGAAAGGACTGGCTTATGCTTGTGAACAAACTGGCGCTGAGGTTAGTGAGTATACCGCAGCTCCAGTGTTTATGGACCAGAATGCCAAGTGTCGTCATCAGTGGCTTATTGAGTTCTCCAAGTCGCCGAACGACTTGGCACTGTTTGCTGACCTGTTGGACAAGAAGTTGCAGGAGATCAACAGCGACTATGAGGCCAAGCGCTATAAAGACATCACCTTGCAACACTTGGAAATCATCCAGGCCCGTCCCAACCTGTTTAATGATTGGCTGAAAATGAAGGGTAAGTTGGGTGGACAGCACAAAGTGCCCCGTTTGAGCAATTCACGCGAGCATATCGACGTCTTGTTGCAATTAATGAAGAATGAAGAATGAAGAATGAAGAATGCAACGCCACCTTGAGAAAGTGGTTAAGAAGAATAAATGATCATGGAATGAGGTTGTTGCCACTGTGTGCAACATTCTTCATTCTTCATTCTTCATTCTTCATTCTGAGTTGTGCCCGCATGGGTTCACCCGATGGTGGATGGTATGACGACGACCCTCCCCGCATTCTTGGCAGCACACCTGCAGACAAAGCTACGGGGGTGAAGTCGAAAAAGGTGACTATCTACTTCGATGAATATATCAAGCTGGCAGACCCCACACAGAATGTCATCGTCTCACCACCTCAGTTGGAGATGCCTGAGATTGCCGCTAAAGGAAAGAAGATTGTGGTAGAGTTGAAAGACATGCTGAAACCTGATATGACCTATACTATCGACTTCAGCGACGCTATCAGCGACAACAACGAGGACAATGCGATGGGTAACTACACGTTTACCTTCTCTACTGGCGAACAGACAGACACCCTTGAGGTATCGGGTACTGTACTCAGTGCTGAGAACCTGGATCCTGTGTCAGGCATACTCGTCGGCTTGTATAATGACTTGGCAGACTCAGCCTTCCGCACCAAACCCCTGCTGCGTGTAGCCCGTACTGATGCCAACGGACATTTCGTCATCAAAGGTGTTGCTGATGGTGAATACCGCATCTATGCCTTGCAAGATCTTGACGGTAACTATAAGTTCACGCAGAAGAGCGAGATGATTGCCTTTACGCATGACACCTACAAGCCTACTGTCAAGCCCGATATGCGTCAAGATACCATCTGGCGTGACTCTTTGCATATCGACAGTATTGCGCAGATACACTATATGCACTATTATCCCGATGATATTGTGCTGACAGCCTTCCAGGAGACATTGACAGACCGTTATTTGCTGAAAACAGAGCGTAAGGATGCTGACCGCATACAGGTATATTTCAGTTATGGTAATGAGCAATTGCCTGTCATCCATGGTCTGAACTTCAACAGCGATGACGCTTTTATCATAGAGAGCAGTGCGAAGAAAGACTCTATCACCTATTGGCTACGTGATACGTTGCTGATCAATCAGGACACGCTGTCGTTTGAGATGAGTTATCTGACGACCGACTCTTTGGGACAGCTGGTGTCTAAGACTGATACTATCGAGGCTTTGGCAAAGACACCTTATGCCAAGCGCCTGAAAGCTCAACAAAAGGAATACGAGACGTGGTTCAAACAGCAGGAAAAGAAACGAAAGCGCGAAGAGCCTTACGACAGCATCTATCCTGTCAAGCCTTTAGACGTTAAGTTTAATGTTCCGCAAGCGATGGATCCTAACCGTTCCATCCTGATTGAACTGTCCACACCACCAGCTGTGGTGGATACTGCTGCCATCCATCTCTATACGAAGATTGACACGCTGTGGTATAATGCCAGCTATGAGTTCCAACAGTATGACAGTCTCTTGCGTAGCTATGAGGTGATTGCCGACTGGCGACTAGGAGGAGAGTATAGTTTTGAGGTTGACAGTGCTGCCTTTATTGACATCTATGGCAAGGCATGCAAACCCTTCAAGCAAGGCATCAAGGTAAAGACACTCGACGATTATGCCACGCTCTTCTTTGACATCAGCGGATATGCTGACAGTGCTGCTGTCATCGTGCAACTGCTTGACAAGGGTGACAAGGTGGTGGCCACGAGTAAGATGGAGTCTGATCGTACAGCTTCTTTCTATTATGTCAAGCCTGGCACTTATTACGCACGAGCCTTTGTGGACCGTAATGGTAATGGTGTGTGGGATACGGGCAACTATGATGAAGACCTGCAGGCAGAAGCCGTCTATTACTATTCCCGTGAGATAGAAACCAAGGCAAAGTTTGATATCACACTGTCGTGGAACCTGACAGAGAAGGCGCTCAACCAACAGAAACCGTCGGCACTCGTCAAGAAGAAATCCAATAAGAGACAGCAGAGAAGAAACCGCAATGCCGAACGTGCTGCCCAGATGGGAATAGAGTATGTAAAGAAAAGATAATTGATAAGCAATAAATAGATCATAGATATGAAACGATTCATTGTATTATGGGTATTCGCCATGACGTTCATGTCATCGTTTGCCCAGTGTGGTATAGAGAACAAAGCCTTTAAGTCAGGTGAGTTTGTTGGCTACGACCTCTATTTCAACTGGAAGTTTGTCTGGGTGAAGGTAGGTACTGCGTCCATGTCTACCGTACAGTCCAGTTTCAAAGGACAGGATGCATTCCGCTGCAGCCTCATCACCCGTGGTAACAGTAAGCTGGACAACATGTTCGTCATGCGCGACACGCTGCTCAGCTATACGACGCTGGGGCTCGAACCACTCTACTATCGTAAAGGTGCCCGTGAAGGCAAGCGCTATTATGTTGACGAGCTCTGGTACACCTATCCAAAAGGCAACTGCCACCTGAAGACACATGAGATTAATAGTCGTGGCGAGCACTATTGGAAGGAACTGGAGTATAAGGACTGCATCTACGACATGATGAGTGTCTACCTGCGTGCCCGCAACTTCGATGCCACAAAGTTGAAGGTGGGCGACAAGATTCCCCTTCCTATTGCCGACGCATCAGACATAGCCAACTCATGGCTGAAGTACAATGGCATCACCAATGTGAAGATGAAGAACAGCGACACCAAGTTCCGTTGTCTCGTCTTCTCATTCATAGAGCGTGAGGATGGCAAGAACCATGAGCTTATCCGCTTCTATATTACTGACGACCAGAACCATCTGCCCGTCCGTCTGGATATGTTCCTTTCTTTTGGTACTGCCAAGGCTTATCTGACAGGCTATAAGGGACTGCGTAACCAGATGACTTCCAAGGTGGAGTAATAATTTCTATTTGCTGAAAAGGGGCTACCTTTGTAGCATGGAAGAGAGCGAACTGTTTGAGGGGCTGAAGGTGAGCGTGCTAGACGATGGGCTTCAGGTCGTGGAGCCCGACGTGCTGGTAGACATCTCCACCATTGCAGCCTGTTTCCAAGACTATGGGCATCATCCTCTGGCGTATCTCGTCAATCGCCTGAAGCCCTCGGCAAACACCTCTTCCATCCTGTTAGGTAACTTTGCTGGTACGGCGCTGGACCAGATTATCCATGACCCTGAGGCTGATTTTGGCGATATGCTGCGCACCTCGTTTAGCGAACAGGCGCTGCAGTTCTGTACCTGTGAAGATTTCAACCCTGTAAAATTCAAGACTGATGCACTCCGTCAGGTAAACAACATCCGTCAGGCGGTAGATGCGTTGTTTGCCGAATATGACCGCAACAAGGCACTGTTGGAACCCTCGTTTGTCTGCAAAGCGTTAGGACTGCGAGGACGTGTCGACTTGATGACCAGCGATATGCGTCTGCTGGTGGAGCAGAAGTCGGGCAAGAAATGGATAGGTTATAGGGAAGCCCACTTTGTACAGGTGTTGCTCTATTATGGAGTGCTACGCTATAACTTCCAGTTGGATGCCGATAGTGTGGATATCCGACTGCTCTATTCGAAATATCCTGCCAGTGAAGGCCTGTTGGATGTCGCTAATAACGATGCCTTGTTTCGTGAGGCGATCCATCTGCGCAATCTCATCGTGGCATTGGAAATGAAGATTGCCCGTAAGGGTTTCTCCTCTGTATTGTCACAGTTACAGCCCGATGTGCTGTTGCAGCGACAAGAGAAGTCCGAATTCTTCCATCGTTATGTACGTCCACAGATAGAACGCACGTTGCAGCCTTTGCACAGTCTGTCAGTTACAGAACAAGACTATCTGGAGCGCATGGTGACGTTTATCTTCAGAGAACAGTTTGCTCAGCGTCTGACGCAGGACACAGACGAAGAACTGCGTCGAGGCGATATGGTTTATTACTATCGCAAGGATGGCGACCCAGACCTCTGTCATCACATATTAAATAAAGGTATGATAGAGCGCATTGATGATGAGGAGATAGCGGTGTGGCCTAATGACAACAAACAGGACACCCCAGACATTCTTCGCAAAGAGAACTTTGCTATCGAACCGGCTACTTCGGATGCTACTACCACCGCAGCACTTCGTAGCCTGATGGCTTTCTGTGGAGCTTCTCCTAAGAAGCGCCACTTGTTGATGGGTACTCTTGCTCCTCGTCAGGACGCTTCGCAACAGCTCTCCCGCTCCTATCATCCTGCTTACGACGATATCTTGTTGCGTGCCAAGCAAGCACGTGACTATTTCCTGCTGCAAGGACCTCCTGGAACAGGTAAAACCTCTATGGCTCTGCGTTTTCTGGTAGAAGAGACACTTGCCAACAGCCAACAGCCAACAGCTAACAGCCTCCTTCTTACCGCCTACACCCATCGAGCTGTCGATGAGATATGTGCCATGCTGGAAGAGAGTGGACAGGACTATCTAAGGCTGGGTAGTGAGGCTGCCTGCGACCCTCGTTTTGCCCATCGTCTATTGAGTAGTGCCTTCAGCGAGAAGCCCAAGTTGAGCGATATCCGTCAGCGATTGGAACGTGTGCCCATCGTGGTCAGTACCACGCTGACCTTGTTGACGCGTCCCTTCTTGTTGGATATCAAGCACTTTTCACTGTGTATCGTTGATGAGGCCTCTCAGATTCTGGAGCCTTATATCGTTGGCATGCTCTCGTCAGACAGCATAGACCGCTTTATTCTCATTGGCGACCACAAGCAGTTGCCTGCTGTAGTGGCACAGCCTGACGACGATCCTCGACTGCATGGCTGTCGCCTGTCGCTCTTTGAACGTCTGCTCCGGCAGGAGCGAGAGGCTGGACGCAGGGAGTTTGTAGGTATCCTTCAGCGTCAGGGACGTATGCATCCTGATATTGCAGCTTTTTCTAATGAGTTTTTCTATCAACAAGAGCAGCTGCAACCAGTACCCTGTCCCCATCAGTTGGAGACGGAGCTCGACTATCACGAATCCTCTGAAGATGCGCTCGATGACCAGTTAAGGCAACATCGTGTGCTTTTCCTTCCTGCAGACGATGAGGCATCCTTGGTAGTCGATGTACTACGACGTCTCTATCGTCAAATTGGCCATGAGCGTTTTGACGCAGCTCATAGCATAGGAGTCATTGTGACCTATCGTCACCAGATAGCTTTGATAAGAAGAGAGATTGCACGGTTGGGTTTGTCCCAGCTGGAAGATATCAGTATTGACACGGTAGAGCGCTATCAGGGGTCACAGCGCGATGTCATTATCTACTCTACAGGTGTCCAGGATCTTGATGGACTCGAATTCCTTACCTCTAACTGTTTTGAGGAAGACGGTCATGTGATAGACCGGAAGCTCAATGTCGCCATGACACGTGCTCGTAAGCAACTCATCATGACAGGTAATGCAGGATTATTACGCAAAAATGAAATTTTTTCTGAACTAATTGCTCGTTATTCCATATAATTTCGTACTTTTGTAGCATGAAGGAAAGTGTCATACTACAAGACCTAAGCATCGGATACACAAATAAAGGTAGAGAAAGAGTTGTGGCTACTCAGCTGAATGGCGTCATCAACAGTGGTGAACTGACCTGTCTGCTGGGGAGGAATGGTGTCGGCAAGTCGACGCTGCTCCGCACGCTATCCGCTTTCCAGCCTGCACTGAATGGCAATGTGTTGTTGCAAGGGAAACCACTGACAGACTATTCTGATCAGGAACTGAGTCAGCAGATTGGTGTAGTGTTGACAGAAAAACCGCATGTGAGGAATATGACTGTCGACGAACTAGTAGCGATGGGACGTACTCCCTACACAGGTTTTTGGGGCATTCTGTCGAAAGATGACCATCGTGTCGTTGATGAATCCATCCGACTGGTAGGCATCGAACCATTGCGTCAACGTCAGGTGCAGTCACTCAGTGATGGCGAACGCCAGAAAGTCATGATTGCTAAAGCTTTGGCTCAGCAGACCCCAATCATCTATCTTGATGAACCTACTGCTTTCCTTGACTATCCCAGCAAGGTGGAGTTGCTCCAGTTGCTGAGGCGTCTGGCACACGACGAACAGAAGACCATCTTTCTGTCAACACACGACGTAGAGATTTCGTTGCAATTGGCAGATATGCTTTGGCTCATGACCCCTCAACAGTTGCATGTTGGTACACCTCGTGGGTTGGCTGACAAAGGAGTGTTGAGCACATTTATCGAACATGAAGGCATCACCTTTGATGCGGACACACTAACGATACAGATAAGGAAATGATAAACGGACATGGAGATGATAGATATCGCTATGATGATCTGGTGCAGATGAACTTCAGCAGCACCATCTATCAGCATGCTGACCATAGTGCTCTGAAGAACCATTTGTTGGAGCACATGGATGTCCTTACCAACTATCCGGAGTCGCAGCCGCGCCAGTTGGAAAAGATGATTGCCAAACAGTTGGGCATATCGCCAGAAGGAGTGATGGTGACCAACGGTGCTACAGAGGCCGTCTATATCATCGCACAGCTGTTTCGCCACAGCTGTTCTATCATTCCCCAGCCTACCTATTCAGAGTATGCCGATGCTTGTCGACTGAACAAGCATGTCATTACCTATGAGAGTACTGATGAGATGAAAGAACTACCCAAAGACCGCGTCTATTGGGTGTGTAATCCCAATAATCCATCAGGGAATGTGCTGAAGAAAGGTTTTGTCGACTATGTGGTGCGCCGCTCACCTCGCTATACCTTTGTTATTGACCAGTCGTATGGGGCTTTTACCAAGGAACCACTACTTGAGCCACGTGATATGCAGGCTCTGCCCAACGTGATACTTATTCATTCGCTAAGCAGGAAATACAGTGTGCCAGGTTTGCGACTGGGCTATATTACCGCTCATCCTAGCACTATCCTGTTGCTGCGTGCCCTGCGTCATCCCTGGTCGGTGCCAGCACTTAGCATAGAGGGCGGAAAATTCCTTATTCAGCAAGGGGAACCTGTTATCAGTAATCTTGATGCCTACCTTGCTGAAACGCAACGACTACGTAGTGAACTGCGAAAGATTGAGGGCATGCGTATCTTTGAGACCAAGACAAACTTCATGTTGTGTGAGTTGAGTGGCACCACAGGAGCTGCATTAAAGAACTATCTTGTTCATGAACATGGCATGCTGATTCGTGACTGTTATAACTTCTATGGACTTTCCAAAGAACACTTCCGCATCTCTGCTCAACAAGCAGAGGAGAACGACGCGTTGGTAGCTGCCATTCGACAGTATGTGGAAGAGAGTGGCACTAAATAGGAAAAATTACAGGCTAAAGGAAAGAAAATCAGCAAAATACTTGCAGCATTCGTAGAAAATGCGTACCTTTGCACCCGTTCAGAGGAATGAGGGGCTTTACGAAGCCTCTCATTCTTTGATTTTAATTAATAACGTAAATATGATAGACAACAACGTCATTAAGACCGCAGTGAATGAGTGGCTCGCGAAGGGCGACTATTATTTGGTAGATGTAGAGATGACTGACGATGATCGTATCGTCATTGAGATTGACCATGCCGATGGCGTATGGATTGAAGATTGTGCAGACCTGAGCCGCTTCTTGCAGGAGAAGTTGGGCGAGGAGCTCGGTGAATATGAATTGGAGGTAGGTAGTGCTGGTATTGGCCAGCCTTTCAAGGTAATTGAGCAATACCGTAACCATGTTGGAAAAGAAGTGGAGGTTCTCGCTAATGACGGCAAGAAGATGCAGGGCATTTTGAAGGAAGTCAGCGAGGATGGCAGTCAGTTTACGGTGACTGTCAAGGAGAAGCAGCAGGTAGAGGGCAAGAAACGCCCCGTATTGGTAGAGGTTGACAAGACTTTTGCTGTTAATGCAGTAAAATATTGTAAATATCTGCTGAACTTCAAATAAATCGATAATAAGTAAAAAATAAAATAAGATATATGGCAACAAAGAGTGTGAAGGGTCCATCAATGATTGAGACCTTCCAGGAATTTAAAGAGACAAAGAACATTGACCGTACTACTTTGGTGAGCGTGTTGGAAGAGAGTTTCCGCAACGTGATTGCTAAGATGTTCGGTTCTGATGAGAACTACGACGTCATCGTTAACCCTGACAAGGGTGACTTTGAGATTCACCGCAACCGCATCGTTGTTGCTGACGGTGAAGTACAGGATGAGAACAAGGAGATTTCACTGACTGAAGCTCAGAAGATTGAGCCTGACTATGAGGTAGGTGAGGAGGTTTCTGAGGAGGTGGACTTCCAGAAGTTTGGCCGTCGCGCCATCCTGAACCTGCGTCAGACACTGGCTTCAAAGATTCTGGAGCTGGAGCATGACTCACTGTATAACAAGTACAAGGATAAGGTTGGTCAGGTTGTAAGCGCTGAAGTTTACCAGATGTGGAAGCGTGAGGTATTGCTCATCGATGATGAGGGTAATGAGCTCCACTTGCCTAAGCAGGAGCAGATTCCTGCCGACAACTACCATAAGGGTGAGACTGTTCGTGCCATCGTTAAGGAGGTACAGAACGAGAACAACAATCCTCGCATCATCCTCTCTCGTACAAGTCCCCAGTTCCTGGAGCGCCTGCTCGAAGCTGAGGTTCCTGAGATTCAGGACGGTCTGATTACCATCCGTCGTATTGCGCGCATGCCAGGTGAGCGTGCCAAGGTGGCTGTCGAGAGCTACGACGATCGTATCGATCCTGTAGGAGCTTGCGTTGGTGTCAAGGGTAGCCGTGTTCACGGTATTGTTCGTGAGATGTGCAACGAGAATATCGACGTCATCAACTACTCAAGCAACATGCAGCTGTTCATTCAGCGTGCCCTGTCACCTGCAAAGGTTACCAGCATTACGCTGAACCCCGAAGAGCACAAGGCCGAGGTTTACCTGCAGCCTGAGGAGGTTTCGTTGGCTATCGGTAAGGGTGGTCTGAACATCAAACTCGCTTCTATGCTGACAGAGTACACCATCGACGTCTTCCGTGTGGTTAACGAGGGTGAGGCCGACGAGGATATCTACCTCGATGAGTTCTCTGATGAAATCGACCAGTGGATTATCGATGCCATCAAGGCCATAGGTCTGGATACCGCCAAGGCTGTGCTCAATGCTCCTCGTGAGATGCTCATCGAGAAGGCCGACCTGGAAGAAGAGTCCGTCGATCACCTGCTGGAAGTACTCCGCGCAGAATTCGAGTAAATCGTAAATTGTAAATTGTCAAATTGTAAATTAGAATGGGTGTCAGATTAAATAAAGTATTATCAGAACTGAATATAGGACTTCAAACGGCAGTTGATTTCCTAAAGAAAAAGAGCAGTTTGGGCGAGATTCGTGACGATGCAACGACAAATACTAAGATCTCGGATGAGCAGTATCAGGCGTTGGTCGACGAGTTTAGCAGCGACAAGGCTGTGAAGACCCAAGCAGACATGTTGTTTACCAAAAAAGCCAAGGAGAAGAAAGTCGAGAAGGCTGAGAAGGTTGAGAAAGCTGTCACCAAGACGGAAGAGTTGTTGGAACAGCGTACTGGACTGAAGACGCTAGGTAAGATTGACCTCTCCCAGATTGGTAAGCCAAAGGCTGTATCTGCTCCGGAACCTGTTAAGGAACCAGAGCCCGTCCCCGTGGCTGCTGCCGAAAGCCCCGTGGAAGTAGAAAAGGAGGAAAAAACTGAGGCACCTGTCGCCAAGCCAGTTGAGCAGCCAGAGCCTGTTGTCGTTGAAGAAGACGATGATGACGAGGATGTTGCTGAGGAGCCCGTTGCTACAACAAACGAGTCGACACTGGCAAAGACACCTGGTGACTTCATGAAGCCTGCCACTCAACTGAATGTAGTAGGTAAGATTGACCTCGACTCCCTGAATCAGAGCACGCGTCCTAAGAAGAAGTCTAAGGAAGAACGTCGCAAGGAGCGTGAGGAGAAAGCTGCTGGTGAGCGCCGTAAGCGTGAGCGCATCCGTACTGATAAGGTTGATATTGAGGCAGCTGCCAAACAGGTCAACCAGCAGAACAAAAATAAGAACAAGGACAACCGTCAGCAGCAAGGCAACAACCAGCAGCAGGGTCAGGGGAAGAAAAACAAGAAGAACCGCCCCGTCCAGAAGCCGCTGGAGGTGGATGATGAGGCTGTAGCACGTCAGGTCAAGGAGACCTTGGCTCGTCTCACCTCTAAGAACCAAAACAAGAAGGGTGCCAAGTATCGTCGTGAGAAGCGTGACGCTGTCGCTGAGCGCATGAGCGAAGAGATGGCAGCAGAGGCAGCACAGAGTAAGGTGCTGAAGCTCACCGAGTTTGTGACGGTTTCTGAGTTGGCCACCATGATGAATGTCGGTGTCAACCAGGTCATCGGTACCTGTATGTCTATCGGCATCATGGTGTCTATCAACCAGCGCCTGGATGCTGAGACCATCAATATCGTGGCTGACGAGTTCGGCTTCACCACCGAATATGTCTCTGCCGAGGTACAGAATGCCATCACAGAAGAGGAGGATGACGAGAACGACCTCGTTACACGCGCTCCTATCGTAACGGTGATGGGTCACGTAGACCATGGTAAGACCTCGCTGCTCGACCACATCCGTAATACGAATGTCATTGCCGGTGAGGCTGGTGGTATTACCCAGCACATCGGTGCCTATAATGTGAAGCTGAAGGACGGTCATAGCATCACCTTCCTCGATACCCCTGGTCACGAGGCTTTCACGGCTATGCGTGCCCGTGGTGCTCAAGTAACGGATATCGCTATCATCATTGTGGCTGCAGACGACTCTGTGATGCCTACTACCAAGGAGGCCATCGCCCATGCTCAGGCTGCCAACGTTCCTATGGTCTTCGCCATCAACAAGATTGATAAGCCAGGAGCCAACCCTGACAAGATTCGTGAGGACTTGGCCAACATGAACCTGTTGGTAGAGGACTGGGGAGGTAAGTACCAGTGCCAGGAAATCTCTGCCAAGAAGGGTATTGGTGTCTACGAACTGCTGGAGAAGGTACTCCTCGAGGCCGAGATGCTCGACCTGAAGGCTAACCCCAACCGCAAGGCTACTGGTTCTATCATAGAGTCGTCACTCGACAAGGGTCGCGGCTATGTCTCTACTGTCCTCGTATCGAATGGTACACTGAAGGTAGGCGACGTCGTTATTGCAGGTACTGCCTGGGGTAAAGTCAAGGCCATGTTCAATGAGCGTAACCAACGCATCGAGAAGGCAGGTCCTGCAGAGCCCGCTATCATCCTGGGTCTGAACGGTGCTCCTACCGCTGGTGACTCGTTCCATGTAATGGAGTCAGAGCAGGAGGCCCGTGAGATTGCCAACAAGCGTATCCAGTTGCAGCGTGAGCAGAGCCTGCGTACAACTACTAAGCTCGGTCTCGACGAGCTGTCACACCGTATCGCTCTGGGTGAGTTCCACGAGCTCAACATTATTGTTAAGGGTGACACCGACGGTTCTATCGAGGCATTGTCTGACTCGTTCATCAAGCTCTCTACAGAGAAGGTGCAGGTCAACGTCATCTCAAAGGCTGTTGGTCAGATTTCTGAGAACGACGTCATGCTGGCCAGCGCTTCAGAGGCTATCATCATCGGCTTCCAGGTTCGTCCTTCTGCCGATGCCCGTCGTGCTGCTGATCGTGAGGGTGTAGAGATCAATACATATTCTATCATCTACGACGCTATCGACGATGTGAAGAGCACCATGCAGGGTATGCTTGACAAGGTGAAGAAGGAGATTATCTCTGGTGAGATTGAAGTGAAGCAAGTCTTCAAGATTTCGAAGGTCGGTACTGTTGCCGGTGGTCTTGTTACTGAGGGTAAGGTACATTCGAAGGATAAGGCTCGCGTTATCCGTGACGGTATCGTTATCCACACAGCTCCTATCGATGCTCTGAAGCGTTATAAGGACGACGCCAAGGAGGTGGCAACAGGTCTGGAGTGCGGTATCTCACTGGTTAACTTCAACGA
>CAMJZV010000009.1 GCA_946410305.1 uncultured Prevotellaceae bacterium | reverse complement strand
ATGCCCCTTGCCCCAAGAAAAGTGGAGCATGTGAAACATGCGAAACTTGAATAAGTTACTTAATTTAGTAGTTTTGGTATGTATTAATGGGTGAGAGGATGACGGGATGTCATCCTCTTTCTTCCCAGAAACAAAAATGCAAAAATGTTTAAAATATGGCAACAAACAAAAGTGTTAAATCGCCTGTATATAGGGCTTTTTCGATAGATTTGTTAATGGGTGTTACAAAATATAAAGTTTGTGATACACTTAGATGTCGTATAATATAAATATTATTCATAATTTTGCATGCTGAAAGGCTAACTAACGAGCAATTAGAAGCTAACTAACGAGTGAATTTAACTAACTAACAAATAAATTTATGAATCAAAATCTGACAAAATGAAGAATCTAAAACAATTGATCAGACAAACTGTTTCGGCGATTCTCATGTCGATGGCGTTCTGCACAACTATTCAGGCTCAGAACGGCATTACAGTGAAAGGTACGGTCACTGACGGTACAGCGGATCCTTTGATAGGAGCCACGATTAAGGTGAAGGGAAATGCTTCACTGGGTACGGTGACTGATTTCGATGGTAACTTCCAGCTGAATGTACCTTCTGAGTCGTCCGTACTGCAAATTTCCTATGTTGGTATGACGACAAAGGAAATCAAGGTCGGCAAGCAGCGCAGCTTTAAGGTGACGTTGCAGGACGATACACAATTGCAGGAAGTCGTAGTCGTAGGTTTCGGTCAGCAGAAGAAAGCATCTGTGGTAGGTGCTATCACCCAGACCACTGGTGAGGTGCTGGAGCGTGCTGCCGGTATCGGTAGTGTCGGTGCAGCCCTGACGGGTAACCTCCCTGGTGTGGCCACCATCGCTTCTACCGGTCAGCCTGGTGAAGAGGACCCCGTTATTTACATCCGTGGTGCAGCTGCTTGGAACCAGGATGCTCAGCCACTGATCCTCGTGGATGGTGTTAAGCGTGAGATTAAGTCCGTGGATATTACCTCTGTGGCTACGGTTTCAGTGCTGAAGGACGCCTCTGCTACTGCCGTTTATGGTGTGGAGGGTGCTAACGGCGTTATTCTGATTACCACGAAGCGTGGTCAGGAAGGTAAGGCCAAGATTGACTTCGGTTTCAACGCCACTTTGAAGGCTGTGTCTAAGCTTCCTCGTAAGTATGACTCTTACGACGGTTATATGTACCGCAATCAGGCCATTGAGAATGAGTTGGCTATTGGTGGTGATGCTTCTTGGGCCTACTATCGTCCCCAGACCTTTATTAATAACTTTATCAATCAGGACTATACTGTCAAGCCACAATATGATGTCAATGGCAACTACCTCGGTGACTATAGCCAGGCCGAGCGCTATCCTAATGTTGACTGGCAGGACGAGATGTTCAAGAGCACTGCCTTCTCTTATAATACCAACCTGAATATTTCCGGTGGTACCAAGGCTGTGAAGTACTTCGTAGCATTCGACTACCAGAACGAGGGTGATATGACCCGCATTTGGGAGAATAATCAGGGTTATGAGGGCGGTTATGCCTATAACCGTTTGAATGTACGTTCAAACCTGGACTTCCAGATTACGAAGACCACTCAGTTCAAGGTGAACCTCGCTGGTTCTAATGCCCAGCAGAAGACCCCACGTTACTATTATAATAATAATGGTGAGTGGTTCCAGCAGCAGAACTGGGCCGGTGCCTATGGTATGCCACCCAACGTGTTCCCTGTGAAGTTCTCTGATGGCGCTTGGGGTTACTATCCGTTGGTTTCTAATATGGCCAACTCTCCTAGAAACGTTGCGTTGTCTGGTTATGAGTTGAAGACCACTACACGTATCTTCACCGACTTTGCTTTGGAGCAGAATCTTGATTTCATCACAAAGGGACTTATTGCCCGTGGTACCATTTCTTGGGATAACCAGTTCAATGAAAGTAACCGTGGTATTACTGCTGAGGGCCACGAAGCAAAGCAAATGTATATGCTTCCTGAGGACGGTATCCTTCATCCGGAAAAAGAAATTAATTACAAGACAGGTTTTGACTGGTATGAAAAAGTAGACTGGAATACGGTGGCAGGTAGCGTTAGCTATACCAACCGTGCAACCGAAATGTCACTCCAGCTCTTCTGGGGTAACCAGTTCGGTAAGCATAATGTGACAGCAATGGTTAACTGGAAACGTCGTATCCAGGCAGGTAATGCTGAGCTTGAAAATCGTCGTGAAGACTGGGTGTTCCGTACTACCTATGATTATAACAGCAAGTATTTTGCTGAGTTCAACGGTGCTTACAACGGTTCACAGAAGTTCTCTCCTGATAACCGATTTGCTTTCTTCTGTTCAGGTGCAGCAGGATGGATGCTCTCTGAGGAGCCCTTCATGAAGAAACTGAAGGAGAAGAGAATCGTTGATATGTTCAAGATTCGTGGTTCTATCGGTGAAATCGGTGATGATAACGCCGGTGCTCGTTGGGCTTACATGAACCAGTGGGCAACCATCAACAAGGTACACATGACTCTCACCGATGGTGAAAGTCCCTTCCAGGGCTATAGACAGTCAGTTATTGCTGCTCCTGACTTGAAGTGGGCAACGGTGCTGAAGAAGAACCTCGGTTTTGACTATGCTTTCCTCGGTGGTATGTTCGCAGGTAGTTTCGACTGGTTCCGCGATGATCGTAAGGACATCTTCGTTTCCGGTGGTAACCGTTCTGTTCCTTCTTACTATGGTGCATGGACTGTTCCGGATATCAACAAGGGTGAAATCAAGAATACCGGTTTCGAATTCGAAATCCGTTTCAACAAGGTGCTGAAGAATGGTATGCGCTTCTGGGCAAATGCCAACTATACCTTTGCACATAACAAAATTATCTTGAAGGATGACCCCGAACTATTGCCAGCTTATCGTAGAGCTCAGGGCTATTCACAGGGCCAGTACATTTCATTCATTGATAATGGTTATATCAAGTCCTATGATGAACTCTATAGTACACCAAAACGTGAGAAAGACGATGGTCAGGTCTTGATAGGTGACCACTATATCGTTGACTTCAATGCCGATGGCGTCGTTGACGAGACTTATGACCAGGCTCCTTACGGTTACACAGGTAACCCCGAGCACACTTACAATGCTACTATTGGTTGGGAGTGGAAAGGCTGGAGCTGGTTTGCACAGTTCTATGGCGTAACAGGTGTTACCCGTGACGTAGGTCTGGCTTCTTTCAACAACAAACTGTTGACCGTCTATGATAACGGTGACTGGTGGAATCCTGTTACTGCTGACGGTGAGGTCGTTGTTCCTCGCTTTACCACTCAGGTGGCTTACAACGATGGTACACAGTATCTCTATGATGGTTCATACTTCCGTCTGAAGAACGTAGAGGTTGCCTATACGTGGACCAAAGGTTGGATTAAGAAACTCGGCTTCTCAAGCCTGAAGATTTACCTCAATGGTAACAACATCTTCATGATTACCAAGATGCCTGACGACCGTGAGGGTAACGGTAGCTTCAGTGGTGGCGGTGGTGCTTACCCAACTGTTAGACGTTTCAACCTCGGTGTTAAGCTTAGCATCTAGTCTCATTCGTAATTCGTAATTAATAAAGATATGAAATACATTATTAATAATATAAAATCCCTTTTATACGGATCAATGCTGCTGCTGGCCGGAGGCGTTTCCCTTACTTCCTGCACAGACTGGTTGGACAAAGATCCCGACTCCATCGTAGCAGAGGATGAGGCATTCAAGAACTTCCGCAACTTCCAGGGATATATTGAAGAAATCTATAGCCTGATTCCTAGTAAGGAGATGGTCAACTTCTGTACCGCATGGAACTTCGGTGATGACGCTGTTCATAACCCAGAAGGCTATGCACACATGGATCACCAGGTTGACCTGGGTAACTATCGTAACTGGTATACCAACAACCAGTGCTGGCTGAACGGTGACAGAAGTTCACTGTGGAGAAACTCTTGGTACAGCATCCGTAAGTGTAATATGGGTATCGATAATATCGGTTCACTTGTTGGAACAGATGAGGAACGTGATGTCTTGCTTGGACAGATGTATTTCTTCCGTGCATGGTGGCACTTCGAGCTGATGTGCTATTTCGGTGGTCTGCCCTATATTACTCAAACTTTTGAGGATGGTCATATTCCCGAGCTCCCGCGTCTGTCTTTCCAGCAGTGTGCAGAGAAATGTGCAGAAGACTTTGAAAGAGCATATGAGCTTCTTCCATTGGATTCGAAGGAATGGGATGAGACACTTATCGCTCAGGACAACAATACCAAGAATAATAACTTCCTGCGTGTCAATAAGTTTATGGCGCTCTGCTACTTGGGTAAGTGCTATCTTTGGGCCGGTTCTCCCCTTATGAAGGAGTTTGAGAAGTGGAATAAGGGTGAACAGCCTGTGCTGTTAGGTGCAAGTCAGGGCGGTGCTAATGCCAAGACCTATGACTATGATGCGAAGTACTGTAAACTGGCTGCCGAGGCACTCGGTAAGGCTCTGGACTATGTCAACAGAGGACAGGTGGAATACCACCTCGCTACTTTCAAGTTCGCGAGCATTTACGATCATGAAAGACCTGCAGACAAAGTTACTGAGGATGAGTTCTATTCAAATATCTTCTATACTGTCAAGCAAGGCTGGAAGATGCCTGGTGCATGTGAGGTTATTTTCCGTGGTGCTCACCCTGGTGCCAACTCTTCTAACTGGAACTGTGCAAAGATTTTCGGTCCTAAGGTAGCCGGTTTGGTTGATCATGATAACATTATCCATCACCCCACTGGCAACCTGATAGACCAGTACGGTATGGCCAATGGTCAGCCCATCTATCTGGTGGAGAATGGTCACTATGTCATCAATCCTAAGGCTGAGTGGGATCCCACCCATCCTTATAAGGGTCGTGATCCACGCTTCTACCATGATATCGTGTTCGACGGTTTCCACTATGTTCTTAATGCTGAAGCCTTAACTGAACCTCAGAAAGAACATGAGTATTGTTCACTCTATACCGGTGGTGCCATGCGTTCTGTCGATAACGGTAGTAGCACGGGTTATTTCATTCAGAAGCTCATCCCTCATCAGTGTAATCACGCTGATAACTGGTATGATTGGGGCTATAACTTACAGAGCTATCTGCCTTATATGCGCCTGGCTGATGTTTATCTGATGTTCGCTGAGGCCATGGCTGGTTTTGCTACGGATATGACAGATTTGAAGCAACCGACGACATATTGTCCTTCGCTGTCTGCTATAGGCGCTGTTAATGCCCTTCGCGACCGTGTTGGTATGGAGGGCGTACAGGAAAACTTCCTGGATACCCGTGAACATTTCATTGATGAGGTTCGTCGCGAACGTGCTGTAGAGTTGTCTTTTGAAGGTTTCCGTTGGTGCGACTTGCAGCGATGGATGCTTTTGACAGAAGCTCCTTATACGGTGAAGTATTCTCATGAGTTTGAGCGCATGCAGAAGGATGATTGGTTCAAGAAGAACAACCCGAAGGATGCTGAAGTAGCAAATTTCCATCATAAGGATCTCATCAAGCGTCCGTTGGAGGCCAAGCACTACTGGTTCCCCTTCCCCGAGAAGGATGTTTATCTCTACGAAGGATTTAAGCAGAACCCAGGATGGTAAGGATAATGCATAATTCATAATTCATAATGAATAATTAGAAGATCTTATGAAAAATATAAAAACAAACATATTTCTCTTTGCCATGATGGCAGCACCACTGACAGCTGGTGCTCAGACTGCTGACGAGGCTGACTCTGCCGTGGTGAAAAAGAAGGTCCATGTGGCTTTCCGTGATGTGGATGCAGACCATCTGCTCGGAGGCGTTTCCTATGTGGATATGGAAGAGCTTGCGAAGAAGGATTATACCATGGGTAGTCTGGACGACCTCTACGGACTCGTCGGTGGTTGGAATGGCACCAACCTATGGGGTATGGACAATGACCGTTTGGACAACAACGACGGCAGCATGCCCCTTGTGATTATTGACGGTGTGAAGCGCCCCTCTAACAACGTGCTGCCTTCTGAAATAGAGCAGATTACCTTCCTGAAAGGTGCGCAGGCAGTGGTTCTCTATGGTTCTAAGGGCGCTAAGGGAGCCATCGTGATTACCACCAAGCGTGGTAAGGTGGATGGCCTGCAGATTACGGCCAATGCCAACACTGGTTGGCACTTCGCTAAGGAGTTCCCCGAGTATCTGGGCTCAGCAGAGTATATGACGCTCTTTAATGAAGCCACTTATAACGATGCTCTTGGACAGGGTAATTCTGCTACGGTCAGGTTGCCATATTCTCAGCAGGATATCTATAATCATGCAGCAGGTGTCAATCCCTATCGTTATCCCAATGTGAACTACTACTCTGACGAGTATATCCGCAAGGCTTATAACCGTTCAGAAGGTACCTTGGAGATTCAGGGTGGCGGTACACGTGCACACTTCTACACGAATATCAACTACTATCGTGCTGAGGACCTGATCAACTTCGGCCCTGCCAAGGATAATTATACTGACCGCTTCAGTGTACGTGGTAACGTTGACCTGCTTGTGAACAAAGTCATCACAGGTTGGGCAAACGTCAGTGCAACCTATTATAATGAGTATAAGAACAAGGGTGATTTCTGGGGCGATGCTGCTAAAATGCGTCCTAATTTCCCGCAAGGTGCTGCTCCTTTGCTTCCTATCGACATGGTTGATCCTAATGCTTCTAAGGCTTTGGCTACCCTTGGTAAGTCGCTGAACCTGCTTGACGGCAAGTGGTTCCCGGGTGGTGGTACGGACGGTGCACAGTCGAATGCCATTGCTGACTGCTATTTCGGTGGTGAGACACAGAAGGTAAGCCGTCAGTTCCAGTTTGATGCTGGTGTCAAATATGATATGAGCCACTTCGTCAAAGGCTTGACCTTTAAGACCCTGTTCTCTATTGACTATGCTGCCAGCTATGACTTGGCCTACAACAATACCTACTCGCTGTTCTTCCCCACGTGGAGTAACTATAACACAGGTGATGCTATTGTTGACATCAAACAGCCGAAGGATGAGGTGGTAACTGGTACAAAGACTATGTCAAATACCGCGTATCGTCAGACCATCACTTGGAATGGTCATTTCGACTACGAAAACACTTTTGCCCAAAAACATCATGTAACAGGTTTGCTGCTTGCCAGCATGTACACCACCACAAAGAGTGGTGAATACCATCGTTATGCTAATGCGAACTTAGGTTTGCAGGCTGGTTACGACTTTATGAGCCGTTACTTCTTCGACATGTCGTTGGCAGGCGTACATTCAGCCCGCCTTCCTGAGGGCAACCGTGAGGCAATCTCATATGGTTTCACCCTCGGTTGGAACATTGCTAAAGAGAAGTTCCTGAAGAACACCTTCGTTGACGACCTGACAATCAGTGCTTCATACAGTAATCTGAATGATGATGCAGATGTCTATTATGAGGGTAGTAAGTTTAATCCCTTCTATATCTACGATGCAGTATGGGCAAATGATGGTCAGAGCTACACTTGGAATGAAGGTGCCAATTCTGCAGCCGCTACTTACTCTACTGGTGGTAACAACCCTGCGCTCGACTACGTTCACCGCAAGGAATTCTCTTTATCACTTCGTGCTTCGTTCTTCAAGAAGCTGATTAGTGCTGAACTTACCTATTTCAATACGGATATGGATGGTTATATTATTCAGAACCCAACCATGTATCCCTCACATTTGAAGAATGGTCTAAATTCTAGTAAGTTCTCTCCGGCAATGAACAATAACATCTCCAACCGCAAGGGTCTCGACTTCAGTATCAAAGCCCAGAAGCAGTTCGGACAGGTGCATGCTGAACTCGGCCTTGTCGGTACTTATCTCAAGACTGAATGGAAGAAGTATGATGAGACTGCTAATCCTAAATCTCCTTGGCTGAATTCAAAGAATGAGCTGATGCACGAGGGTACTCCTCTTGATGTTATTCAAGGCTACAGGTGTCTGGGTGTCTATACCATTGACGACTTTAATGTGAATACTGATAAGAATGGTAAGACTACCTACACTTTGAAGGAAGGCAAATACGGTCTTGGTGGTACTGTCATGCCTGGTGACTTGAAGTATGAGGATGTCAATGGTGACGGAACTGTAAATACTATGGACCAGGTAGAGTTGGGCAAGTGGGGTACATACGGTGCTCCTTGGACTATTGGTCTGAACCTGACGCTGAAATATAAGAACTGGACCCTCTTCGTTTTGGGTAATGGACAGTTTGGTGCTTCTGCCATGGCTAACGGTTCTTATTATTATATGTCGGGTACCAGTAAGTACTCAGTAAACGTACGTGATCATTTCCAGTATACCTATGATGACAACGGTATTATCAATGGCTTTGTGAATCCTGAGGCTTCTCATCCTCGTCTGAGCGTTACAAATACGCCTAACAATAGTGTCGCTTCAACTTACTGGTTGTATAGCACGGATCGTTTCAACCTTCGTAAGGTACAGCTGACCTATGACTTCCCGAAGGAAATGTTTGATGGCAAGTGGGTGAAGGCACTCTCTGTCTATGTGAACGGAAACGACCTCCTCACCATCTCTAAGAATCGCAAAATCATGGAGACAACCATTGGTGGTGCACCACAAACTCGTTTCTATAACCTCGGTGTTAAGGTAACCCTCTAAAACTACAAGAAAATGAAGACAAAGAACATTATATTTTATCTTATCGGTATTCTCTTGTTCAGCTCCTGCGATGATATGTTCGAGCCGGCAAAAGAAAATACCAGACAGTTGGATGCGTTGGTTCAGGAGACTGACTACGTATATGGTCTGCTGATTTACGGCTACAATCGTCTTCCTTATATTAGAGTCACTACGACCGATGTGGCTACTGACGATGCTGTCACAAACGTTGCCGGTGATACATATAAGAAAATGGCGCAAGGTACATGGACCTCAGATAACGACCCGATGACACAGTGGAATGCATGTAAGGACGGCATTCAGTATGTCAACTACTTCCTCAGATATGTCAACGATGTTAATTGGGCTCAGAGTGCCGCTTCCAAGCAGCAGATGTTCATTGACCGTCTGACAGGTGAGGCGCTCGGTCTCCGCGCTATCTTTTACTACCATCTGCTTCTGGCTCATGGTGGCTATGCCGACGATGGTTCGCTTCTGGGTGTTCCCCTGCTGACAGAGCCGGAAGACGGTAGCTCTGAATACAATCAGCCACGTGCTTCTTTCGCTGACGTTGTGCAGCAGATATTTGCTGACTGCAAGCAGGCTGCTTCACTTCTTCCTGCTCAATATAAGGATATTGACGATGAGACTTTAATACCTCAGAAGTATCTCAATTTGGGCGCACAGCTTTCTGGTTATAACCTTGTGTTTGGTGATGCCGCCAAGAACCTGGTATCCGGAAAGGTTGTTCAGGCTATCAAGGCTCAAACGGCCCTGCTGGCTGCAAGTCCTGCCTATCGCGACCAGAGTGGTGTCTCTTCTGCTGAGGCTGCTAAGATTTGCGCTGAAGTTCTGAAGGATGTGGAATTTGATCCAGAAGGTAATATCTGGTATCGGAATGTCACACAGCTCTCAGCAAGTACCAATGTCATGCCGGAAATCCTATGGCGTGCTAACTGGGAAAAAGCTGAATGTTCTCAGGAGTTAGACAACTTCCCTCCATCTCAGAATGGTGCTGGAAAGATCAATCCTACCCAGAATCTTGTTGATGCCTTCCCTATGGCTAACGGATATCCTATTACTGATTCAAGATCTAATTACGATCCCAGCAATCCATACGCAAACCGTGACCCGCGTCTTGACGAGGATATTATTCATGATGGTTCTGTATTCAATGGCACTGTGATTATTACAGGAACCTATGGACCTGCTGATAATAAGGATAACATCAACAATGCAGGTTCTCAGCATACGCTTACAGGCTATTACATGAAGAAGTTGCTTCGTGATGATGCCGGTCCTTCGGCAGGTAATACTTCAGCAGCCAATCAGCCGCACATCTTCCCACGTATCCGCTACACGGAGTTGTTCCTGGCCTATGCCGAGGCTGCTAACGATGCTTGGGGACCAAACTCTGATGGTGGTACAGGTGTTGGCACTGCTAAGGAAATCATCAAGAAAATCCGTCAGCGTGGCGGTATCGGTAAAGACGAAAATGGTGATTACCAGGGTGACCCCTATCTTGACGAATGTGCCGGCGATCAGACCAAGATGCGTGACCTGATTCGCAACGAGCGCCGTATCGAACTCTGCTTTGAGAACAAGCGTTTCTATGACCTCCGTCGTTGGATGTTACCCATCAATGTTAGCGCAAAGGGTGTGCAGGTCGATCAGAATCCTGATGAGACACTTAAATATACTGTCATTGATGTGGAGCCTCGTCAGTTCGAGTCTTACCAGTATTATGGTCCCATTCCTAACGGTGAGGTGCTCCAGTGGAGTGAACTGAAGCAGAATAAGGGATGGTAATAATGAGTGCAGAATTAAGAATTAAGAATTAAGAATGATTATGAAACTCAAGAAATATATATACGGTGTAGCCTTCGGAGCCCTGGCGCTCACTGTCGCTTCTTGCTACAATGCAGACAAGGAGTTCCCTGACTATGATTATACAAGGGCCTACTTTGCCTATCAGAACCCTATACGTACGCTCATATTGGGTAACGATATCTATGACAACTCTTTGGACAATGCGCACAAGTGTCGCATCTGGGCAACCATGGGTGGTGCCTACAGTGGACGTGACGCCGTGGTTAATGTAATTATTGACGAGTCGCTTTGTAACAACCTTTACTTCCTGAACGATGGTGGATATGAGCGTGCCAAGGTTCTTCCTCTTCCTCACGACTACTATAATTACGAGGACGTAAAGAATGCTACCATTAATTATAATGGTGATTCCCGTGGTTATCTGGAAATCCAGTTCACGGATAAGTTCTTCCAGGATCCCAAGGCCACTTCTAACGATACTACCTATGTGATTCCTGTGAGAATGACAGGCGTTACAGGCATTGATGGTATTCTGTCGGGTACGCCTAATACCGACAATCCTGTTCGTCAGAACGCAAAGGACTGGTCAGTGCTTCCGATGGACTATACGCTCTACTGCGTAAGGTATATGAATCCTTGGCAGGCTAAGTATATCCGTCGTGGTGTGGATATGGTAACAGAAGATGGTGGCGAGCCCACAAAGGTTGTTCGTAAGGACTTCTCCCTTTACAACTCTGACATCGAGCGTTATAGCAAGATGGATCCCTCGAATCCTGTAAACCAGAATGATGAGGTTTGCGCTATCAAAACGAAGAACATGACACAGGCCATCTTCCCTGTATCGTTCAAGACTTCTGGTGCCTCTATTCTTTGTAACCTGATTCTGACTTTCAATGGCAATTCTTGCACCATCTCTACCGATGACGAGAATGTGACAGCTACAGGTTCTGGTGAGTTTATCGCCAAGGGTACTGAACGCTCTGAATACAAAGACTACCAGTGGGGTAGCATCGAGGGTAATCCCGTTCAGCGTGACATCCTCCGTTTGGCATATAACGTAGACTTTAGTGGCACGGGTAAGAATATTCAGGTTCAGACTGCTGATACACTAGTTGTCCAGACGCGTATGTCGAATGCGAGAGCCTGGTTTGATTACAAATACAATGACCAACCTGTTGTTCTTTCAGGTAATTAATGATAGGAGGCTAAGAATATGAAAAGAATTGTAAATGAGCTTTTAGCTTTTAGCTGTTTGCTGTTGGCCGCTTCTTGTGCTGACTATAGTGATTTGGGTGGCTTTAATGCCGAGCCAGATCCCAGCTATACAGATGATTATGCAGGATTGGCTTCTGTGAAATCATATACCAACAGAGAGGCTTATCCGAACATGACGATGGAAACATCTCTGGCTCTGACAACTTACAATAAGCAGGCTTTAGATCATGCTGTAGCTGTAACCAACTTCGATGGCGTCTCTTTTGGCAACTCTTTCATGCCGGATAAGTATGTCAGTAAAAAAGGATATATGAACTTCATGGCTCTGAAGGAGGCCCTTAATCACTCGGAAAGTATTGGCTATAAGGTATACGGAAGTCCTATCGTGGCCAACGAGAAACAGTCTGATGACTGGTTTGCTTCGCTGACAGCACCTATTGAGGTCTCGGTGCTTCCTATTGACGATAAGGATGTGGACTATTCTACCATGGAGGAATTCACTGGTACATCTAAGAGAAATAAACCTACCATCGAAAAGAATTTCGATGACAAAGGTAATGCTCTTAAGATTCCGAAGAAGTCAAAGCCATATATCGTTGAAGGCTTCCCTATCGATCTTCAAGGCTTTTACACGATCACCTTCACCGTGAGAGGTTTCAAAGACGACAAGAAGGCGGAAATGGAGGGTGATCAGAACATTCAATGTACTTTTGCCGATAGCTTGATCAATACCGGTAGGGATAAGAGTGGTAAGTTGATTGCCAAGAACTTCACTGTAAGACCTGGTGGATGGCAGACTATTAAGGTAGAATGGGTTCCGTCAAAGACTGCTAAAGAAGGTTACTTGATGATTGAGGGTAACACGAATACCGTGCTCTATATCCGCAACGTTCATGTGGAGCATAAACCCGACAACCACCGTGATCAGACTAAGGATGAGAAGAATGATACCATTCAGTATGCACTTAGGAAGTGGTGTGATGGTCTGATGGAGGCCAATGCCGGACGAATTAAGTCCTTCGACCTTGTGGACAAGGCTCTTAACGATAAGAAAGTTCTTGATGGTGTTACCTATGAGGGTGAGAACGTGCTCGACCTGAAGCACTCTACTGATAAGATTTTCTGGCAGGACTATCTGGAGGAAGGAAGCAAGAGTGGTAGTGAGTTATATGCAGCTACCGTATCAAAGGTGGCAAAGGCTGCTTTCGAAAAGCATGGCGGCAACGCTGAGGAGTTGAAGTTCTTTATCAGCGAGACTGGTTTGGAGAAATCGCAGAGACTGTCAAGCCTGAAGTACTGGATCAAGACTTGGGAAGAGAATGGTGCCCAGATTGACGGTATCAATGGCGAGCTGAATCTTACCTATAGCGAGGATGCTACCACGCAGGCTGCTAATGAGGCTGAGGTGAATACCCTCTTTGAAAAACTTGCTGCCACAGGTAAGCTGATTCGTCTGTCTAACTTCGATATTAAGTATAATGATGCTGAGGGTACTGCCGTGACAGCAGATAAGATTACGAAGGAACAGCGTCAGGCTCTGGCCGACTACTATGCTCGCGTCATCAAGGCCTACATGACCAAGATTCCTGCAGCACAGCAGGCAGGTCTCTGTAAAGGCAACAGCTTTGATGCGTCGAGCGGTAAAGGCGACCCTGTAGGTCTTTGGTCAAAGGCTGCCAATGGTGACTGGGTACGTAATGCTACCTACGAGGCATTCTGCAAAGCCCTTAAAGGTGAATAATGAACTAACTGACTGGTGACTGCCAGTGAAGTAAATAGAATTATTCTGATTCTACTGGCAGTTACCTTTCAAAACTCTCTGAATAACATATTTATTACTTTTTTTATTAACTAACTCATTTTATTATTAATCTAAATTATTTCTATTATGAAGAAATTATTTACACTTGTTGCTCTCTTAGCAATGGTCTTGGGAGCAAATGCAAAGTGGAGTGAGGAGCCAATTTATAAAATTGACTACTCTACGTATCAGGGTTTCCCGTTCTACGTGATGGGCTACGTACCTGAGTTTGACAATGGTCACATGACCGACTTCGGAGCAAGCTACAAGTATGCCGAAGTGAAGGAAGGTGCTGAAGAGACTAGCGATGTCATCGTGAAGACTCAGGGTGGCGTAGAGTACTACCGATGGACTGAAGGTGGTGGTTGGCACCAGTACTTCATTGCTGATGGTATCACTACTAAGATTGATGGCAGGTACAAGGTAATTGCAAAGGTGAAGGCTTCAGAAGCTGTTAGCATCAACATCAACATGGGTTGGGGTTGGGGCCAAGGCGAGTCGGTCGGTACTTCAGTTGCTATCCCTGGCGAAGCAGACTTCCAAGTGGTAGAATGGGAGTACACTGGCATCAGTGGCCAAAGCTGTAACCTCGTTGCCCAGCCTGGTGGCTCTACTGCAACCATCGAATGGCTGAGCCTTGAAGTTTATGAATGGCAGAAAGATGGCTCTAGACCTAAGGAGTGGATTGAGAACGTCACAAATGGTGATGCTGAGGAAGAATGGCCTGCATGGGCACTCACAGAGACTGGTGGCATCAATGCTACCTGGAGAGGTGATAGAAGCGGTGAAATTTGTGCATATGCATTGACCATGGGTCGCAACTTTGATGACCAGTGCCCCGCTGAAATCAATTCCGATAGCTATCGCGCCCGTCCTTTCCCTGCTGATATTGAGGTAGAAGAAGGTAATGAAAGCAACCACGTCTTTGCTGCTCATGTGACACAGGTAGATGTTATCGATTCTGATGCTTCTCTTACATGGTCTAACCAGTTCTGGCTCCAGTCTACCAAGGAGTGGGAGGCTGGTACCATTATTAAGCTTCACTTCCGTTATAAGGCAAGGACTCCTATTACTGTAAGCACCCAGTCGCATACAATTCATCCATCTATTTATAAAGGTGGTGGTATCGGTGACTTGAACTTTACAGATGAGTGGCAGACGTACGATAAAGAATGGCCCATCATTGAGGGTGGTGCAAATCTTACGTTCAACCTGTCTCAGAACATGAAGAAAGGTGATACAAATGATTTCTATTTCGACGACTTCTCTTGGAAGTATCTGAAACTTGACAATGGTTACTTCGTATCAGGTATTAATGCCCAAACGGCTACTTCGTATGATGATTTGGACAACGCTGTTCAGTTCGAAGAGGGTATAGATTTTGACAATAATGAGTGCTTGATTGCTACATTTGGTACACAAGGTGATGCAAAAACTTATGTGGACCAGCTGATGATTTCTACTAAGCGTGGTGATGATTCTGCCTTTAAGGGTGCTACGCTGAAGCTTGATCATAATCCTAAAACGACAACTCATGATGAGTGGATTGAATACGCACCATCTACAACAGCAAAGATTGATCTTCCTGGTCTTGGCGTTTGGAAGGTTTACCTTGACACCGAATATTCATCTTTGGCATTCGAGATGCTCGAGGGTACCGCTTATGAGCTGCCCGATCCCGTTGAGGTTGTTACTAATTCAACGTTAGTTGCTGTAAACGGTAACGAGCGCGACTGGCTCCCTGCTGACAAAGAAGGCAAGCCTGTAGAAGCAGAGGTTGGCAACGGTGCTGCTTGGGACAACCAGTTCTTCATTGTTGCTAATCGTGCACTTAAGAAAGATGAAGTAACTGTATTGAAGTTCAAGTATAAGGCTGATAAGGGTACTGAAGAATCCCCTGTTAAGACCACCACACAGTGTCATGGCGCTCCTGGTGCTTACGTGCACTATGGTTGTATCGGTGATGTTAAATTCACTACTGAATGGCAGACCTTCGAGCAGGATTTCAAAGTTCCTGGAGAAGCTGATGGTATGAAGTCTATTGCCTTCAACATGGCTGAGATTAAGGATGCTTGCGTATATGAGATCACAGATGTTCAGTGGTATCTGAAGGACGCATCACTGGCCGAAGGTCAGACTTATGAGAACCTGATTGATGCAACGGGCGCTACCAACTTCTACGTGAAGGAAGGTGCTGGTACTACTCCTAGCTTGTTTGGAACTCCACAGCATGCTATCACGATTGCTGAGACTCAGAATGGTACTGCTACTGCTTTGAAGAAGGAATATGAAGGTGCTGGCGTTACCATCGCTACTACACCTGCTGAGGGTTACGAGGTTGATGCTGTAGTGGTTAAGGCTGGTGATCAGGATGTTGCAGTTAAGGCTGGTGATAAGGGCACGTTCACCTTCGAAATGCCTACTAGCGATGTAACAATTACTGTTACCTTCAAGGAGGCTGCTACTGGCATCAGCAACATCGCTGCTGATAAGGCTAAGTCGGCTGTTATCTACAACCTCGCTGGTCAGCGTGTTGATAACGGCTTCAAGGGTATCGTTATCAAGGACGGTAAGAAGTTTGTGAAGTAATCTATCTGATTATTTATCACTTATAATAATTTCCCCTGCAGCCTCACCGCTGCGGGGGATTTTTCCTCTGAATTGTTTGGAAGTAATGGAAATAGTTCGTATCTTTGCAGCGGAGAAACAAAAAAAAGAAGCAATTATGGAGACAAGGAAGTTTAAACAGGTACCCTCTCTGAACAGGATTAGTGGTCACAATCCATTGATCCCACGTCCTGTCGTTGTTAATTGCGGTAGCAAAAAGATAAAACATGAACGTACGATTACCCGCCCCATGCGTACAAATTCACGTCCCATTGGTGTTGGAGAACCCATCAACTGGGATGAAGTGTATGATTGATGCAAAAGTTGATACAGGTTCTTTTGCTACCGTTATATCCTCAGCAACGATGCTCAAGTTAGGATTAGAACCATTCGTTGAGGATTGGGTAGAATTAGCTAATGGTGAACCTGCGCTTAGCGAAGTCTGTATGTGTCGTTTACATTTGTCAGAAGCTGAAGAGATGATTGATATTCCAATCTATGTAATGAATAGCGACAATGAACAGGCACTATTAGGAATGGATGTACTTTCTTTGGGAGATTTTTCAGCATCTCATCAGGTTGATGGTAAAGGTCGTTTATGGATGGAATTTCAATTTAATATTTTAGATCCGAGTTTTTCTCTGTAAATACAATAAATTACATATCCTAATGGTAATCGGGGGCGTCACTGCTCCCGATTACTTTTTATATCTATATCAACGGGTTAGCATTATTAATAAAAACCTATAAAACCTACATTACTTGGCGCAATCTTAACTTTTTTATGAGATTGCGCCAAAATATAAATGATGCGATATGGAAAAATCTATAGTTGGTCGTGAGACAGGAAAGACAAGACTATCAGCCCTACACTCCCTGCTGCGGGGGATTTTTCCACTGAATTGTTTGGAAGTTTCAAAAATAGTGCGTATCTTTGCAGCATGGTAGAGCAAGAAATGAAGCGTGAAATGGGTAAATGGCTGATGGATGTGGCAAAGTACATGTTCACAGCTTTACTAATATCTACGATTTTTGCAGATATGAAGGAGCCTATTATTATCTATTGTGCTGTGTTCTCTGCTTTTGTCCTCCTCTTTTGGGGTTGGACTCTTTTTGGAAGTAGTTTTGATAGTAAGAATAAAAAACGGTGAAGATTATGAATACAATTATTATTTCTGGTTCGTTAGCTCTTTTTGCTACTATTGTTGGTCTGTACTATCTGTATCAGGACAAGCATCAGAATAATTATGGAGTGTAAGTGGAAAAGTTAAGCACAGCACAAGTAATTATTGTAAATACAATAGATTACATATTCTAATGGTAATCGGGGGCGCCACTGCTCCCGATTACTTTTTCTTTATCCTTTCTCGCAGGAGCCTTTTTTTATCTCTCGCAGAAGGCTTTTTTCTTATCTCTCGCAGAAGGCTTTTTTCTTATCTCTCGCAGATTTCACAGATCTCGCAGATTTGTGTGACAGGTGTATGTCGTGCAATGAAAAGATCTGCGCCATCTGCGCCATCTGCGAGAAAATAATATCTCTGCGAGAAATAATAGAAACTGTAGTATCTGTGAGAGCCCTGCGGGGGATTTTTCCACTGAATTGTTTGGAAGTTTCAAAAATAGTGCGTATCTTTGTGCGTGATAATGAGAGATGATATGACAGCACGAAAGTATCCTGTAGGCATTCAGACCTTCTCGCGGATGATACGCGAGGGGATGGTTTATGTGGACAAGACTGATTTGGTTTGGCAGTTGGCTCATTATGGTACCTTTATCTTTCTAAGCCGTCCAAGACGTTTCGGTAAGTCACTTCTTACTTCTACACTAGAATCTTATTTCCAAGGGGAACGCGAGATGTTCGAAGGACTGAAAATTATGGAATTTGAAAAAGAGTGGGCAGAGTATCCTGTACTGCGTCTTGACCTGAGCAGTGCGAAGAATGCTGTTGACATGACGGAATTGCGCCGCAAGCTCTTACTGATACTTGAACCCTATCAGAAACTCTATGGTAGCTCTCAAACAGAAGTTGCACCAGGTGAGGTCCTGTCGGGTCTGATTATGAGAGCTGCTGAGCAGACTGGCAAGCAGGTGGTGGTCATTGTTGATGAATATGACGCTCCGCTGCTGGAGGCGCTTCATGAGCAAGACAGACTTGATGATATACGCAGGGCTATGCAGGAGTTGTATCAGCCGTTGAAAGCCAACGAGCGTTATATCAAGTTCTGCTTTATTACGGGTATCACTAAGTTCTCGCAATTGAGCATTTTCTCTACCATCAACAATCTGATGAATGTCACGATGGACTCTGCATTTGCAACCATATGCGGTATTACGGAGCGAGAACTGACGACAGCGCTTAAGCAAGATATTGAGCGTTTGGCAGAACTTAACGAGATGACGTATGACGAGATGCATCAGGCACTAAAGCTGAAATATGATGGCTATCACTTTACCAAGAATAGCGAGGAGGTGTACAATCCATTTAGCTTGATAAAGGCATTCCAGCAACATGAACTCAGCAATTGGTGGTTTGAAAGTGGTACGCCGTCCTTTCTCATCCGTCAATTAAAGCATTTTGATACCGATATCACATCGCTTGACCGACTGGAAGTACCGGCATCGGCTTTTGACCAACCCACGGAGAATATGGTGGATGCACTCCCGCTACTTTACCAGAGTGGCTACCTGACTATCAAAGACTACGATCGTGAAGGACAGATTTATACGCTTTCAATTCCTAATCAAGAAGTGCGTTCTGGTTATGCTGAGGGATTACTTCCTGCATATACAGGCTTAAGTGGAGGAAGTGTTCAGGCGGGTTTCGCGCTGAAATTCTGGCGTGCGCTGAAGAAGAATGACATAGATCTTGCCATGTGTGAGATGCAGAGCTATCTTGCCGGTATCCCTTACGTTGAAGGCTTTAAGAAGAAATTGGAGGATGCGGCTACAGCAGAAGGCTTTTATGAGTATACACTGTATCTCATTTTCTCAATGCTGAATGTCTATGTCCGTACTCAGGTGAAAACCTCCAGTGGACGTATAGATATGGTTGTGGATATGCCTGATGTCATTTACATCTTTGAATTAAAGAAATCGGGAACGTCGGCAAAGGCATTGGAACAAATTAATCAAAAAGGCTATGCCATACCTTTTGAAACAGATGGTCGCAAAATAGTCAAGGTAGGAGTAACTTTTGATGCCAATACCCGAACTATCTCAGATTGGCAGTTAGCATAGTGTATCTTCATGTTACACCAGAAAAAGAACATGAGACACCAACCATGTGGGTGTCTCATGTTTTTTGAGTATCTTTGCAGTCGGAATTATAAAACTGTCAAAGATATTATGTACAAGAACCTATTCATGAGTGTCGCCGTCATGGCGACTTGCATATCAGCCAACGCACAAAAAGCGGCAACAGACTACAAAGGAAGTGACAATAGCAACCCTATCAGTGCCAACGTCTTCTGTGCTGACCCTACGGCACTGGAATATAACGGCCGCCTGTATGTCTATGGCTCGAACGACCATCAGGAATTTCTCGCCAATGGTAAGAAAGGTGATAATAGCTATGGTAACATTAAGTCCATCGTGGTCTTCTCAACAGATGATATGGTGAACTGGACTTTCCATGGCACTATTGACACGAAGAAGCTCTGTTCAGGATGGCAGCCGAGTGTATGGTATAAGGGCTATGGGGTCTCCTGGGCACCTTCGGTTACTTGGCGACATAATGAGGAGACTGACGTTGATGAGTTCTTCCTCTATTTCTGCAATAGCAGTCATGGCGTAGGTGTACTGAGGGCTGAGTCACCCATTGGTCCCTGGAAGTCACCTAACAAGGAACTGATGATAACCTATGATACTCCAGGCGCAAATAAACAAGGAACTAATGCCAATTTCGACCCGGGTGTGACGATTGATGATAACGGTGTGGGTTGGATTTCTTTCGGTGGTCTTGGCCCCAGCACGATGATGCCCGAAGCAGCTCGCATCATCAAACTAAAGCCCTCGATGACCGAAGTTGATGGTTCGGCAGTCAAGATACATGCTCCCTATCATTTTGAGGCTAACGAGTTGAACGTCATCGGTGGCAAGTATGTCTATACCTACTGTTCGAATTGGGCAAGTCGTTCTGAGACTGCAAGTGAGTGGAATACTTATAAGTCCGAGCATGGCATAACCACCTCGGCACCGGATGCCTGCACTATGTGTTATATGGTTAGTGACAATCCATCGGATCCTGACTCATGGGTGTACAAAGGCGTCTATGGGCCACATCCTGGCAATGGAACCAATAATAACCATTCGCACTTGCAGAAATTTCAAGGTAGTTACTATCATATCTACCACAACGCTGTCTTGAAGGAGACATTGAAAGCTGCTGGTGCTATCGATGGCAGTGCAGGTATCTATCGTTCGCTCTGTGTGAATAAAGTATCGGTGGACGAGTCTACGGCGACTATTAGCCAATCTTCGACGAGTCTTACGGGTGTAACACAAATCAAGAACGTAAACCCTTACGAATTGCAGCAGATGGAGACCATGGCCAGTTGTGGTGGCGTGGAATATGAGGATATTACCAACATCAAGAGAAATACCAAAATCAGCACGTTGGGTAACGACGCTTCAGAGAATATGCAGGTGAAGATGAAGGTTGGTTCATGGATTAATGTCCGTAAGGTCGACTTCGGTAAGACGGGTGCCGACAGAATTGTGCTGCGTGCAAAGGGAACGGGAACAATCGGCATCCGTTTCACTACCAGTTCTAGTCCTAAGAATATAGTCGCTACCATTGAGCTTTCGTCAACTGAGCTGGAAGATTACATTATCGACCTTCCTGTGGCCAAGTTAGATAAATTCAAGGGCGTGGAGGATAATCTCTATTTCGTTGTCACTGAAGGCGAGGATGTCTATGTAGACTCTTGGAAGTTCCTCGAGACGGGTTCCACTAGCATCCAGGAAATGTCAAGTAGTAAATCTTCCAATAGTCAATTATATGATTTGTCAGGCCGTCGCCTGTCAGGAGCGCAGCAGTATCGTGGTATTGTTATTGAACAGTACACTGATGAAAACGGTGTAAGGCATAGTCGAAAGGTCCTGTCAAGTAAGGAATAAACAAATAGGGGCGACACTTGAGTGCCGCCCCTATTTATTTGATTTATCTTTATTATCTAATCATTATTTTTCTGGAATGCCCATTGGCACTCTTCTCAATACAAACTCCGTGTGGGGTTTCTAAGCGTCGTCCCTGTAGATCGTAATAAGTCTTGGGACCATCTTCAACCGACTTCTCTATATTCTCGATGGCTGTACTTCCTTTGTCGACCATAAAGATTAAGGTGCTCAAACTCTTAGCTGGCATCTCGTACAGGTACTTATCAGTGGACTCGGTAATGGGAAGGTCTGACTTCTGACACAGATTCTCTGCTTCATTGCCAGTTGACAACCATAGCGTACCGCTCTTCACGTTGTAGGGAAGGGTTACCATCAAGTCGAGAGCTTTCTCAGTAGCATTAATCGCCATCACGATGAGAGAGTCGCCTTTTTGGTATGCCGAATATTCGTGTTTTGCGAGAATCTCTTCTTTCGTACGTCCCTCAGTATCGTCTTCTGAAGTCTTTAGGCGAGTAGAACCTGTGACATTCTTAGAGAAGTGGGACATGACGAAAGCACGGGGCAGCAGTTCATCCTTTTGGTTCTCAGGGAAGTTCATCTCCTGTTCATTATAAGTCCATGGCAGACCGGTACCGCAGAATGCCCAATGTGCACGCAGATACCAATAGATGTAACCTGTACAACCAGCCAACATACACTCGTTGAGTTCTTCAGCGAAGATGAGATTGTCATTCCAGTTGGGCATGTGGTCGATGTTGTCAGTTACGGAGTGTTCCGTCATCCACACCTCTTTGCCTAATGGAAGTGCCGTTTGGGCCACAGGTTTGATGTATTGGAGCGGCATGTGTCCATAGATGTGTCCGGCAAAGATATCTACCTGTTCACGACAGGTCTCGTCGTTCAATAGAGCATCGAAGTAGTCTTTCCTGTATCCCAATGGTTCGGCACTGATTAGTCGCACGCCTTTAAACTTCTTACGGTCAAGCTTATGGGCATAATTCTTAACTAGATTGACCTGCTCTTCTGGTTCATAGAGACAGCCAGAATAGCTGACCCACCAGTCTGGCTCGTTTTGGATAGATACGGCATCAACATCAACGCCACGATTGTGCATCCAAAATAAGAATTTGTTCAGCCATGGGAAGAACTTCTCGTAGCAGTCCTCACGCAACTTGCCTTTTTTGTTGCCTTGACTCTCTGAATTACCTCCCTGTGCAGTGCCGTTGGTCTTGTAATCGCCAGGGGGAGACCAAGGAGTGCCGAAGACAATGCCGCCGCGCTCTTTGACTATTTTGGCTGATGGTAACGAGCCATTCCAATCGTAGTCACCCCAGTTGTCACCCGTTAAACTTGGTGAGATCTCCATGCGCAAGATGTTCAGTCCGATTTCGGAATCGGCACCATAAAGTTTGTCCACAGGAGCATTGTCTTCAGCAAACGGTTTCATGGCACCGTCGCAGCATGCACCGCCAAAGCCCGTGATAGTCTGCTTCTTGGTGCTGCTTACCTTTAAAGTAGTACGGGGCTTTCCTGCGTAAACAGCAGTGACACCCAATAGTACAATTAAAGAAAATAGAATCTTTTTCATTATTGATGTATATTATAAGTTAGTATTATTATTGGTGTTAATATGACACGATTCCCGCTGCAAAGATACAAATAAAATGAGGTCACACAAAATGAAATATCACTTTTGTTGGAGTAATTGGTGACATTGATACACTAAAGAAACAAAATGAAACAATTAACAGAGATTGTTAGGTGTATTTTTAGTATCTTTGCAACGTAAAAAGAAAGTAACAACCAAACAATTACTAACAACAATGAAAAAGACATTCATTCTAACGTTATTATTGACTATCTTGCCTGCTCTTAAGATGCAGGCTGCTGTAGATCCTAACTTCTACATCTTCCTTTGTTTCGGACAATCCAATATGGAGGGTAATGCCCGTCCAGAAGCTGCCGACTTGGCAAGTCCTGGTCCTCGCTTCCTGTTGATGCCCGCTGTGGACTTCCCTGCTGCAGGCAACCGCCCTGCCCGTAAGATGGGTGAGTGGTGTGAGGCTTCTGCTCCGCTGTGTCGTCCGAATACCGGACTGACTCCTGCCGACTGGTTCGGCCGTACCATGGTCGCTTCACTGCCTGAGAACATCAAGATTGGTGTGATCCATGTGGCTATCGGTGGTATCGATATCAAGGGTTTCCTGCCCGATAGCATTAAGGAATATGCTGAGAAGAAGGCTCCAGGTTGGATGAAGGGCATGTTGGCCGCTTACGACAACAACCCCTACAAGCGTATGGTGGAGCTGGCCAAGAAGGCCCAGAAGGACGGTGTCATCAAGGGTATCCTGATGCATCAGGGTGAGACCAATACCGGCGACCCCAAGTGGGCTGGTATGGTGAAGCAGGTCTATGAGAACCTCTGTGGCGACCTGCAGCTGAAGCCCGAGGAGGTGAACCTTTATGTAGGTAACATCGTACAGGCTGGTGGTAAGGGTGTCTGCATCGGTTGCAAGAAGCAGATTGACGAACTGCCCCAGACTATCCACACCTGTCAGGTGATCTCTTCTGACGACTGCTCGAACGGTCCCGACCGCCTGCACTTCGATGCTGCCGGCTATCGTGAACTGGGTTGCCGCTACGCTGAAGCTGTAGCACGCCATCTCGGTTTTGAGCCCAAGCGTCCTAAGGATATGCCTGTCGCCAAAAAGATTGAGATTCCTGCTGATGCTGTCACCGTAGAGAATGCCATCCCTGGCAATGAGTTCCCGAAGATTGACAAGCAGCGCCGTGCCTACTTCCGCATTCAGGCCCCTGAGGCCCGCAAGGTCGTTGTCGACATCTGCAGCAAGAAATACGAGATGCAGCCCGACGGTAAGGGTGGCTTCATGGCTGTCACCGATCCGCTGCCTGTGGGCTTCCACTACTACTTCATGAATATCGATGGTGTCAACTTCATCGATCCTGCCAGTGAGACCTACTTCGGCTGCAACCGCGAGGCTGGTGGCTTGGAAGTTCCCGAGGGTCCTGAGGGTGACTACTATCGTCCACAGCAGGGCATTGCCCATGGTCAGGTGCGCAGCATCTACTATTTCGCCGAGCACTCGACTCTCAATGGCCATCAGCCTATAGCCAATGGCCAAAAGCTAACAGCTAATGGTGAGTGGCGTCACGCCTTGGTTTACACTCCTGCCGAGTATGAGAAGGGTAAGAAGAAGTACCCCGTGCTGTACCTGCAGCATGGCATGGGTGAGGGTGAGACCAGCTGGATGCTCCAGGGTAAGATGCAGCACATCATGGACAATGCCATTGCCAAGGGTGAGGCTGTCCCTATGATTGTCGTCATGGAGAGCGGTGACATCAAGCAGCCTTTCGGTGGTGGCAACAACCGCGCCGGTCAGAGTGAGTATGGTGCCTCGTTCTATCCCGTCCTGCTCAACGACCTGATTCCTTATATCGATGCCAACTTCCGTACAAAGGCTGACCGTGAGAACCGTGCTATGGCAGGTCTGTCATGGGGTGGTCACCAGACCTTCGATATCGTCTTCAACAACATGGACAAGTTTGCCTGGGTGGGTACCTTCAGCGGTGCTATCTTCGGTCTCGACGTGAAGACCGCCTACAATGGTGTCTTTGCCAATGCAGACGAGTTCAACAAGAAGATTCACTACATGTATATGAACTGGGGTTCTGAGGACTTCATCAAGAGCCAGCCCATCGTGGACGGCCTGCGTGGCCTCGGCATCAAGGTAGCCAGCTCTGTCTCTGAGGGTACCGGCCATGAGTTCCTGACCTGGCGTCGCGGACTCCACGAGTTTATCCCGCATCTGTTTAAGTAATGCATAATTCATAATGCATAATTCATAATTATTTGATAATGCGAATTAAGAATATTCTATTGACTTTAGTGGCATTCATGGCAATCTCCATGAATGCCACTGAGCGCTTTGTAATCTACACAGAGCAGAGTGGGGCACTGTCGCTGAAGGGTGCCACGATTGGTTATAGTGACCAGGAGCCTAAGGCGGTACAGATTGCTGCCGCCAACCTGCAACAGGACATCTCCAGTGTCATGGGGTTCACCCCCATGAAGAGTAGCACCCCCACCATTCTTATTGGTACGGTTGGCTACAATAAGCAGATTGACCAGTGGGTGAAGCAGAAGGTACTGAAGGACCTGAAGGGCAAGCGCGAGAAGTTTGTCATCACCACCGTCGACGGACAGTTGGTTATTGCAGGCAGTGACCGTCGCGGTACGGTCTATGGCATCTATGAGCTGAGCCAGCAGATGGGTGTGTCACCCTGGTACTGGTGGATGGACGTGCCTGTTGCTAAGCGCGACTATGTCGGTGTGCTGCCCGGCAGCTATACCGATGGTGAGCCCGCCGTGGAGTTTCGTGGCTTGTTCCTTAACGACGAGGCACCTTGTCTGACCTCGTGGGTGAAGAATACCTTCGGTACGAACTATGGCGACCACCACTTCTATGCCAAGGTCTTCGAACTCATCCTGCGTCTGAAGGGTAACATGATGTGGCCTGCCATGTGGGGCTGGGCCTTCTATGCCGACGACCCCGAGAACCTGAAGACCGCCGACGAGATGGGTGTCATCATGGGTACCTCTCACCATGAGCCCATGGCTCGCAACCACCAGGAGTATGCTCGCAAGCGTGGCGAATGGGGTCCTTGGAACTACCAGAAGAACCAGCAGAAGCTGGACCAGTTCTTCCGCGAGGGTATCGAGCGCATGAAGGGTACCGAGGATATGGTAACCATCGGTATGCGTGGTGACGGTGACGAGGCGATGAGTGCCGATGCCGACACCAAACTGTTACAGCGCATCGTTGAGAACCAGCGTAAGATTATCAAGGAGGTGACGGGTAAGCCCGCCAACAAGACTACGCAGGTATGGGCGCTGTATAAGGAGGTCCTCGACTACTATGACGCTGGCATGCGCGTCCCCGACGATGTCATCATGCTGTTGTGTGACGACAACTGGGGTAATGTGCGTCGTGTGCCCAATGCGGAGGAACGTAAACATAAGGGTGGCTGGGGCTTGTACTACCATGTCGACTATGTCGGTGCACCCCGTAATACCAAGTGGCTGAACGTCACCCAGACCCAGCAGATGTTCGAACAGTTGTCGCTGGCCTACGACCACGGCATCCAGCGCATGTGGATCCTGAATGTGGGTGACCTGAAACCGATGGAATATCCCATCCAGCTGTTTATGGACATGGCATGGAACCCCAAAGAATATACCCAGCAGAATGTCACTGAGCATACGGTACGGTTCTTCCGTAACGTACTCGGCGGGGAAACCGCCGAGAGCACTATCGGTAAGGTGGCTGGCGTGTACAACCGCAACTGCCAGTATATGGCACGCGTAACTCCAGAGATGCTGGATGCCCGTACCTATAACCTCGCTACCGGTGAGTGGCGCAAGGTGGCTGACGACTACGCCCGTTTGGAGCGTGAGGCACTCCGCCTGTTGCCAGAGATTCCCGCAGCTGCTGTTGATGCCTACCGTCAGAGCGTGCTCTTCCCCGTACAGGCTATGGCCAACCTCTACGACATGTACTATGCACAGGCCATGAACCAGCACTTGGCGAGTGCAGGTTTGCCCGACGCTAATATCTGGGCAGAACGTGTGAAGGACTGTTTCCGCCGCGACTCGCTGCTCTGTCATGACTATAACAAGGTAATGGCTGGTGGCAAGTGGGACGGTATGATGACCCAGAAACATATCGGCTATCGCAGTTGGAACGATGACTTCCGTCGTGACATGCTGCCCAGAACTACTGCTGTTCCTGTTCCTACTACAGCTGGTGGCTACACCTTCAGCGCTGTCCATGGCTATGTAGCTATGGAGGCTGAGCACTTCTATAGCAGCAAGGCTGGCGACGGTACGGAGTGGAGCATCTATCCAGACTATGGCCGTACCCGTAGTGCCGTAGCGCTGACACCGTACACCAAGCCGGTGGATGGTGCCTCACTGACCTATCGCTTTGCACTGCCAGACAATGCTCCTACACAGGTAACAGTCCATGTGGTGGTGAAGTCGACACTCGACTTCCTGAATGTCGGTGGTCATGAGTATACCGTCAGTCTCGACGACAGTGAGCCACAGGTGGTGAACTTCAACAAGACGCTTGTGGACCGTCAGCCCTATATGTACTCAGAGTATTATCCTGCTGTGGCTCGTCGTATCGTGGAAAAGACCGTCACGCTGCCTGTCAGCAAGAAAGACGTCCATGAGTTGACGATTGTGCCCCGCCATCCTGGCATCGTCTTCGAAAAGATTGTCGTTGACTATGGCGGCTATCAGTCGCAGTACCTGTTTGGCGAAGAAAGTCCCGTAACACGAAAATAAAGATAACTAACTCATCTATGAAAAAACTATTCATGATATTGGCTGCGACTTGTAGCCTGTCGGCAGCAGCTCAGCAGTTGCCATATCAAAACCCCAATCTGTCGGCCAAGGAGCGTGCCGTGGACCTGTGTAGTCGTCTGACACTGGAAGAGAAAGCGATGCTGATGCTGGACGAGAGTCCTGCCATTCCCCGTCTGGGTATTAAGAAGTTCTTCTGGTGGAGTGAGGCCCTGCACGGTGCCGCCAATATGGGTAACGTCACTGTGTTCCCGGAACCGGTAGCTATGGCGTCGTCGTTTAACCCCGCCCTGCTGTATAAGTGCTTCGACGTGGCGTCAACGGAGTTCCGTGCGCAATATAACCACCGCCTCTATGACCTGGGTGGTGAGGATATGAAGATGCGCTCGCTGTCCGTATGGACGCCGAATGTCAATATCTTCCGTGACCCACGATGGGGCAGGGGACAGGAGACCTATGGTGAAGACCCCTATCTGACCAGTGTGATGGGCGATGCCGTAGTACGTGGTCTGCAGGGCGACCCACTGACCGGGAAAACCGGTCAGCACAAGTACCGTAAGCTGTGGGCATGTGCCAAGCACTATGCCGTACATAGTGGTCCGGAGTATACCCGCCACTCGGCAAACCTGACCAATGTGCCCGTCCGTGACTTCTGGGAGACCTATATGCCAGCCTTCAAGCATCTAGTCACGAAGAGTGACGTCCGTGAGGTGATGTGTGCCTACCAGCGTCTGGACGATGACCCCTGCTGCGGATCTAACCGTCTGTTGCAACAGATACTGCGCGACGAGTGGGGCTTTAAATACTTGGTGGTCAGCGACTGTGGTGCCATCAGTGACTTCTATGAGTCTCACAAGAGTTCATCATCACCCATTACCGCCTCTGCCAAGGCTACGCTGGCAGGTACGGATGTGGAGTGTGGCTATGGCTATGCCTACCGCAGCATCCCTGAAGCTGTACGTCGTGGACTCATCACAGAGCAGGAAGTCGACAAGCATGTCATCCGTCTGTTAGAGGGTCGCTTCGACCTCGGTGAGATGGACGATCCGTCACTTGTGGAGTGGTCGCAGATACCTTATTCTGCTATGAGTACCAAGGAGTCTGCCAAAATATCTCTGGATATGGCACGTCAGACCATCGTGTTGCTGAAGAACGGAAGCCTCCCCCTATCCCCCTCCAAAGGGAGGGGGAACTCAGAGGCTGCCAAACTCCCTCTCCCTTTGGAGAGGGGTGGGGAGAGGCTCGCTGTTATCGGCCCCAACGCTGATAATGAACCTATGATGTGGGGTAACTATAATGGAACACCCAACCATACGGTGACGATTCTTGATGGCATCTGTGGAAAATTAAAAATTAAAAGTGAAAAATTAAATAAAAACTCCAAGTTGTTCTATGCGCCTGGTTGTGACCTGACCTATGACAAGGTCATGGAGTGCCACCTAGCTACGGAGTGTACGGCTCCTGACGGCAAGAAAGGTCTGAAGGGTACTTTCTGGACCAACACTAATATGGAGGGTAAACCTTTCACCACCGAGTATTATACAAAACCGCTGGCTGTGACGACTAATGGTATGCATGTCTTTGCTGCTAACCTGCCCATTGAGGACTTCTCTGCCAAGTACGAGACGACTTTCGCCCCCAAGGAGGCTGGCGAGTATGTGTTGAACGTAGAAGGTACCGGTGAGTTTGAGGTGCTGGTAAACGGCAGTCGCAAGGCTTACCACCGCATCTGGCGTTCTACTCCCACTCGTACTGTGCTGAATGCACAGGCTGGCGAGAAGTTCCAGGTCGAGGTGCGCTTCAAGACTGTCAAGACATGGGGTGCAGGCATGAAGATTAATATTGCCCGTGAGTTGCCCATCGACTACCAGCAGACCATTGCTCAGCTGAAAGGCATCAACAAGGTCATCTTCGTCGGTGGCATCGCTCCCAGTCTGGAAGGTGAGGAAATGCCCGTTAATATCGAAGGTTTCAAGGGCGGTGACCGTACCAATATTGAGTTGCCCAAGGTGCAGCGTGACTTCCTGAAGGCGCTGAAGGCTGCCGGCAAGCAGGTCATTTTCGTTAACTGTTCCGGTTCGGCTATTGCCTTAGAGCCCGAGGTGCAGAGCTGTGATGCCATCGTCCAGGCATGGTATCCCGGTCAGGAGGGTGGTACGGCTGTTGCCGACGTCCTCTTTGGTGATGTCAACCCCAGCGGTAAGCTGCCCGTCACCTTCTATAAGCGTAGCGACCAGTTGCCCGACTATGAGGACTACTCCATGAAGGGACGTACCTATCGCTACTTCAATGATGCCCTGTTCCCCTTCGGTTATGGCCTAAGCTATACCACCTTCGAAGTGGATGCTAAAACAGCAATAGATGGCAAGGGTGTTGACGTGAACTTTACCGTTGAGAACACCGGTAAGCGCGACGGCACGGAGATTGTACAGGTGTATATCCGCAATACCGCTGATAAGGAGGGACCGCTGAAGACACTGCGTGCTTTCAAGCGTGTCGATGTAAAGGCAGGGCAGAAGGTTAACGATACGATACGTCTCAACCTCGAGAGCTTTGAGGGCTGGGATAGCGAGACGAATACCATGCGTTTCAAGCCTGGCACATATGAGATCTTTGTAGGTAACAGTTCTAAGGACGAAGACCTGCAGCGCCTGACAGTTACTATTCAATAATCAACAACACAAACCCAATGAAAAAACTATTATTATTCCTCTCCTTGGTAACTTCCTTGCCACTGTCGGCACAGGATTATAAGCTGTGGTATGAGAAACCTGCCGCACACTGGCTGGAGGCACTGCCTGTCGGAAACTCACAGCTAGGCGCCATGATATATGGTGGTACCGATACTGAGGAGATACAGCTCAACGAAGAGACCTTCTGGAGTGGTTCACCTCATGACAACGACAGTCCTGCCGCCAAGGCCCACCTGCAAGAGGTGCGCGACAGCATCTTTGCCGGTAAGGAAGAGGCTGCCCATAAGATAATCGACCAGAACTTCTTCAAGGGACCCCACGGCATGCGTTTCCTGCCAGTGGGTAGCGTGAAGCTGAGTCTGGGACACAAGGATGTCACGGACTATCGTCGTGAGCTGAATATCGGTACGGCACTGAATACCACCAGCTATACTTGTAAGGGTGTGAAGTATGAGCGCACCGTCTTCGCTTCGTTGGCCGACGGTGTTGTCATTGTCCAACTGAAGGCCAGCAAGAGGGATGCCTTGTCGTTTGCTGTGGCCTTTGACAGTCCCTTACAGTCGAAAGTGTTTACTGTCTCCGAACATGAGGGCATTCGCGGTGAGGTCAACGAGCTTGCAGCAGTTGTTGAGGGTGCTGAACACGAAGGCATTAAAGCCGGTTTGAAGGCTGAATGTCGCATCATGGTGGAAGCAGATGGTAAGGTGGGACGTGGAGTTGACAAGATCATGGTCGACAATGCCACTACTGCCACCCTGTATATCACTGCCGCCACCAACTTTGTAAACTATAAGGACATCACTGGCAATCCGGTGAAGAAAAACAATCAGACACTGGCAGCAGTCAAAGGAAAACCCTATCAGCAGCTGCTGAAGCGCCATGAGCAGGCCTACAAGAAACAGTATGACAGGGTGAGCCTGGAGCTGGGACCCGCAGGAAATGCTGCGGGAGCAGTGGAGGCTGCTGCGCTGCCTACGGACCAGCGCCTGGCGCGTTTCGACGGCAGTGACCTGGGACTGGTAGCCTTGATGATGCAGTATGGTCGCTATCTGCTGATTAGCAGTTCGCAGTCTGGTGGTCAGGCTGCTAACTTGCAAGGCATGTGGAATGACAAGGTCTATCCTATGTGGGACTCCAAATACACCATCAATATCAATGCCGAGATGAACTACTGGCCGTCGCTGGTGGGTAACCTCGTAGAGAACCAGGAACCGTTGCTGTCAATGATTCGTGACCTTAGCGAGACGGGTCGTAAGACGGCAGAGGTGATGTATGGCTGTAAGGGATGGGTAGCCCACCACAATACCGACCTTTGGCGTGTTGCCGGACCTATCGACGGTACTACATGGGGCATGTTCCCTACCGGTGGCGCCTGGTTGACAACGCATATCTGGCAGCAGTACCTGTTTACAGGTGATAAGCAGTTGTTGCGTGACTACTATCCCGTCATGAAGGGTGCTGCCGACTTCCTGCTGGACTACCTGTGTGAGCATCCGACCTATCATTGGCTGGTGACGGCACCTACAGTCTCTCCTGAGCATGGCCCTGTAGGCAAGCATACCACGGTGACGGCAGGCTCTACCATGGATAACCAGATTGTCTTCGACGTGCTGACCCAGACCATTGCTGCTGCCAACATTCTTGGTGAGGATAAGGCTTACATCTCACATCTTTCATCGGCCCTCTCCAAGCTGCCTCCTATGCAGATTGGTAAGTATGGTCAGTTGCAGGAATGGCTGTGGGACGGTGACGATCCAAACGACCAGCATCGCCATGTGTCACACCTCTATGGACTGTACCCCTCTAACCAGATATCACCATTTACGCACCCCGACCTTTATAGTGCCGTTGCCACCACCTTGAAGCAGCGTGGTGACCAGGCTACTGGTTGGAGTCTGGGATGGAAGACCAACCTGTGGGCACGTATGTTGGATGGCAATCATGCTTTCCTGATTATCAAGAATATGCTCCGTATTCTGCCTGATGACAGACAAATGAGACAGTATCCTGACGGACGTACCTATCCTAACCTGTTTGATGCCCATCCACCATTCCAGATTGATGGTAACTTCGGTGTGGCTGCCGGTATCTGTGAGATGCTGTTGCAGAGTCATGACGGTGCTGTACACCTGTTGCCCGCGCTGCCTGACGAATGGAAACAGGGTCGTGTCAAGGGACTGAGAGCCCGTGGCGGTTTCGTGGTGGACGAGGAATGGAGCGATGGGAAACTGCGCTCGGCGAGCATCCGTAGTACTATTGGTGGTACGCTGCGTGTACGCTCGTATGTGCCGCTGAAGGGTAAGGGCCTACGTCCTGCTAAGGGTGACTGTCCTAATCCGCTGTTTGCCCCTGCCCAGATTAAGAATCCTCTTACCTCTCCTGAACTGAAGAATCTGGAGCCAAAGGCTCTGCCGACAGTTTATGAGTATGATATTGATACTACCCCAGGAAAAACCTATAAACTGACCATATCATGAGAAAGAGTCTATTGATGACTGCCGCTTGGCTGTTGACAACAGCAGCTTGGGCACAGGTAAAGGTGGAGTTTATGACACCCTCCATCGTGCATGTTGTAAAAGGTGAACCCACCAAGAGTCTTGTTGTCATAGCCAAGCCCGAACAGGTGGAGATCAAGCAGAAAGGGAATACATGGTCGAGTAATGCGCTCACTGTCAAGCAGGATGCCCAGGGCAACCTGACCTTCCTGACCGCTAAGGGTAAGGTGCTGCTTAGGGAAAAATCGTATGACGTGACTGAGGTACGCCAAACCTTTACCCTCGACAAGGATGAGGCTATCTATGGTCTGGGTACCATCCAGAACGGTAAGATGAACCGTCGTGGTGAGACGAAACGTATGGAACAGTCGAACCTGGAGGACTTCCAGAATGTGTTGCAGAGCATCAAGGGCTGGGGCCTCTATTGGGAGAACTATTCACCCACGCTCTTTGAGGATAACGCTCAGGGTATGACCTTCGATGCTGAGGTAGGTAATGGCATCGACTACTACTTTATGTATGGTGGTAGTGCCGATGGTGTTATTGCTCAGATGCGACATCTGACAGGTGATGTGCCGATGTTCCCACTATGGACCTACGGTTTCTGGCAGTCAAAAGAACGCTATAAGACCGCTGCGGAGACAGAGAGTATCGTTGACCAGTACCGTGCGCTGAACGTACCCTTGGATGGTATCATCCAGGATTGGCAGTATTGGGGTTCTAACTACTTGTGGAATGCCATGGACTTCCTGTCAGAAGATTTCGTCAATGGTCCGCAGATGATTAAGAACGTGCATGCCAAACATGCCCACTTCATGATTTCTATCTGGGCAAGCTTCGGTCCGCAGACCCAGCAGTACCGTGAACTGGCAGAGAAGAACCTGCTGTTGCCCTTTGAAACATGGCCACAGAGTGGTCTGTCGCATATCTGGCCGCCACGAAAGGACTATCCGTCGGGTGTGAAGGTGTATGATGCTTTCAGTCCTGTGGCTCGTGCCATCTATTGGAAGCACCTGAAGCGCCTCTATGACTATGGCACTGATGCGTGGTGGATGGACTCTACCGACCCTGACTTCTTCAATCCAAGAGAGAGTGACTATGAATACAGCCTCCCCCTATCCCCCTCCAAAGGGAAGGGGAACGCTACAGCGACATGGCGTGAGTTGAGAAATGCCTTCCCACTGGAAACGGTGAGGGGCGTATATGAGGCACAGCGTAAAGCCCCCCTCCCTTTGGAGGGGACGGGGGAGGCTAAACGTATCTTCATCATGACGCGCTCCAGCTATGCTGGTCAGCAGCACTATGGCTCGAATATGTGGAGTGGTGACGTAAACTCGTCGTGGGACATGCTGCGCAAGCAAGTGCCTGCAGGATTGAGTTACTCACTGACAGGTAATCCTAACTTCAATACGGACATCGGTGGTTTCTTCTGTAATGCCTATAACACTCTTGGCCCTGCCTCGGCACCCCGCAATCCACAGTATCAGGAGCTCTATGTCCGTTGGATGCAGTATGGCCTGTTCTGTCCTGTCTTCCGTAGTCATGGCGCCGATGCACCCCGTGAAATCTGGCAGTTCGGTAAGAAGGGAGAGCCCGTGTATGATGCTATCGAGAAGCAGATTCGCCTGCGCTATCGTCTACTACCTTATTTATATAGTACCGCCTGGCAGGTGACGAGCAATAACGACAGCTATATGCGTCCGCTGTTTGCCGACTTTGCTCATGACAAGACTGTCTGGGATATGACCGACGAGTTTATGTTTGGCCGTAGTATCCTCGCTGCTCCTATTGTTGATCCGCAGTTTACGGAGGAGAAGATTATCCGTACTGATGCTATGACTGGATGGGACCGTAATGATGTAAGAGGTCAGAAGGATGATGTAAGAAACGTGGACTTTACGGCTACGAAGACTGCTGTGAAGTACCTGCCGAAGGGTACCACCTGGTACGACTTTTGGACGAACAAACAGTATAAGGGTGGTCAGCGTGTGACTATTGAGACGGTGCTGGACCGTGTACCCATGTTCGTTCGTGCTGGTAGTATCCTGCCACTAGGTCCTGAGATGCAGTGGGTCGGTGAGAAGGCATGGGACAACCTGGAGCTGCGCATCTACCCAGGTGCGGACGGTAGCTTTACGCTCTATGAGGATGAAGGCGACAGCTATAACTACGAGAAAGGAGCCTACAGCGTCATCCTGTTTAGCTGGAATGAAAAAACGCGCACACTGACCATTGGCGACCGCCAGGGCAGCTACCCAGGTATGCTGCTGAACCGCTTGTTTACCGTTGTTTTGCCTGATGGCAAACAACAAACGGTGCGTTATGACGGAACCAAACAGACCGTTCGATTGTAACAATAAGGAACGGATTGTCCGTTCATGATACATCAGCCAAAGAGTTTGTAACACCAGCAATTGCCGGTGTTACTTTCTTTTTGTAACTTTGCAAACGTAATTATGAGAACTATTAACTAAACAAAAACATCACACAAATGAAACAGACTTTTAAGACCGTGTTGGCCATTGTGTTGGCCATGAACTGTTTGGGGTCATGGGCACAGTGGGGCGCACCCGCCGATCCCAATCCAACAGTAAAACTGAAGGATGCCTACAAGAACTATTTCCTGATTGGCGTTGCTCTTAACCAGCGCAACGTAAGCGATGACAACCAGATCGCTCTGGTGAAGAGTGAGTTTAGCAGTATTACTGCTGAGAATGATATGAAGCCTGGCGAGTTGCATCCCAAGGAGGGCGTATGGAACTTCGAGAAGGCTGACAAGATTGCCAACTTCTGCCGTCAGAACGGTATCAAGCTGCGTGGCCACTGTCTGTGCTGGCACTCTCAGTTTGCTGACTGGATGTTCACTGACAAGAAGGGTAAGGAAGTCAAGAAGGAAGTGTTCTACCAGCGTTTGCGTGAGCACATCCATACGGTGGTCAACCGTTATAAGGATGTTGTATATTGCTGGGACGTGGTGAACGAAGCTATTGAGGACAATCCTCGTCCTTCATTTGCCAACGGCAAGTTCACTCCTGGCAGTCCCTATCGTCAGAGCCGCCACTTCAAGCTCTGCGGTGACGAGTTCATTGCCAAGGCTTTTGAGTTTGCCCGCGAGGCAGATCCTAACGCCCTGCTGTTCTATAACGACTACAACGAGTGTGACCCTGGCAAGCGTGACCGCATCTTTGACATGGTGAAGAAGATGAAGGATGCTGGTGTACCCATTGATGGTATCGGTATGCAGGGACACTACAATGTCTATGGTCCTACTGAGGAGGACATCGATGCTGCCATCACCAAGTATTCAACCATCGTGAAGCACATCCATGTGACCGAGCTCGACATTCGTATGAACACTGAGATGGGTGGTCAGCTGCGCTTCTCTCGTGGTGAGGCTAAGCCTGTTGCCGGCTATATGAATACCCTGCTGACCGACCAGTACAATCGTGTTTTCAAGGTTTTCCGTAAGCATAAGGACGTCATCGACTGTGTGACTTTGTGGAACCTCGGTGACCGTGACTCATGGCTGGGTATCAACAACCATCCGCTTCCTTTCGACGAGAATTACAAGCCCAAGCAGGCTTACTATGCTATCAAGAACTTCGATGCTAAGCTCGACAAGGCTCAGCCCAAGGAGGACTTTGTACCCAATCCCTGCAACCAGCCCGGTCAGGAGTGGCCAAAGGTAAACAGCGAGGGCTATGCCCGTTTCCGTGTCGAGGCTCCCGATGCTAAGTCTGTTATTGTCAGCCTCGGTCTTGGTGGCCGTGGCGGTACGGTACTGCGCAAGGATAAGGACGGTGTATGGGTAGGAACAACCGAAGGTCCGATGGATCCTGGTTTCCACTACTATCACCTGACTATTGACGGTGGTGTCTTCAACGATCCTGGTACGCATAACTATTTCGGCAGCTGCCGTTGGGAGAGTGGTATCGAGATTCCTGCTCCTGATCAGGCTTTCTATGCTGAGCGCACTGATATTCCTCATGGCAACATGCAGAAGATCCTGTTCTATTCCAAGAGTCTGGGTAAGATGCAGGAGGCTACTGTCTATCTGCCCAATGGCTATGGTAAGCTCGTCAAGGGTAAGAACGGCAAGATGGAGCAGCAGCGCTATCCCGTACTGTATCTGCAGCATGGCTGGGGTGAGAACGAGACCAGCTGGCCTGTACAAGGTAAGGCTGGTCTGATTATGGACAACCTGATTGCTGACGGTAAGATTAAGCCTTTCATCATTGTGATGGCTTACGGTCTGACCAACGACTTTAAGTTCGGTACTATCGGTAAGTTCACTGCTGAGGAGTTTGAGAAGGTGCTCATCGACGAGCTGATTCCTTATGTTGACGCTAACTTCCTGACCAAGAGTGACAAGTGGAACCGTGCTATGGCAGGTCTTTCTATGGGTGGCATGACAACCAAGCTCATCACCCTGCGTCGTCCTGAGGTATTCGGCTACTGGGGACTGCTGAGCGGTGGCCAGTATGCTCCTGAGGAAATTAAGGATCCTAAGTGCGTGAAGTATATCTTCGAAGGCTGTGGCTCTAAGGAGAATCCTGATGGAATCAACAAGAGCGTAGCATCTCTGAAGGCTGCCGGTTTCAATGCCGAAGGTCTGATCTCTGAAGGTACTGCCCATGAGTTCCTGACATGGCGCCGTTGCTTGTATCTGATGGCTCAGAAGCTGTTTAAGTAACGTTGAACATTGACATTAGAGAATGAAGCTAACTATTATATCAACTGTTGTTCTGTGCTTGGCGGCATCTGCTGCCCAAGCACAGAACCCTATTATTCGCGACCAGTTCACTGCCGATCCTACGGCGCGCGTATTTAATAATAAGGTATATCTGTACCCGTCGCATGACATCGTGCCGCCTGCTGGACAGCGACAGGATTGGTTCTGTATGGAGGACTACCATGTATTCTCTTCAGAGAACCTGACCGACTGGGCAGATCACGGTGTGATTGTCACCCAGAACAAAGTACCCTGGGTACGCCCTGACTCTTATTCCATGTGGGCTCCCGACTGTGTGGAGCGCAATGGCAAGTACTACTTCTATTTCCCCTCAGCTCCTAAGAATGGCATGGGCTTTGGCATTGGTGTGGCTGTTGCCGACCGTCCTGAAGGTCCGTTCATCTGTGAGCCTGAACCTATCAAGGGCATTAACGGTATCGACCCCTGTGTGCTCCAGGCTTCTGATGGTAATGCCTACATCTTTTGGGGTGCTGGCCGTTGTGCCAAGCTCAAGCCCAATATGAAGGAACTGGCTGACGATACCCCCAAGGAGAAAGTCAAGTGGGGTAATCGTGAGTTTGAGATGTTGGGTGTTAACTGTCTGAAAGACCTGCCCAATCGTCAGGCCGAGGGTCCCTTTGCCTTTGAGGCTAACGGTTGGTATTACCTGACCTATCCGTATGTCCGTGAGAATACGGAGGTGCTTGGCTATGCGATGAGTAAGAACCCCATGGGTCCTTATGAGTATAAAGGGCTGATCATGTCCGAGCAGCCTAACGGCTGTTGGACTAATCACCATAGCATCGTCAACTACAAGGGCCAGTGGTACTTGTTCTACCACCACAACTACTTCTCGCCGCGTGATGACAAGCGTCGCTCCGCATGTATCGAGAAGCTTTATTTCAACGCCGACGGTACTATCCAGGAAGTCAAGCAGACCATGCGTGGTGTGGGTATCAACAAGGCTACCGAGAAGATTGAGATAGACCGTTACAACACTGCCAGCAGCGATGTGACGACAGCATTGATAGATACTGTCAACACCTTCCGTGGCTATCAGGCCACCCTGCCTAAGAAGGGCAGCTGGCTGCAGTATAACGATGTGGACTTTAGCCCCGTTGGTGACGCTTATCTCATCGTGAATGCGAAGGCTGGTGGTAATACCGAGTTCTGCATCCGTGAGAAGAGTGCCAAGGGTAAGATTATTGCACGCATCCCGATGAATGTTGTCAGTCAGATGGGCATGTTCCGTCGTGACCAGAGTAATCAGTGGCTGACACAGACCGCTTCTCTGGAATATATTCCCAAGGGTGTCACCGACCTGGTGGTTACTTGTGAGGGCGATGCTGATGTCAGTATTAACTGGATTCAGTTCAAGAACCGCAACAGCTACTTCCAACCTGTTGCTGCCAATGCCGCAGCAGCACAGCCCGATGCCAACGGCTTTATCCGTCGCTGGATGTTGCTGGAACCTATCGACTACAACGTACGTTCAAATACAATCCTGACAGATAGCTATCTCAATGAGAATCTCAACAAGCAGTATTTCAAGGGACAGTTCGACGACAAGAAACTGCCTCGCGACGGCGAGAAAGTCGCTGCCACTGGAATCGCTTTGGCTGGTGGTCCGAGAGATACGAGAATGCAGACAGGTCCAGCCCAGACCAAGGAGGTTAAGCAGACCCTGCGCTGGCATGCTTTGGAGAGCAATACCTATAATGTCAAGGTGTTCCGCTTCGCTGAGTCGTATGGCTGTCAGCCTTACAACTCTCTTTTCTGGGGTGTCACCGTCATCGATTGTCCTGAGGAGATGACCGATGTCCGTCTGGCTATTGGTTCAAATGGTGCCTCTATGTGGTGGCTCAACGGTGAGCGCGTGCTGACACTGGACGGTGATCGCCGTATGGTGGAAGATGACTGTGTATCACAGCGTCTGACGCTGAAGAAGGGTCGCAACGTTCTGCGTTTTGCGTTGGTCAATGGCCCTGGCCTGAGTGATCTGTGTGCCCGTTTCATTGACGAGCAAGGAAAACCTGTAACGGGCTACACCCTAGTGAATAGTGTAAAGTGAATAGTGAAAAGTTTAAAACAGACATTATAACAATGAAAAGAAATAATATAATCAAGGATATTTTATCAGTGAAAATAGTAGCTATACTATTCACTATTCTCTCTTCACTATTCACTAGCCCTGTAAGGGCGCAAATTGGTGCTCCCTATATCCACGACCCCTCGACGCTCGCTGAGTGTGACGGCAAGTGGTACACCTTTGGAACGGGTGGGGGAGGCATTATCTCTGACGACGGTTGGTCATGGCACAGTGGTGCCGAGCGCCCTGGCGGTGGTGCTGCTCCCGACGTCCTGAAGATTGGTGATCGCTATCTCTGCATCTATGGTGCTACAGGTGGTGGTCTCTTCGGCGGCCATAACGGTCGCATCCTCACCATGTGGAACAAGACCCTCGACCCGAAGTCGCCTGACTTCAAGTGGTCAACAGCTATCGAGGTGGCTTCGTCTGACGGAATGGAGGACTGTGATGCCATCGACCCCTGCCTGTTGTTAGACCCCACCACGGGTCGCCTGTGGGCTACTTATGGTACCTATTTCGGTAATATCCGCCTCATCGAGCTCGACCCCAAGACTGGTGAGCGTGTCAAGGGCAACGTAGAGAAAGATGTTGCTATCGACTGTGAGGCCAGCGCCCTGATGTATAAGGATGGCTGGTACTATCTGTTGGGAACTCATGGCACCTGCTGTGATGGCGTCAACTCTACCTACAATATCGTGGTGGGCCGTTCTCGTTCGGTAGAAGGTCCCTATGTAGATAATGTCGGCCGTGATATGTTCCATGGCGGTGGCCGTATGGTCGTTGCTGCTGGTGACCGTTGCACGGGTGCCGGACACTTTGGACGTTATATCATCGACGAAGGTGTCGAGGTGATGTCGTTCCACTGGGAGGCAGACTTCGATATGGGGGGTCGTAGCGTCCTTGCCGTACGTCCTATCGTGTGGAAGAACGGCTGGCCTGTTGCTGGCGAGCGTCTCCGTGGCGGTACCTTTGCCATCTTGTCTGAGCGCCGTGGCTACTCGCTGGAGATGGCTGTCGACTTCGTCCGCATGCAGCAGGAACGTCAGCGCTGGGGCGACCGCAACCAGATGCAGCAGCCTCCGAAGCCTGTACCCAATCAGAAACTGGAGGAGGTCATCGGTACATGGCCTGCTGCCAACACACCTGTGGCAGTACGTTGCAGCGACTATATGTTCCGTCCCCATCAGCTGTGGGACATCACACCTGTGGAGACGGCTGGCGGTTACCTGAGCAATCCTTATTTCAAGATTACCATTGCTGGTACCGACCGTGCCCTGACAGCTACTGCCGATAAGGAGCTGGCTACTGTTGCCTTTAATGGTGGCGACGAGCAGCTTTGGCGCATCGAGCAGCTGACGGATGGCACCTACCGCATCATGCCTAAGCAGATCCCCGGTATGGAGGGTGTCAACACACGCTATTGTCTCTATTCGGCTGCTGACAGTACGCCGACGCTGGCCGTCTATGACTATAGCAGCGACAACTCAAAGTGGAATCTTCGTAATCACTAATCAAACGTTATAATGAAACGACTTCTATTATCTTATCTCTTACCTCTTACCTCATCATTCTGTCTGGCACAGAACCCCTTTGTGCAGACATGGTTCACCAGTGACCCCGCACCGATGGTGCATAATGGTACCATGTATGTCTATACGGGTCATGACGAGGACAATGCCGACTTCTTCTGGATGCAGGAGTGGCGTGTCTACTCCACCAAGGATATGGTCAATTGGCAGGACCATGGTTCACCACTGGCTTTGGAGAGCTTCTCGTGGGCTGATGACCGTGCCTGGGCAGGACAGACCATCGAGCGTGACGGCAAGTTCTATTGGTATATCTGTGCCCATAGCAAGCTGTCAAATGGCATGGCTATTGGTGTCGCTGTCAGCGACTCTCCTACGGGTCCCTTCCGTGATGCCCTTGGAAAGCCGCTCTTCGAGAACGGCTCTTGGGACCATATCGACCCGACGGTGATGATCGATGACGATGGTCAGGCATGGCTGATGTGGGGTAATCCTCAGTGTTACTACCTGAAGCTCAACCGCGACATGATATCCTATAGTGGTGAGCTGGGTAAACTCGACATGACGGAGGAAGCCTTCGGCGGTCCTATCATGAGCAAGCGTGAGAAAGGCAAGGAGTATAAGGACTCATATGTGGAAGGCCCGTGGCTGACCAAACGTAATGGCACTTACCAGCTCCTCTATGCTGCTGGTGGCGTTCCTGAGCATATCAGCTACAGCACGGCACCGCACCCCACAGGTCCTTGGAAGTATGCTGGCGAGATTATGCCGCTGTCTGATACGAAGTCGTTTACGAACCACTGTGGCGTGGCAGACTTTAAGGGACACTCCTATTTCTTCTACCACACCGGTAAGCTGCCTCATGGTGGCGGCTTTGGCCGTAGTGTGGCTGTGGAGGAGTTTAAGTACAATGCCGACGGTAGCTTCCCCACCATCATGCCTACCGACGAGGGCGTGAAGCCCATTGCTAAGTTCGATCCCTACCGCAAGGTGGAGGCTGAGACCATGGCCTTCTCGAAGGGCGTGAAGACCGAGCAAAATGACGAGGTGGGCGTGTATGTCACCGATATCCATAACGGTGACTATATCAAGTTGCAGAATGTACACCTCTGCTACAAGACCCCACGCACATTCACGGCTCGTGTGGCCAGTGGCCTGCGTGGCGGACAGATTGAAATCCGCTTGGATAGCCTCGGAGGAAAACTCCTCGGCACTGTGGATGTTCCTGGCACTGGTGGCTGGGAGAAGTGGCAGACCATTACTACCGACCTGGCAGCCCTCGACAGCTATCCCTCTCGTCTGCACACCCGTGACTTGTATCTGGTCTTCAAGGGTCGTAAGGGTCCGAAACTCTTCAACTTCGACTGGTGGAAGATGCGTGGACTGGAACAGGTTAATATGCCGTTGTTCCAGACCAAGTACACTGCAGACCCCTCACCGCTGGTGATTGGCGACACCTTATTTTTATATACGTCACACGATGCCTCTCCTGAGGATATCCCCGATCCTAACGAACGCAACAATGCTGGCTTCTACATGTACGACTGGCTGCTGTGGTCAACCACTGATATGGTGAACTGGACGGAGCATGGTGCTGTCGCATCGCTGAAGGAATTTTCTTGGCGTAGTCGTGAGAACGGTGCCTGGGCTATCCAGACCGTTGAGCGTAATGGTAAGTACTACCTCTATGCTCCCCTGCATGGTCATGGCATAGGTGTCTTGGTGGCTGATTCTCCCTACGGACCCTTCAAAGATCCCCTTGGTGAACCGCTGGTATGGCAGAAGGAGCACTGGGATGATATCGATCCCACCGTCTTCACGGATGATGACGGTCAGGCCTATATGTACTGGGGCAATCCCCATGTCTACTACACCAAGTTGAATAAAGACATGATCTCTACCCAAGGTGACATCTTCGTGTTGAATCCTAAGGACGGCATCATGCGTCCTGTCAAGCAGGAGGGTGCTAAGGCAAACCTCCGCGCACCTTGGAGCGAGAAGGCTACATGGACTGTAAAGAACTATCAGGAAGGTCCGTGGCTTTATAAGCGTAATGGTAAGTACTATCTCAGCTATGCTACTACCTGCTGTCCGGAGGCTTTGGGCTATGCCATGAGCGATAGTCCTACAGGTCCTTGGGAGTGGAAGAACTATATCATGAAGCCCACCCAGCGTGACCGTGGTAATCACCCTGGCATCTGCGACTTCAAGGGTCATTCGTATGTCTTCGGCCAAAACTACGACCTGATGCACCTCGATACCTACGAGCACCATGAGCGTCGTACCGTCTCTGCTACGGAGATTACCTATAATGCTGATGGTACTATCCAGGAGGTTCCCTACTGGATGGACCAGGAGCCTATGAAGCAGCTGCACTGGTTGAACCCCTACCGTCGTGTGGAGGCTGAGACCATGAACTGGGGCTATGGCCTGAAGTCTGCCAAGATGGGTATTCCCAATACGGGTGTTGTGAAGGATATGCCTGAGTCTACCGGTAAGCGTAACATGTATATCTTCGACATCAACGACGGAGAGTATATCCGTCTGCGCGGTGTCGACTTCGGCAAGGGTGCCAAGCAGTTCAGCATCATTGCTGCCGCTGCAGCCCAGGCTGGCTGCACCGTTACCCTGCACCTCGACAGTGTGAAGGGTGATGTCATTGGTACCGCAACCATCAAGAGCACTGGTTCCGTGGAGAAATACAAGGCATTTAATACGAAGGTCAATGGTGCTACGGGTGTTCACGATCTCTACCTTTGCTTCGACAAGGCACAGGGTGACGTTCGCCTCGACTATTGGCAATTTAAATGAAGAATGAAGAGTGAAGAATTTGCTACCGCAAAATTTTAAAGCTATGAAGAAAACATTATTATCAACACTCGTGATGTGTCTGGCTGCCGTTGGTGCCATGGCACAGCCCGCTGGAGGCTTTGGTGGTTTCCAGCAGCAGGCAAAACTGGAGACCTCCCAAGAGTGGAAGGACGTGAACTATGCTGGTGATGACAAGGCATATCATACCTGCGACATCTATCTGCCTAAGAAAGAGGCAAAGAGCTATCCTGTCGTTATCCATATTTATGGTAGCGCCTGGTTCAGCAACAGCAGCAAGGGAATGGCCGACCTCGGAACTATCGTGAAGACCCTGCTCGATAACGGTTATGCTGTCGTTTGTCCTAACCACCGTAGCAGCATGGATGCCAAGTGGCCTGCACAGATCCATGATATCCGTGCCGTCATCCGTTTTGTACGCGGCAATGCCAAGCAGTATAAGTTCGATACCTCATTCATCGCTACCAGCGGCTTCTCTTCTGGTGGTCACTTGGCCTCTATTGCTGCTACCACCAGCGGTGTGAAGCAGACCAAGGTAGGTACAGTGGATATCGACCTGGAAGGTACAGTAGGTAATTTCCTCAAGGAGAAGAGTACTGTCAATGCAGCCTGTGACTGGTCAGGTCCTGTAGACCTTACGGCGATGGACTGTGGTGAGGGTATGAAGATGGGTCCTGACTCTCCTGAGGACGTGCTGCTGGCTTCTAAGCTCGACAAGGAACCAGACAAGTATCGCAGTCTGAGTGCTACCAACTACGTCAACAAGAAGAATCCTCCCATCATCATCTTCCATGGTGAGAAAGACAATGTCGTTCCTGGCTGTCAGGGTAAGATGTTCTTCGAACTGCTGAAGGCTGCTGGCGTCAAGACCGAGGGAACATTCCCTGCTGAGGGTAGTCACGGTGGTCCTGCCATGTATACTGAGGAGAACCTGCAGAAGATGGTCAAGTTCCTCAATGAGGTGAGGAAATGAAAGATTAAAGATGAAAAATTAAAGATTTATAATGAAACGACTATTCCTACAACTCTTTGCGCTGACTGCCGCCTTGGTGGTTAATGCACAGAACCCTTACCTCCCTTTGTGGGAGCACTTGCCTGATGGCGAGCCCCGTGTGTTTGAAGATCCCGACCAGCCGGGAAAGTATCGTGCCTACATCATCGGTTCGCACGATGTCACCTATACCGCCTACTGCGGACCTGATATCCGCATGTGGTCAGCACCTGTCGAGGACCTCAGCCAGTGGCGCGACGAAGGTCCTATCTTTACCTGGTTTATCAATGGCCAGTGGGATACCATGTTTGCTCCTGACCTCGTAGAGACTGTTGACAAGGCTACCGGTAAGAAGACCTATTGGCTCTATCCCCACAGCCGTGGCTGGCGCCGTGTGCCAATGGTATGTAAGGGCGATCGTCCCAACGGTCCTTTCACTCCCATCAACCTGACCGCTGATGGAACACAGTGTCTGCCAGGTTCACTCATCGACTTCGACCCCTCTGTGTTCATTGAGACCATTACCAATAAGAAGGATAAGGACTTCGACAAGGGTTATCGTGCCTATGTCTTCTATGGTTTCCAGCATTCTACAGCCTGTGAGCTTGACCAAAACACGATGTACTCGAAGCGTGAGGGTACCGAACTCATCGACCCGTTCATTCCAGCCAGCAGTGCCGACGGTCGTCTGCTCGACAAGGCCGACAGCGAGTACAAGGCGCTCTACAAGGGACAGAACCCCTTGGACTTCAACTTCTTCGAGGCTTCTTCTATCCGTCAGGTAGGTAACAAGTACGTGATGGTGTTCTCTGGCTACTCTGGCAAGGAGTACGGCCTGGGCAATACCAACTCTGCTCTGCGCTATGCCTTCGGTGACTCTCCTCTGGGACCTTGGCGTTCTGGTGGCGTGTTGGTAGACTCTCGTGGTGTCGTTGTTGGTGAAGATGGTGGTAAGCTCATCACCACCAATGCCGCTCACAACACCCACGGTTCTCTGCAGGAGATCAATGGCCAGTGGTATGTCTTCTACCATCGTCCTCCCCGTGGCTTCGGCAATGCCCGTCAGGCTATGGTCGCTCCTGTGAAGATTACATGGGACAAGAAGCCTGTTGCCAAGGGTGGCGTTGTGAAGATTACGGGCTATGACCCCTATGTGAAGGGTAACGAATGGGTAGCTGCTGCCGCTGACGGCAACACCTATACTGGTGCCGAGGTGACCAGTGAGGGCTTCCAAATCTTTGGTCTGCCACCTTATCATTATTATAGTGCAGGTCTGGCCTGCTTCATGTATGGTCCTAACAGCAACAACTGGATGCAGGACAACCATGACGTATGGAATAACTCTATGGACTTGGCAGGCATTCAGAATGGCGGCATTATTGGCTTCAAGTACTTCGGCTTTGGTGGTCTCGACAAAGATACCAAGGGCGTGAAGGCCTTCGAAGGTGTGAAGAAGGGCGACAATGTCAAGCTGAATATTAACCTGACTGCTAGTGGTAAGGGTGCCTTTAAGATTCACGTACTGCTGGACAATCCTTGGAAGGGTGAAGAGGTAGCAGTGATTGATATTCCTGCCAACTTCCCTGCTAACAAGGCACTCACAGTGTCTCATACTGTTCCCGCATTGGAGGGCCTGACAGGTAAACATGCTATCTACCTCGTTGCTGAGGGCCCTGAGGTGAAGCAGAATGAGCAGCGTCCACAATGGGGCGGCCGTCGTCAGGAACCACAGCGTCCACAGGGACTCTTCGACCTCCACGGTATCGGCTTTGCTAAGAATGGTGAGGGTGCTCAGCCTGCCTTCGTTCCTGAAGTGACCATTACTGTTGACGGTCAGAAGCTGAACATCCCTGAGAAGCCTATTATGTCGACTAATGCCAACGGCTATACCGAGTGCAACCACTATCAGCTCTATGCTCCGTTGAAGGCTGGCTCTAAGCTTAAGGCTACGTCTAACGCTCCTAAGGGTGTGAACATTACGATTACTCCTGTGGTTGAAGGACGTGCTACAATTAAGGCAATATATAATGGTAAAGAGAAGGTTTTCTTGATTAACTAATGCTGTTGTAACATAAAGATGTTACGAACGGCAAAGTATGTGGAACGCTCTGCAAAGGGTGTTCCACATCTCTTTTGTACCTTTGCAGCCGGAAAAATGACTTAAAACATAAACAATGAATAAGGCACTAAAACAAAGTTTATTGATGATGGCTGCCAGTCTATGCATACTGCCAGCGTCAGCCCAGTTGTCAACGAATCCCGACAAGTTCTTGGGGAATATTACGACAGGTAATAGTGAGATGGATCATGATGGTTTCAGGTTTTCTGACTATTGGAATCAGGTGACTCCTGAGAATGCTACAAAATGGCAAAGTGTTGAGGGTACCCGTGGAGTCTATAATTGGGGAGGAGCAGATAATGCTGCAAACTATGCCAAACAGCACAATTTCCCTTTCAAGTTTCATACGTTCATCTGGGGTTCTCAGTATCCTAGCTGGATAAAAGACCTCTCACTTAATGAGCGTTATGATGCCATCGCCAAATGGATGGATGCTGCTAAGGAGCACTATCCTTATTTGCAAGTTATGGATGTTGCCAATGAATGTATGCAGGGGCATCAGGATGACACCTATCTGTTCAAGGATGCTCTCGGTGGTGGTGGTAAAACAGGTTATGACTGGCTTATCAAGGCTTTTGAAATGGCTGGTGAACGTTGGCCAGATGCCATTCTTGTCTATAATGATTTTAATGTATTGCGTTGGGATAACAATAATTTGTATATCCCTTTGGTACAAACTCTTCGTGATGCAGGTGCCCCCATTGACGCTTATGGATGTCAGGCACACCATTTTACCTTGAATGATATCCCCAAAGATGAATTGAAGAACAGGTTGAACACTCTCCAGTCATCGTTGAAAATGCCGATGTACATCACGGAGTATGACATCAATTTTGATGACGATTCGAAGCAGGCGACTAAATACAAAGAGCAGATTCCACTGTTTTGGGAGGCAGACTACTGTGCAGGCATAACCCTATGGGGATGGTTCTTGGGAGCGACGTGGGCAGAAAATACTGGACTTATTCGTAATCGTCAAGAGCGTGCTGCTTTGCAGTGGCTTCGGGAATATATGCAGACAGACGCTGCTAAGAATGCCAAGAGTCCGTTCCCTGGCACTAAGAAAGAAGCCTCTATCTATATCCGTCCAGCTTCCTTGAAGGTTGCTGCGGGTGATGTACTTCCCATCAAGATTCATGCTCGTTTGGCCACAAAGACCATTCAGAAGGTGGATTTGTATGTAAATGATGAATTGGTGAAGACGATGACGGAGGTTCCCTACATAGTTGAACACACAGCAAAAAAGGCAAGCTGGAATACCATGAAGGCTGTTGTAACCGCTACTGATGGCACCACCTATGAGCGTTATGGCGGTTTTACAGTGGCAAAAGGTACTAAACGTTCTCCTTATAACGGTACGCCTACTGAGATCCCAGGCATCGTCAAAGCCAATGAATATGACAAAGGGTTAGTGGATGTTACCTATAGCAGTGGTGTTTCGCGCAGTAATCCAATGTCAGTGAGTAATGGTCAGTGGATGGACTATACTGTTGACGTAAAGGAGGAAGGACTTTATACAATGGATCTTGAAGTTGCCTCAGCGATAGCTGGTGGTAGATTTCATTTAGCAGAGTATTCGTTCGATAATATCGAATTTCTTACAGATTTTACTGATGTTCCTAATACTGGCAGCACTACCGAGTTCCAGCCTGTACACTGCTCTATCAAGAAGTATCTGACAGCAGGCAAGCACGTGTTCACACTGCTTGTGGAGAAGGGTGGCTTCTATATCAAGGACATGACATTCAAGCTCCTGCCCACCTTCGCCATGCCTGGTACTGTTGAGGCTGAGGACTTTGTAACCAACAAGGGTGGTAGTGTCGTTACAATCAATGGCGGCTTTGCCTGGGGTAATGCTGCAAATGGTGACTATGCAGAATATTCTGTCAAAGTCAACCAGGCCGGTAAATACGCTTACGAGGCTACTGTAGCATCAGAGGTCTCTGGTTCTAAGTTCACAATGAAGCTGATAGATAGCGAGGGCAACGAGACTAGCATGCCTCTGGTGAAGGTGCCCAATAAGGGTAAGGATACCTACGAGGTGAAGACGGGTACTGTTAAGGAAGCCTTAAATGAGGGTGTGTATACCTTGCGTATTAATGTCACTGGTGGTAATTGCAATATTGACAAGGTGAAGTTCATCTGTACAGAACCGGTAAGTGGTATCAACGAGGTAGAAACTGACAACGCTTCCAATGCTCCTACCTATAATCTAATGGGCGTACCTGTTAATGCTGGTTATCGTGGTATTGTGATTAAGAATGGTAAAAAAATGTTCGTAAAATAATCAATCCAAACCTTATTCTATCCCTCGCCACAGTATGGTGGCGAGGGATTTTCAGAGAATGATTACTTACATATAATTTAAAACACAAATGAAACAATTTTTACTTACCACTATGATGTTGCTGTGCGCTGTGATGGGCGTAAAGGCAGAAGTTGATCCTAATTTCTACATCTACATTTGTTTTGGACAGTCAAACATGGAGGGAAATGCTGATTGGGAAGCTCAAGATGAGGGAGTTGATTCTCGCTTCCAGATGTTGGCAACATGTGATTTCCCTGCACGTCAGGTAAAAGGTAATAGCTCTAAAACAATTGCTGCACGCCAAATGGGTAATTGGTATACAGCCGATTGTCCTATCGTCAGCCCTGATGGTAAGCTTGGCCCTACCGACTATTTTGGTCGTACGATGGTTAAAGAACTGCCAGACAAAAAGATTGGTGTTATTGCTGTAGCAATGGGTGGCAGCCCTATCGAGATGTTTGACAAAGATCTGTACGCTGAGAAAATTCTGGAGAAGGAGAGTAATGGTAGTACACCTTGGTGGGCTACACTTGCTAATCGTCACTATGGAGGCAACCCTTACGGACGCATCATCGAGATGGCCAAGAAAGCTCAGGAAGTTGGTGTCATCAAGGGCATCTTGCTGCATCAGGGCGAGTCGAACAATGGCGACGAGAAGTGGCCTGGCATGGTGAAGAAGATTTATAAGGACATGTTGCATGACCTGGATCTCAGACCTGCCGATGTTCCCATCTTTGTTGGTGAAACGGAGTATGAGAATATGGGCGGTGGCTGCTCTTGGCACAACCATGTTGTAGCGAAGATTCCCGAAGTCATTCCTACAGGCCATGTGGTGTCTGCTGATGGCATCCCTGGCAACGGCACTGACCCTTGGCACTTCTCTGCCGCTGGCTACCGCACCTTCGGTCAGCGCTACGCTGAGAAGGTCCTTGACGTGATGAACCATCCGGAGAAATATGTCAAGTATTATACTGTTGACGAGCGTATCACTGGTGGAACAGTAGGTTTGGCGAATAAGAATCTGGCTATCGTCAACGAGGCTGAGGGCAAGGCTTTCTACTGCGAGTTTGCTGAAACGCTGAGCTATGGCAATTATGTGAGAGCCTTCGATGTCTCTAATGAGTGCTATTTCTTCAGACTTCAGAAGAGTAGCGGCGGTTTCCGCTTGCGCCTTGTCGCTCCTGATGGTACTTCCTATCAGTTGGACGGTGCTGACGCTTATCTGAATACGCAGGTTGTCTCTGGTGACTGCTGCTTCATCTCCAGCAAGATGAACGGCCAGAATGGTCAGGACCTTGCAAAGGGTGCTGTGTGGAACATGGAGTATACCGAGGGTAAAGGATGGGCTATCAAGAACGTTGGTACAGGCAAGTACCTCAAGGATGCTAACCATCCTGCCAAGTTCGACGAGCCTACCTACTTCACCTTCTGTACGCTGAAAGAAACGGATGTGCCTCCTACGGGCATTGAAGAGGTAAAGAGTAATAAGACTGGGGCTAAGAGTGGTGTCTACACCCTCGATGGCCGTCGCGTCAACGCTGACGACCTGCGTCCAGGCCTCTATATTATAAATGGTAAAAAGGTTGTGATTAAATAACATGTAACAATTGTTACATACGACAAAGTCCGCGACACATGACGTAAGGTCAGTGTCGCGGATTTTTTGTACCTTTGCCCATGAAAACCATACTAACTAACCAAAAGATATAATTATCAATGAAAAAATTACTCTTGCTGATGCCGTTGATGGCATTATTGATGGGATGCGCGTGCAGTGATGAAGATGCACTGAGTCCCGTACTGACCGTAGAGGGCGGCCAGATTCAAGGTGTGCGGGCAGAGTGCCCCGACGTGTATGTCTTTAAAGGCATTCCCTATGCCGCAGCACCTATCGGTGACCTGCGTTGGCGTGAACCACAGCCTGTAGAGGCGTGGGACAGCATCAAAGTGTGTGACAAGTTTGGCCATCCTGGCTACCAGTCCGTACACTATCCAGGCTTCTATACCTCTGAGTGGGGTTATGGCGATGAGGCTCCCTACAGTGAGGACTGCCTGTACTTGAACGTGTGGACCAAGGCTCCTGGTAAGACGGAGAAGAAGCTGCCTGTAGCGCTGTGGATACATGGTGGCGGCTATCGTGAAGGATGGGGCTCAGAACCAGAGTTCGATGGTCAGGAGTGGGCATCGAAGGATGTGGTGCTGGTTACCATCAACTACCGTCTGGGCATCTTTGGTTTTATGACTTATCCTGAACTGTCTGCAGAGAGTCCTCACCACGTTAGTGGCAACTACGGCATCCTCGACCAGATACAGTCGCTGAAGTGGGTGAAGGAGAACATTGCCCAGTTTGGTGGCGACCCCAACAACGTGACCATCTTCGGCCAGAGCGCTGGTGCAGGAAGTGTACGTACACTCTGTGAGAGTCCGCTGGCCCGTGGCCTGTTCCACAAGGCTGTTATCATGAGTGGTGGTGGCATTAATGTTCCTGCCAAGGACGGTGAGGAGGCTAAGCCCGCAACTCCCGTGAACAAGTTCTTTACCTACAACCCCACACTCGCTGAGAGTGAGGCTGAGACCAAGATGGTAATGGACTGGGCTGGACTGACTGACCTGAAAGCGCTGCGTGCTGCCTCTACGGAGATTCTCTATAGCATTCCGCAGCTGTATAACATGGTCAACAAGAGCGATGTCTTCGTGATGCAGCGTCCTATCGTCGACGGTTACGTGTCGCTGAATAATTTCGATGCAGCCACTCGTGAGGGAACTATTGCCGACGTGCCTTATATGATTGGCTATACGCTGAACGATATGGGTTCTATGGGTCCTGGTATTGCTGAGTTCTGTAAGGTACGTCAGAGTCAGGGCGCCAAAGCCTGGGCTTATGAGTTTGCCCGCAAGTTGCCCGACGACGGCAAGCATCCAGCTATCACCAGTCGCCTGAAAGGTGCCTTCCATAGCAGTGACCTGTGGTTTGTCTTCAAGTCGCTGAAGCACTGCTGGCGTCCTTGGACACAGGGTGACTGGGATCTGTCAGAGAAGATGCTGACGGCATGGACTAACTTTGCCAAGTACAGCGATCCCAATGGTAACGAAAACGAAAAAGGAAAACTGGGATGGGAGCCCTGTACCACAGAGAAGCCTCACTTCATGCGCTTCAAACTCGACGACAAGGATGCTGAGGCCTCTGACATGGGCGACTTCTTGGTAGATGATGAGAAATAGCAATCCAATAAACACACAAAACGATAAAAACTATGAAAAGACAGACTTTGTTATCCCTGATGGCCTTGTTGCCTATGGCCATGATGTCTCAGCCCCGCTGTAATGCTGACGGGACTGTCACCTTTCAGTACAAGAATGAGAATGCCAAGAACGTACAGGTAGACGTGCAGTTCGCTGGACGTAAAGACATGCAACGTGGTGCTGACGGCTTGTGGACAGTGACCCTCGGTCCTGCTGCGCCCGACATGTATCCGTACTGCTTCATTGTCGACGGTATCAGCGTGATGGACCCAGAGAATCCGCAGTATTTCCCCAACGAAGGCTTTAAGAACAGCTTGCTGGAGATTCCGTCAACTGAAAAGAACGGTGCACTGCCCCATGATATTACCAACGTATCTCACGGTAGGGTAGAGTATGTCAACTACTATTCGAAGGCTATTGGTGCCACCAATCATGCCGTAGTATATCTGCCACCTGGGTATATGATGGACTTCCAGAAGCGCTACCCCGTGTTCTACCTCATCAGTGGTACCACCGATACAGAGGAGGTGTACTATAAGGTCGGTCGCGTAAACTATATCATGGACAACCTGTTGGCTGCTGGTCAGTGCAAGGAGATGATCGTGGTAATGCCCTATGGTAACCCCATGAAGCTGAAGAAGCAGGATGCACCCACCAAGGAGCGCTCTGAGACCACGACTCCTCAGGTGCGTTTTGGTGGCGACCCCTTCAGCCAGGACCTGATTAACGACTTGATGCCCTATATCGAGCAGAACTATCGCACGAAAGCTGATAGAGACAGCCGTGCCATCGGTGGCTTCTCTCGTGGTGGTAACCAGGCACTGTTCAATGGTCTGACGAACCTCGACAAGTTCTCTTATCTCTGCTCTTACAGCTCGTTCACATCGACAGACATTCCTAACGTCTACGACCAGGCTGAGGACACCAACAAGAAAATCCGCCTGTTCTGGCTGGGTGTAGGTACCGATGACTTCCTCTATGGCAATGCCCGTGACTATATGGAGTTCCTCGACAAGAAGGGCATCCGTAGCGTCAAGGAGTTTACCAACGATAAGTTCGGCCACACATGGATGAATGCCAAGTACTTCCTGGCTAAGACCCTGCCACTGCTCTTCAACAAGAAGGCTGCAGAGAACGCTATGAAGAACGGACAGCCCGCTCCTGCCAAGACTGGTCAGGAACAGCAGTTCACCCCAGGTGTCATGGCTCGTCTGTTCCCCAAGCCCATCATCTCTCCGGAGTATACCGAACAGGGCATAATTTTCCGCTTCAAGGCCCCCGAGGCTCAGAAGGTAGAGCTGGACTGTGAGATACTGCCTGAGAATGTCGCCATGGAGCGCGACAGCAGCGGTGTATGGAGCACGACGCTGAGCGACTATCTTTTTGAGACCTTCAAATACTGCTTTGTGGTTGATGGTACGCCCGTGGCTGACCCCAACAACATGTACCTCTCGCCGGACAAAGGTTTCAAGTACAGCATCTGCGACAATCCCGCCTCTCCGTTCAACTTCGCCTCACAGGAGGATATCGCCCACGGTCGTGTGGCTTACGAGTTGGATCGTAACGAGGCGTGGTATACTTCTGCCATGCCCCAGCAGGGCGGCATGATGATGCCTGTCATGATACAGCTGGTACCTGGCGAGGGTGACACGATGGAGAGCTGGTTTAAGGTAGGTGGTGCCGATGCTATTGTAGACCGCCTGCTGGCTGACGGCAAAACCAAACCATGCATTCTGACCACCAGTGACATGGAGTTCATGAAGAATGCAGGTATGCCCCAAATGCCTGGCTTCAAAGTACGCACGCTACGTGCTGACGACTATCCCACATGGAGTCAGCGTCGTCGTGCACTGGTTCGCCTGTTGCTGGCCATCGGTAAGGAGCCCGCTCCACAGATGCCATCCTTTGGCGGTGGCGGCTTTGGAGGCGGCTTCGGCGGAGGTGGTGGCTTCCAAGGCGGCTTCGGAGGGAACGAATGATGGAAATCAATAATAACAATATGAAATTTAAAACAAGTAAACAATCACTTATTTCTTTTAAAAACACATTACTCATGGCTAGCATTCTGCTGGCCATGAGTTCACAGTATGTATCAGCCGAAGTATAGGTAGCTGTATATTCCACCTCAAAGCCAGCCTGAAGCCAGGGCTTTATATCAAGGACGGAAAGAAGTTTGTCGTAAAATAAACGGGCTTTGTCAACGTTATTAAAGAAACTATTAGCAAAAGTAATACTTATGAAGAAGATTCTCTTATCAGTATGTATGCTGTGCATGGCCGCATTGGCTATGGCGCAGGGCGACGCATTGAAATCAAAGGTTGTAGAAGACGGTGGTCAGGGTCCTTATAAGGCTATCATGACCGAGGTGCCAGGCTTGCAGGCTCATACCGTCTTTGTGCCGCAGGACCTGTCGAAGTTCAACAAGAAGAATCCGCTGCCTGTTCTCGTTTGGGGTAACGGTGCCTGCACCAACTCACCCTGGGAGCACTTCAAGTTCCTTAACGAGATTGCTAGCTATGGCTTCATCGTGGTGGCTACAGGCTATATCCCTATGGAAGAAGAGGCCTATCGCGGTCCGATGTCGACCACACAGCAGCAGATAGAGAGCATTGACTGGGTCTTCGCACAGAACCAGGACAAGAACTCACCTTATTATAATAAGATAGACACCAAGCATATCTGCCTGTCGGGTATGTCGTGTGGTGGTTTACAGACACTGTTCAACTGTGCTGACCCTCGTGTGTCGGTATTGATGATCTGCAACAGTGGCCTGTTCAAGCGTTCCAATGCTGCCCAGGCTGTAGGAGGTATGCCTATGCCTCCAAAGGAGAAGCTGAAGGAGATTCATACGCCCATCATGTACCTGCTGGGTGGCAAGACAGACATCGCCTACGAGAACGGTATGGATGACTTCCACCTCATTGACCACGTGCCCGCTTGTGCTGTCAACTTCCCCGTGGGTCACGGTGGTACCTATCGCCAACCTCATGGTGGTGAGTTCAGCGTGGTGGCTCTGGCATGGCTGCAGTGGCAGTTGAAGGGTGACAAGCAGGCTGCCAAGATGTTCCGTGGTAAAGACTGCGAAATCCTGAAGCGTAAGGACTGGACTATTGAGAAGAACGACTTATTCGATAAATAAATGAGAGGATTCATTATGACGTGCATGACCGCACTATTGGCTGGCTGTCAGACAGCCCCCGATATGAATGTTGAACAGCAGGTAAACGAGCTGTATCAGAAGATGCCGCAAGAGGAGCGTATTGCCCAGTTGAAGAGTATGTATATGGAAGAACTCTTCGACGAGCAGGGCCAGTTGGATACTGTGAAGTGCCGTGAGCTAATTCCATTTGGCATTGGCCACTTCTCGCAGTATGCCTTCCAGAAGCCACGCGACCCGAATGTGGTGCGTGATATGGTGGCTGCCGTTCAGGACTGGTTGATGCACCATACGCCCAATGGTATCCCGGCACTGTTCCATGAGGAGGTTCTTTCGGGTATCAATACACAGGGCTCTACCATCTATCCGCAGCAGATTGGTCAGGCATGTTCATTTGATCCTGAACTGGCGGAGCTGAAGACGCGCCAGACGGCTACCCAGATGCGTAAGATGGGTGGCATCCTGTCGTTATCGCCAATGGTTGACGTAGTCCGTAATCCCTCGTTCAACCGCTTGGAAGAGTCGTATGGCGAGGATGGCTACCTGTCAGCAGTGATGGGTACAGCCTTTGTCAAGGGTCTGCAACAGGGTGACCTTCGTAAGGGTGTCGGTGCCTGTTCCAAGCACTACCTCGGCTATGGCGGTGGTGGCGATGCCGACGAGAAAGAGCTGATGGAGGAGATTCTGCTCCCCCACGAGACCATGATTCGTGTGGCAGGCAGTAAGGCTGTCATGCCTGGCTACCATGCTATGAAGGGTAACAAGCTGACCTGTGTGGGTGATAGTACTATACTCAACGACATCCTGCGTGGCTACCTAGGCTTCGATGGTATGGTGGTCAGCGACTATACGGCTATTGACCAGTTAACCCCCTCCAACCTCCCCCAAAAGGGTGAGGCTACAGTCGCTCCTGAGGTATTGAAGGCAGCTGCAGCTATTAATGGCGGTAATGATGTTGACTTTCCCTTCGGTGCTAACTACCAGTACCTGCAGGAGGCGCTTGACTCTGGACTCGTGAAGCCTGAGACTTTGGAGCGTGCTGTAAAAGACGTGCTGCGCTATAAGTTCCGTGCCGGACTGTTCGACGAAAAACCTTATCTGTACAGCACGGAGAAGATTGTGCTCGATACCCCTGAGGAACGTAAGACTGCCTATGACATTGCTGTAGAGAGTGTTGTACTCCTGCAGAATGACAGCAGCATCCTGCCACTGGTTAAGCCAACTGCTGACAGCGAAGAGCCAACAGCCAAGAAGATTCTCGTCACTGGTCCTAACGCTAACTCGATGTGGGCTATGTGTGGCGACTACTCGTTCCCATCGATGACCTTCTTCTGGAAGAAGATGGAAGAGGACCTCGACCATCCGCATGTCATCACCCTGTTGGAGGGCCTGCAGAACCACAAGCCCGACAGTGTCAATATTTTCTATTCAAGAGGCTGTGACTGGACGGAGGAGATAGAGACGAAGTTCTCGCATGTCGGTGACAAACGCTCTTGGGAATATCCGCTGCTGCATCGTAAGGTGAACTCTGGTGAGAAGGCCAACAAGGAAGAAGCACTGGCTATGGCCGACTCTGCCGATGTGATCATCGCCGCCATGGGTGAGAACGTGATGCTTTGCGGTGAGAACCGCGACCGTCAGGGATTGCGCCTGCCCGGTAAGCAGCAGGAGTATGTCGAGGCATTGCTGGCTACTGGCAAGCCCGTCATCTTGGTACTGTTTGGTGGCCGTGCTCAGGTTATCGGTGACCTTGCCGAGCGCTGTGCTGCCGTCATCCAGGCATGGTATCCTGGTGAGGAAGGAGGTCATGCTGTAGCAGACATCCTCTATGGTAAGGTGTCGCCATCTGCTAAACTGTCTGTCTGCTATCCTAAAGAAGAGCTCTATGAACCAGTATGCTATAATTATGCAAATAGTAAATTGTCAAATAGTCAAATTCAGTGGCCTTTCGGCTTTGGTTTGAGCTATACCACCTTTGAATACAAGCACCTGCTGATGGATCAGTCTGCTCGTGTCAGCACAGATTATATTAAGGTATCGTTCGAGGTGAAGAATACGGGTAAGGTAGCCGCTACGGAGATTGCACAGGTATATCTGTCACCTACGGCTGATGACCAGCCGCTGCGTCCTATTCAGTTGCAGGGCTTTGCCCGTGTTGCTTTGGAACCTGGTCAAACCAAGCGTGTGGAGTTGAAACTTTATACCGACCAGTTCGGCTATTACACCCATGAGGGACAACGCCAGTGGAATGTCCAGCCTGGAACATACACCGTCAAGGTAGGTGCTTCGTCGGCTGACATCCGTTTGGAACAGGATATCACGCTGAAGGGTGAGAAGGTGACTAAACCACTGCGAGACCGCTACTTCTCAGAAGTGAAAGTCACCGACTGATAACTAACGAATACACTAACTTATATTATCAACACATATCTAATCTTCAATAACAACACACAGCTATGAAGAAGACTATTATGACCTTGCTGGCGCTGCTGACAATGACTGCAGCGTCAGCACAAAAAAATGAACTGCCGCTTGTCTATGACGTAGAGAATACAGGCAGTAAGTTTGCAGCACCCTCCATGCCTGCTGCTGACCAGTTGCCTGTTATTCGTGAACTGCCCGATGCTTTGGGGGACGTCAAGAAGTTTAAAGGTTGGGCCAAGCGCCGTAGTGATATCGGACAGATGATTCAGCACTATGGTATCGGTACCAAACCTACTGTGGAGGCCAGTCAGGTGAAGGCTCGCATGGATGGTGACACACTGATTGTCGATGTGACCGTTGGTCAGGAGACGCTGACGCTGAGGTCTGTCATCCGCTATCCTAAGGTTGGGGAGGCTCCCTATGCACTGATGATTGGCACGGATATGATTGCCATTCCACGTCAGCTCTTTGAAGACAGACCCATTGCTACCACAACTTTTACTTCTGCACAAGTCAATGACTATAAACAGTTTGGCAAGCACCACGACCGTGGTGAGCATCACTTCGACCGCCTGTATCCTCAGTTGAAGGACAATGGAGCCTATAGTGAGTGGGCATGGGGTATGAGTCGTCTGATTGATGGTCTGCAGCAGTTGGGGCCGGAAGTGACAAAAATAGATACCAAGCGCATTGGCGTGACAGGTTGCTCGTATGCTGGTAAGATGGCACTCTACTGTGGTGCTTTCGATGAGCGCATCGCGCTGACCATTGCTCAGGAACCTGGTGGTGGCGGTGCTGCTGCATGGCGTAAGTCGCATGAATCGACACTGGCTGGTAAGAATTTGGAGGATATTGATAAGACCGACTACCACTGGTTCCTAGAGAGCCAGAAAGAGAACTTCCATGGTGACAGCGTCTACCGCTTGCCTTACGACCAACACGAGTTGTGTGCGATGGTATGTCCACGTGCACTACTGTTGTTGGGTAATCCTGATTTCGAGTGGCTGGCTGATGGTTCTATGCTACCTTCTGCTCAGGCAGCCTTGAAAGTTTGGGAACGCTTCGGTATTGCCGACCGTATGGGTTGGAGCATTGTTGGTAACCATGGTCATTGCCAGTTGCCGCAGACTCAATGGCCAGAAGTTCAGGCTTTTATAGACCGCTTCCTCTTAGGTCGTTCAGCTGATACAGTCAACGTAAGAAGAGTCGAGGATCTTTAAAAAATCTTAATTATAAGAAAAAAGTTGAGGGGAATGCAAGATATTTCCCTCAACTTGTCGTATAACTAGTAGAACTGAATCACTGATGAGTGCTCTAACAGAGAAAGACATCGTGGAGGCTGTTCGCAGTGGACGCCATGAGGGGCAGACAGAGATGGTCGGTCGCTATGCTCAGCGTATCTTTGCCATGATCGTGAAACTGGTGCCTGATGTGATGGATGCTCAGGAACTGACGCAGGACACGTTGATGCGGGCCTTCAGTCATATCGATAGCTATGACTCACGGCGAAGCTCACTCTCCACCTGGCTCTGTCGCATTGCCTACCGACTGACGCTGGACTTCTTGAAACGCAATAGTCCGTTGATAGTATCTTTGGATGATGCAGGGATGGGACAAAAGGACATCAGCGACGAGGAACTGGAGGCAGAACTGTCGACAGGTCGCGAAGAGCGTATTGAGCAACTGATGCAGATGGTAGACAAGCTGCCTGCTGATGAAAGGATGTTGCTGACGCTCTACTACTACGAAGACCGTCCACTGACAGAGATCGCTTACATCATGGGTGTTGAGGCTGGGGTACTGGCCAATCGCCTGTACAGAACGAGAAAGAAGCTATATAAAAAGTTGAAAGATGAAGAACGAACGATATAAAGACACGGATCTGCGTGAGGCGCTACGTCGGAAATATGCCGACACTCCACAGCTGCCAGCTGGCTTCATGAACAACATGGAGCGGAAGACGAATCCTCCCATGACTCGTCCTGTTCGTCGTTGGTGGTGGGTGGCTGCAGCCGCTAGCGTTTTATTGATAATAGGTATAGGGGTGACAATGATGCCGATAGAAGAGAGGATGCCGACAGCTCCCAAGGTAGTGGCAAAGATGGAACCCCAACAGACGTCAGTTGTCACAACCCAAGAAGAGCCTAGGGAAGAAAAGATTGTAATATCTCAGAAGAATAATCAGAACAAGTTGCATGATTCTAAGCAGAATCAAAAAACTGTCCCCGTAATTCCGACGGTAGAACCAGAGGACGATCATCATCTGCATTATGCTTCTGCTGAGCTGACGAAGGACACCTTGCCTTACCAGAACCCTGCTCGCGTGGATGAATTCATTGCCAAGATGGCAGCTTATAACCATGTGAAACAGGGAGAACTGGAATGTACACAACCAGCAGGAAGCAATGTAGTGTCTAGCGTATATGTGTTCCCAGACAATAAGGAGATAGATGTCTTCGGACGACTCTTGCAGGTGGCTTGCTGTTATAGTGACGAGACACCAGGCTATCTGCTGAGTTTCTCACATCAGCAGTTCTTCTTCGAACTGAAGGACATGCGTCAGCAATTGCAGTACCGTTGGATTGCCGAGCGTGTGAACGGCAAGATACTGCTCTACGGTACTCATGCGCCTTTAGGCACCAAGGAGTCGTCTGCCTGTTATCAAGATTATCGCGATGAACTCATGCATACAAAGAGTATTAACAAAACCCCGAGAGAAATATGAAACGTATAGTAGCCCTTAGCCTGATGGCTATTGCCTGTCTTTCGATGCAGGCGCAAGAACAAGCAATGAAAGTGCTGGCCTCCAGTACAGGCGTTTTTGTTCCCCGTCCAGAGGTTAACATGGATAAAAAGAACAAGAAGACTTCTGCTGTCTGGCACTCTACGAACAACGACTGGATCAAGGACAACTGCGAAGCCAAGAACGTGACAGTCATCAAAGACTATCTGCAGCTCTTCCCTGAAGTCGCCAATATGTCCCTTGACGACCAGCCTTATATGCCTATGAGTTGGCGACTGACGGCAGAAGGTGGAGAAACGGTGATGCACTGCTACTTCCGTATGCCTGCTGACGAGGTGACTCATCTGTGGCTGACATCAGAGGAGACCTGTCTTGTGGATTACGAGACGGGTATACAGTATCGTATACGTCGTACGGAACCCGATACCTTCCGTAAGCATTTCAGCGTGAAAGCGAAGAAGGGTGATGTGATAGACCTGAAAATCTTCTTCCCGCCACTGCCAGAAAGTACGAAAGATGTTGTTATCTTTGGTATACCCAACTGGTATCTGGTGGGTAATAAGGTGAGCCTCAGACAGCAGAACAACAGTGGATGGGCAGGAGTTGGCTTTGACTACGACGTGAAACCGCAGTTCCATCAGCCTCGCCAGCTCCAGGAACATCTCAGCGAGGATAAGCCCTATGACATGCAGAACTGGAATACCTGGAAAGTACTCACAGATGCCCATTTCATCAAACCACAGCAGGATGGCACAATGGCTATCTGGCTTACACCAGAGGCTACCTATTTGGCCATTGCCTGTGAGCAGAACTGGACACGCGAGTATTGGGGATTCTTCTGGGGTAATGAAAAAGGCGACGTGCTGCTCGACGATGCTGGTCGGCAGTATAAGCTCCGTGAAGTGCAGGGTGTGCCACAGAACGAGATGTTCTTTATGGATGGGAATGCCGGCGACTATATTGCCTATCTGAAGGTTTTCGACCCGATACCTTTGGATGTGAAGACCTTTACCTATATAGAACCAGAGGGCGAACCCTTCAATGCTTGGGGCGCTAACTGGAAAGGTAGCGTACTCCATAACCTTAGCATTGAACAACTGCGAGCCAACCAGAACCTCTTTGAGTACCAGCCTCGCAAGGTTGTCAAATAGACAGATATTAGTCAGATTTTGATTCAGGATATGAAAAAACAATTATCAACCATTTTACTTTTATTTGTCCTGCTGTCGGGTCATACAATGGCTCAGCAGCAGGATTCTGTTGCTGTCAACAAAGAAACTAAAGAGAAAGAAAAGAAAGAGAAGAAGGTGTATCTGTGGGGATACCTCTCAGACTCCTTCACACGAGCGTACATCCCTGATGTAAAGGTCGTCGTACTGAGATCCGACTCGTCGCTCGTCGACTCTGCCCACGTTGAGAATGGCGGCTATGGCGGTTTTAAGTCCTCGGAGTACTACCTGGAGGTTCCCGCCAAGCCTGCCAAGTATATCATCAAGGCCACACATCCTGACTATGAGACTACCTATAAGAACTACGAAATAAAGTATGTGGCCCGCAACCGTGACTTTGAGGTGCCGGCCATCCGCATGAAACGCATTCAGCGCAGCAACTACGACAAGGATGGTGGTTCCCTACAGGAGGTCGTGGTGAAGGCGACGAAAGTCAAGATGGTTTACAAGGGTGATACTATCGTTTTCAATGCTGATGCCTTCAATATTCCTGAAGGTTCAATGCTTGACGGACTTATCAAACAACTACCAGGCGTAGAGTTGAAGGATAATGGTGAAATTTATGTAAATGGTAAGAAGATTGAGAACCTGACGCTCAACGGTGCAGATTTCTTCAAAGGTAAGAACAAGATGATGCTCGAAAACCTGCCATACTATACGGTGAAGAACGTACAGGTGTTCAACAAGCGGACACCCAAGAGTGAGTTCCTCGGACGTGACGTCGAGGAGAAGGAATATACCATGGATGTGGTGCTGAAGAAAGAATACAGGGTAGGTGGCACCGTTAACTTAGAGGCAGGCTATGGCAGCGACAATCGCTACAAAGCTCGAGGCTTCGGATTACGCTATACCGACCGGACCCGTGCAGTGTTGTTTGGAGGTGTAAATAACTTGAACGAATACATAGACTACGACCGTGAAGGTAATGAACAAGACCGTACGCAGGCCTCTGGTGATCGCGACCTCAAGACCATTGGTGGCAATTGGTCGCTACATACTCCAGAAGAGCGCATCACCAACGACTTTGGATTCAGACTGAACTGGCAGGATGTATATTCGGAGAGTGAAAGCCAGAGTGAGAACTTCCTGGCAGGTGCCAGCACCTTCGGACAGTCGCGTTCGCAGAGTAATAGGCGCCCCTTCCAGCTTTCTGCTAACAATACGTTCTATATCCGTAAGCCGATTTATCTGTATTCTTGGTTTACCATGGAATATAACCATGACAAGAACTGGGGCGACAGTTGGTCGTTGACTGCCAATGACCAGCTGATGAAAGACAGCGTAAACCATACGTGGAGCTCCTACTCTTCAAAGCAGGATTACCTGCGATTGAGTTGGGATACGAGCTGTGATGTGAAACTACCGTGGGGTGATGAGCTGGAGATGGGCTTTGATATGAGTCTACAGCGCCAGTGGAATAGCGATAGCTTCTCGCAGAACCGCTATACCATCTGTAAGATGGGCACTGTCGACCAGCGCAACCAGTATAGTGACAGTCCGTACAATAACTATAATATAGGAGGTAACCTTTCCTATCGTTTACGGTTGACGGAGCACTTCTCTATCTCTCCCAGAGCGAGCATCGGCTATTACTATAACAATAATGACAGCCATCTTTACCGTCTGGACTGGCTGGGACCACAGTGGGCCGTTGATGGATCGCATGCCATCGGTGAGTTGCCCGCTACTGACGACTGGCGCCTGCTGACCCTTGATGCTCCCAACTCGTCGGAGCAGGGTAGTCGTGAGAACCAGTACAGTGTGGGCATGATGTTGAACTATAGCAAGTCACTGGCGAACAATAACGGATATCTCTATTATTATGTGTCGCTCTTGAAGCAGTTCCGCAGAAAGCACATGTACTATGACAGCGATAGTCAGCACCAGACGATGAATCGCAACTACGATTTCCCGACGATGAACTTCTACTTCACTTACTCGTTCGACAAGAACCGCAAGTCCTTATCCGCCAATGGAAGCAGCTCCGTATCGCTACCCAACATCGGACAATTGGTAGACATCACCCAGACGAGTAATCCACTCTATATTCGTAAGGGCAACTCCGACTTGAAGCCGATGACCTATTGGTGGTTAAGTGCTAGCTATCGGGCACGTGTCGACAGTATTGACCAACACATCACCATCGGTATGAATGCTAACATCCAGCATAATGCGATGGCTACCGCTTATACGTATGATGCAACGACGGGTGTACGTACCACTTGGACGGAGAATATCAACGGCAACTGGAACATGACAGGAAACATTGACTTTGGACGTGCCCTTGGCGAGAAGAAATTCTGGCACATAGGTGCCAGCTTCGTCTCTTCCGTGGGTCAGAGTACCGATATGTCGTCGGGCGAAACTAACCGCGTTACCAATACCGCCTTCACCTTCTCCCCCAATGTACGCTACCAAAAGGAGAAGTTGACCTTTACCCTCAAGGCTGATGGTACGTGGCGCCATTTCCGTCGTAGTATAGAGGTTGAAGGACTCTCTGTCGATATGTATGACTACAGCTATGGTTTCAATGCTAACTACAAATTGCCGTGGAATTTCACCGTCGATACGGATCTGCAGATGCATTCGCGCCGAGGTTATGCCGACAGTCAGATGAACGACAACCGCCTCTATTGGGATGCCACACTGACCAAGTCGTGGAAGCAGGGACGATGGGTCGCTAAAGTGAAGGGCTATGATCTCTTGGGCCAGGTCAACCAATGGCAGTATTACGTTAATTCAAATGGTCGTTATGAGACATGGACGAACAATATGCGCCGCTATGTACTCTTCTCACTGGCTTATCGCTTCAGTCTGACACCCAAGAAGCAATAAAAATGATACATGAGGAAAACTCCGTGAGACAATGCTATGGCTGAGTCTCACGTTTTTTTTATACCTTTGTACCCTGAAATATTACATACTACAAATGACTTTTATGAAATACCTGAAATCGAACATCTATATTGTCCTTTGGCTAGTGGCTCTTTTGGCAGTAGCCATTGTACTGCTGACTTATGAACCTCACTTGTTATGGAAGGTGCAGGAGAAGAATCTCTTCCTCTGTTCTCTGCTGTTCTTCAAAGAACAGTTGGTCGTACCAGGTGGTATGCTCACATGGTTAGGAACTTTTTTTACGCAGTTTCTATATCTACCGTGGTTGGGCGTGTTGATGTTGTGTGGTTGGTGGTGGCTACTCATGTGGCTCATCAAGCGAACTTTCCGCATTACTAATCGCTGGGCGATACTGATGCTCATACCCGTAGCCCTTTTGTTGCTGACGAATATGGACATGGGTTATTGGATCTATATGCTGAAGCTACGCGGACATTTCTTTATATCTACTATTGGTACTACAGCTGTTGTAGCTTTGTTGTGGGTCTTTAGATGTCTTCCTGACAAATATTTATACCGTGCAACGTATATTTTTGTTGTCTGTGCCCTGGGTTATCCACTATTGGGAATCTACGGACTGGCGGCTGCTCTGTTGATGGGTGTCTGGTCTTGGAGATTATCTTCTACTCGTACTGTGGCTGTCATTCTTAGTGTTGTGGCTGTCCTAAGTATCATTGCTGTACCTTTATTCTGCTATCGTTATATCTATTACCAGATTAATCTAGCGAATATCTTTTGGGCAGAATTACCGTTATTTTATATTACTGAGGAATACCCAGCTTATTATATTCCCTACTATCTGTTGGCCCTCTTCTTCGTGATTCTGGCTGTGACCTACCGTCCTGACCGTCAGTCGGTCAAGCCTATGAAGAAATTATATTATCTGTTGTGTCAAGGTGTTATAGCTGTTCTAGTGGTGGCTGGTGTCTATCAATTCTGGATGAAAGATGAGAATTTTCACCGCGAATTGGCTATGCAGCATCGTATCTCGAAATGTGACTGGACAGGTGTTTTGGAAGAAGCTGTAACCCAGAAAGATGAACCTACACGAGCTATCGTGATGATGCGGAATCTTGCATTGAGTCGTCTGGGCAGGCAAGGAAACGAAATGTTCCTCTATAAAAATGGATCCAAGGAGTATGCTGCCCCTTTCGTAATGCGACTGATGCTGGTGGCAGGACCATTGATATACTATCAGTATGGCATGCTGAACTACTGCAACCGTCTGTGTATGGAGATGGGCGTGGAATTTGGATTCCGTACAGAGGACTATCAGTTGTTGGTAAACTGTGCCCTTCTCGAAAATGACCAGCCTCTTGCAAGAAAGTATCTTGGCATTTTGAAACAGACCATATTCTATCGTGATTGGGCTGAACAGGCAGGAACTCTCTTAGGTCACCCTGACCTTATCGCCAAAGATACTGAGCGGGAGCCCATTACTCATATGCTCCATTACAAGAATGTGCTCAGCGGTGACCAGGGTTATACGGAGAGTTTTCTGATGAAACAGTTAGCGAGAAGCACATATGCTGACGACCCCATCTTCCAGGAACAATGTCTATTGGCAACTCTTTGGACTAAAGATATCAAACAGTTTTGGCAACGATTTAACGATTATATTAAATTGCATCCCCAAGGTCCTATGCCACGCTATTATCAGGAAGCAGCCTATCTGTATAGTATGGAAGACGATAGAACGGATGTTTCGAGGTTGCCTTTCGATGCTATTATCAAGGACTCCTTTGAGCGTTTTGCCACATCCTTGTCAAACTATGATGGTCTGGATGTGGAGATTGCTCGTAAGGAACTCTACCCATTCTTTGGAGATACTTACTATTATGATTACTATACGATGAGTAATTTACCGGAATACTAAAAGCTGTGATGAGTGATGAAAAACATTAAGTTAACATATATCGTTTTTTGCTTGGCATTGATGGGCTGTTCGAGTCCTTCCGTGCCAGAGGTCTTTACCGATTCCCCTAATCTGCCTAAGATATATCCCGATTATACTGACGTCACCGTTCCTATTAATATTGCACCGCTCACTTTTCAACTTGATGAGCCTGCTGATGAGATGATTGCTCGTTATGCTGTTGACAATAAGGAGATTGTATTTGTCGACAAGGTACAACCAGAAATCGATGATTGGCACGCACTCACAGAACAGGCTAAAGGTGGTGCAATCTCCGTTGATGTCTATGCTCGTAAAGGCGACCAATGGACTCACTATAAACCCTTCAGTATTTTTGTATCACCTGACAGTATCGACAGCTACCTTAGTTATCGCCTCATCTTTCCGTCCTTTGTCAGTTATGAAGCTTTGACCATCAATCAGCGTTGTTTGGAAAACTATGATGAGAGCGTTATTTATGATAATGTGCTGTGTAGTTTTGAGAAAGATGGTCAATGTATTAATTGCCATCACTATCAGCAGTACAATCCCAAACGTATGCAGTTCCACGCACGTCAGAATAATGGAGGTACCGTTGTTGCCTATGATGGAAAAATGAAGAAGGTGAACATGAAAAATGACTCCATTCTCTCTGCTGGTGTCTATCCCGCCTGGCATCCTTGGCTGAATCTGATAGTCTATTCTACTAATAAAACTGCTCAGGTTTTTCATACTGTCGATCATAACAAGATTGAGGTCTTTGATTCGCAGAGTGACCTCATTGCTTATGATGTGGATAGGGGAGAGGTGACAAATCTAGAGAATGATACAACCGAATTAGAGGTTTTCCCCGCTTGGGCTCCCGATGGAAAGACACTTTACTACTGTAGTGCTCATTTTGAACGAAAGGACACGACGATGTCATTGGTTTCAGAGGTTATTATGCGCTCCAAAGAACTAAAATACAATATCTACAAAAAGAGCTTCGATCCTGAAACGATGGATTTTGGTCCTCGTGAACTCGTTTTTTCTGCAGACAGTCTTAACAAGAGTGCCACTCTTCCACGTATCTCCCCTGACGGCCGCTTCCTGATATTTGCCCTTGCGGAATATGGCGTGTTCCATATATGGCATCATGATGCTGACCTTTGGATGATAGATTTTCAAACGGGTGAGACACGACCTGCAGAAGAGATTAACTCACCAGATACGGAGAGTTATCACTCCTGGTCAAGCAATGGCAAATGGGTAGTCTTCAGCAGTCGTCGTGATGACGGAACCTATACTCGTCCCTTCTTTACTCATATTGATAAAGACGGGCATGGTACCAAACCTTTCGAACTGCCGAGTGCCGATCCTGACTATCATCGCCAGTTTATGAAGTGCTATAATATACCGGAGTTTATGCGTGGTCCTGTCACCATCAAACCACAAGACTTTGCCGATGTGCTGAAAGGTGAGGGAGAACCTGTAAAATATGTACGGAAACTAAACAAAAAATAATAAGATGATAAGACGAATGCTAACCTCGTTACTCCTGTTGTTAGGAGTAAGTGCAATGGCTACCAAGATGACTTCACCGAATGGAAAACTATCGGTGACAGTTGAAGGACAGATGCTGAAGGTATTATATCAACAGCAGCAAGTGCTAGAAATTACAGAGAGCCATTTGGATGCTTCCGTTAAGGAACTTGGCACTATAAAGGATGATTACCAAATGTTGACGGGTAAACGTAGTCATTGCGAGAATGAGGCTAATGAGTATCGTTGCGGACATGTGTCGCTGCGTATTTATAACGATGGCATCGCCTTTCGTAGTGCTTCGCCTTCTGCTACGACCTACCGTATACCAGAAGGAACACGTCGCTGGATGCAACAGTGGTGCGACTCTTATGAAGGATTCTTCCCATTGTCTACAACTTATAAGGTTGCTCCCGTACCCTCGTATAGTGGTATCTCAAAGTCAGCCGAAGGTTGGAATAACCGTTGGGGATATCCTGCGCTATTGGAGAGCCTCCCCCTATCCCCCTCCAAAAGGAAGGGGGAAGAGGCAGTCTATGTGTTAATCTCTGAGGCAAATATCGAGCACGGACAGAGTGCGTCGTGTTTGTATAATGACGGGGAGCTATTCCGCGTAGTCCCCGACCAGCAAGAGCCCCCTCTCTCTTTGGAGAGGGCAGGGGGAGAGGCTTCCCCTTGGCGCGTCGTTATCATAGGTACGTTGAAGGATATCGTCGAATCGACACTGGTTACCGATGTCTGTGTTCCTAATAAGATTGCTGACACGAACTGGATAGAGCCTGGTGTGGTGTCATGGATATATTGGGCGTATAATCATGGTTCCAACGACTATAGTATTATCAAGAAATATGTTGACATGGCTCAGACACTCCATCTCCCCTATGTACTTATTGATGCGGAGTGGGATGATATGGATAAATTAGCTTCTAACGAAGGAAAAACCATTGAGGATGCTGTAGCCTATGCCAAATCAAAGGGTGTCAAGCCCCTCATTTGGTACAATTCGTCGATAGGATGGGTTGATGGTGCTCCTACTCCGAAGTTCCGTTTAAACAAACCTGAAGATCGAGAGAAAGAGTTTGCGTGGTGCGAAAAGATTGGTGTCGCTGGTGTAAAGATTGACTTCTTCTCTGGTGATAATCAGCGTAATATGGATTTTCAGCTCGACTTGTTGGAGAGTGCTGCTCGCCATCATCTGCTTGTCAACTTTCATGGTGCTACAATACCGCGTGGGTGGCAGCGTACGTGGCCAAACCTAATGAGTACGGAGGGCGTCTATGGTGCTGAGTGGTATAACAATGTATCGACCTTTACTGATAAGGCTGCCTGCCATAATGCTACATTGCCTTTTACCCGTAATGTTATTGGTCCGATGGACTATACTCCCTGTACTTTTAGCGACTCGCAGCATCCACATATTACGACTCACGGTCATGAATTGGCACTGACAGTCCTCTTTGAGAGTGGTTTGCAGCACTTGGCAGACCGTCCGGAGAGTTATCTTGCTCAGCCTCAGGAGGTAAGAGACTTCCTGTCATCACTGCCAGCAGCTTGGGACGAGACACATTTCATTGATGGGTATCCTGGAGAGTATGTTATCATAGCACGACGCAGTGGCAACAAGTGGTATCTTGCAGGAATAAATGGAACTGATGCCGTCAAAGAAGTGCCACTTAACTTTCAGGGGAAAAAAGTGACGTTATTTACTGACGAACCAGGAAAAGACCGAACTTGGCATATAGAAAAACAGAAAAAAACACCAAAAAGTATTGTTTTTCAGCCTCGTGGAGGATTTTGTTACATTTGGGAAAATAGATGAAACAATAAAGAAACAGTGTTATCAAAAAAGTTTATATCTTTGCACTCGGAATACAACACCACCCTCTGTACGTTAGGTCAGAGAAACTACAACCGTTTTGTTTTAAGATGAAAAGATTTGTTTTAGTAGTAATATTATCATTAGTAGTTTGTTTTGTAACCGTAGATGCTGCTGGAAAGCGTTCCAGCAGCTCTAACGGCGTTTTTGTAGAGAATCCGATGCTATGGGCTGATGTCCCTGATCCCGATATTATACGCGTAGGCGATACCTATTATTTGGTGAGCACCACCATGCACCTGATGCCTGGTGCGCCCATCATGCGCTCCAAAGACCTGAAGAACTGGGAGACAATAGGTTATGTCTACGACCGTCTCACCGACTCGCCCAAGTACGACCTGCAGGAAGGTACCGTCTATGGTCGTGGTCAGTGGGCTACCTCATTGAAATATCACAATGGTCGCTTCTATGTACTCTTCGCTCCCAACGAACGTGGTGCTATGGGCGATACCTATATTTATAGTGCTGAGGATCCTGCCGGTGAGTGGACGCTGGTATCACGTATGCGTCACTTCCACGACTGTTCGCTGTTTTTCGATGACGACAACCGTGTGTATGTCGTCTATGGCACGGGTGAGTTGATGGAACTGAAGCCCGACCTCTCGGATGTCATTGAAGGTTCGCACATGCAGATTTTTCAGCGTGAGGCCGATGAGACTGGTCTGTTGGAAGGTTCACGTGTCATCAAGCATAATGGTCGCTACTACCTGCTGATGATTTCCCACGTCTATGCGCCGGGACGTCATCGTCGTGAGGTCTGCTACCGTGCCAACGATATCCATGGCCCCTACGAGAAGACCACCATTCTGGAGTCTGACTTCGGCGGTTTCTCTTATCTGGCACAGGGTACCATCGTCGATTCACCCGATGGTGACTGGTATGGCATCATGTTCCAGGACCGAGGTGGTGTAGGCCGTGTACTGACGCTGTCGCCTGTCCGTTGGATTGACGGCTGGCCTATGCTAGGTGATGAGATGGGTCGTGTCCCTGACAAGGTACGTCCTTTGGTCAGTGGTCAACCTGAGAAATCAATCATCTGCAGTGACGACTTCTCTGCTGAGAAGCTCGGCTTACACTGGCAGTGGAACCATAACCCCGTCAATACTGCTTGGTCATTGACCGAGCGTCCCGGATTCCTGCGTCTGAAGACCAGTCGCGTTGTCCCTAATCTCTATCTTGCTCCCAATACGCTGACACAGCGCATGAAGGGTCCGAAGTGTAGTGCCGTTGTCGTCCTCGGCTTGTCGCACATGAAAGCTGGCGACCGTGCCGGTTTTGCCGCTTTCAACGATGAGACGGGTGCGCTGATGATTAAGAAGGATGGCAAGAAGTTGACACTCTGTGCTGCTGAGCTCTCTGTCAAGCTCTCTCAGCGCGACAAGGTTGTGGAGGATGCTACAGAGAAGATTATCGAGAGCATTCCTTTGAACACCAATAAGATATGGCTGCGCATCGATGGCAACTTCGTGCCACGTACCGATATCGCCACCTTCTATTACAGCCTCGACGGTGAGAACTGGCAGAAGATGGGTAACGACTATCGCATGCGCTTCGACTGGCAACGTTTCTTTATGGGTTCAAAATATGCCCTGTTCAATTTCGCAACACAAAAGACCGGCGGCTATGTTGACGTCGACTCCTTTACAATAGAATAACACTAACTAATTTATCAACTAATTGACAACTCCACTTTGCAAATGTAAAAGTTCTGCAGAGTGGAGTGTCTTTTTTGTGTCATTATACAGCGAATATAAAAAATGCGTGTTGCTTTTACGCTTTTCTTCGCTGACTTTTTTGTACCTTTGTGCCGCAAAAAATAACATAATCAAACCATGTTCAATAATTACAAAGGATTCCATCTCGTTGATACGTATCATGCAATGCGTCATCAACGTAAATACCATCCTACCGATGGTACCAAACGCGTTATCAAGATTGCCTTGGTGGCGCTCGTCACATTATTATTATGGAATATGCCTACCGAGTGGTTTGGCATCCAGAACCTTACCATCGTTCAGCAGCGTGTCATCGCCATCTTCGCCTTTGCCACGCTGATGTGGATACTCGAAATCGTCTCCTCATGGGCTACGTCCATTGCTATCATCGTCATGATGCTATTGTTCTGTACGGACAGCGGTATCTCACCGATGGTCAACGAAGAGGAGGTAGGCAAGTTGCTCTCTTACAAGGGAGTGATGGCTTGCTTCGCAGACCCTGTTATCATGTTGTTCATTGGTGGTTTCGTGTTGGCTATCGCTGCTACGAAAACCGGTCTCGATGCCCAGTTGGCTAAGGTGTTGCTCCGTCCCTTCGGTACAAGGAGTGAGATGGTGCTGTTGGGTTTCCTGCTCGTGACGGGTCTGTTCTCGATGTTTGTGTCGAACACCGCCACCGCTGCTATGATGCTGACCTTCCTGACTCCTGTGTTCCGTCAGCTGCCCCCAGAGGGTAAGGGTCGTATCGCCTTGGCTATGTCTATCCCCGTTGCTGCCAACCTCGGTGGTATGGGAACGCCTATCGGTACTCCTCCCAACAATATCGCCCTGAAGTACCTCAACGATCCTGAGGGCCTGAACATGGGTCTTGGCTTCGGTCAGTGGATGATGTTTATGTTCCCACTCGTTATCGTGCTGCTGTTCATCAGCTGGCGCCTGCTGCTGAAGTTCTTCCCATTCAGTCAGAAGACAATTGAGCTGAAGATTGATGGCGGCATGCAGAAGGGTTTCCAGTCTAAGGTGGTTATCTTCACCTTCATACTCACCGTTGTGCTGTGGCTCTCTGACCGCTTCACGGGTATCAATGCCAATACGGTAGCTATGTTACCGTTCTGCATCTTTGCCCTGACGGGTGTCATCAATAAGCGCGACCTTGAGCAGATTAACTGGAGTGTTATCTGGATGGTTGCCGGTGGTTTCGCACTGGGTTATGGTCTTAATGCTTCTGGTCTGGCAGCCAATGCCGTAGAGAGCATTCCATTCGGCGAGTTCTCACCACTGCTCATCCTGCTTCTTGGCGGTGCAATCTGCTACCTGCTCAGTAACTTCATCTCTAACTCTGCCACAGCTGCTCTGCTGATGCCTATCCTCGCTGTGGTCTGCGGTGCTATGGGCGACAAGCTCGATCCTATCGGTGGTACGGGTACCGTCCTCATCGGTGTGGCTATCGCTGCTTCCAGCGCTATGATTCTGCCCATCTCTACGCCCCCGAATGCCTTGGCTTTTGCTACGGGCTATGTCAAGCAGAACGATATGGCTAAGGTAGGTGCTATCATGGGTATCATTTCCATGCTCCTCGGCTTCGGCCTCGTTTACCTCATGGGTACACTGAAACTGATTTAATTCTTATAGATAAAATAGTGAGGCCACCAATAATTTTTGGTGGTCTCATAATTTTTTCTTAACTTCTCCGTTATTATTGATGATGAAGAAAGGATTGTTGGCTATTGGCTGCTGGCTGTTCGCCGTAGGCATGCAAGCACAGGAGTCGCAGGAGGTGTATAGCTTTCTGCGCTTGCCCGTCTCTGCACACGTCGCTGCGCTGGGTGGCGACAATGTGACGCTGACCAACGACGATGCCACCGTCATCTTCCATAATCCGGCCCTCATCACGGGTGTCTCCGACAAGACGCTGAACGTCAACTTCATGACCTATATGGAGGGATGCACCGTTGCTTCGGCCTCATTTGTCAAGGCCTACAAGGAGCGGGCCTCGTGGGGCGTCAGCGGACAGTATATGTCGTATGGAGAAATCAAGGAGACCACCGTTGCCAACCAGCAGACGGGCACCTTCTCGCCCAAGGATATCGCACTAGCAGGCTCCTTTGCCTACCTGCTCTCCGACCGTATCAGTGGTGGTATTACGGGACGTTTCATCTCGTCGACCATTGGCAGTTATTCGTCGGCAGCTGTTGCTGTCGACCTCGGCTTGAACTACCAGGACACGGAGCGTGGTTGGTCGGTGTCTGCCGTTGCACGCAACCTCGGTGGACAGATCAAAGCCTATGATGATGATTTCGAACGCATTCCTCTTGACCTGTTGGTGGGTGTCAGTCGGCAATTGCCGAATGCCCCTTTGACATTGCATGCAACTCTTGCTCGACTGAACAATTGGGATCAGGCGTTCATCAAACATCTCGCGGTGGGTGCCGACATTCGTCTTGGTACTTCCGTCTTTGTTTCAGCAGGTTATAACTTCCGCCGTAGCAGTGAGATGAAGATTTATGAAGGCGAAGACGCTTCTGCTAGTCATGGTGCCGGTTTGTCTCTTGGCGGCGGCATCGAACTGGAGCGCTTTAAACTGAATATTGGCTATGCCAAGTATCATGTGTCTACCTCTTCGCTGCTGGTTAATCTCTCCTATACTTTATAGGGTGACTTGATGTATAGCATTATTTTGCCAGTATTGAGAAAGTTTTTGTGGAAACGTTGTGCGATGTGCTCTTTTTTTTGTAATTTTGCAACTCGAATTCGAATATAACGTTATATCATTTTTATGGCAGACACAAAGAAAATTAAGACTGCGCTCATCTCGGTTTTCCACAAGGATGGGCTGGAAGAGTTGTTGAAGAAGTTGAACGATGAGGGTGTGAAGTTCTTGTCTACAGGTGGTACGCAGACCTTTATTGAGAGTCTGGGTTACGCTTGCGAGAAGGTGGAGAACGTGACAACGTATCCTTCTATCCTCGGTGGTCGTGTGAAGACCCTGCACCCGAAAGTATTCGGTGGCATCCTGGGTCGTCGTGACAACGAGGGTGACCGCCAGCAGATGGCTCAGTACGAGATTCCTGAGATCGACCTCGTTATCGTTGACTTGTATCCCTTTGAGCAGACCGTTGCCAGCGGTGCCAGTGAGGAGGATATCATCGAGAAGATCGACATCGGCGGTATCTCGTTGATTCGTGCCGGTGCAAAGAACTTCAACGATGTCGTTATCGTACCTTCTAAGGCTGAATACGCTGTGTTGCTGGACATCCTGAACAAGCAGGGTGCAGAGACCACCAAGGAACAGCGTCGTATGTTTGCTACTCGTGCCTTTGGCGTCAGCAGTCACTATGATACTGCCATTCACGCTTGGTTTAATAAGTAAATTGTAGATAGTAAATAGTCAATTATTAAGATGGGTTTTTTTAGTTTTGTCCAGGAGATAGCTATGGACCTGGGAACGGCTAACACAATTATTATCAGTGATGATAAAATTGTGGTTGACGAGCCGTCAGTAGTAGCCCTTGACCGCCACACCGACAAGATGATTGCCGTAGGTTCTCGGGCTAAGATGATGTATGAAAAGACACACGACAACATCCGCACCGTTCGTCCGTTGCGCGATGGCGTCATTGCCGACTTCTCTGCCTGTGAGCAGATGATGCGCGGTCTCATTAAGATGGTTCACACAGGTAGTCGCCTGTTCTCGCCCTCACTGCGTATGGTTATTGGCGTTCCCTCAGGTTCTACTGAGGTGGAGCTGCGTGCTGTACGTGATAGTGCTGAGCATGCCGATGGCCGTGACGTATATCTGATTTTTGAGCCGATGGCTGCTGCTATCGGTATTGGTATTGACGTTGAGGCCCCAGAGGGTAACATGATTGTTGATATTGGTGGCGGTTCTACCGAGATTGCCGTTATTTCGCTGGGTGGTATCGTCAGCAACAACTCTATCCGCACTGCTGGTGACGACCTGACTGCTGACATCCAGGAGTATATGTCTCGTCAGCACAATGTGAAGGTTTCTGAGCGTATGGCTGAGCGCATCAAGATTGCCGTAGGTTCTGCATTGACTGATCTGGGCGATGACGCCCCTGAGGACTATGTTGTTCACGGTCCAAACCGTATCACTGCATTGCCTATGGAGGTACCTGTATGCTATCAGGAGATTGCTCACTGTCTGGACAAGACTGTTGCGAAAATTGAGAACGCCGTACTTTCTGCTCTGGAGAATACACCTCCTGAGCTATATGCCGACATCGTGAAGAACGGTATCTGGCTGGCTGGCGGTGGCGCTCTGCTGCGTGGCTTGGATCGCCGTCTGGAGGCTAAGATCAATATTCCCTTCCATATCGCAGAAGATCCGTTGCACTCAGTAGCTAAGGGTGCTGGTATTGCTCTGAAGAATGTGAACCGTTTCACATTCTTGATGCGATAGTGGTTTAGCATGAAGAATCTTCTAGAGTTCCTCAGACACCACTACCATTGGCTGATTTTCCTATTTCTAGAGGCGGTGAGCCTCTCGCTGCTGTTTAGCTATAATAGCTATCAGAACAGCGTATGGTTCTCGTCAGCCAATGCGCTGGTGGGCCGCTTTTATCAGTGGACATCAGCCGTGGAGTCATACTTCTCATTGACGAAAGTGAATGAGGACTTGACGCTCCGTAACTATTATTTGGAGCGTCAGGTCACTCAGCTGCGTCGTCTGTATGCTGAGGCTACTCAGAAGATGGATGAACAAGAGCAACAGGGTCTTGACTCGCTGAGCCGCTACCAACTCATTGCCGCCAAGGTGGTAAGCAACGAGTTGGTTAAGATGGACAATATGATGACCATTGATAAAGGCTCGGCAGATGGTGTCGATGTTGGCATGGGCGTAGCCTGTGGTCGTGGCGTGGTAGGTGTTACCTATTTGGTGTCTGATCACTATAGCGTCGTTATTCCTGTGTTGAACACTCATGCGTCGCGCATCAGCTGTGCCATCCGTGGATATGGCTATTTTGGCGTGTTGCGCTGGTATGGCGAAGATGCAGCCTATGCGTATGTTGAGGATATTCCTCGTCATGCTCGTTTTAAACGTGGCGACTGGGTGGAGACGAATGGCTATTCAAGCATCTTCCCACCGGGTGTACTCGTCGGACAGATTGTAGAGGTATATAATGCCCGTGATGGACTTTCGTATAAGTTGAAGGTTCGTCTCACAACAGACTTTGGCAATCTGCGTGATGTCGTTGTTATCAGTGACCGCTCTATTGCTGCCCGCATGCGTCTCATGCAGGCTGCCCGCGACTCGCTGAAATTAAATGTAAGAGAATAGTATAAAGGATGTCTGCAGATTTCTTGAAACGGTTAGGGTGGTTCGCCCTGTTCTTCCTGGCACAGGTTCTGGTGTTAGGACGCATCCATCTGTTCCACTATGCTACACCACTGCTCTATGTCTACTTCGTGACGATGTTCCCACGTAACCACGAGAAGTGGGCGGTGTTGGTGTGGAGCTTCCTGCTGGGCCTGCTTATAGATATCTTCTCGAATACGCCAGGACTGGCAGCAGCATCGCTGACAGTTATTGCTGCCATTCAGCCCCATTATCTGGAGCTGTATGTGCCCCGTGACTCTGCCGACAATCTGAAACCGTCGTTGGTGACGCTTGGTCCTGTAAAGTATGCCTACTATATCATCCCCATTGTATTGGTCTATTGCCTATTGTTCTATAGCTTGGAGATGTTTACTTTCTTCAATGCCCTCTATTGGCTGATGTGTGTGGTTGGCAGCAGCCTTATTACTTTGGTGCTGATCTTTACCCTTGAGATTGGTAGAGGACATTGATCCTGGAGTTTGTGAAGTGCTATGAAGGACTATTCGTTAGATTATAGGCGCTTTGTGATAGGTGGTGTAGCACTGCTCATCGTAGTGATCTATATCATTCGTCTCTTCATGCTACAGATTACCAGCGACGACTACAAAAAGAGTGCCGACTCTAACGCTTTCCTCAAGAAGATTGAATACCCGTCACGTGGTGGTATATACGACCGTAACGGTAAACTACTTGTATATAATCAGCCGGCATACGACATCATGGTGGTGATGAACGAGGCTAAAGATCATCTGGATACCCTTGATCTCTGTGAGGCGCTGAACATCACACGTGAGGATTTTGACCATCGCATGGAAGCCATCAAGGACCGCTCCAAGAATCCTGGCTATTCTCGCTTTACCCAACAGCTCTTTATGAGTCAGCTATCGGAGGCAGACTTTAGCGTCTTCCAAGAGAAGATGTTCCGCTTTCCTGGCTTTTATATCCAGCGTCGCAGTATCCGCCAATACCGCTACCCCTTTGCCGCTCATGTGCTGGGTGATGTCGCTGAGGTGTCGCCTGCCGACATCGAAGAGGATGACTACTACCAGCCTGGCGACTATATTGGTAAGTTGGGGGTGGAGCGTAGCTACGAGAAACAGCTGCGTGGTGAGAAAGGCATGCAGATTCTGTTGCGTGACGCCCATGGTCGTGTGCAGGGCCGTTACCAGAACGGGCGCTTCGATCGCCGTGCGGTAGCGGGTAAGAACCTCACCCTCGGGCTGGATGCCGACCTGCAGGCGCTGGGCGAACGACTGATGGAAGGAAAGATAGGCTCTATCGTTGCCATCGAACCTAAGACGGGCGAGGTGCTGTGCATGGTGTCGTCGCCCAGCTACGACCCTCGCATGATGGTGGGCCGCCAGCGCTCCAGGAGTCACCGGCTACTGAGCCAGAACGTGTGGAAACCGCTGCTGAACCGTAGCATCATGGGACAGTATCCGCCAGGATCGACCTTCAAGACCACACAGGGTCTGACGTTCATGACTGAGGGCATCATTCATCCCACACATACGGCATATCCTTGCGGTCACGGCTTCAACTATCGCGGACTGCACGTAGGCTGTCACGGCCATGCTTCGCCATTGCCCCTCGTACCGGCCTTGTCGACCTCGTGTAACGGTTACTTCTGCTGGGGCCTCTATTATATGATAGGTGCGAAGAACAAGTATGGCAGTGTACAGAATGCCATGAACACGTGGCGCGACTATATGGTCAGCATGGGCTTTGGCTATAAGCTGGGCATCGATCTGCCTGGCGAGAAGCGCGGCCTGATTCCCAATGCAGAGTTCTACGATAAGGCCTATAAGGGTTCTTGGAACGGTCTGACCATTATTTCTATTGCCATCGGACAGGGTGAGGTCAACGCCACACCGCTGCAGATAGCCAACCTTGGCGCTACCATCGCCAACCGTGGCTGGTTCATCACACCGCACGTGGTGAAGCGCATCCAGGGTGAACAGCTCGATACGCTCTACACGCATCCACGCCATACCAAGGCGTCAAAGGCTTCCTACGACTATGTCGTTCAGGGTATGCGTGCTTCTGCGACAGGTGGTACCTGCCATGAACTGGCCAAGTACGACTTTATGGCGTGTGGCAAGACGGGTACTGCTCAGAACCGTGGTCACGATCACTCTGTATTCATGGGCTTCGCTCCAATGGATAAGCCGAAGATTGCCGTTGCCGTCTATGTAGAGAACGGCGGATGGGGTGCCACCTACGGTGTGCCCATCGGCGGACTTATCATGGAACAGTATATCAACGGGAAACTCTCGGAGGCTTCCCAGAAGAAGGCTGAGGAATTCCAAAACAGACATATCTCATATGGCTCAACAAGCAGATAATAGACAACAGAGCGTGCTACGCAATATCGACTGGTGGACGGTGATTATCTACATCGCCCTGTTGTCGTTTGGCTGGATTAGCGTCTGCGGAGCCAGCTACTCGTATGGTGAGACCGACATCTTCTCGCTGTCTACGCGCTCTGGCATGCAGATTGTCTGGATAGCCACCAGCATCGTTCTGGGTATGGTAGTCCTGCTGTTGGACGACCGCATCTACGACACCTTCTCTTATGTCATCTATGCCCTGCTGTTGCTATTGCTCTTTGCCACCATCTTCAATCCGCACAGCATCAAGGGCTCACGATCGTGGCTGGTATTGGGCCCGCTGCGCCTGCAACCTGCTGAGTTTGCGAAGTTTGCCACTGCACTGGCACTCGCCAAACTCATGTCTACCTATGGCTATAACATCCAGCAGTGGCGCCATTTTGGTGCGGCACTGCTCATCATCTTGTTGCCGATGGTGTGTATCGTCCTGCAGCGTGAGACGGGATCGGCACTGGTCTATCTCTCTTTCTTCCTCATGTTCTATCGCGAGGGCATGCCGGGCAGCATCCTCTTTACGGGTGTCGCCATGGTGGTCTATTTTGTCGTGGGCATCCGCTTTGCCGACGTTCCGTTGGCGTCATCGCCAGCCATGGTAGGCCCTTTCTCCGTCATGGTGCTCATCCAATTGTTCTCCATCGGCATGGTATGGATCTACTGTCACCGCAAATTGGCGTGGCGCATGCTGCTGTGTTCAGCGGCAGTCACCCTGCTCTCATTACCTTTGTTAGACTTCGGCATCAATATCGTTTACATACAGATAGCGCAGGTGGCTATCATGATTGGCTATCTGCTCTTCCAGGCACTCTCCTCGCGCATCCGTAACTACTTCTTTATTGCGCTCTTTGCCTTGGGGTCAGGACTGTTCTACTATGGTGCTGACTTCATCATGCAGAACGTCATGGAACCTCACCAGCGTTCCCGCATCAATGTGCTGCTGGGGCTTGACGAGGACTTGCGTGGTGCTGGCTATAACGTCCACCAGTCGGAGATTGCCATCGGTTCTGGTGGCTTGGAGGGCAAAGGCTTCCTTAATGGCACGCAGACCAAACTGAAGTTTGTTCCTGAGCAGGATACCGACTTCATCTTCTGTACTGTAGGCGAGGAAGAGGGGTTCCTGGGCTCTGCCGGTGTTTTGCTGCTGTTTCTGGCACTCATCTGGCGCCTCATCTATCTGTCAGAACGCCAACCCATGCGCTTTGGTAGGGTCTATGGCTATTGCGTGCTAAGCATATTCCTCTTCCACGTATTTATTAATGTGGGCATGGTGCTCGGACTGACACCCGTCATTGGTATTCCGCTGCCGTTCTTCAGCTATGGCGGTTCCTCGCTGTGGGGCTTCACCCTGCTGTTGTTCATCTTCCTGCGACTAGATGCCTCACGTCGATTGTCATAAATAAAAGGAGCACCCGTTTGGATGCTCCTGATTTATTCGTATAATTCGTGGTCGAAAATAACCTTCGTGGTTTAGTTGAATTTCAGAATCTGACCAGGCTGCAGTTTCGAAGACTTCTTCAGGTGGTTCAGCTTCATAATGGCATTGACAGTCGTGCCACGCTTGCGGGCGATAGAGTAGAGCGTCTCACCCTTGCGAACCTTGTGGAAGCGCGACTCACGCTGATAGCTTGCAGCAGGCGCTGCTGAGGCCAACTCAGCATCTTCGCCACCCTCGCCAAAACTTCTGCCACCAACACCACGCAGACGGGTTGCAATGAGCGACTCGCTCTGATAGGTGTCCTTATGGAACATATAGTAGTCGTCGACGACATCCTGATTGCGGAAGTCGAACATCAGCGCGGGGTTCAGGGCTACACCGCAGAGACGTGTCTCAAAGTGCAGGTGCGAACCTGTGCTGCGACCAGTATTACCACCCAGTCCGATAGCCTCACCGGCACGTACCTCCTGATCTTCCTCTACCAGCTGAGCTGACAGGTGACCGTAGATAGTCTCCAAACCATTGTAGTGACGGATAACGACATATTTACCATAGCCGCGACGCTCGTAACGTACTACGCGTACTTTACCAGAGAAAGCTGCACGGATGGTATCACCAATATACACCTTGATGTCGAGACCCTTATGCTGGCGTCCCCAACGGGCACCAAAGTTGCTGGTCAGCACACGACTGTCGGTAGGCATGCAGAAGTCTTTCAGCGAGATGCGGAAGGAGTCGGGCAGCGCCGTCTCGTGGTGTGCATATTTGTTGCTCCAGTCCTCATAGAGGTCTTCAGCGGGCGATTCGTAATTCTCGGTAAATATCAGTCGCTGCAGCGCTACGCTGTCGACTGCTTTCATCTTTCGGTCTATGGGAGCCTGACGTGCCAATAGGTCTTGTCCCATGGATGGGATGGCGCATATTGTTGCTATTGTCAGTATTGCAAGTGTCTTCAATTTCTGCATTATTAATTGTTTTAGTTCTTATTGATTTTCAGTCCGATACGGGAATAGAACGTTGCAAAGGTAGTAAATATTGTTGAAAAAGGTGTTCATTCTGCCTAATGTTTAAGTTTATTTTGTGTGTTTTAACACTTTTAACAGGTAAAATCGATGAAACCAGCCGAAAATCAGCTGGTTCCATGTTTTTTTTGCTCGTTTCTTAGTTCGTATATTGCTTCATACCTTCCAAGAACTTTTGTTGCAAATTTTGAGCAAGCGTGTTGTTGGGATTCAGTCGTAGCGCCTTCTCGTAGTTCTCCATGACGGTAAGGTAGTAGCGCTGCCCGTTCTGGGCTGGATTCTGTACAATACGCACCATGTAGTAGAAGCCGCGCAGTGTACAAAGGTCGCTCTGGTCGGCCCCCTTCATCTTTTCCATCTTGTTGATGGTTTCTTCGGCCTGTACTAGGATGTTTCCCGTTTGTGGCGCGGAGGGATTCATCACTGCGAAGTTCAGACTCTGCAAGGCCAGCTGGTATTTCGGGCCGATGCTGTCAGGCTGCATAGCCTCCAGGCGTTGCAGCTTGGCTACCAGATTGAGCATACTCTCAGCACTCTGTTGCTGTGCATGGCTGTTAATAACTCCTGCGAAAACGAACACTACGATAGCAGCGAACTGCTTAAAAATTTGAGATGTCATAAGCTTTATTATTTTTAAGTGAAACAAATATTCCGATATAGAAGAAACGGTCGCGTGTAGCAGTGACGGCTTTGCCGTCAGCCTCGTAGCGGAAGATGTTGGTGCGCCCGAGGATGTTGTTGAGCGAGGTGTAGACAATGACTTTCGGGCTGACCAGCCAGGTGATGTTGGCATCTACGCTGTTGTAATAAGGTGTGTCGCCAACAGCGTAATGACGTGGGCTGGCATACGACTCAGAGAGTCCTATGATGGTCTTTCCAACAGCATATTTCAGCGACAGGCGCAGGTTGTGACGCGAGGCATAATCCGGTGTCTGTGGGGTGGTATAGTCGAGATAGAGACGCTCAGCATCGTTGAACGAGTAGGAGAGGGTGGTAGTAAGATTCCTGATGAGTGAGTGGTTCTCTACAAAGATGTCCAGACCGCTACTCTTGCCGTAACCGTCAGCAGTATACAGGCCTTGCTGGAGCAACGGCAGATGATGGTACTTCTTATAGTACGGTTCTATGCGTAGCAGTGTGTTGTTGTCGCTGTACTGCATACTGAGAATCAGGTGGTCGGCAGTGCTCTGCTGTAGCTTGTTGCCACTCATGGCGATATAGTCGTCGCTGGTCGTCTGGCTGTAGCGTCCCATGATGGCAGAGAGTTGGAAATGCTTGTTGGGCACATAGCTCAGCGTAGTGCGAGGCATCAGCAGCCAGCGGCCATCGTAGGTGGCATGCTCCAAGCGAGTAGAGAGGTTCAGAAACAGTCTGGGCACCAATCGTAGCTGGGCATCTGTGTGAGTCGCCAGCAGATGATAGTCGAGGTGATAGCCGTCAGCATCGTAACGCTTTGTGCTGTGGCGGATATAATCCTCCACGCCTGCTGACAGTTTCAGCACGGATGAATAGACCTTTCGCAGTTCGCCTTTCAGGTGTACCTCATTGCGCAGGTTGTGGTAATGATCGCCAGCGATGAGGGCATCGTCAATGTCGTTGACAACCGTAGAGTTCGCCACACCCGCAAAGAGCGTATAGCCGCAGCCGATATTCGTCTTGAGTGTGGCGTTGGCATAGATGTTATGCTCCGTGAGCGACAGGTGGCGCTCGTCAATATGCTGACCTACTGATGTCAGGTCGTAGCCCACATAGCTCTTCAGGACGGTAGCTGCTGAGAGGTCGGCCTTGTATTGCGCCTCGCCAGAGAGTTTGCGGTAGGGGCGTGTCCAGTCGCAGCGGTCTGGCGAGAGGGCATTGTAGAGTCCCATGCTGGTATAGTCGGCATTAAACGACAGGCTGCTCTTGCTGAAGGCCTTCGTGCCGCCAATGTTCCAGTCTACGAGCGATGCGCTGACGCCAAACTTGTCGCCCGTAGCAACATCGGTAGTCTCCATAGGTAACACTGACGATAGTGCCTGACCGTATTCTCCGCCATAGCCGCCCAGCGAGAAGTTGATGCCCTTGAACAGGAAGGGCGAGAAGCGTCCTCTCACGGTGTTGTTCTCCACATTTGTGGAATAAGGTATGAGCACGTGCATGCCGTTGACGAAGGTCTGACACTCGTCACTCTCGCCACCACGAACGTAGAGCTTGCCGTTCTCGCCCACCTTCTGGGTGCCTGGTAGCGACTGCAATGCTGCCACCACGTCGCCACACGAGTTGCCGCTCATCACTACGTCGAGGGCATCCATCGTCTTGAAGTTGTCGCTCTTGCCGAAGCTGTAGGTGCTGGCCGTTACCACTACCTCGTCGATGGCTGTAGCTCTTTCGCGCATAGTGATGGTAAGGTCTGACAGCTGCGTGCTGGTGAGGGTGTAGTCGTCGAACCCGATGAAGGTGGCGCGTAGTGTCTGTTCACCCGTTAGCGAGGTGTCAAACGAGAAACGGCCTAGCGAGTCAGTCAGGCATCCGTCTATCGTACCAATAATAAATACATTCGCCCCTGCGAGCGGTTCATGTCCGTCGGTTACGACACCTGATACGGTGGTCTGACTCTTAGCGCTCAAGGCTGCGAGCAGCATGATGATGATATGTGCGACTTGTTGTTTCATGCCGCAAAGATAGGCACGAAAATGGATACCTCCAAATATGTGGGACAGACGACTAGAAAGGCTGACAGATAACTAGCCCGCCAGACGAATGACTAGAAAAAAGGACGAATGACTAAGCGATATACGAGCGTAGTTTTGGCACGTAGGTACGCGATACGGGCACTGTTGTGGGGCATTTTCCCATCTTCAGCTGGTAACCATTCGAATTGCCCTGTGCCGACGTGATATTGTTCAGGTTGACGACAAACGAGCGGTGACATTGGAAGATGTTCTGGTAGGCTTGCAGGTCGTCGAGCACGGCAGCCAGCGTGGTGTGCAGTTCAGTCGTCGTCGTCTTTCCCTCCTTCACGTAGCATACAGATACATTGTTCTTCTGTGCCTCCACATACAGCAGGTCGTTGATGGGCAACAGCAGGTCGTTGCCCCTCACTGTCGTGTCGTGGATGGTCACCGTTATGTCGCTCTGCTCTTCCGTGGTTTTGTTGAGCAATGCTTCCAGTTGGTTGCGCAGATAGCGGTAGTAGTTCAGGCTGACAGAACAGATAGTGACAAACACTCCGATAATCAGTGTCCAGTAGAGGAATAGCAGGAACATGCTGAGCGTTATCGAGAAATGGAACACCACCGAGAATACCAAGAAGTTGCAGATGCCAATGAATAGTACCATCACCAGCACCGCTAGGGTCTCGTGCCAGATACGCCAAGGAACTACCCGTTGATGTATGGGGCGTCCAACCAGCCCAGATACCAGGCAACAGCCAAAGGTGACGGCACCAAACAGCAGCGATACCAACAGCTTGTTACCCTGATACATGCTGAATCCGAAAGGCTGCAACAGGTAGAGAATCAAGAATACGATGACGCAATAGATGGAACAGTCTCTTAACCAGTGACTGCTCTGTGGAAACGGATATTTACGCGTTAGTATAGACATCGTACTCTATTGTTTTGCAAAGGTAATTTCACTCATCCCATCACGACATCGAGTACCATCATCAGGACGAAACCGATGGCGAAGCCGATGGTGCTGAGGTTAGAGTGTTGACCGCTGGAGGCTTCGGGGATGAGTTCTTCGACAACGACATAGAACATGGCACCTGCAGCAAAGGCGAGCATGTAGGGTAGGACAGGCATCAGCAGTGATGCCAACAACAAGACGGCAACGGCTCCGACTGGTTCTACAGCGCCGCTCAGAGAGCCAAGCAAGAACGAGCGCCAACGACTGTTGCCTGCTGCACGCATGGGCATAGAGATGATGGCACCTTCTGGCACGTTCTGGATAGCGATACCCAATGACACGGCGACGGCGCTGGCAAGAGAAATGCTCGTTGCTCCGCTATCGGCTCCTGCAAACACCACACCGACGGCCATACCTTCAGGCAGGTTATGGATAGTCACGGCAAGAGCCAGCATCGCCGTCTTTGACAGATGTGAGCGCATACCCTCTGGCTTATCCGTGCCTATATGCAGGTGCGGTGTCAGTTCGTCAATCATCAGCAAGAATCCCATACCTAAAAGGAAACCAACAGCAGCAGGCAGTACCGACCACTTGCCGCTATCTGCTACCATCTCCATCGCAGGGATCAGCAGCGACCACACCGATGCCGCCACCATCACGCCCGATGCAAAACCCAACAGCGACTTCTGCAGTCGTGCAGACATTTCGTCCTTCATAAAAAACACAAAGGCTGAGCCGAGCATCGTGCCCAGCAACGGAATCAGCAGTCCTATAATCAATGTCGTTGTCATCGGATGCATTCTATTATAAATACTTTTGTCGAATTGCTTTTGGGAGTTTCGATGCCACAAGTTGATAGGACTCCTTTATCCATTCCTGAACCAGTGCATCTTCCACCTGTTCGTAATACACGTCGCTCCAGTGTTTCTTGTTCCAATGCCAAGCGGGTTTCACCGCCTCAAACTGACTGCGAAGTTCTTCATTCCTTTCCGGAGACAGCTTCAGCGCCAAGCGTGGCTCGGAAGACTCCTTCATATCATGTTCGCCACCGCCCAGCCAAAGGCAGACAAATATCTTGCCTTCCAGTCGAAAGGTAAGGATATCGTCACCAAACGGTTGGTCTTCAGTTACACCAAGGAGTGACAACGTGTATTCTCTGATTTGCTCAATGTTCAGATTCATGGTGCGATAATGAAAATTAGACTGTTTTATATTTTGACGCAAAGATACTAAAATAATCCCAAAGCAGGTTAATTCTGCCTTGGGATTTATGATATTTTGGGACTTCAGTCGTCCTATGCCGGATTAAACTTCGTCTTTGGCTGCTTGCAACGGGGACAACGCCAGTCGTCGGGCAGGTCTTCAAAAGCTACGCCCTCGTGCTCTGCGGGGTCATAGACATAGCCGCAGATGGAGCAGACGTACTTGCCAGAAGCTTCCTGCTTGGAGAAATCTACTTCGGCCAGAATGGTCGGCACGGGATGATCCAGATCCATCACACGCTTGGCCTCCAGATTCTCATAGCCCTGTGGGGTGTGGGTGCCGCAATAGACGGTGGGGTGGTTGCGGACGAACTCACGGATGCGGTTCTGAGTCTCGCGGGCAGCTGGTAGGTCATCGAATACTATCGAAAGTTTATCCTCGTAAAGGGCCTCATCCACGTAGGTAATGTCGCCGTGAATCATGTAGAACAGACCGTCCATCTCAACAATGATTATGCTGTTACCCTTGGTGTGTCCCTTGGCCTTGATGTAGTAGATGCCGTCGGCTATCTTTTGGCTTTCGGGGAAGTTGTAGTAGGCACCGTCGGTATAGCTGATGGGGACGATGTTTGTCAGCCCCTGCAACTCAGCGGCATCTACCTCTTCCTTGTTCACATAGATCTTCGCGTTGGGGAAGCTCTTCAGTTCACCGGTGTGGTCGGCATGGCGATGGGTGACCAGAATCTTCGTCACCTGCTCAGGCTTGTAACCAAGGTTCTTCAAGGCATCCATATAGCTGCAGATGTCCTTGCCGGTGAAGATGGGCGAATCTTCATTTGGAACTTCTTCGGGAGTCCCTGCAGGGATGCCGGTATCCACCAAAATCACCTCGCTGCCCGTGTCAATCAGATAGTTCTGAAGACTGCCGCGATAGCGAATGTTCTTGTCATACTTTTCCATTCCCTCCTCGCCTCCGAACACGAAGGGCTGGGTATAGAATCCGTCCTTACGGAATTTTACTGCTTTGATTTCCATAATATTGTTTGTTTGGGTTAGTAATTATGTTTGCAAATATAAATAAAAATTCCCAAAGCAATGCACTATGCCTTGGGATTTTATGATTTATTAGAGTTTAAGCGGGCTGCCACTTGCAACGGACGGGCGACACGATGGCACCCTCCTTCTTCAACTCAGCAAAAGCCTTGTCAACCTCTTTGCGGTCAATACCTGTGATTTCAGCAATCTTGCCAGCGTTCACGGGAGCACCGAACTCACGCATGGCCTGTAAAACCTTCTCTTTCATGTTAATCATAGTTTTTGAGCGAAGCGACCATTTTATAATACTTACATCTGCATGATTAGCCAGTTCTGTGCACCAATCTTCTCAATCATCTCGACTGCGCCCTGACTCCAGTAGAGGTCTTCTTCCTCGTCAGCCAGATAAGCCTTCAGAATGTCAAAGGTTAGATAGTCCTCGCATACGGAACCCATGCACTTGCGCAACAGCTCTACGCCCGGCTCCTGAATCTTCAGATCCTCCTTGATGTACTCGATGGGGTCGTAGCACAGCGTGCGAGCCTCGTGCTTCTCCACCTTCACCTCGCCGCCCAGGTCGAGGATGCGGTCGATGAACTTCTCTACCCATTCCATCTCCTCCGTATAGTGGTCGATGTACTTCTCGCCCAGCTTCGTAAAGCCTTGAGCCTTGAAAATCTGTCCCTGTACCTTGTGTACGAATGCGCCCTCTGAGAGGCCTGTTACGAAGAACTGTAATGCTTCGATTGATTTCTGCTTGTCCATAATCTTAATCTGTTTTTTAGTGAATAATAATGTTATTGGTTATCTAGGTGCAAAATTAAACATTATAATTCATACGTTTGTAAGCCGAAACGAAACAAAAACCGACTAAAACGAAACAGATTCAAATTTTTATTGTATATTTGCAGCGTGAAACTATAAGATTATGTACAGCTTAAAGGAATTTTGGCAAATAGGAAACCTGCCAGTACCCGAAGGGGAATGGGACGGGAACGTTATCTGCTTAGAGACCAACGCGGAGTGGTCATTCGGCACGAACAAGACGAACGGCTTCCTGTCGTGCTACACTTTTACGATTGTCACGCGCGGCTGGGTTACCATATTATATAATAATCGCGAACTGACGCTTCGCGAGGGCGACCTCTATACCTATTCGCCCGGCTTCGAGGTTACCGTCCTCGACAGTTCCAGCGACTATAGCGGCATTTGTCTGCTGGGCGACGAACACTTCACGCTCTCGCTGCCCACAGTGCGCGATGCCATCCGCACGGCCTACTTCTCGGTGGTAGAACTTACCTCGCCGATACTGCCGCTAAAAACCGACGATTTTCAGCGCCTGCGTGAACTGATGCAGATGATGATTCACTATCAGCAGATGGGACTCCCGCTGGCCAACGACAGCCTGCGCATGCTCTATAACCTCTTCCTCACCGATCTCTCCACCGTCCAGCAGCACAGCATCCGCGAACACCGCTTCCCCAAGCGCGTCGAAGAAATCTTCCTCGGATTCCTCGGCCTGCTGCCCCAGCATTTCGAAGAGCACCACGACATTGGCTTCTACGCCTCCGAACTCTGCATCACCCCCACCTACCTCTCGCGTGTCGTCCGCCAAGTGTCAGGTGGCCGCACCGTCGTCGATTACATCAACCAGATGCTTCTCATGGAGGCCACCTTCCTGCTGCGTCAGACCTCGCTGAGCATCACCCAGATTTCTGACCAACTCCATTTCGCTGAGGTCACCACCTTTGCCCGTTTCTTCAATAGGATGAAGGGCATGAATCCGAGGGACTTCAGGAAGGGGAAATAAACAAACTTTGTACCGATTATTAGCATATGGCTATACAGGTGACATACAGGAGAACCAGGAGGCTGTCAATGCGCATCGTTAAGAATGGCGATGTACATGTGTCGGCACCTATTGGTATGCCTAGGAAAGAGGTGGAGAGGTTCATTGATGAACACCGCGAATGGATAGCCGAGGCACGTAAGAAAACCTATGAGAGCCAAAAGCGTAGGGCAGGTTTTTATAGTCAGTTGCCGCTAAAGACAAGAGAACAGGCTGACGATGCCTTGAGGCGATTGAAAGCCTTGATAGAGCCGATGGTGGATCGCCATTCCAAGGAGATGGGCGTGATGCCGTCAGCGGTCTATTACAAGGCGATGATTTCACGTTGGGGCGTCTGCAATGTCAAGGACAAGTCCATCTGCTTTTCTGCCTATCTGCTGTTGTTGCCCGAATGGTGTGTCGAGCACGTGGTGGTTCATGAACTGTGCCATCTGTTGGAGCCAAGCCACAATGTCCGTTTCCATGCCCTGATGGATAAGTTCTTTCCCCGTTGGAAGGAAGCCAGAAAAACGACAAGACAGATATTAAGGATTACGCCGCTATGACGCCCCTCAACAGCAGGTTAATCAAAAGTTATTAGTAAATATTACAGCACAATCTCCATAGTCGTTTTCTGGACTTTCATGCCCATGTTCCTGTAAAAGCTTAGTGCTGCATCGTTGCCATCCCATACGTTCAGGGTGATGTTGTTGCAGCCAATTGACTGGGCATAATCGCGGACATATTCATACAAAGCCTTGCCAACATGTTTGCCGCGAGCATTTTCATCTACGCAGATGTCATCAATATACAGCGTCTTGATGTCTTGCAGCAATTTATCGTCTTCAACTTCGGTTATCATGCAGAAAGCATGACCTAATACCGCTCCATCTTCAAAAACAAAGATAGGTTTGCTGTCATCTCCAATCAGGGTTTCCAGTTCCTGCTCGTTATACTTGGTAGTGTGTGGTTTAAACAAGTCGGGACGCAGTACATGATGCACCATGTTCACCTGATGCAGCAAACTGATGATACCTGGAATGTCTTTTATTTCAGCTCTTCTAATCATTGTGTCACATATCTTATTAAATCTGCTGCGAATATACGAAAAAAATCCCAAAACGTGTTGATAATGCCTTGGGATTTATATTTTTTTTGTTATCAATGTCCGCCAGGACCACCTGGGAATCCGCCACCGCCAGGTCCGCCACTGCTGTTAGTATAGGATGAGATGCTGACGTTTGTGCCACCACTATAGGTAGTACTGGTATATCCGACACCGTCGAAGATACTGGTGCCGCCGCTGACGGTGACACCGCTCTTCATTGTTGGCTGCGAGGCTCCGCTAACAACCATCGTGTTACCTCCACTTGATGGCGTCTTGAAGGCGAAGGTCTCGCTGCCGACAGTCATTGCGTACCAGGTATTCTTGCTCCACGATGAGGCCTGATAGCATGACTGCGTAAGGCTGGCACCGCGCTCCAGTCCACCGATGGCGATGATAGTGCCACCAGTGACGTAGAGTTTCTTCTGTTCCTCGCTATTGGCGTCGATGGCCACCTCGGGTGACGAGGCACCAATGGCATACACCAGTCCCCCTTTAATATATACGTTACCGTTGGCGTCGATGCCGTCGTTACCAGTAGAGCGGGCATAGACGTAGCCGCCACTGATAGTCAGATTGCCAGCATAGCTCAGGCTCTTGGTGTCGTCGTTATACGAAGCGTTGATGGCATCGTCCGAGGCGTTGATAGTCACCTGTCCGCCTGTGATGTCTATCGAGGTCTTGCTCTCGATGCCCTCACCGCCAGCACCTGTAGTGGTGACGCTGATGATGGCATTGTCGCTAATCACAATGGCCCCGTCAATCTTGATGCCCTTGGGCGATGACTTATAGTCGCTGTCGTAGCGATCGAGTTGCTGCGAACTGCTAACGGTAGAGATGCTGCCGCTCGACGATGCTACCACGGCATTGCCACTGGTCTTTATGGTTGTCGTGCCGCCCGTAGCGGTAAACGTGCCGTCGCCATTGATGCCCTTGCCACCTGCTCCCGTGCTGGTCAGGTTCAGTGTGCCGCCACTGATGGTCATATTGCCGTCGGCGCTGAGACAACTCGAAGCCTTAGTCTTCTTGTCGTCGCTATCCCACGCGCCACCGCCTGTGGTCTTCACGGTGATGTCGCCGTCGCTTATCTTTATGTCGCCATCGGCCTTGATGCCCTTTGTAGCTGCAGCTGTCACGTTGATATTCAGTGTACCGCCCTCCAGATAGACGTTGCCGCTGTCCTCTTCCTCGTGGTCGGTGGTCTCGCCAGTAGAGGCGTCGCCGTCGATGTCGCACTGGATGCCGTCGTCCTGCGTGCCGCTGATGTTAATCGTACCGCTCTCCATGAGGAAATACTCAGCACAGCTGATGCCGTCACCTGCTGCTGAAGTCACGTTGATGGTGGCGTTCTTGATGGTGAAGTACTCGCCCGTCTTGATGCCGTGCTTCACGTTGCCCACCACGTTCAGCGTACCCTTCTGCGCAAACTCGGCGTGTCCCTTGATGTAGAGACAGCCCTTCTGCGAACCACTGGAGGCATCGCTGAGCGTGTTGGTCGTTCCTGTAACAATCTTCACCTTGATGCGCTTGCCGTTCTGGATGTGTACGGCGGCACCGCTATATACTGGTGTCGCGTTGGTCAGTGTCAGGCCGTTCAGCTCTATCGTTGCCTTGTACGAGCCCGACATATAAAACTCTCCATCGTTTGATGTGCCGCTCAGCGTGTAGGTGATTTCCTCAGCCAGATCGTCACTCTGGGCTATCGATACATGCGCCCCGCTGACGGTTGGCGTGACGTACTGCGCCACATTGCCAGCTACCGTCACCGATGCCGTCGAGCCGTTATAACTGATGCCTATCGTGCCGTCACTGACTTCGCTGTTGTCCACCGTCATGCTATTGATGTCAGCCAGCGTAAATGTCTTACCCATGATGGTCATGGTCTCTCCATTGGCATAGGTCATCTCACCCGTTTGCTCAGCAGGAAACTGATAGGTCACGCTACCCACCTTGACGTTCAGCGTCTGTGCCCCTGCTGCTATCGCCAGCATGAGGGCTATCATTGAGAATAACGTGCGCTTCATTTTACGTTCAGTTTAAAGGTTCCCTGCTTTGTCTTAATCACATACACGCCACGGCGCATCTGGTCTTTGCTCACCTTATGGCCTTGCAAGTTGTAGATTTCCGTAGCCCCGTCCAATTCAGCCCTCATAACTTCACTTATCCCTGTCGTTTCGTCAGTGTTTGAGAAGTACATTTTGCTCAGGTTGGAGAGGGTGAACGATTGCGTTCCTGCCGTCAGTGTCGTCTCACTGATGCTCAACGTCAAATTAGACACGGATACCGAAGCCTTCGCCCCGTCCGTTGTCTCAAAAGTCAGGTAGGTATAGTCACTGGCCTGCGCCGTCAGCGTTCCTACCAGCATCGTCATAAATAAAACGATTTTCTTCATATTCACTTAGTAGTTTGTTGTTTTTGCTGTAAAGGTAAGAATAAATAGCATGTCCACCAATTATATTCAATGAACACCCTGATTTGTTCAACGAATGGAGGTTTTCCTTAATATTCGTATAGCTTAATGTGCAGCAACTTCCACTCGCCGACGCCGATGCGGGCGTGACGGCCTTGATGGGTTTGGTCGCCGTTATGACGTCGGAGGTATTGCATGGTGCCATCGTCAGAGATGGAAACTTCATCGACGGAAAGAAGACCGAGGCGTTTTCCATTGAACATTCTCTCTTTGAGAGTGTGGCGTTGCGAGGACCATTGAACATTGACCATTGATCCACCTGCTTCTGCAAAACCGTCCTCGCCTAATGTCTTTTGCTGTTCTTGTTGCTTTTCAGTAGGAGTCTTGAAGTCAATGACCACACCGCTGCCAGCCAATAGATAGTCGTATTTACCAAGACGGATAAGCATGGCACCGCCCTCGGGCCATGTGCTACCATCGGTGGCACGGGGATCCCAGGGTAGGGTAAAGTAATGGCGACAAGTCATTAGCACATTGTCATCATTGATAATGCGCTCACAATCTTCTTGGTCGAAGAGAAGGCCCCAAGTTTTAAGTGAAGAGTGAAGAGTGAAGAGTGAAGAATTTGCTACCGCCAACTGTTTTATGAGGGCGTAGGCCTGTGTCACAGATTCCGTCTCTTTCTCACTGGCTTGATCGATGGCAAAAGGCGAGAAGCCCAAAGCCTGATGTTCACCGAAGGCATAGAGGGCACGCACTCCGCTGTTCTCGCAACAGCGACTTTCAGGGATAAAGAGCCGATTCTTGATTTTTCCCCCATCTTGCGGACGCAAAGGCATAGCATACTGCGCACACCACGACTTAAAGCCTGTGTCGTAGATATCAGGGGCGAGCAGGTCAATGCTGGGTGCGCCCTCGTGCCAGAAGTCTATGAGATGTGCTAACGGCCCTGCCGACGGATATTCGCCTGGACGACGCCCACGACTGTTCATGGCTGCATTCACATAGAGTGGCATGTCGTGATTTTTGCGGGCTGCTTGAGCCAGATGCTCCACATAGCGGGCATAGCTCAATGCCATAAACTTCTCATCAGCATACTCGTCCGTGCCGTAGCGCTCAGCCCAACGTTCCTTTTTATAAGCTTTCTCTGCCAACGGTGAATGGTCGCGTGCAGATTCCAGCATACCGATCTCATTTTCTATCTGCATCATGACGACCACCTCACGCTGCGGGTCGCGCTCCTTGATATGTTGCATGAGTGCTGAGAATGCTTTCAGGTCGGCCTGCAGCACTTTGTCGCTGAAGCACGAGGCTATCTCCATCTGCTTGCCTTCGGCAGTCATTGCCCGTGGGAACCGCTTCGTATCCTGTTTGAACCATGCTGGCGTATAGCACGACATCGAGTTTTTCCACGCACCGAACCAAAGGAACACCACGTGCAACTGCTCCTGTCGCGCCACGTCAATGGTGCGGTCGATGAGTGTGAAGTCGAACTGACCCTCTACTGGTTCCATCAATTCCCAATAAGCAGGAACGAGCACCGTATTTAGTCCTAATGCCCGCATCCGCGGCATCACCTCGTCAATGTCTGCCACCGAAGTAGCGGCCGAATTGCTCAACTCACCGCCAAGGATAGGGCAGGGCAGTGACGATAGTCTGTCAGCAGCAAGGATACTCTGTATTGTGATTAATGCAATCAGGGAAATAATCAGTCTTTTCATATGCTGTAATTTGTTTCTGCGGACAAAGATACGCAAAAAATCCCATAGCATGGTGATTTTATCTGAAAAAATTGGCAAAAAATGTTTTTAAGACTGTCAGACTGACAAAAGCCCGATGCACAGGGCATTTGCAGTCTGTTGACAGTCTTTTAGAGACTGACAAGACTGACAACATTTAGTCCAGATAATAGCAGTATCTTTGCGCATATCAGCTGTATCTATTCGAATATCAGCTGTATAAACGAAAAATTCTCTAGAGAATTTCTACCGTACACACCTAATACGCGGACAATTCTCTAGAGAATTCATAGAATTTTCTAGACAATTATTCTGTTAGAATTTAAGGTCGGTGGACTGTCAGTCTCCTGTCAGTCTTGACAGTCTCCAAAAAGACTGCAAACCCTTTCTACATCGGCGTTTTGTCAGTCTGTCAGTCTCTATCACAAAATTTTCAGGTCTTCAAAACAAAAACCGCATAAATATCCAAGGACTTATTGGAACATGTCTGATAAATGAATGATAATAGGTTAATAGATTTTGCAATTTTTCTGTTTGACAGGAGGCCAGACCCTAGTCAGAAATTAGTAAATGAAACAGGAGCCTGTCACTTGTGTCTCATGTGGGTGGAGATGGTGGAGATGGTGGGGTAGTAATTATAAACTCCTTGCGTACACATGTATATAATAATGTACACAGGTACGCGTAGACTTTTAAAAATATACTCCACCATCTCCACCTCTCCACTACAATAATTAAAATATCTCGAAAAACAGGGTTCACACTTATTGCGCAATCTATCAACGACTTACGCGTGAATGTGAAGGCAATTTTCAAACAAAAAATGCTGTAAGATCACAAAGTTTACTCAGATAATTTGGCAGTCAGTTGAAAATGTTGTATCTTTGCAGAACGATTCAGATTCACTATAAAAGAATCAAATCAAAATTAAGATATTGAAAGGATGAGACGCTTAACGAGATTCAATCAAAAACCCTGTGATTGCACGAAAACTATTGTTGATCCGAATGGTAAAGAAAAAAATAGTTTCGTCGAATATTAGACAACTTTTTATGAAATATTTATTATTCATCATAATTGTTCTTTGTGGAATAGCTATTACTTCTTCTTGTAAAAGGGAATCGTTTACCGAGTATCGTTTGGAAGAGGTCGACTCAATTCATATCTCACATTATAAAAATCGCTTAAAATATTATGTATGCATTAGAAACCCCAAAGATATAAATCATGTTTGTGACATTTTGTATAATTCGACTACAATATGCACGACTCATTTCTATCCTAATATGGAAATTTCCTTATATAGTGGTAACAAAAAACAAGTGTTTGGAGTTTCTGGGAAATATATAAAAGGGAACATTGGAGGGGAAAGTAGATACAATTTAGAAGAAATTCTAAAAAACATTTATGAGAATTACCGAGAGAATAGGGATCACGGGATCGATTCTGAGTGATCCACTTTTAAGTAGAATAATTTTGTTTTGTTGAAAAGAATGTATAACTTTGCAGTAGTATGAAGAACAACGGAACGTTCGGTCTCATTGACGACCTGACCATTAGCTATAACGGCAACCAGCTGCGGAAAGTAACAGATGCTGCCGAGGCACTGAACTACAACGGAGCACTCGACTTCAACGATGGGGCCGATGCGGACTGTGAATACCAGTATGACGGCAACGGAGCACTGACACGTGACAGCAACAGGGGAATCACCGGCATTACCTACGACTACGGCCATCATCCGATAACGATCAGAATACAGGGCAAGAAAAAGAAGAACTATAACTACTATACGGCAGATGGCAGGAAACTGTCAAGCTGCCATGCGACCTACACACCCACGGGACAGGGCGGTTGTCACACTTTCACTACCACAGACCTGTATGTCGACGGTTTGATACTGCGCGACGGCGTACCCCTGATGTGGCAGTTCGACGGTGGATATGTATCCTTGGATGCGAACGGAACGCCCACCAGCTGGAACTACTACGTCACAGACCACCTGGGCAGTACGAGGAAGGAGGTTGACAGCAACGACAACGTCAAGGAGACCATCAGCTACTATCCCTTCGGCAGTGAGATGAAGATGCAGGATCCTGCACAGATGGCTGGCGACACTTGGCAGCCGTACCGCTTCTCTGGCAAAGAACTCGATAAGCAGAACGGCTTGAACATGTACGACTTCGGTGCCCGCCTGTTTGACGTGGCTGGTGTTCCTATGTGGACGAGCGTGGATCCGTTGGCAGAGAAATATTATCATATCACTCCATATTCATATTGTGCAGGAGATCCAGTGATGTTAGTGGATCCTGACGGAAGGAATCCTATATATGATACTAGAGGAGTCTTTTTAGGCTGTACTTCTGAAGGATACACAGGTCAAATTTATATATATAAAGGAGCAGAACAATATGATTTCAATAATCAGGATATAGAAACATTATTGAAGAATGACGATTTAGGTAATTTTATGACTTTTGAAGCAGTAGAAGAATCATTTACTGGTGATGCTAAAGCCAATTTTGTTTCTAACATTATGACTAATATCGTAGAACATGCAGAAGGAAGGCATATATTTGAGTATTCATTCCAAACATCTACTCTACATGAA
>CAMJZV010000008.1 GCA_946410305.1 uncultured Prevotellaceae bacterium | reverse complement strand
GCTTCTTGTACTACTTCTCTGTTTTATGTAAGACTTTCAAAGAACTCTTTCCTTCTTGCTTAACAGGTCACTTCCTGAAAGCGGATGCAAAGGTACGACTTTTTTCCGAACTACCAAAACTTTTCCAAGAAAAAATTCAGTTTTTATAGAAAAAAGTTTGAGGACTTGATTTGTGTCAAGACAAAACCATTATTACACCTTATTATTATAATACGCACGCGAGAACTTTTTCTGTTTGCGCAAACAACACGAGAACACCCGCATAATACCACAACTGAAAACAGCACCAAGAACCGAATCAATAAATTATTGCAAAAAAGACACTCATTTATTTGGTAGTTTGTATATATATTCGTAACTTTGCAGCCGAATTTGCATAAATATTCTTCATGAAAGTAAAGAACGACCGTTTAGAAGCCCTTAGAATGATTATCTCCAGTCAGGAGTTGGGCAGTCAGGACGAGCTATTGGCCGCCCTGAAGCAAGAAGGATTTAAGTTAACTCAGGCAACGCTCAGCCGTGACCTCAAGCAATTGAAGGTTGCCAAAGCAGCATCTATGCGAGGTAACTATGTATACGTATTACCCAACGACACGATGTACAAACGTGTGAGTACGCCATCATCCGTCCGCGAGATGATGCAGGTTCCAGGTTTCCTGAGCATACATTTCTCTGGCAACATGGGCGTCATCAAGACACGTCCTGGCTATGCAAGTTCCATAGCCTACAACATTGACAACAGTCATATCAACGAGATACTTGGAACCATCGCTGGTGACGACACCATCTTTATTGTTATCAAACAAGGAGTAACGAAAGATGAGGTCATCGATGCCCTCAGCGAGGTAGTTCCTAACATGAGATAACGCATTATTAAATGGAACAAGAAACAGATATTGAAGTATTGGTGGCAGGACCTGAACACGAGGTCTATGTAGACACCATTCTGGAGACGATAGCCGAAGCCGCCAAAGTGCGCGGCACTGGTATTGCCAAGAGAACACATGAGTACCTGGCCAAGAAGATGTTTGAGGCCAAGGCCGTCATCGCATTGACGAAAGATGGTCGTTTCGCTGGTTTCAGCTATATTGAGACATGGGAAAACCAGCAATATGTAACCACCAGCGGCTTGATAGTTCACCCCGACTTCAGGGGCATGCATATTGCTAAGCGCATCAAGGACTTGACCTTCACGCTGGCCCGTACCCGTTGGCCTCATGCCAAGATTTTTTCCTTGACCAGTGGTGCGGCCGTCATGAGAATGAACACAGCATTAGGCTATCAGCCTGTCACATTTGCCGACCTGACGGACGACGAGGCATTCTGGAAAGGTTGCGAGGGTTGCGTCAACTATCCGGTACTGCGCGAGCGCAATCGCAAATTCTGCATCTGCACAGCTATGCTGTTCGACCCTACAGAGCATCTTCCCGCCAAATTAACCGAAGATGTACTGTCGCGCATCAAGCACCTACAAGAAATAGAAGAACAAAAATAGAACAAAGAATATGAGCAAGAAGAAAGTTGTAGTAGCATTTAGTGGTGGATTGGACACCAGCTACAATGTGATGTATCTGACCAAGGAGTTAGGTTATGAGGTATATGCTGCATGTGCCAACACCGGTGGTTTTTCAGCAGAACAGCTGAAGAAAAACGAGGAAAACGCTTATAAGTTAGGCGCAGTAAAATATGTCACACTTGACGTTACCCAGGAGTACTACGCCAAGTCACTGAAATACATGATTTTCGGTAACGTACTGCGTAACAACTGCTACCCCATTTCGGTCAGCAGTGAGCGTATATTCCAGGCCATCGCTATTGCACGCTATGCCAAGGAGATTGGCGCCGATGCCATCGCTCATGGCTCGACAGGTGCCGGCAACGACCAGATCCGTTTCGATATGACATTCTTGGTGATGGCTCCTGGCGTAGAGATTATCACTTTGACACGCGACCGCAACCTGACACGTAAGGAAGAGGTTGACTACCTGAATGCCAATGGATATTTTGCAGACTTCACCAAGCTGAAGTATTCCTATAATGTAGGTATTTGGGGTACCAGCATCTGTGGTGGCGAACTGCTCGACCCCACCCAGGGACTCCCCGAGGAAGCTTACTTGAAGCATGTCACTGCCAAGGAGAATGAGGCTCTGCTGAAGATTACCTTCGACAAGGGTGAGATAGTAGCCGTAAACGATGAGAAATTCGACGATAAAGTGAAAGCCATCCAGAAGATTGAGGAGATTGGTGCCAGCTATGCCATTGGTCGCGATGCCAACGTAGGCGACACCATCATCGGCATCAAGGGACGTGTAGGTTTCGAGGCAGCCGCTCCCAAGCTGATTATCGAGGCACACCGTCTGTTGGAGAAGTCAACACTCTCTAAGTGGCAGCAGTACTGGAAGGACCAGGTGGCCAACTGGTACGGCATGTTCCTGCACGAGAGCCAGTACCTAGAGCCCGTCATGCCCGATATGGAAGCTATGCTGACCAGCAGCCAGCGTAACGTCACTGGTACAGCCATCCTGAAACTCCGTCCTTACGGTTTTGAGACAGTGGGCATTGACTCAGCCAACGACCTTACCAAGAGCAAGCTCGGTGAGTATGGAGAGACCCAGACAGGTTGGACAGCCGACGAAGCCAAGGGCTTCATCAAGGTCAGCTCTACCCCACTCCGCGTATACTACGGTATTCATAAGGACGAGAAGAGATGATTAAAGTAGGTATATTAGGTGCTGCAGGTTACACGGGTGGTGAACTCATCCGTGTGCTTTTGAACCATCCTGAGGCAGAGATTGTGTTTGCCAACTCAGAGAGTAATGCAGGTAATCTGGTGAGCGACGTGCATGAGGGTTTGATTGGCGATACCAATCTGAAGTTTACCGACGAGATGCCTTTTGACAAGGTGGACGTGGTATTCTTCTGTTTCGGACACGGCAAGAGCGAGGCATTCCTCCAGGAGCACACCATCCCTGAGAATGTGAAGATTATCGACCTGGCACAGGACTTCCGCATCAAGGGTGACCACGACTACGTCTATGGTCTCCCCGAAATCAACAAGGAACAGATACAGCAAGCTCAGCACCTGGCTAATCCCGGCTGTTTTGCTACTGCCATCCAACTGGCATTGCTACCCGCCGCCATGCTGCATCTGCTGAAAGAAGACGTTAGCGTGAATGCCATTACTGGTTCTACAGGAGCTGGTCAGAAGCCAGGCGCCACCACCCACTTCTCATGGCGCGTAGACAACCTGAGCATCTACAAGCCTTTCCAGCACCAGCATATTGCCGAGATTCGCCAGTCGCTGGAGCAGGAGCAGGGTTATCTGGATGCCTCTATAGACTTCATCCCCTATCGTGGCAATTTTGCTCGTGGCATCTTCTGCACCGCCGTCATCAAGACCGATGCACCTGCCAGCGATGTCATTGCTGCCTATAAGGAATTCTACCGTGATGCCGCCTTCACTCACTATAGTGACAAGTCCATTGACCTGAAGCAGGTGGTGAACACCAACAAGGCACTGGTACATGTAGATGGTTTCGAGGGCAAGATTCTCGTCACCTCTTGTATTGACAACCTTCTGAAAGGTGCCGTTGGTCAGGCCGTACAGAACATGAACCTCATGTTTAGCATTGACGAGACGGCAGGATTGAAATTGAAAGCCTCCGCATTCTAATCTTTTGATACACAAAAAAAGCTCAAAACAGGATTGAGTTTACGAATTATTGCTTACTTTTGCAGACAAATAACATAAGGCATCTATGAAATTATTCGACGTATATCCACTCTTCGACGTAAACATCGTGAAGGGCAAGGGCTGTAAGGTTTGGGATGACAAGGGACAGGAATATCTGGACCTTTATGGCGGACATGCCGTGATAAGCATCGGCCACTCCCACCCCCACTACATCCAGAAGGTGACAGAACAGCTGCAGAAGATTGGGTTCTACTCGAACTCCGTCATCAACACCCTGCAACAGCAGTTGGCCGAACGACTGGGTAAGATTAGTGGCTATGAGGACTATCAGCTGTTCTTGATTAACAGTGGTGCCGAGGCCAACGAGAATGCCTTGAAGCTGGCATCGTTCAAGAATCCGCAGGCCACACGCATCTTGTCGTGCGAGAAGTCGTTCCATGGCCGTACGTCGCTAGCTGTCGAGGTGACTAACAATCCAAAGATTGTAGCTCCACTGAATGACAACCATCACGTACGCTTTCTGCCGCTGAACGACATAGAGCCATGGGTACGCGAACTGTCGCGTGGTGGTGTAGCAGCCGTCATTCTGGAATGCATCCAGGGTGTTGGTGGTATCCAGATGGCTACGCCGAAGTTTGCCCAGGATCTATCATACGCCTGTAAGCGCTATGGTGCCACATTAATCTGCGACGAGATACAATGCGGATACGGTCGTTCGGGTAAGTTCTTTGCCCACCAGTGGCTGGGCATCAAGCCCGATATCATCACCGTTGCCAAGGGGATCGCCAATGGTTTCCCCATGGGTGGCGTACTCATCTCGCCCGACTTCCAGCCCGTCTACGGACAGCTGGGAACCACGTTTGGTGGCAACCATCTGGCCTGTGCTGCCGCACTGGCCGTGCTTGACGTCTTCGAGCAGGAGAACCTGATAGACAATGCCCGCGAGGTGGGTGACTACCTGATGGAGAAACTCCGTGCTATCGACAGCCCACATATTAAAGAGGTACGCGGGCGTGGTCTGATGATTGGCATTGATCTGGACATTCCCCACAAGGACGTACGCCAGCCACTTATCTATCAGGAGCACTGCTTCACTGGCTGCGCCGGACAGAATGTACTGCGTCTGTTGCCACCACTCTGTCTAACGAAAGCAGAGGCGGATCTGTTTATTGAGAAGTTAACGAAGGTATTAAACTCGTTATAACATCATAACGAAATAACGTCAAAAAGAAAATGAAGATTTCAATCATTGGAGCTGGCGCCATGGGTGGTGCCATTGCCGAAGGACTCATTAAGGGTGACTACATACAGAACGAGGATATCTGCGTAAGCGACCCTGTTCGTCAGACACGCGACAAGTTTGCAGACATGGGCATCACCGCAACCCCCAGTAACCAGTTGGCCGCACAAGGTGCCGACGTAGTATGCGTCGTGGTGAAACCGTGGTTAGTAGAGCAGGTACTGAAGAGTATTAAGGACGTACTGGACTACGAGAAACAGATACTCGTCGTGGTTGCTGCAGGTGTGAAGTCAGAGAGCATCAAGGAATGGCTATCAAAAGACAGCAAGATGATCCCCCTGTTCCTGGTTATTCCCAACATCGCCATTGCCCAGCTGCAGTCAATGACATTCATCGTGCCTAGTGTTGCTGTAACACAGCAACATACAGAACAGGTGCAGGCGCTGTTCGACTCGATGGGTAAGACCATCATTACCGACGAGCAGCACTTGGCTGCAGGTACTACACTGGCATCGTGCGGCATTGCTTATGCTATGCGCTATGTGCGTGCAGCCGCAGAGGGCGGTGTAGAACTCGGCTTCAAAGCCGACGATGCTAAGCAGATTGTCATGCAGACCATGAAAGGTGCTGTAGAACTGCTGCAAGCTACAGGTCTGCACCCTGAAGCAGCCATCGACCTGGTGACGACACCTGGCGGTGTGACCATCAAGGGACTGAACGAGATGGAGCATGCAGGATTCACATCAAGTGTAATTAGAGGATTAAAAGCAGGAGCGAAGTAATAATCACTGCAACGATGTTGCAGCATAGAAGATAAAGATATGAATGAACAACTGAAACAGATTGGCGAGCGTTTGCGCGGACTGCGTGACGTGCTCGACATCCCCGTCAGCGAGATGGCTGAGACCATTGGCATCAGTACTGACAAGTATGAGAAAATAGAGCAGGGCGAGCTGGATATTACCATCTCGAACCTGATGAAGATAGCGAAAAAGTACGGTGTATCGACAGAAGAGTTGATCTTTGCCGAAGCCCCACACATGAAGTCGTACTACGTGACGCGCAAAGGACAGGGCATGTCTATCGAGCGTACCAAAGCATATAAGTACCAGTCGCTGGTGGGTGGTTTCGTCAACCACAAAGCTGACGTTTTCATCGTTACTGTAGAGCCCAAGCCAGGCGCTCATACGGTCTATAAGAACACACATCCGGGACAGGAGTTCAACATGGTACTCGAAGGCAAGATGGAGCTTTATATTGCTGGCAAGACCATCATCTTGGAAGAGGGCGACAGCATCTACTTCGACTCCACCAAACCCCACGGCATGCTGGCTGTAGGAGATAAAGCCGTAAAATTCCTCGCCTTTACAGTCGAGTAATTTGAAGTGAAAAGTGAATAGTGAAAAGTGAAAAATTTGCTACCGCAATGATAGAGAGATTTCTGAAGCAGACGAAGTTCACCTCCGTCGAAGACTATAATAAGAACTTAGAGTTCATCATCCCCGAGAATTTCAACTTTGCCTACGACGTGATGGACGCATGGGCTGAGGAGGCGCCAGAGAAGTTAGCCATTCTGTGGACCAATGACCAGGGCAAAGAGATTCGTACCACCTACGGAGAGCTGAAGGAACAGACCGACCAGGCTGCTAGTTATCTGCAGACGCTGGGCATCGGCAAGAACGACCCAGTGATGCTCATTCTGAAGCGTCACTACGAGTGGTGGGTCATCATGCTGGCCCTGTGTAAGATTGGTGCTATCGTGATTCCTGCTACCCACATGCTGACCAAGCACGACTACGTCTATCGTAACCAGCGCGCCTCGGTGAAGGCCATCATTTGTGCCGACGACGATTATATCATCAGTCAGATCAAGCTGGCCATGCCTGAGAGTCCGACGGTGAAGCTGTATATCACGCTGCGCGACGAGGAAGGTTTCCATAACTGGAAGACCGAGTGGCAGCAGGCTCCCAAGTTCCAGCGACCCGCCTTTGTCAACGAGAACGACGACACGATGATTATGTATTTCACCTCAGGTACCAGCGGCGAGCCAAAGATGGTTGCCCACGACTACCTCTATGCTATGGGCCACCTGACCACGGGTGTCTTCTGGCACAACCTGCACGAGAACTCGCTACACCTGACCGTGGCCGATACAGGTTGGGGTAAGGCTGTATGGGGTAAGTTCTATGGTCAGTGGTTTGCTGGCGCAACGGTCTTTGTATTTGATCACGAAAAGTTCAATGCCGACACGTTACTCCGTCAGATGGAGAAATACAAGGTGACCAGTTTCTGTGCACCGCCCACCATCTATCGTTTCATGATTCGCGAGGATTTGAGCAAGTACGACCTCAGCAGTCTTCAGTATTGCTGCACCGCAGGTGAAGCACTGAACCCTGCCGTCTATGATAAGTTCTATGAGAAGACCGGCATCCGCATGATGGAGGGCTTCGGACAGACCGAGACCACCATGACGCTGGGCACCTTCCCCTGGATGACACCGAAACCAGGCTCTATGGGTATTCCCAATGCCCAGTACAATATTGACCTGCTGCGTGCCGACGGCACCAGCTGTGAGGACGGCGAGAAGGGTGAAATCGTGGTTCGCGTAGGTGACAAGAAACCCATCGGTCTATTCAAGGGCTACTACCGTGACGACGAGAAGACGCGCGAGGCGTGGCACGACGGCATCTATCACACTGGCGATATGGCTTGGCGCGACGAGGACGGCTACTACTGGTTTGAGGGTCGTATCGACGATGTCATCAAGTCCAGTGGCTACCGCATCGGTCCGTTCGAGGTAGAGTCAGCGCTGATGACCCACCCCGCCGTTGTGGAATGCGCCATCACCGGTGTACCTGACGACATCCGCGGTATGGTAGTCAAGGCTACTGTGGTGCTCGGCAAGGAATGGAAAGATAAGGCTGGCGAGGATCTCGTCAAGGAACTGCAGCAACACGTCAAGAAAGAGACCGCTCCTTACAAATATCCCCGTATCGTGGAATTTGTTGACGAGTTGCCCAAGACCATCAGCGGCAAGATTCGCCGTGTAGAGATAAGACAGAAAGACGCCAAATGAAAAAACGTATTGTTGTAAAGGTTGGCTCCAACGTCCTGACACGACCAGAGGGCAAACTTGACGTAACGCGCATGTCGGCACTCGTCGACCAGATAGCGTGGCTACGTCGCCAGAACTATGATGTCATTCTGGTATCCAGTGGTGCCGTATCGGCAGGGCGCGATGAGTTGCGCACAGGTCGCGAACTCGACAGCGTAGAACAGCGCCAGCTCTTCTCAGCCTTGGGACAGGTCAAACTCATGGGCCTCTACTACGACCTCTTCCGCGAGTACGACATCCATATCGGACAGGTACTCACCATGAAGAAGAACTTTGAGCCAGGCGACGAATATGCTAATCAGCGACAGTGTATGAATGTCATGCTGGACAATGGTGTGTTACCTATCGTCAACGAGAACGACACCGTCAGCATCACCGGACTGATGTTCACCGATAACGACGAGTTGTCGGGACTCATTGCCCAGATGATGCAGGCAGAGACACTTGTCTTGCTCTCCAATATCGATGGTGTATTCACTAAGAATCCCAACGACCCCACAGCAGAGCTGATACCAGAAGTACAGCCTGGTCGCGACCTCTCTGAATATATCCAGCCAGAGAAAAGCGCCTTCGGACGTGGCGGCATGCACTCCAAGTACACGACAGCCACCAAGGTACAGCAGACTGGCATTCGTGTCATCATAGCCAATGGTGAGCGTGACAACATCCTCGTCAACCTGATACAAGATACAAAGAACGTACCACATACAGAATTCATTCCCTATGGAACTCATTGAGACCTTCAAGCGTGTCAAGACCGCCAGCAAGACACTGGCACAGCTCTCTGACGACATGCGCAACGACATACTTAACGCTGTAGCCGATGCCATCATCGACTTACAAGAGCGCATCCTTGTTGCCAACGAGAAAGACTTGGCAAAGATGGATCCTAAGAATCCACTCTATGACCGTCTTCAGCTGACCCCAAAGCGTCTGACCGATATTGCCAGTGACATGCGCAACGTAGCCAGCCTACCATCGCCATTGGGCCATATCACTAAAGAGAAGACGTTGCCCAACGGTCTGCGCCTACATCGCGTCAGCGTACCCTTTGGCGTTATCGGCATGATCTACGAGGCCCGTCCCAATGTTACCTTCGACGTCTTCTCGCTATGTTTCAAGAGTGGTAATGCCTGCGTACTGAAAGGCGGCTCGGATGCAGACCTTTCCAACCAAGCATCGGTAGAGCTCATCCATGAGGTATTGGAACAGTTTGGTATTGACCCTGATGTAGTCACACTGTTGCCTGCTACCCATGAGGCCACTGGCGAGATGCTGAATGCAGTAGGCTATATCGACTTGTGTATCCCTCGTGGTGGTCGACGTCTCATCGATTTCGTACGCAACACCGCCCGCATTCCTGTCATCGAGACTGGAGCAGGGGTTGTCAATACCTATTTTGATGTTGAAGGCGATTTGGAGATGGGCAAGGCCATCATCTGCAATGCCAAGACTCGCCGTGTCAGCGTTTGCAACGCACTGGACTGCCTCATCATTCACGAGAAGCGACTAGGCGATTTAATAGAACTCACTAAGCCATTGCTTGACCACAAGGTAATGCTCTACGCTGATGGTCCCGCCTATCAACTGCTTGAAGGGCACTACCCTGACATTCTCCTGCAGCCTGCTACAGACGAGTCGTTTGGCACAGAGTTCATGGATTACAAGATGGCTATCCGTACGGTAACATCACTCGACGAGGCATTGGCACATATCGACCAACATGGCAGTGGCCATAGCGAGGCTATCATCACACAAAACGAGCAGACAGCTCGCAAATTCCAGGCCCACGTTGATGCTGCCTGTGTTTACTGGAATGCGCCTACCTCGTTCACCGATGGTGCCCAATTCGGACTGGGTGCTGAGATAGGCATCTCTACCCAGAAGCTGGGCCCACGTGGTCCCATGGCACTCGAAGAGATTACCACCTACAAATGGATTATTGAGGGAGAGGGACAGATAAGGAGTTAAAGGAGTTAAGGAAGTTAAAGGAGTTAAAGAATATAAGAATCAATGAAAAGCTTCATCAACGTACAAGATATCGGCCCACTGGACAAGGCGATGGCCGAAGCATTTGAGATCAAGAACGACCGTTATAAATATCAGCATCTGGGCAAGAACAAGACCCTGATGATGATTTTCTTCAATAACTCGCTGCGTACCCGTCTGTCCACCCAGAAGGCTGCCATGAACCTCGGCATGAATGTCATCGTGCTCGACGTCAATGCAGGCGCATGGAAACTGGAGACCGAGCGTGGTGTCATCATGGATGGCGACAAGAGCGAACACCTGTTGGAGGCCATTCCTGTGATGGGCTGCTACTGCGACCTTATCGGTGTACGCTCTTTTGCGGGGCTTACCGACCGTGAGTACGACTATGCCGAGACCGTGCTGCAGCAGTTCATCAAGTATTCTGGCCGTCCCGTCTTTGCCATGGAGACAGCCACCGTACACCCCCTACAGGCTTTTGCAGACCTCATCACCATTGAGGAATATAAAAAGGTAGAACGTCCCAAAGTCGTTCTCACCTGGGCACCCCATTGCCGTGCTTTGCCACAGGCTGTTCCCAACAGCTTTGCCCAGTGGATGAATGCCGCTCCTGATGTAGACCTAGTCATCACTCATCCTAAGGGTTATGAGCTCGACCCGAAGTTTGTAGGTAATGCCCGTGTAGAGTATGACCAGAAGAAAGCCTTCGAGGGTGCCGACTTTATCTATGCCAAGAACTGGTCGAATCCTGGTGTCACCAACCTTGCCGACTACGGTAAGATTACCTGCGAGGACCGCTCATGGACAGTAGATACAGAACACATGTCATGGACCAACAATGGTAAGTTCATGCACTGTCTGCCCGTTCGTCGTAACCTCATTGTTACTGATGACGTCATTGAAAGTCCCAACAGTCTGGTGATTCCTGAGGCTGCCAACCGTGAGATCAGCTGCTCCGTAGTCATCAAGCGCATGCTGGAGGCACTATGATCTCATTTGAATGCGACTATAACAACGGAGCCTGTCAGGAGGTCATCGACAATCTGGTAAGGTATAACTCTTCAAAACCTACACCGTACGGTTTCGACGAGTTCTCTGAGCGTGCCAAGCAGCGTATCCGTGAGGCTATCGGCATGCCCGATGCTCAGATATTCTTCCTGACGGGCGGCACACAGACCAATGCCACCACCATCGACTCCATGCTCTACCAGTATGAGGGTGTCATCTGTGTGGGTACAGGCCATATCAATGTCCATGAGGCTGGTGCCGTAGAGTTTACAGAACATAAGATTATCACGTTGCCTGACGAGTTGGGCAAGATGAGTGCCAAGACACTCGACAAGTATCTGGACGACTTCATGCACGATGGCAACAATGCCCATGCTGTATTCCCAGGACTAGTGTACATCACCTTCCCCACCGAGCTGGGCACACTCTATAGCGCCCAGGAGTTGGATGATATATATAAGGTGTGTCAGCATTATAACATACCTCTTTATATCGATGGAGCCCGCCTGGGTTACGGACTGATGGCTGAAGACTGTGACATCACCCTACCCTATCTGGCTCGCCACTGCGACGTATTCTATATTGGTGGCACAAAGATTGGCGCCCTCTGTGGCGAGGCTGTCGTCTTCACCAACCGTCAAGCCCATAAGCACTTCTTCTCTATTCAGAAGCAGCATGGTGCCGTCATTGCCAAGGGAGCATTGATTGGGTTGCAGTTTGATGCGCTCTTCACCGACAACCTGTACTTCAAACTGTCGCGCCACGCCATCGATATGGCCATGCGCATGAAGGCCATCTTCCAGGAGAAAGGCTGTGAGTTCTTCATTGACTCACCCACCAATCAGCAGTTTGTCATCTTGCCCAACGACACCGTAGGACGGTTATCCAAGGACATCGTGTTCACCCATTGGGGAAAGGCGGATATCCATCATACCATCTGTCGCTTTGTCACCAGTTGGGCAACGACAGAAGAGGAGCTTAACGAATTGAAGCGCTTGCTATAGGCGCTTCAATCACTTGTTTTGGTTGCAAAAACAAGAAAAAATTTTGAGATATAAAAATTATTTTGTAATTTTGCAGCCGCTTACGAGAAATCGTATAGCAATCGGGATGTAGCGCAGTTGGTAGCGCACTACGTTCGGGACGTAGGGGTCGGGCGTTCGAGTCGCCTCATCCCGACAAAGACAGCCTAAAAAGCTGTCTTTTCGTTTTTTTATAGCTTTTCTCTTTGTTTTTTCCCCACTTACTTGTACCTTTGAAACTTCGTTTCGAAAGTACTTTCGTTCGACAATAAAAACAAAAAAACGTTTTTTTGTTTTGTATTGTCCTCACTTATTCGTACCTTTGCAGGCTGAAACAAAATAACACACAATGAATTATCTTGATAGAAACGAATTCAATTTCGAGCCAAGCCAGAAGGTGCTTGACGCTGTGAAGAACTTCGATGCCAAGGATTTGTGCTTCTACACGCGCATCTATGACCAAGGCAAGAAGAGTGTCATCTCCGTCCGTGTCAGTGAGATCTACGGTGTTCCTGAGGAGCAGGTACTGCTTGCCTACGGTGGTGAGGACATCTTGAAGAATGCTATACACTATTTCTTGACCAAGGGTAACAACAAGAAGATTCTCATCCCTGAGTTCTCTTGGTGGTACTACAACCGCGTAGCCAGCGAGTGCGACGGTGAGTTTGAGATGTATCCTCTCTATGAGCAGGAGGACACCTTTGCCTACCATGTCGACGAGGTCATCGAGTATACCAACCGCATCCATCCTCGCATGCTGTTGTTGGCATCACCCAACAACCCCACTGGTAACAGTCTGACGCCTGAGGAGATTGGCCGTATCATGGAGAACATCCCCAGCGACACGATGGTACTGGTTGACGAGGCATACGCCAGTTTCATCTCTACGGACACCGACTACATCGCTCCGCTGGTCAACAAGTACAACAACCTCATCATCTCTCGTACCTTGTCTAAGTTCTATGGCCTGCCTGGTCTCCGCTGTGGCTTCGGCTTCATCGGCAAGGGTCACGACCAGTTCCTGAGCTATATCAACAAGTACCTGGGCTTCAACCGCTTCACAGAGGCTGTAGCTCTGGCTGCTCTGGAGAGTGACGAGCACTATCGCCACGTTGCAGACGACATGGAATGGGGACGCCAGCTGTATAAGAAGGAGTTGGGCAACCTGCCTGGCTTCAAGGTGTACAAGTCGGTGGCAAACTTCATCCTTATCAAGTATCCTATCGCCATCAAGGAGTCGCTGATGGAAGCCCTGAAGATTCAGGACTACAAGATTAAGTTCATGGGCGACAAGGGCCTGGAGGAGTGCTTGCGCATCACACTGGGTCGCAAGGAGCAGACACAGGTTGTATGTGATACCATCAAGAAGTGCTATCTTCAAACTACTGCTCAAAAATAATTAAGCATTAAGCATTATGCATTTAGCATTGAAATGAACGAAGGATATAAAGCAACACTAAAATCATCAGAGACGGAAGACTGGCTTGACCTCCATGTCATCCGTCCTTTCTGTTATTATTGCGCACTGGCTTTCAACCGCTTCGACATCCATCCCAACACGGTGACCATCTGGTCGATGATTGTCGGTGCTGCCAGCGCTTTCTTCTTTGCCTGTGGCAGTTTCTACTATAGCGGCACATGGGGTCTGACGATGAACATCATCGCCATTGTACTGCTGATGATTGCCGACATCCTCGACTGCACCGATGGCCAGCTGGCCCGTCTGTCTGGCAAGAAGAGTCGTATCGGCCGCATCCTCGATGGCGTGGCAGGTTTCGCATGGTTCATTCCCATCTACCACGTGCTGGTATACCGTTTCTACCTGCACCACGACCTCGAGTTTGGTTGGCTGGGCATTGAGAACACACAGGAGAACACGCTGATAGCCACCGCCATCGTCTATGTTCTTGGTCTGATATCCGGTATTGCCGGTCTGGCTGGTCAACAGCGTCTGGCCGACTACTATATACAGATACACCTCTTCTTCCTGAAGGGTGAGAAGGGTTCTGAACTCGACAACTCCGTGCGCCAGCAGGAGATCTACGACCAGATGACGCCAGAGAACAGCAGCTGGGGCGAACGCTACTTCCAGAAGTCGTACATCGACTATACCAAGAAGCAGGAAGGTGTGACGCCACAGTTCCAGCGACTGATGCAGAAGCTGCGCGACAAGTTTGGTGCTACAGAGTATATCCCAGAGAGCGTGCGCAAGGAGTTTCACGACGCCTCGCTGCCCGTCATCTTCTGGAATGGTCTGCTGACCTTCAACTTCCGTTCCTTCTGGCTGTTCCTGTTCTGTCTGCTCGACATCCCCACCATGAACTTTGTCTGGGAGATTGTAGGCATGGGACTGCTGTACTGCTATGTGAACCGTCGTCACGAATCATTCTGTAAGAAGATTGCCGATGGTTTGGACTAAGCAGCGACTGAACAATCTGTTTTTCTTCCTTGGCTGTGCAGCATGCGTAGTCATGCTGTTCACCTTTGATGTCAGCTTCGTCGAGCTGTGGGATCACCTCTGTCATGCAGGCTACTGGCTCATACCCATCATAGGCATCTGGATAGTGGTCTACGGACTCAACGCCTTTTCCTGGCAGGCTATTATCAAAGGAAATTGCAAAGAGAGCCAACAGCAAACGGCTAATAGCCCAAAGCTACCAAGCTTCTGGCGCATCTACCGACTGACCATTACGGGCTATGCCCTCAACTACGCCACTCCTGTGGGTGGACTGGGTGGCGAACCCTATCGCATCATGGAGTTGTCGAAGGACATTGACAAGCAGCACGCCACGTCGAGTGTAATCCTCTATGCCATGATGCACTTCTTCGCCCATTTCTGGTTCTGGTTCATCAGCATCTTCATCTACCTGGCACTGGTACTCGTAGGTGACATGCCCATGACGATAGCCATCGGCACCGTATTGGGTATCATTATCCTGTTCTGTTTGGTGGCCTTCTGGATATTCTCCAAGGGTTATCGCAACGGACTGGTGGTCTATGTGCTAGGGCTGATTGGCAAGATACCATTCCTGAAAGGATGGAGCCGTCGCTTCCGTGGCAATCACGCAGAGGCCCTGCGCAACATCGACGCCCAGATCTCTGCCCTCTACGGACAGGACACCAAGGCGTTCTACACCAGTCTTATATTAGAATACAGCTCGCGCATGGTACAGAGCCTGGAGGTGATGTTCATGCTCCTGCTCTTCGGCATCGACAATGGTGGCGGACTGGACGGCATGGTGCTAACCTACCTGCACTCCGTACTCATCGTGGCCTTCACCACCCTATTCGCCAACCTCATCGGCTTCCTGCCCATGCAGATTGGTGTGCAGGAAGGTGGCTTTGTGCTGAGCATTGCGGCCTTAGGACTCTCTGCAGCCCTGGGCATCTTTGTCAGCATCATCTGCCGCGTACGTGAGATTCTCTGGATAGCCATCGGAATGGCACTGATGAAAATTAAGGAGTAGCCTACCCCCAACCCCTTCCATTGCAACGCCACACTCTGCACCTTTAGGTCAGAGAAAAGGAAGGGGAGCTTGAAGGTAGAAGATATGAATTAAGCATTAAGCATTAAGAATTAAGCATTAAGCATTAAGCATTGAAATATGATTGGAGTAATATTGGCTGCCGGAATGGCAAAACGACTGCGCCCACTGACTGACGCATGTCCGAAGTGTTTATTGAAGATTGGTGAGCGCACCTTGTTGCAGCGTACTGTCGACGCGATGATTGCCGCTGGCATCAACGAGTTGGTAGTCGTCACTGGCTATCGTGCTGAGATGATTCGCGACTTCCTGACCACACAGTACCCCTCGCTGAACATCCACTTCATCCATAACGGCGACTACGAGCACAACAACAACATCTTCTCACTGTGGATGACACGCCCCTATACTGAGGGTAAGGACTTCCTGCTGTCTGATAGCGACATACTCTTCGACCCACAGCTCATCCGTGCCGTACTGGCTGCCGAGGGCAATGCTCTGGCGCTGAACCGTCATGAGTGTGGCGAGGAAGAAATCAAGGTCATCGTCGACGCAGACAACCGCATCATGGAACTCAGCAAGACGTGCAGCATCGAGCAGGCCATTGGCGAGAGCGTAGGCTTTGAGAAGATGACGGCCAGCTACAGCACAGCCCTCTTCAAGGAGCTGGAGCAGATGATAGAACACGAGGGACTCATCGACGTATTCTACGAGCGAGCCTTCGAGCGCCTCATCCCCCAAGGTCACACTTTCCGCATCGTCGACACCACCCAGTTCTTCTCTATCGAGCTGGACACGCCAGAGGATTTTGAGAACGCCAAACAGCTCATTCCTGCAGAGCTCTACTAGAAGAGCTATTTGCCATACGCAGTTTGCAAAGTTGAGCGGGTTTCCCACTGGTAGGCAGAAAGCGCCAAAAATGTCTGTTAATTGTTCTTAAATTACAGAAACAGCATTTGGCTACTTCCAATTACCTTAGTAACTTTGCAGGGATAGACAAATACTTTTCGGATTTTATTTATCTTTAGTTTATATTTTAAGTATGATTTATTCAACAGAAGTGAACAACATGTGTAGCGTTTGCAAGGGCGCCTACCATGGTCCTGCACCCATTCCCGAGGAGGGCAAATGGATTCAGGCAAAGGAGATCAAGGACATTTCGGGTTACACCCACGGTATTGGTTGGTGTGCACCTCAGCAGGGTGCCTGCAAGCTGAGCCTTAACGTTAAGGACGGCATCATTCAGGAGGCACTTGTTGAGACCATCGGCTGCACTGGTATGACCCACTCTGCCGCTATGGCCAGCGAGATTCTTCCTGGCAAGACTCTGTTGGAAGCGCTGAACACCGACCTGGTTTGCGACGCTATCAACACCGCTATGCGTGAACTCTTCCTGCAGATTGTATACGGTCGCACACAGAGTGCTTTCTCTGAGGGCGGTCTGGCTATCGGTGCTGGTCTGGAAGACCTCGGTAAGGGTCTCCGCTCACAGACTGGTACACTCTATGGCACTGTTGCCAAGGGTACCCGTTACCTGGAGCTCACCGAGGGTTACATCACCAAGATGTATCTCGACGCCAACAACGAGGTTTGCGGTTACGAGTATGTACACCTGGGCAAGATGATGGAAGCCATCAAGAACGGTATGGACGCCAACGAGGCTATGAAGAAGAACACTGGTTCTTACGGTCGTACGACCAAGGAGCAGGGTGCAGTAAAGGCTATTGACCCACGTAAAGAATAAAGGAGGATACGACTATGATTAGAAAAGTACAGTTTGAGAGTCAGGAGCGCCGTATCAACCAGGTTCTTGCTGCTCTGAAGGAGAATGGCATCAACTCTATCGAGGAGGCCAACGAGATTTGTGACAAGGCAGGTGTAGATCCCTACCAGATGTGTGAGGACACCCAGCGTATCTGCTTCGAGAACGCTAAGTGGGCCTACGTTTGTGGTGCTGCTATCGCTATCAAGAAGGGTGTTAAGACCGCTGCTGACGCTGCCGAGGCTATCGGTATCGGTCTGCAGAGCTTCTGTATCCCCGGTTCTGTTGCCGACGACCGTAAGGTGGGTCTGGGTCATGGTAACCTGGCTGCCCGTCTGCTCCGCGAGGAGACTGAGTGCTTCGCCTTCCTGGCTGGTCACGAGTCGTTCGCTGCTGCCGAGGGTGCCATCAAGATTGCCGAGATGGCCAACAAGGTTCGTAAGAAGCCCCTCCGCGTTATCCTGAACGGTCTGGGCAAGGACGCTGCACAGATCATCAGCCGCATCAATGGTTTCACATACGTACAGACTCAGTTCGACTACTTCACCTCTGAGCTGAAGGTTGTCAAGGAGGTTCCTTATGGCAACAACCCCAGCCGTCTGAAGGTAAAGTGCTATGGTGCTGACGATGTTCGCGAGGGTGTAGCCATCCTGTGGAAGGAGAACGTAGACGTATCTATCACGGGTAACTCTACCAACCCCACCCGCTTCCAGCACCCCGTAGCAGGTACCTATAAGAAGGAGCGCGTGCTCGCTGGCAAGCCCTACTTCTCAGTAGCTTCTGGTGGTGGTACGGGTCGTACCCTGCACCCCGACAACATGGCTGCAGGTCCCGCTTCTTACGGTATGACAGACACCATGGGTCGTATGCACTCTGACGCCCAGTTTGCAGGTTCTTCTTCAGTACCTGCCCACGTAGAGATGATGGGCTTCCTCGGCATCGGTAACAACCCAATGGTTGGTGCTACCGTAGCTATCGCCGTAGCCATCGACCTCGCCCTGAACAAAAAGTAATCAGTGCACACTATTTATATCAAGACCGACGGCCATCAATAGCCGTCGGTCTTTTTCAAATCACTATCTACGTAACCGAATAACCAAAAAATATATTAACATGAACATCGGAGACAAGGCGCCCGAGATTCTGGGCAAGGACGAACAAGGACGAGAAATCCGTCTGAGTGATTACAAAGGACGGAAGCTGGTGCTGTATTTCTATCCGAAGGACAATACTAGCGGTTGTACGGCCGAGGCTTGCAGCCTGCGCGACCATTACGGAGAACTACAGGGAGCCGGTTATGAAGTTGTTGGCGTGAGCAAAGACTCTGCCGCTTCACACGTAAAGTTTAAGGAGAAGCACGAATTACCATTCCCCTTGATTGCCGATGTCGACCACACACTTCTGGAGGCGATGGGCGCATGGGGCGAGAAGTCTATGTACGGTAAGAAAACGATGGGTACCATCCGCACCACCTTTATCATCAACGAAGAAGGCATCATTGAACAAATCTTTGCAGGCAAACAAGTGAAGACCAAAGAGCATGCCGAACAAATTTTGACATTATAAGCCATACCCAGACGCTACTTAGCTGGTGTGAACATTGTTCATATGAAAGACGGAAGTGACAATGCTTCAGTCCGCAGCTTTTGTTTCGAGGTCTGAAAATTTTGCGATAGAGACTGACAGACTGACAAAACCCCGATGCACAGGGCGTTTGCAGTCTTTTCGGAGAGTGTCAAGACTGACAGGAGACTGACAGCATTCATGCCCAATAATAGCTGTATTTTTGCGCGTATTAGCTATAGAAACGGAAAATTCTCTAGAGAATTTTGGTCGTATACAGCTAATAATTGCAGAATTCTCTAGAGAATTTTACAGAGAGGGCTGTCAGTCTTGTCAGTCTTCAACACGTTTTTTACCACCTTTGTGTAGAACACGGAACTAGAGAATCACAGGGATGCAGGTTTTTGATATCTCCTAGGCACCAACCTCCCTCTAACAGGGTTCACACTTACTGCGCAATCTATCAATGACTTACGCGTGAATGTGAAGGCATTTTTCTAGGAAAAAACTTCTGTAAGGTATACTTAGTGTGCCCAGATTATTGGGGGAAGAATGTGTCAATGTCGCCAATACGAGATTCGTTATCTTCTTGTTTATTAATAACTTAACTGTTTCAATCTGTGTCAATAGCGTATTGCCTCTTGACAAAGCGAAATTTATTTTGTACCTTTGCATCGTCATACAAAATAATTGAACAATGAAACCATTTGCAATTGTATTATTAATTGCCCTGTTCCTACAAAGTTGTGGGAATAATGGGAAGACAAAGAATGAGACAACTCATAATGCTGTCAAAACAGATCAGATAATAAAAATAGAAGAATCTTTTATGACTTCAAGAAAGTTACCTACCAAAGGAAAGATCTCATATCAATGGAAGAAATCAGATAGCCTAATTGCCCATGCTTCCACTAAAGAGTTAATAGCGCTTGCAAAGAATCATAAGGATAAGATACAACGCTTGATAGCCTTTCGCGCGCTTTTGACGAGGGAGCCGCACAAAGCTGTCAACTTGGCTATTTCGGAGATAGAAGACACAACAGAAGTTATGGTATCAGATGGCTGTTGCGGAGAACAAGACATTGTATCTAATGTTAGAATCTGCATGATTCAATATGAAAGAAATCATTATAAAGTATCCGTAGCTGATTCTATGCGTATTGACAGTGCCCTCTTGTTTTCTAATAACACTCCTAAGTTTTACTACATGTACAACCTTTATCACAGATTGCCAGCAAAACCAGAATATGAGAAGCGATTAGAACAATTATACGGGCACGACCTCTATGCATTAATTGCTTTGGCTAGACATCATAGAGAAAATACCAAGCAAGAGATTATCCACTTGCTCATGCAAACGAGCAAAAAGGACTTTTGGTCTTATCGTGATACTATCAGAACTGCGTTGGACGCCGTAATAGCATGGCCATCGGCATCATACAAGCAACAAGTACGACATGTATGTCAGGATTTACTCAATAAGCCCCAATTATATGGTTCTGGGCGCAGCATTTTGGGCGCATTGATGGCCTACAATGACAGATGGAGTTATAATTTAATAGATAAAACTTTATCTAAAGCCAAACAAAAAGATCAAAATTATTTCGACTATAGCTGGGGATTGTATGAGGCATACAATGATAATCCTCTACCTTTATTCAAACCATTGTATAAGAAATATGCAATAGAAGAATAGCATCCCTTGAGTGCTTTTCGCAAACCCTTTTTTTTCTTTGGCTATTTTAATTTTTTCGTACCTTTGCATCGACAAACATAAAAAAATGAGAAATGAGACAACTTACAAAAACAATTAGCAAAACAGCGATATCGCTTCTACTTGTATTTGCATGGGGATTGACGAATGCACATGCCCAATCGCGATTAACCCCAATTAGTGGGGCTATATATTGGGATAAAGATATATTCAACGATTATGTTACTGAGATTAACCATGTATTATTGAAATCATCATACAGATTTGCATATATAGCAGAACCGTCATTCAGGCCAGAATATAGTCTTGTTGGCACAAAAAACACGCTGATTCTAAGAAAAGCAGAGCAAAAAATTTGGTCGATTGAGAAGCCTCGAAAGGTTTCAATAAAAGAATACCAACTACAGTTATCCCCTGCCGTCATGGATTCAATTGACAACTTGTTTAAATCGGCAGTAGTTACATCTTCATATCTTTGTGATATTGACGGATGTGATGGTACTACCTATAATTTTGTTTCTTGGCCTTATACGGCGGAATGCTGGTCACCTGATGACAACACTAATTGCGGGAAACTTGTTGCCTTAGCCGATTCTATTTGTAAAGCAGTAGAATTACAAGACAGTTCGTTAGTTAAGAGTTATTTGAAAGCCATCAGCGAATTACATCAGACATTCAAAGCCATGTATCATGAAAAGCCTATGGAGGATAATCCATATCTGCTTGACAATGCTGAGGGCGAATATACACACTTTCAAGGAGATCATTTCGTAGCATACTTGATTATTACTTCCTTGTTCTTTATTGTCGTAGGTATTATAGGTCTCATCATTCTGCTGTGCGGCAAAAAGCGAAGAAAATATTGGTGGATACCATTGCTTACTGCTATTCTATTATGCGTAACCCTTTTTGCAATTGCCTATTTCTATATGACTCTAAATTCCATTTCATGGTAGGTAAATCATGGGGTTCTATCCTGCATCAAGAGCCATTTGCGTAGAGACCATCAGGTTTGATGTGAACCCCAAGTTTAGTACATGTCGTGAGAAACTTTTTTTCTTTTCCTTGGCTGTTTGTTAGAAATGTTGTACTTTTGCAGAATACAAGCATTAACCAAGCAATCAGGGACGAGTTACTCGAGAATATTAAAAATATGCTCCATAAAAATGAATAGAAAACTGAAATCATTGATACAGCAATTGCTACAAAGCCCACGGCGTTTTCCTGTTGAGTTCGCCTTGGGAATAGTGTTCTTTATCATTGCAGTATGGGATAATGAGACCAATCACTATAATGAAGCGTTGAAACAATGGGAGAGTGACGTCAACGGCGATATACTCTGGCTCTTCGCACCCCTGATGGTACTGACATTCTGGTTTCATCGTGTCAATCGCTGGGCCTACATCGCCTCATCCTTCCTCTTCCTGCCCCTGATGGCTATCGACCTGAAGCCATTCCTGTGGACTTACGGTTTTGGATTCACCTATGTCTTAGCAGGTATTCTATTGATAGTAGGCAACAAGCGGATGAACAATCGTCCGTTTGCGGCTCATGCTCTGCATGTGGTCACTCAGATGTTCTTCGGCTTACTCATTACCCTCATTCTCAATTTAGCGGTGATAGCTATTGTGGCCTCGTTCTTCTACATCTTCGGCATTGATGAGCCCAAGCATCTCTATGAACATATCATCCAGTTTATCTGGTTTGTGCTGGCTCCGCAGGTATGTTGCACGCTGATTCGTCAGAACGAGGACGAGGTTACAGAACCCTTCAAGATTCTCAGGCTCATTCTAAACTTCATCCTCTCGCCAGCCGTTATCATCTATACCGTCATCCTCTATACCTATTTTATAAAGATAGTCTTCGAGTGGGACTTGCCCAAAGGCGGAGTAGCTTGGATGGTAATGGCCTTCATCACGGCTACATTGGTAGGTCGCGTGGCACAGTCGATACTCAGTCAGCGTTATTACGACTGGTTCTACAACCGTTTCACGCTGATAGCCATTCCACCACTCATCATGTATTGGATAGGTTCCATCTATCGCATCCGTCTCTATAGCTTTACTGAAAGCCGTTTCTACCTGATGGTGGCAGGTTTGCTGATGACGCTCTTTGTCTTGATGCTGTTCCGTAAACTCACCCGTCGCTATCAGCTTATGGCGCTCATCTTTGGTGCGGCTATCATCCTCTTCACCTACATTCCAGGCATATCCGCCAAAAGCATCGGCTTCCGTTGTCAGAAGCAACGATTCGTGCAACTCATAAGCGAACTGAAGCTGACGGATGCCAAAACAGGTAAGTTGAACGATGATCTTGACACTTGGAGTATCAAGCAGGACAGTATGCTATGCGAGCGATACAAGGATGTCACCAGCGTCATCAAGTATGTACGCGATGAAATGGGCGACAAGGAATTTGAGGCAAAATACGGCAAATGGTCGCATTCGGAATATAGCTTCAACTATGCCAATAATACTGACACTGTCTATATTAGTGACAACACATATATCAGGAGAAAGCCTGTAGAGTTAGGTGACTACACCATTATGCTTCCTGAGAAGGATTATGATTGTGATTTCGAAAATGGAATTTTCACCGTTAGCCGAGATAAGGGCGCTGTCGTCCTTGAATACCCCATCAATGCGATGATTAAGAAGGACACGATGCTGCTGCATCATCCTGAGCAACTGCTCACCTATCGTAATGACTCGCTTATGATGGTACTCCATAGTATCAGCATTGATGATACCATTGTGACAGATGTCATCAGGTTCTCAGATTTCCAGCTGTTTAAGAAAAAGTAGTAGATTACATAAACCCCAATTATTACAATACTGAAATAAAACAATGAGTAAAACATATCATACAAAAAAGGCATTTAAGCAAAAGATTTACAATATTATTCAATCACAAGAAAAGCTATCTGCTGAGAGTGGCGTAACGACTTTAGCCACTGAAGCTCAATTTTTCAATGCTTACTCAAAGGCAAAAGCCCAACATACCAGACACCCATCAGGAACGAAAGCAACTGGTCTAAAACAATGGTTTAAAGGCAAACCGAGAGTAGCGGATCAGAGAGACCACTTGGGCGAAACAGAAGTACAAAGTTCACGATTAAGAATTGATCGTAGGGCAGGTAATCATTTTGCTCGCCTAAAGATTAAAAAGGATCTCCGCACACTAATGAATGGCTTGAATACTAAAGAAGAGTGCTCAGAGAGTCTGTCCCTCTGACGCATTGATTCCAATGCATATTCCATGTATATTAATAGTTTGGCGAACATTTAACATGCCTCAAGCTCCGATGTGTAAAGGGTTTGAGGCATGCCATGTTAATAGGTTAATAGTTTTCGTGCAAAAACCTTTTTCTATCCCTTGGCAGTTTGTTAGAAATAGTAAAAAGCTGCCTGTGCCCTCCATTATTTATACGCAATCTTGAAATAGTTGAGCAATAACTTGTACTGGTCTTGAGCCGTCAGACAGGTATCCATAAGGAAACCGTTGATGTGGCCCCACTCTTTTAAGCCACGATAATAGAACATTTTAAGCTCGTCGGTGATAATGAAAGGGACAATACCATTAGCCAGACACTCCTTGAATAGGAGCAAACGGCCAACACGACCATTGCCGTCCTGGAAAGGATGAATCTGTTCAAAACGTACATGGAAATCGATGATGTCTTCCAGCGTCTTTCGCTTGTTGTGATTATAGGTGAAGAGCAAAGCCTTCATCTGCTGATGCACCTCCTTAGGAGAACAAGTCTCCTGTCCGCCGACTTCGTTTGGCAGTCGTTTATAATCGCCAACAGCAAACCAGTCCTTTCGGCTATCTGATGTGCCACTCTTCAATAGTAGATGGAGTTGTTTGATGAAACCCTCTGTCAACGAGTCCCCTGTATGGTCAATGATATAGTCGATACATCGGAAGTGGTTAACTGTTTCAACAATGTCGTCAACATTGACGGATTCATCGGTAATGCCAATGGTGTTCGTCTCAAAGATATAGCGTGTCTGATCGTGCGTCAGGCGACTACCTTCTATATGATTGGAGTTATAAGTCAGGTCAATCTGTGTACGATGATAGATACCACCCTTCAGCCTCGCCTCTTTCTGTTCTCGCAGTACTGCCAATAGAGGTGACATCTTCTTCTTGCCAGCACCTCGCTGTGGCATAGCAGCATCGGCTGGGATGTTCCACGTCTTGCCAACGAGAAATGCACCATCAATCTTTCCGTTCGCACAATAGTTGCGAGCCGTTCGCTCCGAAATGCCATATTTCTCGGCAAATTGCATTACTGATATATACTCCATCGGTCAAATAGTACTCACCATTGCCTTCTATCGGCAAGTTATTAGTTAGTTTTCAACTGCAAATATACTACTTTTTGCCGATAGCGGCAAGTTTTTACCTATTTTTCTTGCAAAAACCTTTTTCCTTTTCTTCATATTCTGCTTCCATTTCTTTAAGCTTATTTGTCATCTTCTCAATCAGTGGTACATAGTACTTGTGTACTTCCTCGGCTGTAGGCGTGTGGCCACCAGGGAAATGAAACGAGTGAGAGTAGTACTGTAGGAATAGTGGCTCATAATGTGCCAGCGTGTCTTGTTCACCGAAGATGCCCCAAATACGATCCTTATAGGCTGGAATGTAGGTGTCAAACTGGTGTGCCTCCATCTCTGTAAACTCGGCAATTAGCTTTTCATCGATTATGAAGTCCTGCTGGCCATCTTTGCGTGGCGATTTATATTGATGTGCGCCAATTCGTGGCTTCAGGAATTCAGTCATCTTAAAATGTGGATTGCCCAGCAATGCCGGCAGGCCGAGTGTTGAGGCTATCATCTGCGCATAGAACGAGCCACAACTATTGCCCACCAATACATCAGGCTTCTCACGGTCTATCAAGTCACGGATATAGTTGACAGCTTCCTTCGGATGCATTGGCAGGTCTGGCGTCAGCACCTCTACCTTGTCTTTTAGGGCCTCCTTCAATGCTATAGCAGGCACACACTGGCCACTGGCATAGAACCCATGTAAGAATAGTATTTTCTTCATAATAATCAGGAGTTTCCTATTATTAAATCTGCTGCGAAGATACGAAAAATCTTCCATACCACCAGCGATACGGAGGATTCTTTTGTGTTTTATTAGGAGTTTATTGATTTCAATGGGCCCTTTGAGCGCATTGCAGATGTGTCAATCGGCCTACAGACGAATTTGCTATCTGCTTGATTTGTAGTATTTTGACTCTCCTATTCTGTGTCAATAGCGTATTGCCTCTTGACAAAGCTGTTTTTCTTTTGTACCTTTGCATCGACATACTTATCAATCAAGAGTGTTAATCCAAAGGAATGGAGTCGCCAGTTGGTGTCAAGGGGCGCAAATGACAGGCAGCTGACGACTCCGTTATTAAAAAAAGAACGAACGATGAAAAAGAGTATGATTATATCGAAAGAAATGGTTACCTTTGCAGAATTAAATAAACAATCGATGATGAAAAGAACAATATTGACGTTGGTCACGCTACTGAGCTTGCTTTCCGCCTGGTCGCAAACTGACGAGATAAGTAAGGAACAGGCGGACAAGTTGAATGCTATTACCATCAAGTTGATGGACCAGAAACGATATGACGATGCCATCAAAGCCAAGGAGCGTGAACTCGTCATTTTGAAATCGCTGTATGGTGAAACGGATAGCACTTACATCAAACAGTTTGCTTTCAGCGCAAAGTTGTATTACAGGAACAAGCAGTCAGCGGAAGCTATCAACGTGATAGAGAAGGCTGCAAACCTTTATGCTGCAAATAATAGGTAAACAATAATTGTGATAATGCATAAGTTAAAGCTCATATTAATAATCTTCATTATAGTGGCTGCTATTGTCACTTGTATCAATCCTGTCTACCCGCACGAACAGTTCCTGCAGCATGCAGGAACACTACTCTTGTTAATACCGCTTTTCGTGGATTTACGGCATGACCATATGCCAATGTCTGCATTTGCGGAAACCAGTCCCTGTGATTGAAACAGAAATTTCGCCAAAATATCTCGTGAGAAGAAAAGAGTCGATGCTCGCGTTTAGGCGCGGGCTGAGACTTGTATCTACGAGAACGGCGTTTGGCGATGCCTCTGAATCGGATGCGAAATCAGACTCGCGCCGTTTTTATGCCTTGCGGTTAAGAAGAATTAACGCCCCGCAGCGTCATATTTCTGCGATTACGGTGTATATATAAATAGGTAACGACAAATAACAAAAAAGAAATAATGAACAAGAAAACTATCATCACCGCCCTGCTCGCCTTTGTAACAATAGCAGGTTATGCAGGCAGCAACAAAATTACGAATCGAACCGATGGGAGTATTACCTTCATCGTAGATGAGAATCTTACTCCTTTTGACAACCCATTTATGCGTCTGTATACTGGAGAAAGTATTGCCAAGTACATTCTGTCTGAAGAACAAATCCCAAAAGATGCACAGCGTATTATTGCTACGAGTTTTTCTGATGAAAATAACCTTAGGCACATGGGGAAGGATGCTTTCTACAGATGTGTTGTCGATGCCTATGCAAATCACCAATCAGTAACGCTCTCACCTGATATGGTTTGGCTTGTTATAAGTCAGGGCTTTGCCCGATACGTGAATGCACACGCAGAAGAACTGCGTCCCAAATTGGTAAACCACGAGGGGAAAATGGACTTGGCTATTTTAACGAACAAAGACTTGTTAACCGAAAATGTTGACTGGCCATCGCTGATTGACGATTTCTCGTCACAGATAGACAAATACACCAAAGACGGCATTGCCAAGAATATTATCTCCGACTTCACGACTACAGGCTCTGTCGAACGTGTGGCATCACAGATTACACTGATGGAAAGTGTAAAGTCTTATTTTGAGTACATTGTTTATCGCATCGCTTGTGGCATTCCAACCATCACATTGCAAGGAACAGTTGAGGACTGGCAACGCGTACTCGAAAAGACGAAGTGTCTGAAACAGTATGGCCTTGAATCCTGGGTAAACACTCTGGAACCAATACTAAATGAATTTATTCAGGCAGCTAATGGACAGCCTAATCAGGCTTTTTGGAAAAGTATAGTCAAAAAGCAGAACATCACTGAGCTTAAAGGCGGAGCATGTAGCCCTGACAATCCTACAGAACTCGATGGCTGGTTGCTGAAGTTCTTTCCAGATGAGAGCGGTCAGACTCTTGACAAGGTAAAGCATACCAAGGAAATGCCTTCAGAATATGTTCGAGTCAATTTCAAATATCGAGTAGTCGATCCGGCGAACGGAAATCTCATCAGTGAAACACCGATGGAACTATGGGCAGGTTTTGTCGGAGCAAAGGTTGACACGACAAGCAATATGCTGATTCCCAAATTGGGATGGCTCGTTCGTGTGGCAGAAAGTGATGATGATACCTTGAAGGAACTCAAAAAGAATAACAATGACTGGGGCATACACCTTCGCATCCAGGAAGTGCCGGAAATGCTGTCTCAACTGGGTCATATCAAGACGCTTGAGCTTGTATTTACCGGAAAAGTGGTTTTACCAGAATGGATGGACAAACTGATAATAGATCGTTTCACGATAAAAGGAGAAATGAATGATTCAGAGAAAGCTGCTATAAGAAAGCGTTTTCCCCAATGTAGTATTTTGAAATGAGAGCAAAGAACATTCTATCTATATTGTTTATAGCAATATCTCTTAATTCTTGCAGCAGCGACGAACCTCAATGGGCTGACTCAGAGGCACACGAAAAGACGGAGCAACTGCGGGAGCAATACACGCCGTTCATCGTGGGCACGTGGCACATCGAGCGTATAAAAACAGGTACCAGGTACCTGTTCCATTAGGGAGGTTCTACTAACATCAGCAATTGCCAGATGTTGTGTAAAACCCATAATAGAGCAAAAGGCAACAGATAAAATAAATCAGGAAACGGAAGCCGTCAGTCGGCTTCCGTTTTTTGTGTGGATTTTGAAATAAATCAGCAAAGGAACTCTATTGTGACAGGGGATTCTTTGACAGAGATTGAAAATCTTTCTGTTTTATTTGGAATGTTCGGATAATCTTTTTATCTTTGCAACGAATTAATAGTAGCTAATATGACAAAAGACGAATGTATCACCCTATTAAAGAAGTATACTGGCATACTGAAAGAGAAGTATGGCATAACGTCTTTGTCCCTATTTGGCTCAACGGCAAGAGGCGAGCAGAAAGAAGGCAGCGATATCGATTTGTTTGTTGACACAGAGGCACCTAACCCATTCTTGCTAATGGATGCAAAGGGATTCTTGGAAGATGCAACAGGCTCTTCTGTCGACATTATTCGCAACCATCAGAACTTAAATCCTCGATTAAGAAAACGCATTTTAAAGGATGGAATCTTTATCTTCTGAAAACTTCACAAATTCTTTGGATTATCAAGAACGAGATATCTCCGTTAAAGGATGCCATCCGCTTTTTCATTAAGAACTTGAATGATTCTGAACAAGTTGAAAAATAGAGTTCACACTTATTGCACAGTATATCAATGGCTTGCGCGTGAGCGTGATACTTGTTTTCTTACAAAATCTTCTGTAAGGTTGTATCTTGTAAGAATGTCATCCGAACCTTTTGCAATGTAAATTTGGAGAATTGGAAAATACTTTGTATCTTTGCGCCAAGAAATTAGAATAAAGATGGAAGAGAACGACATCATGATAGCAGCGGAGCCTGCCGCAGCATTGCTGAGTGAGAACGTTAGAAAGAGCGGACTCCTTAGTCAGGTAATGAAATTGAGTCAGCCTGACAAGGTAGCTTTAATCGCATGTCTCAGCAAGGATGTGGCAAAGGAGGAATCTTTCAAGGCTGATGAGTTTGGCAGAATCAAACTGACTCCGGAAATGAGAGATGCAGTCGTGAAGGCTGAGCGTGATTATGAGGATGACAAGTGCTTCTCTGAAGCTGATTTTAAAGAGAGATTTGCTAAATGGCTTTAGAAATCAGCTATAGTCCCCAGTTCTTTGATAGTTTGGAGGACATTCTCAACTACTTTGATGAACGCAATGGAAGTAATCGCTTCAGTAAGAAATTGCTGAAGATGATTCATAAGCAGATAAAGCTTGCATCTGCTATGCCAGAGATAGGTCGTCTTACAGACTTTCCTGGTGTTAGGATATTGTTTGTGGAACGATTTGCTATTGATTATCAGATTAGAGACAATGTGATTCTGATTATTGACATCTACTCCTGCCAAACGGATCCAGAAGCCAGAGTCTTTCAAAAGCAATGACCCGCAGAAAGGATGAAGGTTTATGGCAAGAATAAGAAGAGAACGAAGCGAGAGTTAAGGGAGAAACAAATTGCCCCGACTCATTAATTCGAATGATTGTTTATGAGTCTGTTGTTAAATAATTTTATAAAGTCGGAGATAAACCCTTTAATGAAAGAATTAGGGTATCGAAAAAAGGCCAATTATTTTTGGCGTAAGAACGATGTTTTTGTTTTTACCATCAATTTTCAATCGAGTAGATGGAACTACGAAGGAAGAGATGAATTTTTTATTAATTGTGGTGTATACTCTTTTGAGGTTGCAAAAGCAAATGGAGAAGAGACGGATTTTTCAAAACTTTCGATGAGTGATTTATTATTAGTACAGTTTAATGATCGACAAGATCATCTTACACATCATCATTTACCTTCTTTCTTGTTGACAGATGCAACAGATGTTTCAGAGATGGGAAGACAGGTTAGAGAAGAATTAAAAATCGTTTCGTCTATTTTCAATTCCCTTACTGACAACAGAAAGCTACTGGAGTGGTTTATGAAAGAAAAAGAATGGGTATGGGTGCATACAGATAAGTTTCTTATTTATGCTTTCCAACAGAGTTATTGGGATTATGTAGACTATTTCATCAAAAATAAAAAAAAGAATTATGAAGATGATAGTGATTATGAAACAGAATGGAATGGCCTAAAGATATGTCATCATGCTTCTGGAATATGGCCTCGTTTAGCTAAAGAATATCAAGCACTCTGCGAAAAGTATCATCATAAATTAGATTTTGAGTTATAGTAAATGAATGATTGCACAATTATCTAAAAAGGATTATCTTTTTGGGATAATTTCTTGTTTGTTCCATAAAAAGTTATTATCTTTGCCGTCATAAAGGTCATTTACAACCAAGGAAATCACAGAGACTGGTTTTTGATTTCTCTTTAATAAAAACGAATAATTGGTATTAACACAAAAACCGAATGAATATGAAAAAGATGGTTGCTTGTTTTCTGGCCTCTTTAGGTCTGAGTGTTGCTTGTGCACAGGCAAATTATGAGAATACGGACGTGAAAGGATTCGCGGAGTTGATGGAAGATGCCAACGTCATAGTGCTGGATGTACGCACCGCCGAGGAGTTTAAGGAGGGACACCTTGAGGGTGCCGTGAACATAGACCAGGCACAAAGCGATTTCATCCAGAAGGCGAAAGAGGCACTGCCTGCCGACAAAACTATTGCCATATACTGCAGAAGTGGACGACGCTCTGCCAGTGCTGCTGGCAAACTGGCAGCAGAAGGATATAAGGCGGTAAATATGAAGGGCGGCATCCTTGCATGGAAAGAGGCTGGGATGCCTGTCACTACAGAGAACTACGAAGTGGATGTGTTCAAGACCAAGAGCGGCAAGACGGTAAAGTTCTACGCTCTGGTTCACGCCAGCATCCGCATGGAGTATGACGGCAAGGAGATAGAGATTGACCCTGTGACAAAGCTCGGCAACAAGACGATAAACTATAGCGCAATGCCCAAGGCCGACTACATCTTCATCACCCACGAGCATGGCGACCACTTCGACAAGGAGGCTATCAAGCAGCTGACTGGCGACAAGACGCAGCTGATCACCAACAAGCGCTGTGCAGACATGTTGGGTTATGGCCAAATCATGAGCAATGGTCAGCAGTCGACATTCAAAGACATCTCGGTAGAGGCCGTACCTGCCTATAACACCACAGAGGGACGTACACAGTTCCACCCGAAAGGACGCGACAACGGCTACATCCTGACCATCGACGGCCTGCGCATCTACATCGCTGGCGATACGGAGGACATCCCAGAGATGCAAGCCATCAAAGACATCGACATCGCCTTCATGCCCTGCAACCAGCCATACACGATGACGACAGAACAACTCGTCAAAGCTGCCAAGACCGTCAAACCCAAGGTGCTCTTCCCCTACCACTACGGACAGACGGATGTCAAGGGAATACCGTCGCAGCTGAAGGATTGCGGCATCGACGTGAGAATCAGGCACTATGAATGATATGACACAAAGATACGCTTTGTTTTTCGATATTGACGGTACACTGGTAAGTTTCAAGACGCACGAGATACCGGATTCTACCATTCAGGCACTGGCGCAAGCCAAGGCCAATGGTTCACGGGTGTATATCGCCACGGGACGCCCACCAGTTATCCTCAACAACCTAGGAGCCATCGAGAGCCTTATCGATGGCTATATCACGACCAACGGTGCGCTGTGTTTCGTAGGTGACGAGCTGGTGTGCTGTCAGCCGATTCCCCAAGAGGACGTGATGACCTGCGTGGAAGATGCGAAAGAGAAGGGATACAGCCTGATAGTGGTGGGCAGAAAGGACGTGGCGGTGCTTGACCCCACGGGCGACGTAGACCGCATCTTCCGCCAGATGCTGGCCGTGAAGAATCTCGACCAGGCCTCACCACTCGACGTTGTGCTCCAGCAGGACATCCTCCAACTGACACCTTTCTTCCCTGCCGATTACGAGCCAGAACTGTTGGCGCGCATGCCACAATGCGTCTCTGGACGCTGGCATCCAGAGTTCACCGACATCACAGCGAATGGTGCCGACAAAGGAAAAGGTATCATCGCTATGGCCAGCCACGAGGGTTTCGACCCCAGCCGTACCATGGCCTTTGGTGATGGTGGTAACGACAGCTCCATGATTCTGCAGGCAGGCATCGGCATTGCTATGGGCAATGCCATCGATGCGCTGAAGGAGCAGGCTGACTACGTCACCACCTCAGTAGATGACGACGGCATCCTCCATGCCCTCCGCCACTTCAACGTCATCTGACGGGAACTATCTTCCACGCTGGTCGCGGTTACCCCACTTCTTATCGTAACGACCCTCAGTATCAATCTTGCCACCAAACATATTCAGACGATAGCGAATATGGAGCATGGCATAGGAGTTGATGCTGTTATAGCGTGTGTCACTACGCCCCGTGGCATTCACCCAGCGTTCGTAGTTAGACTGCTGTCCTAACAGGTCGTAGAAGTTGAGGGCCACGATGAGCGACTTGCTCTTGAGGAAAGGTTTAGAAATCTGACCATTCCAAAGCAGCTCGTTGGTATTCATCGACGCATCGTTATAGCCTCGGCGGCTACGCTCGTGCAGGTTCATGCTCACCTCGAAATCCCACGGCAGGCGCACCAGGAACTGTCCGCCATAGGTAAACTGCCACGTGTCAAGATCAGCACTGGGCTGCAACTCGTTGCGCGAGTGCTGGTAGTTGACCTGTCCGTCGAGTGCCACCTCCAGCCAGTCGTTACGATAGCTGGCAGTCAGGCGTTCGTTGACATTGGTAGTCTTCGTGGTATTCTTAGCAGCATCGGCCTGTTGCTGGGCGACATAGCTGACATAGTTGTTATAGCGTAGACGAGTGTCGGTGCCAACATTCCAGTGGGCAGCAGAATCGAGGGCGGTATTCAATGAGAAACCACCATTTACATTCCAGTTGCCATTGATATTCTCAGGTTGCGAGACACTACCACCCGTCTCAGGATTGTAACGCACCATGTTGGAGATGCTGTTACGGATGTGGCGGTAGTTGACATAGAAGACAACAGAGCGCTTGTACTTCTGGATGTAGTTCTTATAGTACACATTCAGCGAGTTGGTGAACTGCGGCTTCAGACCTGGATTACCCTTGGTGATGTACAGCGGGTTAGAGTCGTCAGTGATGGCAAGCAGCTGGGACATTTCAGGTTGACGGGTATCGCCACGATATTGTATCCAGATATTCTCCTGGTCGCTGAACTTATAATGGAAATCGAAGGTTGGAGTCAGATTCGTTACGTTACGGACGGTGTCAACATAGACGCCACGATAGTCCTGGATGAAGTTGGAGTGCTGGGGCTGTATGAGGAAGCCCACATTGTAGTCGTATTCCTCCTGTTTATGACGCAAGGTAAGACGGATGTTGTGGGTATAGTTCTTATATTCCGAATAGCGACTGAGGTTACGATCCAAATAGGCATCAAGGGGCTGGAGGTCACCAATCCATGGGTCCCATTCACGGTACTCCGGCAAGATATTCGTAAAGGGATTTACCGGCATGCGACTGAAGTCGTAGGTCTGACGGTCGCTCTTGTTCTCGTTATAGCGCAACTCATAGTTTGCCTGAAGGTGGGCACCTTTCCAGAGTGGTTCACTATAGAGGAAGCTCAGCACATAGCCCTTGTTGTCTGACGGAGTAGTGCTATAGCGGGCAGTAAAATAGGTAGAGTCCTGACCTGCCTTATTCTTCACACGATGCAGGAACACCTCATTGTTCGAGCCATTACGGTTCTCGCTATCGCCCATGCTGCCTTCGAAACGCAGGGTGACGCTACGGCCACGGGGATTCAAACGACGATAGAGCTGCAACATAGCCCACGTATTCTTGTTCTCGCCATAGGTTAAGTTCGCACTACGGTTATGGTTGACGATATAGGGGGCTATAGGACTTGACGGATCCAGGGATGTCAACGGGTCCTCGGTATAAAGGTACGGATCAGCATCCAAGGTAGCACTGAGCGAAGTCGTGGTACCGTCGCTGGTGCCAACATTCCCGTTAGCACGGAACAAGATGTTTGTCAGCGTGTCAGGTCTCCACTCCACACGCACATTGCCCCACCAGTTGTTGCTACGCGTCATATTCTTGGAAAAACTATTCGAGAAGGTGCGGTTGGTCTCACTATAGAAATTCTCGCTGGCATTCTCGTTGACATTATCGCCATCACGATGGTTCCAACGGAGGTTGGCATCCATCTTCAGCTTCTCACCATCATCGTAGTTCAGGTTAGCACCCAGCATCTTACGGGCGTTCAGACCACGACGGTTCCACCAGCCGGCATTCTCGTCCTTATTATTGAAATTGCCCAAGATGACCAAGCGGGTATTATCCGTAAAGCTACTGGCCATACCGCGTGAGGCATAGCGGTGCTCCGTACCACCAGCAATGTCAAGATTGGTCATATAACCACGATTCATACCCTTCTTAATGGTAAAGTCGAGCACGGTCTCCTTCTCGCCATCATCAATGCCAGTGATACGCGCCTGGTCGCTCTGCTGCTCATAGAACTTCATATTCTGGATAATGTTAAGGGGAATGTTCTTTAAGGCCGACTCCACATCACCCAGCATAAACTCCTTGCCATCTAGCAGAATCTTCTTCACAGCCCTGCCATTGATAGTGATGTTACCATCCTCATCGACCTCGGCACCAGGAATACGCTTGATAAGTTCCTCAATGGGCGACCCCTCAGGAGTACGATAGGCGTCAGGGTTATATACTAAGGTATCTTTCTTGACGATGACCTGTGCCGCACGTCCTGTTACGACAGCTTCCTGCAGCATGACAGACTCAGACGACATGAGTAACGTGCCCAATTCCTGGCTTTGGTTACGGCGTAGCGTCACCTCACGTTCGATGGTCTGGTAGCCCACGGAAGAGATTCTCAATTTGAAAATGCCATTCGTCGGTGCTTCCACAGAGAAGTTACCACGCAGGTCGGTCACGGTGCCACCGACAAAGGTAGAATCGCGCTGTCGGAAAAGCTGCACAGTAGCCTGAACCATCGGTTCTTTCAGCTCTGCGTCATACACGTTTCCACTCACGGTGAGTCCCTCGTCTTCTTCACCAGATTGAGCCTTGATACCTGTTACAGACAGCACCAGGAAGGCCAGTGTCATCAAAATTCTAATTGCCATATTGTTTTTGTGTTGTGATCTCTTATATTTATAAATCCTCTGATTCCAATGATTTTGCAAAGATAGCGAAAAAATACCGAAATACAAAATTTTCCTGTCTTTATTTATAATAAGGGTTTCTCCGTAGAGACAAAAATGATGGGCTATCCTTGCGGACAGCCCATTTTTTAACCACATAAATTCAGCTTAATTCCTTAGGGAAGGCTGATAGCCTCTGACGGACAAACGTCAGCGCAAGTGCCGCACTCTGTGCAAACATCGGGGTTGATTGAATACTTGTCGCCCTCAGAGATAGCTCCAGCGGGGCACTCATCGATACATGTACCGCATGCGATGCAGTCGTCACCAATTACGTATGCCATAATCTTTGTATTTGTTTAGTTTGTTAAATAATAAATGTTTGTGATGCAAAGGTAGATATTTTTTCCGAATAATACCTACTTTTGGGGAGTTATTTTCATAATTTATACATAGTCGAAATAATAAAACGTGTTATCGGTGCGTTATAAGAGATGCGTATGAAACGACTTTTTATCATCATATCCGTCTGTTTCTGCAGCCTGACAGCAATGGCTCAGCAAGACCGACATGTACAACACAAACCATACATCGACCTTCGGCCGATGCACTTTGGCATATTGGTAGGCATGCACCTACAGGATCTTGAATTCGACCAGACAGGACCATTCCAGATGGAAGACGAGAACGGAGTGATGCAATCACATTACATCATGTGTGATGCCGACCGCTGGGCAGCAGGTTTCTCAGTAGGTGTATTGGGCGAACTGCGTCTTACCAACAATTTCTCACTCCGCGTGACACCTACCATGCACTTTGGTGCCAAGCACCTGACACTGCTGAACATGATGGAGAAAGACGAGACGGGACAACTGATTAGAAAGACACAGGACATGAAGAATACGTATGTATCCATACCTGTCGACCTGAAGTTTGCCGCTCCTCGCTGGAACAACATGCGTCCCTACGTGATGGCTGGTATAAACCCCATGATGAATCTGACAAGTGGGGAACAGGACATGATACGCATCAAACGTTTCAATACGATGGCTGAGGTTGGCTTTGGATGCGACTTCTACCTTCCTTTCTTCAAGCTGATTCCAGAGTTGAAGTTCTGCTTCGGACTGAGCGACGTATTGGACAAGAACCACGTAAATGAACTGCGCGACACCAACCTTCGTTCCTATGCGGGTTCAGTTAGTGGCGCGCAGTCAAAAATGATAGTCCTAACGTTCTACTTTGAATGAGAAATTAGGAATGTTGAATGTTGAATGGTCGCTTTCAGCGATTGTTCAATGAGAATTTAATAATTCTACATTCAGACATCGAGCGTAGCGAGACCATTCCAAATTCAAAATTCCTCATTCTTAATTATTTGAGGTCGATGACCATCTTGCCAACAAAGCAGGCGGACTTGCCGTTCTGGTCGACAGAGACGGGCTTGCCATCCATATTGTTCCAGTGCTCCAACTGGGGCATGTACGTATGGGTATGACCACCTAACACGAGGTCGATATTGCGTGAGTTCTGAATCATGTACTGGTCGTCCTCACCGCGATTACTATTCCATCCCAAGTGTGAGATACAAATCACCATATCGCACTTCTTCTGTTCCTTGAGCATGGTAGCTGTTTCCAGTGCCACCTTGGCAGGATCGAGGTATTTCACACCCACACAGTTCTTGTCGCTGACCAATCCCTTCATTTTGGGACATACGGCAAAGACACCAATCTTCACACCGTTACGTTTGATAACAATCCAGGGCTTGGTAAGTCCCTCCACAGGTGTTCCCGTGAAGTCGTAGTTAGCACAGAGAATAGGGAACGTTGCCTTGCGGAACTGCTCAGCCATATTCTCCAGACCGAAGTCAAACTCGTGGTTACCAATGGTCGAGGCATCTATGCCCATCTGGTTCATCAGTCCAACCTCCACCTCACCCTTGAACATGGTGAAGTAGGCAGAGCCTTGGAAGAAGTCACCACTGTCGAAGTATAGCAGGTCAGGATGCTTCTGACGTTCTTCTTTCAGCATCACGAGGCGACGCAGGAAACCGCCACGCCCCGCCTTCATGGTATCGGGCAGCTGTGGATTGATAGGGAAGATAGCCGAATGGGTATCATTGGTATGCAGAATCACCAACTGCTTGGGTTTCTTGGCCTGACCGCCGAGCGATACCAGTGCCATTAATATAATAAATAGGTACTTTTTCATAATGCTTAATTCTTAATGCTTAATGCATAATTTTATTTTACGACTACACGACCCTCGATTTGGGCATCGACCTCTTTGCCCTGCTTCTGCATATAGCGGAAGTAGTTCATGATGACAAAGCGGGAGTTGTTGCTTACATCCTTGGGAGCATTGATGTCACGACACTTCTTCAGCGCCTCCAACTTATCAGTGCCACCCAACAGATAGTCGATAGTGGTTAGTCGATAGTTCTTGGCAGGATCAACAGGCTCACCATTAATGGTGGCACTCTCCAGACGGCCATCCTTGGTAATCACCATACGAACGGAGCTGCTAACGCCCTCACCACCTACCGACGCCATCTGTCCGAAGAGCTCCAAGACCTCGGCACCTGTCAGGGTGCCAAAGGCTATCTTGTTCTCAAACGGTGCGATGTCGAGCACATCACCATAGGTTACGTCACCCTTGGGTAGGTCAGCACGGACACCACCCATGTTATACATACCGAAGTCGGGGTTCTCGTTATAGTCCTTGGCAGCCCATACCAGAACATCTGACAACAGGTTGCTCAGTGTGCCCTCAGGGCGCTGGGCTGTCATGTACTTAGCAGAACGACCTACCACAGGACCCATCACACTGTCTACCACGTGTTTATAGGGTTTCAGGAACTCTGCAGCCTTCTGGTCTGGCTGGCTGTCATAGCGACTGTCTATCAGGATACGGCTTCGCTGAATAGAAGCCACCTCATAGTGCGACTGACAGGCGCTGCCCAGCAGCAATGCTGATAGCAGCAATACAGGAATTGTTGTTTTTGTTTTCATAGTCATAGAATTGATGTTGCAAATATACGAAGAAAATCCAACATATCAACACGTTAAGAATGTGTTTATTTTATAAAAGATGTTAAACAATGAATAAATTAAGCATTAAGCATTACGAATTATGCATTAAAATATGTAACTTTGCAGCCGCTTTCCGCGTAATCGCTGGCAGGAGCCATTGAACCATGAGTATCAAGGCATTACGAGAGACCTGTTATGTTGCGTTGGAACGATAACAACAACATTTATAAATTTAAAGTAACAATGGATTTAATTAAAGTTGCTGAAGAAGCATTTGCAACCGGCAAGCAGCATCCCAGTTTCAAGGCTGGTGATACTATCACTGTCGCTTACAAAATTATCGAGGGTTCTAAGGAGCGTATCCAGCTCTTCCGTGGTGTCGTTATTAAGATTAGCGGTCACCAGGAGAAGAAGCGTTTCACTGTTCGCAAGATGTCAGGTACCGTTGGTGTAGAGCGTATCTTCCCTCTGGAGTCACCCAACATCGAGAGCATCGAGGTCAACAAGGTTGGTAAGGTTCGTCGCGCTAAGCTGTACTACCTGCGCAACCTCACCGGTAAGGCTGCTCGTATCAAGGAGAAGCGTAGCGGTGCTCGTGCTGTTGCAGAGTAATTGCAACCCCTTACACAGCATAAAAAGAAGTGACCCACCAGTGAGTCACTTCTTTTTGCTTATTTCTGGAGTCACTCCTTTTTGTTTTTCTTCTAATGAATAGTTAGCCTTACCGTCTGCTTCCCCATGCAAGGCCTCCTGGAACGAGTCCCAATCTTGGAAGCCCGCCAAGAGAGAGAGGCGGTCAAGGGTCTTACGGTTGGGTTTCTTCAATAGTTCTTTCTCTACCGCAGCCAACAATTGGCGGAGTGCATGTCTCTTTTTTTCCATATTGCGTGCAAAATTACATTTTTTTTTGTAATTTTGCAACCAGATTCTAAAAGAATGTAGTAAAAATGAAAGAATTAGCCCTGAAGTACGGTTGCAATCCCAACCAAAAGCCTTCGCGCATCTTCATGCAGGAAGGCGAGTTACCCATCGAAGTCATCAACGGCCGCCCTGGCTACATCAACTTCCTCGACGCCCTGAACGCCTGGCAGTTGGTGAAGGAGCTGAAAGCCGCCACCGGTCTGCCTGCTGCAGCATCGTTCAAGCACGTCAGCCCTGCTGGTGCTGCTGTTGGTCTGCCCCTGAGCGACACGCTGAAGAAGATATACTTTGTGGACGACATCAAAGGTTTGGACGACAGCCAGATAGCCTGCGCCTATGCTCGTGCCCGTGGTGCAGACCGCATGTCGAGCTATGGCGACTTCGTAGCACTCAGCGACACTTGCGACGCCACCACTGCCCTACTCTTGAAGCGCGAGGTGAGCGACGGTGTCATTGCCCCCGACTACACCGCTGAAGCAATCGAGATACTGAAGGACAAGCGTAAGGGCACTTACAATGTTATTAAGATTGACCCTGCATACAAGCCCGCTCCCATCGAGACCAAGCAGTGCTTTGGCGTAACCTTCGAACAGGGCCGCAACGAAATCAAGCTCGATGACCCCGCCCTCTTCGAGAATATCCCCACCCAGAACAAGACCTTCACAGCTGATGCTAAGCGCGACCTGATCATCGCCCTCATCACGCTGAAGTACACACAGTCCAACTCTGTATGCTACGTGAAGGACGGTCAGGCCATCGGTATCGGTGCTGGTCAGCAGAGCCGCATCCACTGTACCCGTCTGGCTGGTAACAAGGCCGACATCTGGTGGCTGCGCCAGCACCCGAAAGTAATGAACCTGCCCTTCAAGGAGGGCATCCGCCGTGCTGACCGCGACAACACCATCGATGTCTACATCTCTGAGGACGAGCACGACGACGTGCTGCGCGACGGTGCTTGGCAGCAGTTCTTCACCGAGCAGCCTGAGGTACTAACCATGGCTGAGAAAAAGGAGTGGATAGCTAAGAACACCAAAGTGGCGCTGGGCTCTGATGCCTTCTTCCCCTTCGGCGACAACATCGAGCGTGCCCATAAGAGCGGCGTAGAGTTCATTGCACAGGCTGGCGGCTCTGTCCGCGACGATCATGTCATCATGACCTGCGACAAGTACGGCATCGCCATGGCATTTACAGGCGTAAGATTGTTCCATCATTAAGAATTAGGAATGTGGAATGAGGAATGAAGAATGTTCGCTTGCAGCGATTGTCAATGAACGATGTGGAATTTTTCATTCAACACTCAAACATCGCAGCGAAGCGAGAATCATTCAACATTCAACATTCCACACTCAACATTTTTAGAATATGAGTAAGGAGAGTGATTTCCAGGAGATTCTGGAGAATGGCATTAACTTCGGTCGTGGCGGTGGTCCCCGTAAAGAGGACGACAAGGTAAAGACCAAGGCCAAGAAAAAGAAGTACATCACTGGTGCTCACGGTAGCGGCTCTGCCAAGCAGAAGGCCAAATACCGTGAGCAACGGGCAAACAGACATAAGTAACAACTACATAACAAAACTATTAAACAATGAAAAAACTACTACTAATGCTGATGCTCATCACAGCAACAACTATGACCACCGCCTGCGGTGGAAGCGATGATGAGCCCACGACGTCGACTCAACCGACTCCCGACCCAGATCCCGATCCTGATCCTGAGCCTGCAGAAATGGGTCGCTACGTAGGTGGCGACATCTCCATGCTGACTAAATACGAGGAGGCGGGCGTGGTATACAAAGACAAAGACGGCAAAACAGTACAGCCCCTGACATTCTTTAAGGAACAAGGGATGAACGCCATGCGCGTCCGTCTGTTTGTAGACCCATCAAGAGACAGTGACAAAGGCGTCTGTCAGGACCTGGACTACGTAAAGGCATTAGGCAAGCGCATCAAGGATGCTGGCATGGCCTTTATGCTCGACTTCCACTATAGCGACACCTGGGCAGACCCAGCCAAACAGTGGACGCCCGATGCATGGAAGAACCTCAACAACGAACAGCTGTGCGACAAGATTTACGAATACACCAAGGACTGTCTCAGTCAGTTGAAAGCTGCCGGTGCCACTCCCGACTTCATCCAGACGGGCAACGAGATTAGCTATGGTATGCTGTGGGGCACAGAAGGTACGAATGAGAACCGCTGCTATACCAATTCACCTGCTGCCAACTGGACACGTTTCATCAACCTACTGAAGAAGGCTGGTCAGGCCTGTCGTGAGGAATGCCCTGATGCAAAGATTATCATCCACAGTGAGCGTACGCCAAAGGCCAACGTGCTGACCGACTTCTTCGACCGTATGAAGAATGCATCACTCGACTACGACATCATCGGTCTGAGCTACTATCCCGCCTATCATGGCAATTTGGCAACATTAGAAACTGCACTGACCAGCTTAGAGAACAAAAACTATGGCAAGGACATCATGGTGGTCGAGACGGGCTACAGCTATGCATGGGCATTAGGAGGCACTACTTATGATTATACGGCTACCTATCCTTATACAGAGGAAGGCCAGCGGAAATTTACCGCCGACCTGGTGACCAAGCTAAACAGCCACAGCTGCGTGAAGGGTCTCTTCTGGTGGTGGCCAGAGGATAACGGCAACAAGAACGTCACCAACAGTTGGTGGAATGCTGCCCTCTACGACCACAACACGGGTAAGCCCTATGCTGCCTTTTATGAACTGAAAAACTTCAAATAAAGCAAAAAGAAGAGTCCGCCAAATGTTTAGCGGACTCTTTCTCCTTTTAGAAGTTCAACTCCCTACCCCGATAGAAATCGAGCAGTGCTTGTTGGTAGAGGTTTTCGTAGCGTGCCTGTACCAGGTTGCTCTCTGCTTTCAGGTAGTTGTTCTTCGACTCATTGAACTCAGTGATGGTGGCCTTGCCATTCTCGTATTTGGCCTGCACCAGCGTAAAGGCGTCCTTGCTAGACTGGGCAGCAGCCTCACTGCTGTGGTATTTCGAGTCGGCAGCAACGGCATTGTAGTACACCTGCTGGATCTCCTTGTAGAGCGCCTTCTTCACGTTCTCCAACTGCAGCTGCTGGTTGTCACGATCGATACGTGCCGAGCGGATGCTGTTGCGCGTCTGGAAACGGGTAAAGATAGGCACATTCAGGTTGAATCCGATATACTGGCTGAAGTTGTTCTTCATCTGGGTGGCAAAGGGGTCTGCCTGCATACCATTGGTCTTGTAGTAGTTCGACTGCAGACCTGCACTGAGATTCAGCGTGGGATAGAGGGCGGACTTCGCAATATTGATATTACGCTCAGAAGCCGTCAGACGGAGCTGTTCAGCCTGTACCTCTGGCTTCATGATTAACGCCTCCTGATAGATGGCGTCAGGCGAGACACCCGTCAGAGAAGCACCATAAGTGGTGAGGGAGGGGCGTACAATAGAGAAACCTTCTGGTGAAGACAACTCCAACAGCTGGGTAAGAGCGAGGATGTCCAGTTGGAGATTGTTGTCAGCCTGTGTGGCAGTCAGACGGGACTGTGCCAGCGTGGACTGCTGTTGAGAGACCTCAGCAGGGCTGGCTTTACCATTCTTCATAAAGGCTTCCAAACGTACCACCTGAGCAGAGTCGATGGCAATCTGACGATGAGCCACATCGGCAATCTCCGTATCGTAGAGAATCTGCACATAAGCTTTTGCCACCTGCATACGAATATCGTTCTTGGCCTTCTCCAGGTCCTGCGTGGCAGCCTCAAGGTTCAGCTGGTTCAACTTGATCTGGTTGGGAATCTTGAAACCAGTAAAGAGAGGAACCGTCGTACCAAGGCTGAAGCTGGTGGAGCTAGTCGAGCGGTTGGTATAGGTATTGTCAAGTGTCAGACCACGTCCGAAGGAGAAGCTCTCAGAGGCTGAGGCGCTGAGGTCTGGCAGTCGCGAGTTCTTGGCTGTCGACAACTGGATGTCGCGCTGCTTACACTGGTTGTCCCTCTGCTTGATGCTGATGTTATGCTCAATAGCATAGTCAGCACACTGCCGAAGCGTCCATTGCTTCGATTGAGCAGAAGCAGGAAGAGTGATGAGGGCTGTGGCAAGACCGCAGCATACTAAACACTTTTTCATAAGCCATTAATCCTTCTTATCGTCGGTAATTATCTCAGGGCCACGAACCTTATCCTTAGCGGTAAGACCCTTCTTGATCTCAATATTCACACCATCAGAGAGGCCAGTTTCAACTGCGCGACGCTCGTAGTTCTTCTCGTTGGCAGAACCAGTGAGCACATAGACAAAGGTGCTGTCGCCACTGAACTCAATGGCACTCTCAGGAACGGTAAGTACGTTGTCGGCCTTGGCCAGTACAATCTCAGCATTGGCACTATAGCCCGAACGAATCTTACTACCATCCTTAGCGAGCTTCACGGCAGCTTTGATCTCAAACTGGTTGGCACCATTGCTCTCCACAGCCTTTGGCGAGATGTACTCCAGTGCAGCATCGAAATTCAGGTCCTGCAGGGCACCGATAGTAATCTTCATATTCATGCCGATGGTCAGCTGGCCTACCTCCGTCTCGTCAATGTTACCACGGAAGATGAGGTCGTTCATGTTAGCCACAGTGGCGATGGTGGTACCATCGTTGAAGGTATTCGAGAGGATAACGGAGTTACCAACCTTGACAGGGATATCAAGGATAACACCGCTGATGGTAGAGCGGATGAGCGTAGAGGATGCCTTAGCATTCGATTTCGACACACCATCGCGCACCACCTCCAATGCATCTTGGGCGGCCAGTCGCTCGTGTTTAGCTTGGTTCAGGGACATCTTACTCTTGTCAAACTCATCGGCACTGACCAGCTTCTGGTTGTAGAGGTTCTCCACACGCTGGAAATCGGTCTCAGCCTGTTTGAGGTTGATGTCTGCCAAGCGCACACGCATCTCAGCACTCGACAACTGAGCCATATCAGGAATCACCTTCACCTTAGCAATCACATCGCCAGCATTGACATAGTCGCCTGGCTCCTTCAGCAGTTCAGAGATGATACCAGAGATCTGTGGCTTGATATTCACCTCGTTGCGAGGTTCTATCTTACCTGTGATAATGGTGGTTTTCTGGATGCTGTCCTGTTGCGGAATAAACTCGTTGTAAACCACTTCTTTGGGTTGGCTTTTCTGCCAGAGGAACACGAAGGTTCCGATGAAAATCAGCGCGATAATAACGGCGATAATCAGTTTGCTGTACTTTTTCATATCTTGGTTGTTTTTGTTGTTTTCTTTCTTTTTGGTGTCAGCGCGAAAATCGCTGACCACTATTATTCATCACGCATGGCGTCGACAGGTTTGATACTCATGGCACGAGCAGCAGGAGCCAGACCAGCCATAACGCCCATCGCACTGACCATAAAGGCTGCCAGGAGGGCTGTCCAGAAACCTATCTGGAAGTGGGCCGTGACGATGCCATCCTCTGTATTTCCCAGTTCAAGCATCTGGAGAATCATCACTCCAAAGAGGATGCCACTCATACCTGCCACCAGTGTCAGCACGATACTCTCAGAAATAATCTGAGACAGTATCATTTTCGGTGTAGCACCAATAGCACGGCGGATACCAATCTCGGTGGTGCGCTCGCGTACAGTCACCATCATAATATTCGATACACCGATGGCACCTGCCAGCAACGTTCCCAGACCTACGAGCCAGATGAGGAAGTTGACACCCTTGAAGAGGTTGTCGAGCATCTGGAAGAGCACTTCCGTATTAAAAACCATAGCGCCTTGTTCGTCAGTAGGATCAATGGTGTGAGCCCTGGCGATGGTCTCTCGGATGCGGTCGGTGACTTTCGACATAACGACCCCTGGACGTCCGGTAACGGCAATCAGGTCAACGGCATTACCGCGGTTGTAGGCCTGCTGCATGAAGGTTAGCGGCAGGATAACACCGGTACCGTTTTCACCACTGATGTTGACGCCCTCACTCATATTGTAGTCGACACCGACTATCTGATAGTAGATATTGTCAATGCGGATACGTTTGCCGCAGGGATCGCCACCACCAGGAAACAGTTCCTTATAGGTTTTCTTCTGGATGACGCACACCTTACGATGGTCGCGAATGTCGGCCTCATCAATGTATCTGCCATAGAACAGCTTCGGCTCATTGACCCGCTGGTAGTCGGGCATGGCCCCACTGACACCAATTGTGGCTTTGCGGTCTGCGTAATAGGCTGTACCACCATTCGAGAAGAGCAAGGGTGTAATCACATCAAGTTCTGGCACACTGTGTCGGAGGCGTGCAATGTCATTGTAGTCCATATGCCAATAGCGACCCTTGCGGAAACCCTTGTACGCCTTGCTTGTAGGTTGTGCCCATACCAGGGCGCTGTTGGTGGCAAAACCCGCAAAGTTCTGCTGCAGCTTCTCTTTCAGGCCTTGACCGCCACCCATCAGCGCAACAAGCATGAACACGCCCCAGAAGACGCCGAAGCCCGTCAGGAACGAGCGCGACTTGTTACGTGTCAGCGTGTCAAGTATTTCTCTGTATGTATCTAAATCTATTCTCATGATAATGCTTAATTCTTAATGCCTAATGCTTAATCAGTCGGCGCGAAGCGCCTCAATGGGACGAATGCGGCTTGCCTTATAAGCTGGGATGAGTCCTGCTACCGTTCCAGCAATAATCATTACCAGTGTGGCCTCCACACAGACATCCAGTCCGACTGTCGGGTCAAGGAACATCGTAGCCTTAAACAATCCTGTATCTATTGTCTCGTGACCTATCGTTGCATCCATATATTCATTGGCGAAGATGCCCAATAGCATGCCGATATAACCAAAAATAGTGGTGATAATCACACTCTCAATGATGATTAGTTTCAGGATGCTCCATGGCTTAGCACCGATAGCCTTACGGATGCCAAACTCATGAGTACGTTCCTTGACGGTGATGAGCATGATGTTCGACACGCCCACGATACCAGATAGTAGCGTAAACAATCCCACTATCCACAGCGCGGTGCGGATAATACCGATACCTTGTTCCATCTGCAGGTTCTGGGTGAAACGGTTCCACAGCCAGACAGCATCCTCGTCTTCAGGATGTGCCTGGTGTTCGGCATTCAGGCGGTGACGGTAGCTACGCTCAAAATCCTCGTTAGCCTTCTCCGTCGACAGTCCGTGGAAAGTAAACTCTATTCGTCCTGCGTCATCTGTATTAGCACCATAAATGCGCTTGATAGCCGTATAACTGCTGAACGCATTTGAGCGTCCATTCTGCTGTTCCTTATAGATACCCACCAGCTTGAAGGCAAAATTACCGACGTTTAGGAAGTCACCGACGCGACACTTCAGTTCCTTTACCTGTTTGTTGCCTAACACCAGCACCTTGCGACTATCCTTCACATCAATCTCATTGATGAAACGGCCTTGCAAGATTTCCACTTTATCGATCTTTGTGTGGTTGGGATAGACGCCACTGATACTTGTCGAAACATACTGTTGGCCATAACTGATAGTAGCTGACGTGTTGTACTGGGCACCTACCTCGTCGACATTGTCAGAGAATTCCCGCTCAGTAATCGTCATATCGCTCTCATGCAGGCGGATATCGCGGCCTTCCTTCAGTCCCTGATAGGGTTTCGACGTCCATCCGCCGAAGACGACCATTGACGAGGACAAGAAACGGTCGCTTTGCTTCAGGTTGGCATTGATGAGTCCGTTACCAGCACCTAACAGCACGATTATCATAAAGATGCCCCACGCCACTGCAAATCCTGTCAGTGTCGTGCGCAACTTGTTGCGTCGTGCCGTCTGCCATATTTCACTAATGATATCTCGCATATTCTTACTTCATCATTCCATTGATACCGAAGGGGCTGGCATCATGGTTCAGGTTCTCTTCTATCTCTCCAATAATACCGTCCTTGATATGTACGATCTTGTTGGTCTCGTTGGCCACACCGCTTTCGTGTGTTACTACGACGATGGTCATGCCCTCGTCAGCATTCAAACTCTTCAGCAGCTGCATCACCTCTACCGACGTCTTAGAGTCCAAAGCGCCAGTAGGCTCATCGGCCAGGATAATCTGTGGTTTTGTGATGAGTGCACGGGCAATAGCCACACGCTGCTTCTGTCCACCAGACAGTTCGTTGGGATAGTGCTCTGCCCAGTCTAGCAGTCCTAAGCGTTCGAGATACTCCAAGGCAAGGGTGTGTCGCTTTTTACGCGACACCCCTTGATAAAAGAGTGGCAACTCAACATTTTCTACTGCTGTCTTGAAAGAGATGAGGTTAAATGACTGGAAGATAAATCCAATCATCTTGTTACGATACTCGGCAGCCCGACGCTCTGAGAGGTTCCAGATGGGAACACCCGCCAGTTCGTAGGTTCCTGAGTCGTAATTGTCCAGAATACCCAATATATTTAATAAGGTACTCTTACCTGAGCCCGATGCTCCCATGATGCTGACGAATTCTCCCTTTGCTATGTCAAGGGATATACCCTTCAGCACATGAAGCGGCTGGGCACCTTGATAGGTTTTGTTGATGTCTTGTAAGTGAATCATCTATAAAAGTCTTTTTACCTTAGTTCTGTTCGTTTGACGTCGCAAAAGTACGAAAAGTTGCATTACCCTCCAAATAAATGGGACGAACTGCATACATTTGTGACGAATGAATAGAAGTATGACTAAACTTTAACATTCTGTAAGCTTTTTATAGGCTTCTGCAACGTCGTCAATAGTGATGTCAAGGAGGTTCATCTGACGGAATAGTTCTGGCAGACGCTCTTTCATAAACTCCTGCTTGCGCACTTTCAGTATCTGCTTGCGAGCACCAGGAGTAACAAAGTAACCCAAGCCACGCTTGTTATAGATGATCTCCTCACGAGCCAACTGCTCATAGGCTTTGACGGCTGTGTTGGTGTTCACCTCCAGCAGCACGGCATACTCTCGGACGGACGGAATGCGGTCATCGTCCTTATACACGCCAGAGAGGATCTCGTCGCACAGACGGTCTGCCATCTGGATGTATATCGCTTTATCGTTTGTGAATATCATACGTTCAACCATTTATTGTTAATCACCTGCATGCGGGTAAATAGCTTATATGAAGCCCAGTAGTGGAAAACCATAAGAGCACACATCGTTGAGTGGAGAATATAGAAGAAGGGATAGAAGGTCTTGGTATAAGTATTGGTCTTCTCATCCCATGTGGTATTTATGAATTCGATATGTGGATTAATTTGGTTCAGAATTGTGACCAGCAGGATGATGATGGCGACTGCCGTACCAGTGGTAAACAGGAACTGCTGACGACGGAACAGGGTGCCACCCAATGTGTAGAAAGAATGGGTATAGAAGACCCAAGTAAAGAACATCCAAGTATACTGCCAATGCGAGAAAGGTCCAGCGGGACTGGTAAAAGGCTCTGAGAGCTTGGGTATACCCCAGATGACGATACGGCCTGTCACCCAGTCGACAAATACACGCAGGGTATCAGCCAACATATAGGCACCTACTGTCAAGACAGCCATCAGTACAAAGTGAAGCAGGAAGCTGACGACGTATTTCTCCAGATTGCTGACGGGCCACAGCAGATAGGCAGAGCGCTTGCGTGTGTCCTTCATCTTGGAAAACATACTACTGATACCAAACAGCATAGCAATGCAGAAGAAGAAAAAACCAAAGGCTACCGTCTGTGCCACATGACCATCATAATAGCTCTCAATCTCCGTAGGATGGTTCTCAACGAAATTGCGATAGTCCGTCTGCAAACGGGTAAAGAACAGGTCAGCCATAAACATTACAAATGTAAAGATGCCAAAGAGGCGAATCCACGTTTTGCGCTCTACCAGGAACTGGCACTTCAGTGCCTGTGAGAATCTATTGAAATTAAATGTATTCATCGTTGTATGGTTTTAAAAGGTTAGGCTTTCGTTTGAGTTTTGTAATTAAAGAGAAGTTCCAGGTTCACTTGTGTCTCTGCGTCGCCTTCCTGACGCTTGGTAATAACAGCATTACCCTGCAGGGTGGGTTCTGCATAGAGTACGGTATCGTCCATCTGCTGTGGGGTACGGTATTCGAAGGTATAAGCATCCTGAATCTCCTGCATGGAGGCATTCAGCAATACCGAGTGCTGGTCAAGGATGAGGATATGGTCGAGCATCTGCTCTACATCGTGAACCTGATGGGTAGAGATTATCACAGTGCGCTCCTCCGTCATGTGCTGAGCGATCACCTTGCGGAACTGCGACTTCGAGGGGATGTCCAGTCCGTTGGTGGGTTCATCCATCAAAAGGTACTTGGTATTGGTAGCCATTGCGAAGGCGATATAAGCCTTCTTGCGCTGACCCATTGAGAGTTCACCCAAGCGTACATCAGCAGGCAGTTCGAAATCAGCCAGACAACGCTGTAGGATTTTCTCAGAGAAGTTGGGATAGAAGGGTTTGTAGAGCTTCACATATTCTGAGAGACGGATGGCAGGCATTTCGAACTCCTCTGTAACGAGGAAGATGTCACGCAGAGCTTCGGGCTGGCGCTTGTATGTTGCGACACCATCGCAACACACGGTACCCAGTGAGGGGCGCAGCAGTCCTGAGAGCAGGTAGAGCAGCGTAGACTTACCTGTACCATTCTTTCCTAACAGACCATAGATGCGGTCTTCCTCCAGTCTGAGACTGAAATCATCAAATACCAGATGCTTCGATCCGGCATACTTGAAACTGATGTTCTTTACTTCTATCATAATAGGTATTATTAGTTGATAATTGCACTGTATTAGTGTACCACTTTAATAGTACACTGCAAAGGTAAGACAAAAATAACGTAACTTCCAAATTTTTTGAAGGAAAAATAAAATATTTAACCTTCGTTAAGAAATGAAGAATTCTCAATAAGTGTTAAACAAGGGACGTTTGTAGATTAAGCAAACGATTATTTGGATATTAAGTGTATTCATGCTACCTTTGCAAACACATAATCCCAATAGGACACTATACACATGAAGAATATCAATCTACGCATTATCGGCGTTATCATATTTTTGGCAACATGCCTCTACACGACAAACATCTCTGGACAGGAGAAAACAAAGAAAGACACCACTGCAGCCAGATTGCTCCAGATTGTCCGCAACGCTTTCAATCAGAACAACGAGCAACAGTTTTACGAAGCAACGGACAACTACCGTAAATATCTGTTGGGCGAGGACAACATGTTAGGTTACTATCTCTGCTGGAAAAACGAGGTACTCTATGATGTCAACCACAACCACTTCTACCGTGCCTTGCGCAAAACCATGAGGATGCAGGCTGAGATGGAGCGTCGTGGCGACATCCGTGAGCTTTACATGACGACTCAGTTGCGTGGCATCATCTACTCTCTGCGTGGCAATATTCCCTTGGCTCATCAGTATTTCGAGAAGGCATTAGAGCAGGTAGACCACTCCCAGGTCAACAACCTGGCCTCGATCTATATGGACTTGGCCAATATTGAGATGGACACACAGCCAGAAGATGCCATGAGGCACCTTGACTGCGCCATTGAGATTATCAAGGGCAGTGATTCACCATACGACTACTGTAATGCCATCGGCTTTAAGGTTATCGTTGCCTATGCCATGCGCGACTGGAAAGCCGTCAACAAAGCTTTCACAGAGTATATTGGCATGAAAGATAAGTTAGGAGACAACTTCAGCACCACCTATTATTATTATGCGCTCATCTGCAAGGCTGCAGCTGACAAGCGCTATAGCGATGCGCTCCAGTTGACCTACAACCTGACCAACACCACAGACATCTACAAGTTCCAGACAGAGATCTATGAGTTGGCGGGCGATACCGAGCGTGCCTTCAGCACTCAGAAGCACTACATGGCTATCAAGGACTCCGTCAACAATGTCATCATGTCAGAGGAGATGATGGGCTCAGCGAGTGACCTGGAGTACGCCGAAGCACGTAACATGTCTATTGCCAAGCGCAACACACAGCTCCAGTACGCTATTACCATTGTCATCTTCACTTTCCTGCTGATAGGCATGATTATCTATCGCATGAACAAGAACCGCTATCTGCGCAAACTGCAGCGACAGAATCACGACCTGCTCATTGCCCGTGACAAGGCACAGGAGGCCAACCGCATGAAGATCAGCTTCCTACGCAATATGAGTCATGAGATTCGTACGCCACTCAACATTATAAGTGGCTACGCACAGATTATCAGCGACCCACGTACGCTGACCAGTGACGCAGAACGTGCCGATATCGCCAAGCGCATTTCCCACAGCACGAATACTATTGTGCGTATCGTTGACGAGATTCTCGACATCTCCAGCAAGGAAAGCATCCACTACATTGACAAATCCGACCTTGTCACGTGTAACGACCTGTTACGACAGCTGGCAGAGCCTTACCAAGACGAGGAATCAGGATTCTCAGTACGTGTGGAGCTGTTGCTCAAGGACAGCTGTAAGATTGTGACCAACCGCAAAGAGCTACAGAAGATTCTCAACCACCTGATGGACAATGCCATCAAGTTCACCCCACAGGGCGGCACCATCACTCTACGCAGCTACCATCATAAGCTCGACCAGAACATGATCTGTTTCAGTGTTACCGATACGGGATGTGGCATCAAGGAGGGTGACGAAGAGAAGATCTTCGAACACTTCTACAAGTCAGACATCTATAAAGAAGGTGTAGGTTTGGGACTGTCTGTCGCACGTCGCGTAGCACGCCAGCTGGGTGGCGACGTTATACTCGATACCCGATACAAAGAAGGCAGTCGCTTTATTCTGCAATTGCCTAAGGAATAGCTGTTGGCTATTAGCTGTTGGCTGTTAGCTATTGGCTTAACCGCGCTGGTCAGCACCCCACATCATTTTCTCACGCAAGGTATGGAAGTATTTCGTACCCGCACGTTTGATGACCTTAACCCTATAGGGAGCCTTACGCAGTGTCAGCCGCGTAGTTTCGGGCAGATTCTCTGAACGACCGTCCAGAGCTACCAGATAGTTATGTGTTCTACTCTCTACGGTGAGTTTGATTTCACAGTCTTCTGAGAACACGATAGGACGAACATTCAACGAGTGGGGAGCAACAGCAGTCAGTGAGAACACATGCGTTCCTGGAACAATGATCGGGCCACCATTCGACAGTGAATAAGCTGTAGAACCCGTTGGTGTACTCATAACCAGACCGTCCGCCTGATAAGTCGTCAGATAGTCGCCATTCACCGTTGCATGAATGGTAATCATCGAGGCGTTGTCACGTTTCAGTATGGCGACATCGTTCAGCGCACAGCTATAGCCCTTCAATGGCTGTCCATCTGTCTCCACCTTGATAACAGCACGGGTGTCCACCGTATAGTCACCCTCATAAAGTGCATCGATGGTACGCTCTATCTCCTGTGCCTTGACATCTGCCAAGAATCCCAGGCGTCCCGTATTGACACCCAGTATCGGAATCTGCTTGGCACCCACCATACTGGCAGCACGCAGGAAGGTGCCATCGCCTCCCATCGACACGACAAAGTCGGCATTGAAGTCTGACTGGTCAAAGATGGACACACCTTCTATAGGCAGTCGTTGTCCGTCTGTCAGGAAGGTGTAGAACTCACGTTCGATAATCACTTCTGCCTGTCGGACAGACAGACAGGCCAGCAGTTTCTGGATAGAAACCGACTTCTTCGGTTGGTAGGTATTGCCGAATATAGCGAACCGTAGTTTGCGTGATGCCATAAGTTTTTTCTGCTTTTTTAGCTACTATTTCGCAAATTATTATTATCTTTGCGCTTGCAAAGATACAAATAAAAGTGAAAAGAGAATAGTGAAAAGCAAAAAATATGACGAAACTAAGTGTAAATATCAATAAGATTGCCACACTGCGCAATGCCAGAGGCGGCAATAACCCCAACGTTCTGACCGTTGCTCGTGATGTAGAACTATTTGGTGGACAGGGTATTACCGTACACCCGCGTCCCGACGAGCGCCACATCCGTTATCAGGATGTCCGCGACCTGCGTCCGCAGATTACCACCGAGTTCAATATCGAGGGTAATCCCATCGACTCGTTTACCCAACTGGTACTGGAGGTAGTGCCCACACAGGTCACACTGGTCCCCGACGGGCTCGACCAGATAACCAGTAATCACGGATGGGACACCTTGGAGAACAAGGCCTTCCTCACCGATATCTGCAAGACCTTCAAGGAAGCAGGTATCCGCACCAGCATCTTTGTCGATGCCGACCCCAGAATGGTGGAAGGTGCCAAGGTGTGTGGTGCCGACCGTGTAGAGCTCTACACAGAGCCCTATGCCTCTGGCTATGCCGCCAACCGTGAGGCTGCCATCGCTCCCTTCATTGTTGCTGCCAAGACAGCTCAGGAGGTAGGACTAGGCCTCAACGCTGGTCACGACCTGTCGCTGGAGAACCTGGCCTATTACCATCAGCAGATTCCATGGACTGACGAGGTCAGCATTGGTCATGCCCTCATCTGCGATGCCCTCTATCTGGGACTGCAGGAGACTATCAAGCAATATCTACAAGCATTACAATAAAAGACTATGAAAAAGGTTTATGTATTCTTAGCTGACGGCTTCGAGGATGTAGAGGCCCTCATTCCCGTTGACGTGCTGCGTCGCGGAGGTGTTGACGTCACAACGGTGAGCATCAGCGACTTTCCTTTGGTAACCTCAGCACATGGAGTGAACATTGAGGCAGACATCATGTTTGAGCAAGGTGACTTCTCTGATGCCGACCTTATCTTCCTGCCTGGTGGCATGCCCGGTGCCAGCAACCTCTTCGCCCACAAAGGTGTCTGCAAGGTTGTTGTCGACCAGTTCGCAGCAGGTAAGAAAGTGGCTGCCATTTGTGCCGCCCCTGGTGTCGTCTTAGGACAGCTGGGAATCCTTGAAGGCAAGAAAGCCACCTGCTATCCTGGTTTCGAGCAGATGCTTGACGGTGCCACCTACACCGCCGACCTAGTCACTGTCGATGGCAACGTCACTACTGCCGAAGGTCCTGCCGCCGCCTTCCCCTTTGCCTATGATCTCCTTGCCCAGCTGGTAGACAAGAAGACCTCAGACCAGATTGCCGAGGGCATGCGCTTCAAACACCTCATTAATGCTTAATTCTTAATGCATAATGCATCATTGTGGCGATTATGTAATCATTGTGGCAGGTGGTAAGGGACTGCGCATGGGAACAGATATTCCCAAGCAGTTCCTGCCTATTGGCGGCAAGCCAGTACTGATGCGAACGCTGGAACGGTTCCGCGAATACTCGGCAGACCTGCAGATTATCCTGGTGCTGCCCAAGGCTCAGCAAGACTACTGGCAGGAATTGTGCCAAGAGTACGGCTTCAGGGTGGAGTACCAGATGACTGACGGTGGCGAGACCCGCTTCCACTCTGTGCAGCATGGTCTGGCACTCATTCCCGACGATGCAGAGGGTGTGGTGGGGGTCCACGATGGTGTGCGTCCCTTCCCCAGCATCGATGTCATTCGCAACTGCTACGAGACAGCCCGCAAGAAGAAAGCCGTCATCCCCGTCATCCCCATCGTAGAGACGGTGCGCCATCTGAAAGACGAGACATCTGTCACCGTACCCCGTGGCGACTACCGCCTGGTGCAGACGCCACAGACTTTCGACATCCAGTTGCTCAAGGCTGCCAACCGCCAGCCCTACAACGACGGTTTCACCGATGACGCAAGTGTGGTCGAAGCTTTCGGCTTCGACGTCACCCTCGTCGAGGGCAATCGTGAGAACATCAAGATAACGACCCCCTACGACCTCAAAATAGCAGAAGTGCTTATCTGATGACTATCCTCCAACAAGACATCCAATATCTGGCAGGCGTAGGTCCTAACCGCCGCAAGATGCTTAGCGACGAGTTGGGCATCCAGACCTTTGGCGACTTGTTGGAATACTATCCCTACAAGCATGTCGACCGCAGCAGACTCTATACCATCCGTGAACTCACGGGCGACATGCCTTTTGTACAGGTGAAGGGTCACATCCTCAGCTTCGAGACCTTTAAGATGAGTGCCCGCAAGAAGCGTGTCGTTGCCCACTTCACCGACGGCTATGGCAAGGTGATGGACCTCACCTGGTTCAACTATGCCGACAGTGCCCTGAAGAAATATAAGATTGGTACCGAATACGTGGTCTTTGGTCGTCCGCAGGTCTTCAACGGTCGCATCCAACTGGTACACCCCGATATGGAGGAAGCCGACAAGCTGGAGCTGTCTGCCATGGGCATGCAGCCCTACTACAACACGTCGGAGAAGATGAAGAAGGCTGGCCTCAACAGCCGTGCCGTTGAGAAACTCACAAAGACGCTCCTCGACACCATCAAGGAACCTATCGCTGAGACGCTCCCCGACTTCATCACGCAGAAGCTGCACCTGATGAGTCGTGACGAAGCCCTGCGCTGCATCCACTATCCACAGAATGCCAAGCAACTGGAACAGGCCCGTCTGCGTCTGAAGTTCGAAGAGCTGTTCTTTGTCCAACTGAATATAGTAAGGTACGCGAGCGACCAGCGCCGTAAATACCGTGGCTACGTGTTCAGCAAGGTCGGCGACCACTTCAACAATTTCTATAAGGAGAACCTGCCCTTCCCGCTCACTGAAGCCCAGAAGCGTGTCATCCGCGAAATCCGCAAGGACATGGGCAGTGGGCGACAGATGAACCGTCTGTTGCAGGGCGATGTAGGTTCCGGCAAGACCCTCGTTGCACTGATGTCCATGCTCATCGCTTTGGACAACGGCTATCAGGCATGCATCATGGCACCTACGGAGATTTTGGCCGAGCAGCACCTGCAGACCATCATGGACTTCCTGAAAGGCATGGACATCCGTGTAGCCATGCTGACAGGTATTGTCAAGGGCAAGAAGCGTCAGGAGATTCTCGACGGACTGCTCGACGGTACCGTACAGATTCTTGTCGGCACCCATGCCGTCATTGAGGATACCGTACAATTCGCCCGCTTGGGCATGGTCGTTGTCGACGAACAGCACCGTTTCGGTGTCGCCCAGCGTGCCAAGCTGTGGAGCAAGAGCGTCAATCCACCACATGTCCTCGTCATGACAGCAACACCTATACCCCGTACGCTGGCCATGACGCTCTATGGCGACCTTGACGTCAGCGTCATCGACGAGCTGCCACCAGGCCGCAAGCCCGTAGTCACCCAGCATGTCTTCGACCGTTCGCTACCCTCACTCTACGACGGCATACGGAAACAGATACATCAGGGCAGACAGGTGTATATCGTCTTCCCCCTCATTGAGGAGAGCGAGAAGATAGACCTGAAAAACCTCGAAGACGGTTTTGCCACATTAACTCAGGTTTTCCCGGAGTTTAGATTAAGCAAGGTGCATGGCAAGATGAAGCCTGCAGACAAGGAAGCCGAGATGCAGAAGTTTGTCAGTGGCGAGACACAGATACTCGTTGCCACCACCGTCATTGAGGTAGGTGTCAACGTACCCAACGCCTCCGTGATGGTTATCCTCGAAGCCCAGCGCTTCGGACTCTCACAGCTTCACCAGCTCCGTGGTCGCGTAGGTCGAGGTGCTGACCAGTCATACTGCATCCTCGTCACCTGTTACGAACTCAGTGCAGACACCCGCAAGCGCATCGACATCATGTGTGAGACCAACGACGGTTTCCGCATTGCTGAAGCCGACCTGAAGTTGCGTGGTCCTGGCGATCTGGAAGGTACCCAACAGAGTGGTATGGCCTTCGACCTGAAGATTGCCGACATCGCCCGCGATGGTCAGCTGGTGCAGATGGCTCGCGACGAAGCGCAGCAGATTATCGATGAAGACCCGCTATGTTGTTCTGACCGCTATGCCCTACTCTGGCGCCGTCTCAAGGAACTGCGCAAGACCAACATCAACTGGGGCGCCATCTCCTGACAACAGCCATCGCATAAAAAAAATGTAATTTTTTTGTTCTGCCCTCTTTTTTTTGTATCTTTGCAGCGACCAATTGCAATTATAAGACTATAGATGAATACATAATTATTAATATATTACAATAACGAAGACCTATGCAGATTAGATTTAAGAAAAGTGCAAAGATATTCGATATTGCCATTACTAGCGTAGCAGGAATGCTGTCAGTAGGCATCATGCTTTATGGTGTTGGCCATTTCGGATTGCAGGAGGCTTGGCCCGAATTAGTGCTCAACATGTTTTACATTGCCTGTCTGGTGATGATTTGGATGTATTTCTTCAACTACCGCATCACCACCCAGCAGTTCAATTACTGGTGTTCTATCTCAGTAGGAATAACGGTGCTGCTCCGCGACATCCTCTTTCCGCCCCCCTTGGCGTTTTACTCCCTCCACCTGATATGCCTCGTCCTCTCGGTGTTGCTGCTCTACATGCTTACCTACTTCTACGCTCGTAAGGACTGGCGTAGCTATACCAAGCGCAACCTTTGGAGCATCTGCATCGTCGACTGTCTGATTGCCACACTCTACAACTACGATATCTATATAGAGCCCTTCAACGAATACACCAACTACATGCTGACCGAAATCTGGATCCGTCCCACCATTACCTACGGCCTTGTCGCCTGTTTCGTAACGGAGACAAAAGACCAGTCTACAAGTCCTGGACGATGAAGTGTTACTTCACTTGCGATGCCTGATCTTCGTCGTCCATTCGGGTGTCCCAAAAGGCAGCGATGTAAAGAATGTCATCGCTCACAAAATAAACCAGTTTGTTCAGACCATTGATGATGACACTGCGGTAGGTCTTAGCACGATTACTAAATAGCGGGTCAATCTGTCCGATGCCCGGACTGCACTTTAACTGCTGCGTTGTTTGCCGCACCTCCTGCAAGAAACGTATCTTACGCTTGGCGCCAAATTCCCGACGGATGTAGTTCGCAACCTGAGTCCTAGCTTTCTTTGCGTCTGGGTCCCAAACCACTCTCATATCGCTTCAGCCATTTCAAGCTCCTGTTTTTCGAGAACCAGTTCTTCTTCCAAATCGTCCCACGCCTCTTCGTCAGGTATTCCACGTCCAGCTTCGAAGTTTGCCTCAGCCTTGTCGAGCTTGGCGTTCATCTCGGCCTTCGTGTAGCGCTTGTAAGGATAGCCTTCGAGCATCTCCTCCATGGACAAGTCGTCGGTCTTGGCAGACCGCATGCTATCGATGATAAATGATACCAACTCCAGCTTCTGGCTGTCGTCCATGTTCTTCACCATGTTCCTGTAGTAGCTCATGGGGTGAGTACTGCGTCTTGCGGTTGTCGTTGCCATAATTCTCGCTATTTAGAGTTTCTGACCGCAAAGTTACGAACTTTCCTTGAATAAAGCAAGGAAACCCCAGAAAAATTATCCGTTTGTCTCAGTATGTTAAAGAACGCGTTTTTTCACTTCTGAATCCTCGAGCACATACTCATGATTGTAGTTTTAAAGAAAAAGACTCAGGGGTCTGTCCACCTGAGTCCCCATATCCAGTCGTCGCTTAACAGTCGTTGTCCCTTATATTACTGTAAAGCCGCAATCTGCTCAGGGGTCAACTTGCCTGTGTCGATATAAGACTGCTTGATGGCATAGATCTTCTGCTGCAAGTCTTCAGTCATCGTGTAATCCCACTGCTTGGCTTCTTCGTTGGTTACCCACTTGCCGCCGTTGTTGTGGTTGTTGTCAATACAGTAGAGCGGCATATTGGGATGATGCTCTTCGAGATACTCCACCCTGCCCTGAAACTGTGGGAATACCGAGATATAGGCCTCGCAAGTTACGGCACGGTTTGCACTGATCAGTCGGTCCATGCAGTTGGTATAACCCGTCTCAGCATCGTTATAGACATAAATAAGGTGGGGCTGGAATCCACGATCAACACTTTGGGCCACCATCTTGTCGAATTTCGCGACGCTGTTGTAGGCGCCATCAGAGACCACACCTACCTCATCGGCCATCTTCTTCAGTTCGGGGTTGTTGTTAAGACTGACCGTCTTGCCACAACCGTACATACCCATCGTGAAGAGGATGGTCTTGTTGTTGGCCGCTTCGGCACGGTCCATCAGGCGGATGAACACCACGCTGTCTATCAGCCAACTGGCATTCTTATAGTCTAACACATTCAGGCGTGTATAGCCGATGCAACTCAGCAGGTCTCTCGTCATGTCGGGGTCCAGCAGATTACCGCAACTGGCCATATACACGTTCACCAGCGAGTCGATATGCGCTTTTGTCCACTCTACGGCAGCTTCGCCTGTGAGAACAAGAGGCTGTTCTGGTTGGGGAGCATTATTATCGTCCTTGCTACACGACGTCAGAGCCGTCGAGCTGCTGATGGCCAGGACGAGGGCCAGCATCCATAATTTGATTGCTTTCATAGTTTTATATAGTTTTAGTTTATTCTTTAATACACACATGTTTATGGCGACAAAGATAACAAAAAAAATACAATATGCAACACTTTGGAGTGTTTTTATTCGTTTATTAGTTCATTTTGTCGTAACTTTGCAAGCTGAACCATATATTTTTATCATTAAAAGTGACAATAAATAGAAATACTATATCCGTTCAGCCCTCGCTTTTTAATCTGCTAAACTGACACGGGCTGACTCATGTCAGTTATGACACATAAACACCACACACAGAAAACGGAAGCCATTGACTTCCGTTTCCTGTTTTATTCTTTAAAAAGTGGATCAGGGAGAACCGCATTCTATGGTAAATTCCAAACATATTATGCGATTTAACTATATATTTAACATTTGAGTATCTATGCCGCCGATTTATTTGTCTGATAGACATAATCAGGGTTGTATTTTTTTCTGTCTCTAACCATTGCTACAAGGGCGTGCAGCATCTTGTTCTTGATATTATTGTGTATCAGTAGAGGATGCTTGCCACGCTCTATGAGACGCTGATAATAGTTATGTACACTGATATCAGACTTGATAGCGGCCAATGCTGCTTGTGAGAGTAGTGCCTTGATCATCCTGTTGGCAAACGGACTGACTTTTGGTCTGCTATTGACACTGGTTCCTGATTGCCGTCCAAATGGCGCTATACCATAGTAGCAGGCTATTTTGCGGGAATCCATGTCAAACTTCTGGAAGTTGTCCGTATAAACCATCAGGCACGTAGCATTCTGTATACCTATGCCAGGCATAGAAATAATGATATCAAAGATCTCCCTGAGCTCGTCATCTGCAGCAATAGTCTCTTTTATCTTCTGGTCGCATTTGTAAATGGCCTTGTTAATCTCTGTGATGAGATGTTTGCTAGTGAAGGACATAAATGCTCTCGCATCTGATTTCTCTTGTGTGAGCCGTTTCTCGTCTCTTCTGACGGTCAGTGCCACTTTTTGTCTTACAAGACTATGACGATATAGAAAAACCTCTCTTAAGCATGTCAACGAGCTACTCTGAGGCTTGTGAAGTCTAACCTTGTCATAGTTACGCATAGCATATTCTGCAATAGCCTTGGAGTCTGCTTTGTCATTTTTTACACGCAGGATACCTGCAGAGTGTTTGATCTTGTAGGCATTCTCCAAACACATATCGTAGCCAGATGCATAGAGATAGTTGCTTAGGCCAATACTGTAGGCTCCAGTGTTCTCGCCACAGAAGAGCCAGGTATCAATAGGAAGACCCTCGGATTGAGTCTTCACCCACCTAACCAGACGACGGAAGCCTGATGTCTTGTTGTCAAACACTTCGTGCATACTTGGAGCACATTCCTTCAGTCCCTCCGCTTTAATGAGGGTTGCATCAAACTTTTCCTTCGAGAAATCGATGCCAATAAAGATTTTTTTCATACCTTTGTACCGTCTTTAATGAAGGAATTGGCCAATAGTTGTCTGGTCTTGGACTCTAAATAGGCTACAGTGCCGCTGGCATTCTATCTGGACTTTGCAACTAAACAGGAAGGACTTAGGCGGTTCATAGACTCTAAAGGACTTTTGACCCGGTTTTAGTTTCCCTTTCCTGTCGGCCTTTTCCTCCTTCTGACAACAAAGGTAAGGAATTGGCCGGTATTGAGCAAATTCTTCACTGATATTCTCTATCAGAGTGCAAACTTAGAGACCCGAATTTTTACGTCCCTGTCAGAACACTTGCAATATGTTAGGTTCGCGCGTGCGCACGCTGTGTGGTTTTCAAAAAATAGGTTCCACCTTCCACGGATATGCCCAAAGTCCTTTATTTAAAGGGGGTCTGGACGTTTCGCGTGTGCGCGGACGTTTCACATTGCTTTCACAGTGCTTCCACAGGGGCTGATACGACAACGGGAGTAGCTGATACGACTGCGGGAACAGCTGTCTCGCCAAAAAACGCTGAGCGTTTTTCTGAAAACGGTGAGCGTTTTTTCCTGGCTACAGCTATCTTGCCATTGGCTACAGCTGATACGACCACGAGATAGCTGTTCTCGCCAAAAAGTCCTACGACTTTTGGAAAAGCTGTACGACTTTTTCACGGCTACAGCTATCCCACGCGCGGGTACAGCTATCTCGCGAACCTATATAATTTGTGAAAGGGTTGTGAAACGTTTGTGGAACGTTTTGAACGCCCCCGCACCCCCGCAACCCCTTTATTTACTGGGGTTCCGGCAAATCCGTGAAAGGTGGAACCTTTTTTTTGAAAACCTATTTTTCCTGGAAAATTCCTTCGTATTTTGCGACAAAATTATTGACAATAATGAAAAGACAACTATTCCTTCTTTAAGCCAATCACAACCTTGAGCCCCACGAAGAACTCAGTTGGACTGTCCGCTGGTACCTGTTGCCCTTTAAAGGCAATGCAGAACCTTCAGCAAAACTGCTGAAGACAGTAAAAAAAAATCAAGTGATATCAAAAAGCGTCACCCTTAATAGACTATCATTTAGAGCTTTACGCACGAGCGTGAAGCTCTATTTTTCAATGACATGACGGGCATGTAACTCCTACAACAAGTTGAAAATTGTTAAATCGCAGCACAAACAGTTCTTTTTTTGCAATTTTGTTTGTTTTTAGAAAAAAATTAGTTATCTTTGTACCCAATCTAAAACTATCAGGGGAAAATAGGAACCTGTGAGGAAAGAGTAAGACAATTATTTTTAAATAAACCTAAAATATAAAGATTATGAAAAAAATGACTAAGCAGTTATTCGTTGCTGCAATGGCTTTAGCAGCCTTTACCGCATGTTCAGATTCTTCTTTGACTGAAGTTGATCCCAGAGCTGGCGAAGCCGTGTTTGGCGACCAGGCCATGAACTCCTTTGTACTGACTAATGCAGACGGTCAGCAGGTATCAAACGTGTCTGCCGACAATGGCACGTATTATCTGAATATCAAAACCGACGGTCTCTGGTATATTGAGCCTGCAGACAACATGGAGTTTACTCCAACCAAGATGTATGGCAAAGGCAATGCACGTGTACCGGTGCTGGTTGGCAACAACTGGGCTGAGGCTCGTCAGCTGTCTTACAAGGTGAACTTCCTCGACGAAAACGGGTCCATGCGTCGTGCTGGTGAGACCTCTCAGACGGTGACCCAGGATGCACTTTTAAGCCTGGAAAGATTCAAAAAGATTGTAAACTCCAATGTCTTTGTGGGCTATGGTTTCATGAGAACGAAGAGTCCTGTTGCAGAACTGTGTACTGGCATTCAGATTTTCAAAATGGAGGCCATCAACGAGGTTGACACGCTTGTCAAGCACGACTTTGCACCAGAGACCAAGGAGGAATACTTCTATCACACTAGCGACAGTATGATGGACAAGCTGGTTGCTGTGAAGGGCAATCCTGGCGGAAACTTCGGACCTGTCAAGCTGGGCTTGTCTGCCGACGTGAACGTAAACCGCGTAACACATACTGGTCAGACTGTCGTACAGAAGTCACTGATACGTTCGATGTACAGCCGTGAGCTTGCATGGGACAAGGCTTGGTTAAATGACAATAACATCTCCCAGGGCTTCAAATATTACAAGAAACTCTTCATCAATGAGTTTGCAGCTGCAGGAGATGATGCAACCAAGAAGAAGGCGGCAGCCGATGATTTCTTCAGAATCGTAGGTACCCATTTCATTACCAAATGTCTTTTAGGCTGCGAACTTAACTACCGTATGACTGTTGACTCTTCGAAGACTGTTAAGAGCACTGATGTGAAGGCCGCTCTGGACTTCAAGTGGCAGCAGCAGATTAAGGATACGACTGGTGTCGATTCCGCCACCAAGGCTAAGATTCTGCAGCAGATGCAGGACAGTACCAAGCTGAAGAACTTCTTCTTCAGCGGCAATGTTCAGGTGACCGATGCTCAGTTCGACGCAGCCTCCTCTACCAAGGCAAAGGTTAAGGCTCGCGGCAATGACATCCAGCTGGTTAACATCCTGGCTACTGGCGGCTCACTCAATTGTACCGACCTAGCCCAGTGGATGCTCGGCGCAGAACCTGAGAAGGCAGCTATGGTGGGCATGCAAGTACATCCTATCTACGACATCTTTGATGGCACCAACGCCAATAGCGACGAGGGTAAGGCCCGTGCATATCTCAAACAATATATTGACAAGAGCTTCTCTCTCGACGAGAGCAAATACGGGAACGAGCTTACGATAGACTTAAGCGACCTTAAGTGAATATGAACAGACGCAGATCTTACTCCATGTTGGTGCTTGCTGCCGCGCTTGCGGCGGCATGCTCCAGCAGCGAGGATATGACAGGCAATGAGGGGACTGGCAGCGAGAGCAATGCTCCGCTTTCTATCCTTGGAAGTTCTGGAGGCAACATCGTAACCTCTGGCGCCTCCTATAGGGAGTATACTGCCTTCATCAACGTGCCGGGCAAGTGGTCTGTAGCAACTTCGAAAGGTTTGGCAAATGTCTATCCGTCAGTGGGCGAGGGTCCTGCCACGGTTGTCGTCCAGGTGGGTGAGAACTGGGGAGCCATGCGCGAGAATGTGCTGACACTCAGCAGTGAGGGTGCAACCAGAGGAGCTGGTGGTGACAGCGAATACAACCTGTCTATCGTCCAGTCGGGCAATCCCTCGTTGGACGAGGTCTCGACCATTTTCTCCTCCAACAAAGGTGCTGGCTATAGCTATATGCCCGGTGGCGAATATTGCGACGGTGCACTGATTCAGCTGTTCAACCTCGTCACGCTCGACAGCATCCAGAAAGCCACTGGAGTCAGGCTGATTTCCGACGACATATTCCCGCAGACCAGCCAGGAGGTGGTTACTGGAAACAGTGAGTCGGAACTCACCAAAAAAGTTACCGTCGATGCCTCTGCCGGCATGGACTTCGGTAAGGTGAAGGGCAGAACTACTGGTAGCGGCAGTGTCACTGTCGGTGTGGGAACAGGTCATGAGGAGAAGTCAAAGAACAAATACGCCCTCAAGCGCCTGACGAACACCCAGTTTACCCGCGAGATTCATTACATGAACGTCATGGCACTGCTGGAAAAGGCCACCACGCCTGAAGAGAAGCAGAAACTGCTGTCGCCAGGTTTCTACTCCGTTCAGGAGACCCTTGCCAGGAACCTTGCTGCTGCGAAGGGTAATACGACAAAGCAGTATGACCTGTGCGACAAGTTCCTCGACGAGATAGGTCCTTGCTTCATCAACAAGTCGGTGATGGGTACCGTGCTCGACTACCAGATCAGCGTTGACAGCACGCTGCTGCGTGACACGCTGGGTGTGAAGGTAGCTCTTGAGGCGAGTTTCCAGAGCAAGATCAAGGGCAAAGATGCCAGCGGCACAGCGTCGTTCAACATCGGTGTTTCCAAGGAAGCTACCGAGTTGACGTCAAAGACGACGGCCACTATCAAGGTGCGTGGCGGCGATGTAAGCCTAGTGAACATCCTGGTTACCGGCGGTGAGCTCTACGACAGTGATGTCACAGCATGGCAGAACAGTTGTCGTGCCACTCATGCCGTCATGGTTGACCTGTCGCTCATACCTATCTATGCGCTCATTGTCAATGACTATGCCCGTCAAGTGCTGAGTGACTACTTTAATATAAAATTGAAGAGTAAACAGTGAATAGTGAACGTTATGAACCGATTATATTGTTTTCTCCTTCTTGTCTGCGCGCTAGGAATGGCGTCATGTAGCAGCGACGAGCCGTCAGACAATATGCGCCGAGCTCCTCAGGCATCCGACACCAATGGAACGGGATCGACGGGAAGCTACGTGTCACGCTTGCTGGCACCTCCGGGTTTCGAACGTGCCGTGGGCTATACGTATGCCACAGGAGCCGAGTATCTGGAGGGAGTGGCATTCAACATCTTCAACCTCAACTATCTGGACTCCATCCAGTATGTCAAGGGGTTGAACTTCATCAGCGATGACTACACACCGTATAGCGAGGAACAAGTCATTACCGGTGAGACGCGCAGTGCCGTTTCCAAGCAGCTGGCCCTGTCGTCAAGCGTTGGTGCCAACTTCATCGTTGCCGACATCAAGGTGACAGGCAACTACTCCAAGGGAAGTGTAGAGGAGAGCCAGTCGGTATTCGCCATGAAGCGCACTAAGCGCGTGGCATACTGCCGCGACCTGCAGTACAAGAATGTCATCATGTACTACAAGGAGACGGGCGACAGCATGGTCTTCGCACCTGGCTTCTTTGCCGACTGGAAGAAGCTGGAAGGCAACAACACCAATCAGGTCAACGTAAGCAACCAGATGGTCTTCGACTTCGTGGACAAATGGGGACGTGGCTTCGTGGCACGCGCCTTCATGGGCGGTGTGCTGGAATACACCCTGCAGATAGAGAAGTCTGCACTCACTGAGACCATGAGCGTAGGCACGGCCCTCGAAGCCAGCATAGGACTCATTATCGGTGTCCAGTCATCATCGAGCACGCAGACGGATGATTTCAGCAAGGTTTCCCGTGACCGATACAACATGGACATCCACGTCCGTGGCGGCGACGTACAGGCTGTCACAGCAGTCTTGTCGGGTGACACATCGTCGCCACAAGGCATCAGGGAATGGCTGGCGAGTGTGGACTTTCCCCCCACCCTCAACGACGAACAGATGAAGCTCTGTGCACTTACCGACGTGAAGATAGCATCCATTGCGAATCTCTTTACGGGAAAGGTGCAGGACCGAGTGAACTATATATTACGTACGAATGCGCAATAGGTAATAAAATGACGAATTAGGAATGAAGTACACTTTATTATATATATTTGCAGCGATGGGCATGCTGACGCTGGCATCATGCAGCAGTGACGATGACACATTCGTTGGCGCTGATACATCCGAGGTTGTCGACGACTCGTTGAGCGTCCTCAGACCCGTGTCGTGGCTTGCCAAGGCTCGTACTCCCCAAGAATTGCAAGCAGTGGAAGACGCCGTCAGTGCCATCCGTGGTGCCGGCTACACATACCGCGACAACGAGTCGTACTGTGTAGGTACCGACATGGAAGTGTTCAACATGCGCCATCTGCGCGAGATGGAAAGGAAGTACAGCACCTCCTATATCGTTGACGACTACATTCCTACGTCAGACCAGAAGTTCTTCTACAGTGAGGACAAGGATGAGCTGAAAGACCAGATATCCGTAGACGTCGGTATCGGCTTCAACACTGGTGCCTTCGGCTTCGACTTTGAGGTGGGTTTCAACAAGCAGAAGTACTCTACCACGAAAAACTATTATTCGTTGATGCGCATGAAGCAGACCTACTTCTCACGTGACTTCAACTATCTGAACCTGCGAGAACAGGTCACACAGGCCATTGCCGCTTCTCCGCTGAACAATACCTATGCCAGCGTAGATGCAGACTCACTGGGCAAGGTGGTGCCGCTGTTCAGAGAGGCTTACGCCCTAGGTTTTTCAGACGTGATGCAGAAATTCATCGGGAAGATACATCAGGCAACATCTGCATTCGCTGCCAGTGGCATCTGCCGCGAGTTTATCGAGGAGGTAGGCTCTGGTTTCGTTGTCCGCTCCGTCTTGGGTTGTTCGATGGAATACTACAACACCACACTGATGGACTCTGTGACCAACTCGCTCGACGTGAAGGTTGCACTCTCATTGGCTATTCCTATCAAGTTCGTCACCATTTCTACCAGTTTCAGTACCGAGTATAAAGATGCTGCCATGAAGTGCCGACGTAATTCAGAGTCACACATCACCGCCCGTGGCGGTAAAGTGTCGCTCGTAACAGCCTTCACCACAGGTCAGCAAGCAACCTTAGAGGAGTCGACACTACGTGAGTGGCAAGCCTCGGCAACACCTCAGGACGCCGCCCTCATCGACATCCGTCTGGTACCTATCTACGAGGTCATCTACGATGAAAAGACACGAACCATCCTGAAAAACTATATGGATAAGACATTACGCAACTACGAAGATGATTGATGGATTATGAGAACAAATAATATCACTATAAAGGAAAGAAGGATAGAGAGAATGGTAAAGTGGCTGCTATGCGCAGCATTCTTCACTCTTCATTCTTCACTCTTCATTTCCTGTTCCGACGATCCGATGGCCAAGGAGGAGGAGGATACAGGTGCTCCCGCTCTGTCCAGAAGAAGTTATTCTGACGACCAGCTCAAGATTCAGCGCCTGGGATTCGCCTACAACGCCGCCGGCAATGTGATGGACGATAGCAGCTTCTCTACAAAGCCTGTCGTCAACATGAACCATCTTGAAGCTGCTCAGGAGAATTATGGACTGATCGTCAACTCAGAGCGTCGCCACTACACGTCCATAGACATCTTCAGTGGCAATACGCTTCAAGAGCTCGGACACCAGGAGACAAAATATACCATCGACGAAAGTGATGTCATCGGCAGTGGCAAGTATTACCGCGACAACGAGACCCATTTCAAGGGAACGTGGCATAACAGCTATAAGGCACATATGTTCATCAGGCACATCATGTCCACCAGTACCATCGACGTAGGCATGCTGCACTATTTGATAGATAATGGAGAAAACGTGCTTGAAGAGGAGTTCCTCAAGGCCGTTCAGGAACTGGTCAAAAACGGAGAGGCTGGCATCACCGAAGCCAATGCCACTCAATTCGCTGAGACCTACGGCACACACCTCGTCGTATCCGCGAATCTGGGAGGAATGATAGAGTTGCAGATGGAAATCAACCGCGACTCCTGTGTCGACAAGGTCTATACGACGCAGCAGGTTACTGAGGTCATCCTTGGCAAGCAAGTCACCAAGACCGGCAATTCGAAGGTGATCAAAGAGCTATCCACTCACACCGTCCAGTATCATGGACAGATTCAGGTCAAGGGCGGCAACAGCGAAGACTGCACCAAGCTACACCGAACCTTTGATGAAACCAAGGCGGAAGCAGTGAAAATCAGCGACGGCGACTATTATGGCTGGGCAACGGGTATCAGTGTTGAGCCCGCGTCCTTTAACGCATCCTTCGTCAGTGGCCGCTTCTTAGCGTTCTATGAGCTCTTCGAGGATGTCAACACCCGCAAGGCATTGCGCAAGGCTTACGAGCTGTACCTGAAGAAAGAAGCACCCACCCAGGAAGTCTATGAGCCTGACTATGGTGTCATGCCCGTCAAAGGCAACTACGGTCAGGATGTGAGGGTAGCCTCATCAGGAAGCAACAAGTCGTGTATCATCTGCCAGGAATATGTGCCTTCCATCCGCAGCGACAAGCCCTGTATCGTGGCTTATCCGCTCATCCGTGGCGCCGACGGCAAAGAACGTCCGTTCCTGTATAGCGGCCTGTTCGTGGGCGATGAGAGCCATCGTCCTGGACGTATCATCTGGGAAGGCAGCTCGTCGGTATATACACCTTCCGACAGCATCTTTGCCGAAAGCGACAGTACTGCTATCCGTGAGCTCTTCGACCCAGAGACACATGCCCTGAAGAACGTCTATTTCTACTGGAATGCCGTTCATCCACAGCCCAACCCCACGGCAGAGAAGAATCCTAGTACATACAGCACCACAGTCTTCTCCATACAGCCGACGACTCTTGCCGAATCGACGACCTTTGCCAAGGTGGCCAGCACATTCTGGTCGGTGCGTCCCGTGGTGCCGAAAACCGACGGACTGAAGCAATACTGGGAAAAAGACAGCACATTCAATTATTTCGTGAGTGACAGATACAGCGATAACGACGGTGTATTGTATAAGCATGGCAACTACTGCTACTGCCTGCTGGACGGTGGCGACAACATCAAACGTGTCCCAGAACGTACCGACGACGCTGACGCCAACAAGAGATGGACGGATGCTGTCAGTCAGTCGATGAAGGCCATAGGGTTGAATGAGTATCTGCCCACCGTAGTACAGTCGCAGAGCATCACCAAGATGCTGGGCAACCGCATGAGCATTTTCTATAACCGCTACACCAACGATCGTAACATGCTCGGACTGGACTGGCCTACCAGCTACTGGGTCATCTCGCATCCCAAAGAGAAGACGATGGCTACCGTACCGACACAGAACGATGGTCAGGGCATGCCAGTAGTCACCAACGACAAGGAACAGGCATGCATCATGCGACTGAGTGGTTCAGGAACCGACCTGCTGCTCTCCTATCCGGAGTACGTCAGGGCTTTCAACTACTCTAGTCAGGAGTTCTTTAAGTTCTTCCCGATATATATAACGACAGATACGTTTTGATCATTGAGCTATATGACTATGAATAAGGCAATACTATACTTCTCACTATTCGTCCTGGGGGCCTCACTATTTACGGCCTGTTCTCGTGAAGACGACCTGACGACAGCTGTCGAGGACTACGACCCGACCAATGCCAACGGTGACTACTCCGAGAGTTACTGGAGGCGCGTGCATGCTGCACAGCGTCAGGCCTACATCGGTGACCTCTATCGCAGCTACGGTGTAGGTTACGGCTATAACGGCACGGGAAAGTACAGCGACTATGACGAGGTGCGCGACCGCGTGATTGACCTGTCGTTTATCCAGCAGTTCGATGCTCAGCACGGTTCTTCCACGATTGTCGACGATGTTTCACCGTCTTCCTACCATCATGTCTATAGTGGCACGGATGCCACCACCATTTGCAAGAAGCTCACGAAGAACTCGTCTGTGAAGGTCGATTTGCTTCTCTTCCAGGCAGAGGTCTCGAGTACCTTCAACAAGACGGATATGACGAGCAACGAGTTTGCCTTCTGCACCATTTACGACGGTCTGACCATGGCATCACGCCATCTGGAGCCCTACGACTTGTATTATATTGCCCGTGAACATCCTGAGGCGCTGTCCCCAGGATTTCTCCGCTACCAGCAGCAGGCTGCCGAGGCCATCAAGAACAACAATAATACCGAAGCCATTCGTATCCTGCAGAATATGATGCAGACCTACGGCACGCATATCATCTATCATGCCAAATTGGGTGGCAAGCTGAAATTCAGCACCACCATGAACCGCCATGTGGTCGACTCACGTACTACGCTCGATGAGCAGGCTGGTGCATCGTTCCTCTATAGCATCGGAACAAAAACCGGTACGGAGACGCAAGACTGGGTAACCAATACGCAGACAGACCGAGAGACACACATCGAGGCGCTCGGTGGCAACAGCGCCCTCGCCCTGAAACTGTCGGCACTGCACGATAGCAACGACATGGCGCTGAAGAGTCAGGTCTTAGACGAGTGGTTCAAGTCGCTACACTTCGACCCCAATGCTGACAAAAACGAGAACAATGTAGAGCTGATTGACATCAAAGTGGCTCCCCTCTCCGACCTCATCCTGGATCATAGCGTAGCTACACTCTACAACCTGCTGGTGGGCAAGCACATCTCCTATGAGACCGATGTTTTGCCTCGCGCAAGGAATACCATCTTTGCCAAGATACCTACTTCCACGCTCCGCATCGCTGACCGTTCCACGACCAATCAGGTGGTTGTCAACAATGAGATTATCGGCGAGGTGCTCAACGAATATGTTCACAATGTGGAATATACGGTGTTCTATCCTGCACTGGGTGGCAAGATGTGTCGCGAAGGTCTTGGCCGCCGCTGTAGCGACGACAGCCTGTTCACCATCACGTGGCAGTATCTGGACGGTGCAGAGAACCAGGCAAAGGCCTACGTCAGACCGCTGGTACGTCTCACCTACGATGACAACATCTATTATAACAATGGCGACATCGACATCTCTCCCTCTGATAGTATCCAGGCTTACACGTCCGACGTCACCGTCAATCGTGGTGCCCTCTATATGTGGAACGACACCTGCATAGCCAATATGAAGATAGGTCCCTACTACCTGCACCAGGGAGTAATGGCCAACACCAGCTCGGACAAGTCAGCCATGAATACCATTCGCACGTTGCTCAAGGATGTTCCCGTGGGCTATGACGTTGCAGACACCGTGAAGATCAACAGGATTATACGCTTTATGTACAACTCCGGTGAGGTGTTCTCTAAAAAGCGCATCGAAGACAATAATGTGCCGTCATTCTTCAGCTATAAGCGATTTATCATGTTCGATAATAATACCAATCAATATGGTATCTTCAGACTGGAGCCTCACGACGATCATGTCACTTCGATGGAATTAGAGAACATCGGTCAGGCGTTGCTCATACGCAAACAAGATTTCGAACATAAGTAGTTGAACCTTGAAACCCGAAACTTCAATATGAAACAAGCACTATTCACTATTCTCTTATCACTATACACTTCCGCTGCCATGGCACAGGGCATGGTATCGGAGATAAAAATCGTAGCCGTGCAGAAGACAGACAGTCTTGCACCTCAGGCCGAAGGTTATAGTGGCGCTGGCAACTTTGATTTGGATTTCCGCAAGGGACGTGGCGGTGGCTATGTGTTTGCCATCTTTAAGAGCAGTACAGACCCGAATCAATACATCACCGACGTGAAAGTGGAGAAGAGAGACCTCTTTGGTGTGGAGTTTGATGCGGGTGACAAGAAATACGTGCCGGTTCCCTACTTCCAGGCACATGACCGTTTTGACAAGAGCTACCGAGGTGGACTTAACGGCCGCAACTATAGCATCTACGGTGGAGCCTATCCTAAACAGGACCATGTTTATATCTCGCGTACCGGCAACCAGGATTTCAGCAAGCGCGTGCTCAAGTCGGTAGAAGTGAAGACCAGCAAGCCATCGAAGGGTAGTAATCAGACCATTAGCGGCGGTCACGCCGGTGGTGGACGCTACTTCCTCTTCACCTGGCATACCCACGAATCCAAATACAAGCCATTGCCTTCCAAGGATATTAATACACACGAGCACTATTGCGATACTGAGGGATGCAAACTCACCAAGCAAGAGCCCCACAATTTCGACAAGGTATACGGCAACGATGCATGGTTCCAGTTCGTCAAGACCGCAGGCGACCAAAGGGCCGATTCGCTGCACTACAAGAAATGTCTGGATTGCGGACAGATAGTCACAGAAAAGCATAACTGGGCAACCTATTCCTCTGACTGGAAGAACCACAACAAGCGTTGTCTGGTGTGTGATTATGTCATTGAGGCAGGTCACGAACAGTTTGGCAAGCAGAAGTTGCCCGTTGACGAATACTACCACATGATATATTGTGGCGACTGCGGATTCCTCCAAAAGCTCCCCCATTCGTTGGATAAGCGCAGCGAAGAGCGGACTGACTGTGAACACACCCTGGTGAAATATACCTGCAGCCAGTGCTATCATGATGTGTACTTCGAGGAGGAGGGCATAGGACACGACTACGATGATTATGGCATCTGCACCCGTGAGAACTGTCTGCATCCTTACAAACGTCCCGACGTGGAGTATCCCGCAGGCAGTAACGACAGTGTCTTTGTCGTCAAGACCTTCGGCAACCTCTACTGGATGGCCGACTATATCAACAACCGTCGTCCCAAGGCCAATTTCAAACTTGCCAACGACCTCTATACCGACAGTCTGATGACGTTGCCGTGGCGTCCTATCGGTGCTACGGACAGCACGGCATTCCAGGGAACCTTTGACGGTGGTGGACACGTGATTACCATGCTCCAGACGGAAGAACCCGTGGCAGGCTGCGGCTATCGCGGACTCTTCGGTGTTATCGGCAAGAATGGCATTGTGAAGAACGTGGGCATGGCAGCATGCTACATGCGTGGCTGGGACTTTATCGGAGCCGTAGCGGGTGTCAACGAAGGAACCATTGAGGGCTGTCATGTGGCGTTTTCGCTGATGAGCACGATAGGTACAAGCAAGAACCTAGGCGGAATCTGTGGACTGAACAAGGGTACCATATCTAAGTGTACCACGGAAAACAGTGTATGGGTCGGCGGTGTGAGTGACTATGCCGGTGGCATCTGTGGCACCAATGCTGGAGGAACGCTCTCGGGCAACACCTTCGCAGCCATCTGTGGTAGCGGATCGGATGCCGTACTGCCAGAGACCGCCTCACAACAGTAGAGTGAAGAATGAAGAATGAAGAATGAAGAATAGAAGAGATATGGGCAAGAAGTTTTTTTATATTTTGACCGTTTTACTGTTTGCCATTTCCGCCGCCAACGCAGACGACGCCACCAAGACGCTGTTCCCCATGGATGGCGGTACTACGAGTGATGGTATTATCATCAACAAGCCTCAGATTGACGGCTTCGAGATAATGCCCACGAGTAATAAATTAGATGCCGAAAGATTAAGGAAGAAAGCCTCGATGACTTTCACCATTACTGTTCCTGACGGGAAAGTGGCATCTATTGACTTCAAGTTGTTACTCACATTGAAGAAAACAGAGAATGTTCCCATTGGAAATACTCAACTCTTTTTCAGTGTGAAAGTCGATGATAAGAGTGTCATCTCTCATCAAAGCGAAAAAGGTAAGATTAATTATAGCTTACAGAAATTCACTATTCCCTCTGGACCGCACAATGTCTCTATTGAAGCCCGTTTCACGGCAACTAAGAACGATGACAAGGTCACGATGAAAGGAGGCGTCCAGAACATATATGTTCATGTCCATCAGTTCACTGAACCGGTATTAATATGTGAAGCCATCTGTGGCCAATCGGGTAAGACTAAAACTCAATGTGTGGTGTGCGGCTTGACCAACGAGGTCAATATCGCTCCTAAATATGAGGATCATAAGCTGGTCAAAAATGCTCAGACTAAAAACAGTTGTCTGTCCAATTTGGGCTCATTGACCTCCTGTGAGCGTTGCCCTTATACGATTATTGAACGCGTGGACACGATAAAAAGCCATGATTTTGACAACAACGGTACTTGCCGCGTGTGTAAGATGCACAAGCCTAATAGCAATGCCAATCACTCGGTGTACGAGATTTATAACGCCAGCGAGATGCGTATTCTGGCTGAGATGGTGTCAATAGGTGCCATTCCCAGTAACGTCGGTGTGGATATTAAGGCCGACCTAGTATTCAACAATGATACGACCATGCTGCCTTTAGGAACCTTCGAACATCCGTTCCAGGGAGTGCTCAACGGCAATGGCCACCGTATTCGTGGCATCACCAACTGCTTCCAGGGCATTGACTGTCTGGGCTTTGTGGGTGTAGCGCAGGGAACGCCCCTGTCACATGCCGTCATTGCCAACCTGATCTTCGACGCCGGAAACGTCATGAAGGGAACAGCTTGCGTGGGGGGCATCGTGGGCTACGCCACCTATTGTGACATCGTGAACTGTGCCAGTTTCGGATCATTGGAAGGCAACAACTATGTCGGAAGCATTGTGGGCTATGCCGACAAGCAGGTGAGCTTCCACAATTGTGCGTCAGTATCCAAGATAAGAACAGAAGGCTATTGGAACCCTATGGCGTGCGGTTTGCCGTTCGGACACATTCTGAACAGTTATGGAGCTGCCACCAACAGCCTTGGCGGTCAGCCGGACGAAATGACGACGACCACCTTCAGACATTGTTTCACCACTGAGGGTAGCTGCGATGGCCTCACGCAGGTCAGTCGTGAAACGATGATGTCATACGATATGGTTCAGCTGCTGAATGAAGAAAGTGAGTCACCCTGCTTCGTGATGTCACAGAACGACGCCTTCCCCATTCCTGTTGTCAACACCACCATCCAGGCTCAGCCTAATGGTGACATTCCTACCACGTGGACAGCCATACCGCGACGCGTTCCGATGGCAGACATTACGGGCACTGACGGTGAGTCTGGGGGAAAGGATCGGGAGATAGAGGTCATTGGTGGCTACTACAACGAGGCCGCTATGGCCGGATTAGGCTCTACCGTAGAGGAATTCATCAGCAAGGATTCCGTGGAGTATGCGGATTTCAAGCGCACATATATTGTGACATACAGTGTCACTGATGAAGATTTTGAACTCTTCGAACTGATGGACGGCGGCGAGCTGATGAATTTTGAGTCATATATGCTTGCTCCCGATTCGACATACTTGAAATTGACGGAATACGATCTTGGCACGTCTGGAAAGTTAAAGGCAAAGTCAGAGACGATTGATGACTGGTCTGGAGCGGAGGTGCGCATCGACGAATACACCATTGTGGACGATTCCCGCAAGCTGAAGTCGCGTAGCATCATCGATGAAAATGACGACATCATCTATTTGGAAAACATCGATGGTATACTCAGGAAAGTATGGAGTCTAAAGACCACCTACGACGAGGAGGGCAATCCCATCTCCAGCGATATGTATTCGCATAACTATAAGACGGGCGAAAGCCATTTGGAATATAGTATCCAATACGGCAATGGGAATTCTGGTGAAGATACAGGAGATATGTCGTATGTAGAATATGTGGATAGTGTGAACAATACCATGCATATCCTCTTCAACAATTTGGACTCCATCAGTGGCACGGTCATCTCCCGTGAGCACCTTATCATCTCTGTTGACGGCGAGTTCATCCGTGAGATTCGTTCGGAAAAGATGATTAACGGTGAGCCATACCTGACAGATGGCTTGTATTTCGTCTATAATGACGAAGGTATCCTTATTCAGTCTGTGGCCTACGGTCCGAAAAATGTGAATGATCCAGGATTCAATCTGCGTCCCTATATGTATTATGAGTATATCGGCCTTGAGGCCCCCGACAAGTATCCTACGGCTATCAAAGTACCCACAGTGGAACAGCCTTCATTGCAGAAACATACGGATTACAACGTCTACGACATGCAAGGCCGTGTGGTACGCAGGGTGAAAGATGTGCATGATCCGTTCAGCGGTCTCCCCAACGGACTCTACATCTATCAGGGTGAGAAATACCTGAAACACTGATACCTGAAACTCGTAACAAGAAACGTAGAAATCGAAATATGAAAAAAGACTTCTTCTCACTCTTCGTTAGTGTAGCGCTGCTGCTGTTCTCTGTCGGAGTATGGGCACAACAGCCATCATCATATTCGGTAATGCCCAGCACTGCTAACCCCATGGTAAATGGAACTGTCCAAACGCCCGACCAGAGTGTTACAGTCGGCTCTATAGTGAAGGTCTATTGTGTACCTGAAGCAGGCTTTGGCATGTCGAGAGGTGTTTACTATGCCACCCGAAATGCCAATGGCGGACTGTCTGCCCCCATACTGGCAGAGAATAAGAGTACTTATCCGGATGACCGTGCCAACTCGTCGCAGATATTCCAGTTCACCATGCCCGCGGCAGATGTGGAGGTGTGGGCATACTTTGTCCCTTTGCGCGAGTTGCAAATCCATCAGAATAAAGACGCCAAATGCAAGTTAATGCCAACGTATGGCTTAGCCGAGGAAAAGACGAACTATGCTGTGGCCAAGAATGTGCCCACGATGCCTATCGTCTTGAAGCCCGAGATCCATAAAGATTTAAAGAATACTCACGAACTGGTGGATGTGGAAGTCACCAATCTCAGTTCGAGTTTTATCGAGCGGTGTGCGGATTCCATTATCATTTACATGCCCAACGCAGAGGATGTCGTGCATGTCACTCCCGTCTTTGGCAAGAAGAATTATAATATTGAGATCCATGGAGATACCACCCAAGTCAAGGTGACCCTCGGTAATGCGACCCCGAAAGCGCGTGAAGAGGTCGATGTCATCCTGACTGCTGAGAAAGGCTATATCCCTGCCAACATCACCTTCGATGGTTGCAAGTCATGGTGGCTTGCTGAAACACCGAAGCGCATGGATGATGGCCGATGGAGAACCGTCTATCGGATGAAAGTCGACTTGAAGGATGTCTCGATTACGATAGGACATGAGAGAGTATATAATGTCACTATCAACGACACTAAGAACACCCATCGCGTAAAGGCTTACATGCCTGAGATGATTCCCGGCTATCCTGGTGTGGCACGCACCAACCAGCAAATCCCCGTGGTGTTTATGATGCCTGAGACTTTCAGCGTCCAGTGCAATACGACAGGAGATCCCAAAGACCTGCTGGTTTACCATAATGCGCTGAAAAACAGTTTCGCCGACCAGGGCATGGATGGCTGGGACGATACCACCGAAAACAACGGTCAGCAACTTCCCGTCAAGGTCTTTACCGATTCCTCTGGCAACAACTATTGGCGTACCAGTGGTGTCAACAGCATGTCGCAAACGGTAGATCTCACCCAGATGTCTTTCCCCGCCAGTGCCAAGCAGAATAACCGATTGAATATTGCGGCCATTGCCAGCGTCAATCCCTGCAGGGCCCAGATGGCAAAGGTAAGCATCGTGGCCAGCGGCAATGACGTGTCGGAGACCCTGGTTGTTGCTGACCCGGAAGGAAAGGAGAAAGACTGGATTACCGAGTTTAAGGTCGGCACCATCGCTGCCAAAGCCAGCGAGCTGAAGTTGCTGGTAGAAGCCAAGGCTGACGACGAGAATAAGCGTAGCTACATTGGTCCGATGTTTGACGACCTCTGTCTGCTGCTTCCCACGCAAGGTGACACCATCAAAAGCGAAGATGTGCTGATCTTTAAGATGGATAAGAGCGACGTCACTATCAACTATACTCCGTCTGGCGAGCTGGGCACGGTGACTCTCGCCAAGAATGCTCATGCTAACGTGACACTGTTCAATACTGTTACTGGTGAACAGGGCGACACCATCAAGGCTATGAAGGATGATGTCATCCTCATCAAAGGACAGGCCGAAGAGGGCTATGCCGTCTACGAGATGACGTGCACCGCTCCCTCTTCTGGAGAGAGCGAAGAAAGCACAGAGGAAGGTAGTGATGAGGAGGAAGAAGAGGATGAGGATGATGGCTTGTTTGACATCGGTGGTAGCGAAGAATACCTGGAGCCAGACTCTATTGACATCGCTACCAGTACCACCTACTTCCGCTATGTCAAGCAAGACAACGACGACATCGAGATCACTCCGTATGTTGACAAGCAGAAAGTGCTGCTCGTGAACTATTACGGCGGCAAGATTGAGGTCGACAAAGTATATGCGAAGAAGGGTGAGCGGGTCGTTGTTACAGTCACCCCCAAAGCCGGTAGTCGGTTAAAGCAAATCAGGGCCATCCCTGCCAACGCAGTACAGTTTACTGAGGAGCAGGTAGATCAAGCCACAGGTGCAGGCACGTATTCCTTTGTCATGCCAACCGCCTTCCTCACGTTGAAAGGTGAGTTTATCGTACCTGTCACTACGGCTGCACAGTTAGATAGTATCTCGAAGCATTACGGAACATTCCGCCTCGATGACGATCTTAACCTGGGTAACCAATGGGACAAAAAACAAATTGTACTCCAAGGCGATTTCGACGGTAACGGCCACCGTATCACCTACGGAGGCAATACCAGCCTCTTCCACACCGTCAAACCCAATGCCTCCGTTCGCCATCTCTATGTCACTGCGAATGTGAAGGGTAGCAAGACGGGTGATGAAAGTGAGAACTATATGGGCGCCATTTGCGTCTTAAACAACGGTATCATCGAAGACTGCGAGATCAGTGGCTCCGTAAAAAATGAGAAGGCTCTTTCCAGCGCCAGCGGTGTTGCCGGACAGAACAGTGCTAACAAGGAGGGAGGCACCATTGCCTACTGCCACGTTCTCTGCGACGGCTTAGATGCCAAGACCATCTATGGCGTAGCCAATCAGGAGAAAGGTGGCATCATCAAGGACAACGTCTTCAGTGGCATGTTTGTCAATGGCGATAGCCGTGCCTATATGATATGTAATGACATGGACAGCGTCACCATTGAGCGCAACTACTATGTACCCAATGCCGGCAACTCAAGAGCGGTGCTCTGCAACGGTGTGACAGCGACAACGCCTGCCGCTCTGGCTGAAACGCTCAAGAATGTACCAGAGACCAATTACGTCTTCACTGCCAGCATCAAGAACAAGTATGTGGGCGGCTATAACATCCAGTTCTCCCTGCCTGCCAATACCAGCATGGTAAGCATCTCGAATGAGACGGCTAATGCCGGTACCGTGGTTACAGCATCCGTGAGCGTTTCAGGCAACAACCACCTGGAGAGCATCACCATCTCAGCACCTGACGGAAGCGACGCCTTCCAGTGCCCGTTCACTGACAATACCGAGAATGTCTATACCTTCTCGTTTACGATGCCTGGACACGATGTCCTGATTACTCCTCAAACCAAGGAGGGTAGGTTCATCTATACCGCCAGCCAGTTTGCCAGCATCAACGACCAGGAAGGAATCTTCTACCTGGCAAGGGATATTGACCTGAACAACTGGGGAAAGTCCATCGATCTGAAAGGCACCTTCTATGGCTGCGGTCACACCATCAGGTTCCACCAAGAGGGTTCCACCAAAGGACTGTTCAACACCATCAGGTTGGGTGCGTTGCTCGAGGGACTGCGCGTGGCAGGTGTCGTAACGTCTACTGAGAACTGCGGCGGCATTGCCAACGAGAACAAGGGCACCATCCGCAACTGTCATTTCTGTGGCGAGATTACGAGAATAGCGGAGAAAAAATCCAAGAAGAACCGCATTGCAGCGCTGGTCTATAAGAACGAAGGCAACGGCAGTCTTGTTGACCACTGTTCTGCCACGGGTGTTCTGAGCATTGTCAGCAAAGCCAATCAGGAGGTGCAGGTTCTCGACAATAGTCCACTGTACGTTTACAGCGACGCCTCAAAACTTAAAAGCTGCGACTGGATCAGCAATGCGCCAACGGCCGATGTGTGCCAGAATCTACGTACGAAGGCCAATGCTGCCAGCCAGGACTATCCAGTCTATGCACAGGGTATTCTCGACAGAATTGATGCTCGCATCGTCACTGGCAGCAATAGCCAGACGGTAAGCAATGGTCAGTCGCTTGCCGAACTCACCATCACTGACGGCGAGCCGTTTGTCTGCACCAGTGATGTGAAGGTCAATCAGATTATCTATAAGCGTAAAGCCACGAAGAATCTGGAGCCGTGGGTACTGCCGTTTGCATTCAATCAGATGACCGGCGACGGCACATTCCTCTATCATGAGGTGATAGAGAAAGACAGCAAGCCTGATGTTTCACCAGCCATTACGCTGACGCTCTCCGGTACACCGCAGTCTGTCAACTATCAGTTCAACAAGCCCTGGATGGTCAGCAATGGCAACGACGGTGAGGAAAGAACCTACGTGCTGAGCAACAGCGACGGCAGTCCTATCACCATCAAGGCAACCTCCGACCATCGCGTGGCACGCTATGCGTCCATCCTGGATATCGGTAGCTTCTTTGCCACCTACGACACCATCCCTGCCAAGATCGTCAACGACGAGCTCTTGTACGTATGGAATGGCACACAGCAGGAGTTTGTTCTTTCCAACGGCTCTTCGCCCCTCCAGCCTAACCGCTTCTACCTGCAGTTCTACAGCACGGCTTCCAAGAAGTACGTCAGGTACGCAGAGACCCAGTGGGCTAAGAACGAGAATGCGACACCCGCCACCAGTGCTGCTCCACGCCGACTCGCCGACGTCATGGCCGACGGCTGGCAGCCCATCTTCCTTGACCCGCGCCAGCCTCAGAGCATCACGGCTCGTATGCTCGACTACTACGACGTGGCTTACCTGACTGACATCCGTGGTGAGGTGCTCGGCGAAGATGGTGACTCGCCATTGTCTGCCGTATCACTCATCTATATGATGGCCGACGGTCGCATGGATCTTCCGTCGGCACTCCCCCTGTTGGTACGTGCCAAGCGTTCCGATGCCGAGCCGCTGGTGGATGCCCAGACCGGAGCAGAGCTTGAGGAGTTGCTCATGAAGATGATGGAGGAAGACGAATGCGATGAGGAGTCTGACGAGGACGACACACCAGACCTTGACATGCCGCACTACTGGTGCGCCTCGTTCGACAACCGTCTCGACATCTGGCATCTGCCAGCACCTGAGCGCTATGCTGACTTGGCAGAATATGGCTGCATGATGTTCAACGACAACTACTACGACCAGTCGTTCAGTTATGCCACTGCCAACGACACCCGCACCACGGCACCCATGAGCTATTGCCTCACGCTGCTCAATGCCAAGACCTACGAACTCCTGCCGCTGTTGGGCGATCGCGTAAGCATAGAGTTCCTCGTCCCAGCAGGAGCACCGACGGGAATCGATACGGTTAAGGGTGAAGGGTTCATGGTTCATGATTCTAAGTCTTATAACCTCAACGGACAGCGCGTAGACGAAAACTATAAAGGTATTACCGTTCAAAAAGGACGCAAAATATACAAGCGATGAAAAAAATATTATATACACTGGCGATGCTCCTCAGCCTCGGCAGCACGTTATGCATTGAAAAGGCTGCGGCTCAAACCTTTTTCTCCATCTATAATGACAACGACTTCCAAGCGTTCCAAACAGCGGTGGCGAATTCCAAGGGTAATTATAGGGTCGATGCCCGTGTGGAGGCCGACTTCTCCACCAGCAGAGGTATAGGAATTGGCGAAGATACTCCCTATTTTGGAACCTTCGACGGCAATGGCCATACGATAACAGCTAATAACATTTGGCGCGATGATGGTAAGCCTTGTGCGCTTTTCTGCTATGTGAAAGAAGCCACCATCAAGAACCTGCACGTGAAGGGCTCCATCACGGGTGGTATCCATTCCGCAGGACTGATTGGCAAAGTTGTTGATGGTTCTCACACCGTCTCTATTAGCCGTGTGTGGGTTTCAACAGAGGTGAATGCATCAAGCGCGACCCATGCCGGTGGTATCATCGGTCATACAAATTTGGCCACTGTGTATATGAATGACTGTCGTTTTGATGGAAAGGTTAACACCAATAATGCAAGTGATTCTTATGCAGGTGACATCATCGGATGGTGTAACGGAGGCGGTTGGAACTTACAGCGTGTCTATGACCAAGGTAGCCCCAAAGCCCAAATGATGTATTTCTGTATAGATTTCGATGGCTATAGTGCAAAAACCTGGGGAACTAATAATAATAGCTTCACCGTTACCCAACACGACTGGAATAAAGTTAATCATTACAACAAGACCGACCAGAACGAAGTGGTTGGCATCATGAACGCCCAGCAGGCTGGTTCGTGGGAGATTTTCGACGGTAAGGCCGTGCCAAAGATGGATAAGAAATCGGCTATGAACGATTGGACCTATTTGTCGAATGGAAGTTCTACAGGCTATACGCTTTCTTCGGGACATTATTATGTCAGTGAAAATATCACTTTTGATAACGGTGCTTGCGGTAGTGGTCTGACCATAGCTAGTGGTGCTACCGTCTATCTCTATATCCCGCAAGGTGTCACGCTCACTGCCATTGGCGGTAATGCCTCTGGCAGGACTGGTGCCGGCGCAGGTATTGAACTGCCATCAGGTAGTACGCTCTATCTGATGGGTAAAGGCAAGGTGGAAGCTTACGGTGGCAACGCTGCTAATGGCAGCAACGGAAGCAACGGAAGCAATGCATGTCAATCTGAGTCCGGTAATTATATACACGGCGGCAACGGCGGCGACGGCGGCAACGGCGGCGGTGGTGCCGGTGCTGGTATCGGCACACGCGGTGGAGATGGTGGCAATGGAGGCTCTGGTCCTGGACACAGATCTGCGGCCTGGACAGACGTACAGGGTGTTGATGGTAATCCCGGTGGCGCCGGTAGCGGGGCTTCTGCCATGGGCAAGCTCTATGTTGATGAGACATTCGGCCTTAATGTAGAAGCCCATGGTGGCAGCAAAGGCTATGGTGGCTCGGGTGGCTCGGGAGGTTCCTCTGCTGCCGCACACCCAGGCGCAAATTTGTATCTTGCTGGTGGCGGTGGCGGTGGCGGTGCCGGCGGAGGCGGTGGTGAAGCCTACAGCGTCGGTACCGGTGGCGGCGGTGGTGGCGGCGGTGGCAGTGGTGCCGCTGGTAACACTACTTATACTCATTTCTCAGGTACTGCTAATAAATACCATGATGCTGGTGCTAAGGGCGGCAGTGGAGGTAAAAATGGTGATGGTACATCGGCTGATGGCGGTGCTTCTGTTCAACTGACTCACCCTCACGATGCTGCTGATAGAGCATCTAACCTTAGAGACTCGCGCAGTGGTTATGACGGCTGGGACGGCGGCTGGGATGATAATAACCAATGGCATGACGGTGGCTCTGGCGGTGGTAGAGGTACGCCCAGTGATGGTATGGCTGTTGAAGATCTCCACAACTACCTCGTGAAGTTTAATGTCGTAGGTGGCTCGGCTCAGACTGTTACTGCTACTTATCGGTCTAACGTGAATAACGGCACAGCCAAATTCACCATTCCAACGACCTATCAGCTGGGACTCACCAAGTCCGATCAATATGTGACCAGATGGTACTACAACGAGGGATGTACAGGTAACTGGAGTGCTGCCTACGATGAAATCAATATAGCCTGCACTACCAACAACCTATATGCTACATGGCAGGACTATAGTGACCTTTTCGGGGGCACTGGAACAAAGAGCGATCCCTTCATCATCGAAGCGGACAATCTGGTAGACTTTGCCAACTATGTCAATGAAGGCGGCAACACGCGCGGTCTCTACTTCAAGCAGCAGGGAGAGTTCGACGTTTCAGTTATTACCAACAACACGGGTAACAACTGGACACCTATTGGACATCAACGAGTCTTTGAGGGTGACTATGATGGTGGCAACAACCGCATCATCAATGCCAAGAATACCAGTTGCGATTATGATGCCTTTGGTATCTTCGGTAAGGTGTCAGGTACTATCCATAACTTAGGAGTCGAGAATTGTAATTTCCAGACTACCATGGATAAATCACGCGGTGGAGCCATAGCCGGTAAGCTCTTAAGATGTGACATGGAGCAGCCCACGACAGCACAGATACGCGACTGCTATGCTGCTAGCAATACCATCACAGCCATGTATAGCGGTGGTCTGGTGGGTGAGATGGCCAATGCATCTAGCATGAGCCATTGTCTGGAGACGCTGAGTACCCTCCATTGCAATTACGGTGGTATGTACGAAAATTATTATATCGCCGGTATTGCCAGTCTGATTGGCAACGACTGCCAGGTGGACAAGTGCTACACCAGTGGTTCTTTGAGCGGCAACGGTTACAATCTGCATACAAACAGCGAGGCTGACGTCTCTTATGAGCGTCTGAGAAGCGGTGCCCTCACCTGGCTGTTAAACGACCAGGCATCTCATGGCGGTCCCTGGTTCCAGACCTTGGGCTCTGATGCCTTCCCCGTGCTCGACAACGAACATCGTCGTGTGTATTACGATGGCACGAACTATTCCAACGAGACCATCGGCTCCCTCTTTAGTGTGCTCTCCGGAAAGGGAACAGCCGACAATCCCTTCCTCATCAACAACCTTTCTGATTTGGAGAAAGTAGCCGACTATTGTAATGACGGCAATAATACTACTGGCATGCACTTCCTTCAGACTGCTGACTTCAACCTGAACAGCGGCACAATGAAGATTGTCGGTGGCATAGGGAGCTATTTCAAGGGCTACTACGACGGTGGTGGACATACCATCCGCAATGGCTACATTACGTCGGAAAATACCATGATAGGTATCTTCGGTGAAGTTACCGGTACTGTGACGCGTCTCTGCGTGGAGAACATGAGCTTCAAGACGACGACAAGTGGCTTACGATGGGGTGCTATCGCTGGACGTGTGAGCGGCAACGGAGTCATCAGCAACTGCTTCGTCAAGGACTGTGTTGTCGGTTCCGACGATCATCCCACAGGTCTCGGTGGAGGCATTGTCTCCGATATGTATCATAACGCTATCGTCAGCAACTGTCTTGTGCTCAATACCACGGTCAAGGCCACCAGGACAGGACAGATTACCAGCGACACGCATGAAGGTAATCAGATTATCCGCTGCTATACTGACGGCAGCAATATAACTACAACGGCACCAGGATATAGCAAAGGCAGCATCACGCAGTGCGAGCAGGTCCAAGCATCCAGCCTAGCCAGCGGCGAGATTTGCCATAAGCTGAATAACAGTCCACAAAGCGACAACTTGTCTCCCGTATGGTTCCAGAATCTCACCCTTTCAGGTCGTGACACCCGCGACCCCGACGCTACACCAGTGTTGTCGCCCGACCATTCTATGGTGTTCATGCGGAACTCCAACTACACGAACGACTACCGCGACATCAGAAGCTTAGCAGACACCAATAGCTCGGAACCAGTTGGCTCTGAGACGAATCCTTATAAGGTAGCGACCTCCGCAGACCTGCAGAAGATTAGCGAAACCTTCGAAACAATGAGGTGGAGCGACTTCTATATCCGCCAGACAGCTGACATCGATATGAAGAATGCTGCGCCTATTGCCCCCATCGGCATAGGCACCAGCGGCTTCACGGGCCACTATGACGGCGATGGTTATGTCATCAAGAACCTTACTTCCTCCGACTGCACGGGTGAATCTTTAGGTCTCTTCAACAACATCATCGGCACCGTCGAGCATCTCGGCATCGAGACCAGCACGTTTACGGCCACGGGTAATATCAACCGTGTGGGAGCCTTTGCGGGTAAGATCACTGGTAGTGGCCTGCTGCTCAACTGCTATGCCTGGGGATGTACGGTCACCTATAACTATAAGTCGGGCGTTGTCGTGGGAGCCCTGGTGGGTGAACTCGCCGACCATGCTCACATCGAAAGTAGCTATGGCTACAAGAATACCGTCCTTGGACAGAACGATGGCAGCAAGCGCTACGGCTACATCGTCGGTAACATAGGCAGTGACGCTGCTGCCACACGCCTCTTTACCGACGGTCCCACGCTGTGTGCCGACCAACAAAGCGGTTTCAGTAACATCACTAATTACGAAACGAGTGTCGCTGACCTCCGCTTCAAGACGGGCGAGTTGGCTCACCTGCTCGATGGCTCACCTGATTACGGTACTGCCACCACTGTCTGGCGACAGAACATCAAGAAAACACCAGATGACCAGACCGACCTCGTCCCCGTACTCAACAGCGAGCACCAACCAGTTTACAAGTACACCCTCGGCGTACAGACCATGTACACCAACAGCAATGACGTGCCTGCTTGGGTTGCGCTCTCGCTGAATCCTAATTATAAGGATGGTCAGGGACAAGATATTGCCGCTGTGCCGGTGAACGTGTTCAAGGCTGACGACAGGTACTATGTACCCAGCTATAATTTCTCTTCTTACGTCGCTGATTGGAGCGGTGCCGTCCCGACACGCAATAATTATTTGTTTGCTGGTTGGAACACACAGGCCAATGGGAAAGGAACCCACTATGATAAGACTGACGAGCTATTAGCGCCCGCTGGAGCTATGACGCTCTATGCCGAGTGGGATCTGATGGTACCTGCTAGTGGAGAATTCACCGCTACGTTGCCAGAAGACCAAACCTCCTTCAAGATCTACGATGGTGGTGGCTACGGTGCCTATGGCTATAACTACAGTGGAAAGCTCACACTGAAGGCTCCTGCCGACCATGTCATTGCCCTGACGGGTACCATCTCTACCGAGGCGTTGGTCAGCGGTCAGCCACACGACTACATGATCGTTCGTAACGGTGACACTTCAAGTGCGATTATGTCCAATGGCCAATCCGCCGAAATCAGCGGTGTTGGTCCAGTCTTTGTCAGCGCGACGAATGGCACTGAGAAGAGCATAGGCCGACTCGTGAGTACGAAAAACGAGATGACGATAGAATTTGTCACTGATGGCGAGAACAACTTCGATGGTCTGAACCTCACAGCCACTGTCATTGCGACTAATATAGCTCAACTGGGAGAGGGTACTGAAAGCCAACCGTACGAGATAGAAACTGTAGAAGACCTGGAAACGCTGAAAGGTTATATCCAGATTGCCGAAAATACCAATTTCTATGTCAAGCAGATAGAGAATATTGACCTGGAGGGTGCAACCCTCACCTCCTTGGCTGCTGGTAAGAGCTTTGCAGGACACTATGATGGTGACGGATATACCATCAAGAATGGCACCATCACGTCCGATGGAACCCAGGTAGGTCTCTTCACCAACCTCACTGGTACGGTGACCCGTCTCTGCATGGAGGATATCACCGTCAGCTACCAGCAAGACAATGCACAGGCGGGTGCTATCGCCGGACAACTGAGTGGCACGGGTAGCATCACCCACTGCAGTCTCAAGAACATTACAGTGGCAAACAACAATCATACCGGTGGCACTGAAGGAGTCATTGTCGGTGCCATGGACAATACAGCCACCGTCACAAGCTGTCTGGTATTGAACACAGACAAAGACATCTGCGGCAATAAGACCATTGGACCTACCCAGTATTGCTATACTGACGCCACGACCAATGCCTTCACCCTGAAACAGGGTGAGATATGTTATCTGCTGAACAACAGCGACGTCAGCGACGACGCTGTTTGGCGACAGACAATCGGCACAGACGATGTGCCCGTACTCAATGGCGAGGCTCATAGCGAAGCTCCTATCGTCTATTTTTACAACGAACAGGGCTGCTGGGGCTACACCAACGAAGAAACGGCCACCTTGGTAACATTGAGGGTGCAGGATATCGCGTTCAATCAATCAAAAGACAATCAAGCATTCAAAGGCAGTCTGATTCGTTTGTCTGACTATGTTCCTGAGCACACAAATCTCCAGTTAAAAGAATGGAGCACTCAGGCTGACGGCAGCGGAACCCACTATGCTCCCGACGCCACGTTGGTGCTCAGTGCAGAAGCGCTCATCCTCTACCTGCAGTGGAACATCATGCCGCTAGTAATCTCTGGTGATGGTACGGAGCAGAGTCCCTACATCATCAGTAGCACTGACGACTGGAATGCACTTGCCACCAATATCGCCTACTTCAACGAAAGATTCATGGGCTATAAGGACAAGCACATACGCTTGGATGCCGACATCGCTGTCACGGAGATGGTTGGCGGCACAGGCAATAACCACGATAGCGACCCATTCCAGGGCACCTTCAACGGCAACAACCACATGCTGAACTTCACGAAAGGCACTGCCAACGCACCTTTCACCGAACAATACTGCGCTCCGTTCCGCTTAATCGACGGTGCCACCATCAAGGACCTGAAGGTGACAGGCCATATTTATACCTCCAATTCCTTAGCCGCAGGAATTGTTGGTCGAGTAAAAGGTACGACGAACATTACTAACTGTCATGTCAGCACCGTCATTCACAGCAGTGTGAACGGTAACGGCAGCCACGGCGGCTTCGTGGGCAGAATATGGAGCAATAACCATGGTGTGAATATCACGGGCTGCGTATACGACGGTCGTCTGCTGACCACCAACGGTACTACATTGTGCGGTGGTTTCATTGGTTGGTATGCTAACAGCAACAAGGTGAATGTCACTAATTCGCTCTATGCTCCAAATACCAATATCACACTGGCTGAGGACGAGACGACCATCAACAACGGTGCCACCTTCGTACGTAGCGGAGGTACCATTACCAACTGTTACTACACCGAGACGATGAGCACCGCCCAGGGCACGCAGGTTTATGACCACACCTCTAGCGGAATCTGCAAGAAACTGATAGCGATTCACGGTTATACGATGTACTCTCCAGGTTACAGTGCGGGTGGCATCAATAATTCTTACGATTTGAGGACAGCTGCCGTCAGCATCACGCCAACCTGGACCGTTCCCGACAACTGCCCAACACTCAGCTATGGCAACGACTACACAGCCACGCTGAACGGTGAAGACGTGAACACATTCCCCATCGACATCAACGAGGTAGGCAGCTACACGCTCGTTCTCACTGGTGTTGGCGACTGTGAGGGTTCGCAGACTATCAATTTCCAGGTGAAAGGCGATCACGTTCTGATTACCATGGCTCAGGCAGTAGGAACCTACAGCGACTCAGAGGATCTAGACTTCAAAGACAGCGAACTGAAGGCTTACATCGCTGCTGGCTACAACAAGGGCGAGAATCAGGTACTCCTGGTACGCGTCTATGATGTTCCTGCAGGAACGGGTATCTTCCTGAGGGGGCAAGCTGGTGAGACATATAATATCCCTAAGGGCACGTCACAGTCCTACTACGTCAACATGTTGAAGGCTAACCTCACGGCAGGCTCCATTGCCTCGACTGATGGCAACATGAGCAACTTCCTGCTGGCCAAGGTGGGCAATGAATTCATGTTCTGTGCACCCTCAGCGAATGCAACGCTCGGCACCAACAAGGCCTACTTGCAAGTACCTACCTCGTTCGTCTCCACCAATGCACGTGAAGTCAACATCGTCTTCGAGGAAGACGTAACGGGAATCTTCGAAATGGAGAAATGGAGAAATGGAGAGAATGAGACATTTTTCGACCTGCAAGGACGTTCTCTTCAGTCCACCAGTGCCAAGGGCCTGTACATCGTGAATGGTAAAAAAGTAATAGTTAAATGAGGAATGTGGAATGAGGAATGATTCTCGCTTCGCTGCGATGTTTGAATGTAAAATTCTCAATTTTTCATTGACAATCGCCAACGGCGACCATTCAACACTCAACATTCAGCATTCAAAACAGAAGAATATGAAGAAAAAGTATCAACATCCTGTCACACGGGAACTGCTCATCACCGGGGCAGTTTCCCTGCTGGCTGGTTCCAATTTCGTAGAGGGAAAAGTAGAAAACGGTGGAGGCATAGACCCCGACATTCATGTTGGAACAGGCCTGAGTCGCGAGGACGATTTCGAACTCGACATCGCCGACGAGGAATATGACTACTAACCAATGAACACCCACATTAGAAAAACATCTAAAAACCAGAAAAACATGAAAAAGAATTTATTATCATTACTCATACTGGCCATTTTCGCTAATGGCATCTTGTTAACCTCTTGTAACAAAGAAGAAAAAAGTACAGAGCAGCAATTCCTGGAAGAACTGGATCAAGCAATGAGTTTGGCTCAAGTCTATGGACCACCGACACAGACGCTTGCCGAAGAGGTGGCTGCACGCCACAACGGAAAGACTACGCCCATTAACTACAAGACCCGTGAGAGTGCTGAGCGCAAATGCCGTACCGACAATTCCTGGCCCTTCGAACTGAAGGATCTGGCACGTACCACCGTTATCTGTGAGTATGATTCGATACGTATTGTTATTGACGACGTGAAAACGACGGCCACTGAGCGCGGCATCTTTGGGAAATACAAGCACCAGACCAGTGACCGCGGCTATTGGGGAGACCTCTTCAATCTGAAGTTCGAATACCTGTATACCGAGATACAGGTCAAGAGCTACAGGAATTACTATGCAGCAAATCCTGAGGAAGTCTGCCGGCCTGTGCTGGGCGACTCGCTCTACAACGTCATCCATACAGAGAGTGGTGTAGAGCCTGGACTCTCGCACTATTATTATGAAATCATCCGAGCAGACACGACAAGCGACGCCACGCGCGAATATTATAAAAGGTTGTGCCTCGAATACCACAGTCATTTCGATCCGGATTATAATGAATAATTTCCATCCCAAAACAGCAAAGCGAATACCTACTTTTTGCTAATCGCGTTTCATTAGAAACCTTTCATATCCCTACGGCAAAACACTCATTTTTGAGTATTGTGCCGTAGGGTTTTTCGTCGTACCTTTGCAGCGTGATTTGAACTATATTTTTTTAGCCATCAGTTTTACGAACACCTCGGAGTTGTTGTCGTAGACGGCAAAGCTACCGCGGTCGGCATGGAAGAGGTCGTAGCCGAGGATAGCGTGAAGCTGGTCGTTCAGAGCATAGTCAGTACTCAGGCGATTAAAACTCCTACAAGATAGTATTAATCAGAAATAGGTATTGTTTCTCCTTCCTTGCTGATTTCCCAGAAAGGAATATCTTTTTCGTCCGTGAACTCCTTCATTCGCCATGAGGATTCGAAGCCGCTGGCCACAAAGTGCATAGGAACAAAGAGACCTACCTTGAAACGCTCAATAAACTGTCGGCCACCAAGGGTATATCCGTTGCCGATACGCCCGTCTATGGGGAACATCACCACATCGAAGCTGTCTGTTATCTTGCGAATGTCCTTTAGTTCGCCCAAGTACTGCTTCTCATGGGCTATCGGGTCAATCTCTTCGTCGAACTCTTCACTATAGATAGCCTCACCAGGCACGGCTTCTGGCAGAAATCTCGCATACCAGTTATTCAAGTCCCCGGCATGGAAGATACGCCTGCCCTCCGTTTCTACTATCCATGATACTCCGCTATCTGTGCTGCCTAATGCCCATACAGACAAGGTGCCATCAGACCATACGCCGCCCTTGGCTAGCCATACGTCAGCATCCTCCTTTGTGGCTCGCCGATGCTTATATATATCCTTGGATAGTATATAGGTGATTTTATCATGCAGCTTTCTCCATTCGAAGATGGCACTATTGAAGTGGTCTTCGTGGAAGTGACTGGAAAATACATAGATGGGCTTTTTGCTCTGAAGAACTGATTCCAACACATTGCCTGGATCCATCCAGTAATCGAATATTAGGATGGATTTCTTAGTCTCCAAAACAAAGCAACTATGAAAAATATACGTTAGTCTCACCTCCAAAACACCTTGTCTCTTATCTGTTCCATCTTATCCTGTCGTTTGGGGAAGTTTCCAAGCCTTTAGTATCCTAGGTTTTCACCCACCAACACCACGACATGCCTTCCTCGTGGGGAGTTTCTGAGGAAGTGAACGTAGTTGCAGATAGACTGGGGCGAATTGCAGTTATGGCACACACCATCAGTCTTGCAGGGAGTCTTAATGTCGAAGCGCGCCGCGTTGATGGGCGCTGCCGTGCTGCGTGCCCTGGCAAGTGCTGCCTCTACATTCTGAGCCACCTTATTCATGCCAACGATGAAGATGACCTTCTTAGGTCCCCAGGTGATGGCTGCAACACGGTTTCCATTGCCATCGATGTTCACGATGACACCGTCCTCAGAAATGGCATTGGCACTGGAAAGATAAACGTCGGAAGAGAACGCCTTGAGATATATCGCTTGCGTTTCCTCAGGTGTTGCTGCGAGGTCTCTATCAAGCAACTGGAGTGTGCCACGGTCTTTAAGGTACTGAGGAATACCCATATCGCGGACTGTCATCGTACCTCCCCATGTGACACTGCTTCCGTCTGCAATGAGTTCCGACACTTTCTTCACAGCCTCTTCTGCCGTGGCGCAATAGAAGCCATCCATATGTCGGCGCTTCAGGTTCTTGATAATGGTCTGAGCCAACTGCTCATTTCTTTCTTCCTGTGGTGTCATATTAATGCTTATTTATGTTGTTTGCTTTGGTAGTAAATCACAGAACTTTTGTCTATCTTATGCAAAGATACGAAGACAGATGGAAAACACCATCGTTTTTATGTCTTTTTAATATTCATGTATTTATTTATTTCGATAACTATTGTATGATTGCCAGGCTTCACTTACATCTACAGGTTCAAAGTTTTCTTCAAAGAAGGATGCTTGTAAGTTCTCTTTAAAAGGTGACCAATTACCACATACCGTTCCGTCGTAAGCTATTATTGGCTGAAAAATTCCGCTATTATTATGGGCACGATGCCTGTGTTCTGGAGGAAGAACAATGTCACGGGTGCCCCTCCCAGAAACACTCGGTAGTTTCTGGGCCCCTCCCTTATAGCTGATGAGGTATTCATCGTATGGAGGAATCAGGAGGAACTTGCCTTTACGAAATCCCCTTATGCGACACTCTTCGGTCAGATAGAACTCCCAGCCTTTCCACTTCTCTATGTGAATGCCGTTGCCAAGGAGTGCAATGCCTTTTCTACAGTCGCTGATGTTGAGTCCTGACCACCATACAAAATCCTCCAGTGTAGCTGGTTGGCGACTTTGAAAATACTTATGAGTAAAGTAAGCCAACGCTTCGTCTTTGTCCATCTTCACAGTTGACTTTACCTTATCTGCTGTAAGCGCATAGGCTGCCTTCATCGGCAGTAAATCTCCACTACAAAGGATGCCTGCCATTTCTGCCATACGGATATGGTAGGACAGGCGATGGTCATCCATCTTCAAACCTTTTTCTGCCAACGCCAGAACGAAATCATCTTTCGTCACGCTCCTCTTTTCTGCTGCTGTCCGGACAAGAATCTCTCTGACACGCATCAGCTCTTCATCGGGGATGGCTATTTTATTGCTGCTCATCCATCCCTTCGTGACGGCAATCGCCTTTGGAGCAAATAGGTCTATCATAGACCAGTAATCTTCAGCAGATACCAACTGCCATGTGCCTCGCATCAGATGCAGACGGATAATCTGCCCCTCATCAAAAGCTTTCTTGAATGCCTTGAATGAAGGTTTGCGAGTGCGCATTGCCACAGCCCAGCGCATCATGCGGTATTCCTGTGCTTGCATGGCACCCATATACCGCACTACCTCAGTAGGTGTATTGAACTGTGGAGCGATGAGCTGCTGATTGAGTAGTCTGATGGCAATCGGATTCATATAATTATTGAGTGTATTGTCATTTCAAAACTATAATGTCACTCCAACGAGTCGTTGGATTTTTACTCTTGAAATCATGCTTGATGGCATTGGCAAAGACGTTGGCCTTACCCTTGCCATCCTTCTGGGTGTATTGCTGACTGCCAAGAACAATGGTCTCAGTTCCATCGACCTTGTTGATGCGGTCGATAACGGCATCCAGTCGCTTCATCTTCTCAAACTGTTCCGCATTGTAGTCAAATAAGTCTGGTTGGATTGGACTGTTTGGCCCGATTCCCATCACTATGACACCTGCTTTCTTGTAGTGATAGCCTTGTCGATAGAGCTTCTGCAACACTTCATTGGCTGCTTTGACAATGGTGACAGTACTTGATGATGGTGTCGTGAGCCGCATTTCCTGAAAGTTCCAGTACTGAGGCAGGTCTTCACGGAAAGCATTGGTGTTGAGGAATACGCCCACGATGGACGCAACTGTACCTTGCTGGCGAAGTTTCTCTGCACATCGGGCAGCATAGTTCGAGACATGGGTACGGAGACTGTCAATATCTGTAATCATGCCATTGAAAGAACGGCTGGTGCAGATTGATTTCTTCTTTGCCATCTCTTCATTGGGCACACAGTCCTCTCCGTTCAGTTCACGCCAAGTACGCTCAATGACAATGTTGTTAAATGTGGCGCGTACCCAACTCTGGTTGTGCTCTGCAAAGTCGTAGGCAGTCTTCACGCCAAAGGCTTCAAGACGTGCTGCATAACGTCGGCCAATGCCCCAGACTTCATCTATGGGATATAGTTTCAATGCCTTGATTCGTTTCTCGTCGGAATCGATCATGCAGCAGTGGCGGTAGCCCTGGTATTTCTTGGCGAAATGGCTGGCCATCTTCGCAAGGGTCTTATTGCGTGCCAAACCGATACTGACAGGCATTCCTACATTTCGCTTGATCTTCTTATGAAGTTCTTCGCCCCATGCTTTCAAGTCCAGATGCTCCATGCCGTCAAGATAGACAAAGCACTCGTCGATGCTGTAGCGGAAGTAGGCAGGTGCCTCTTTGCTGATGATTGAAACCACACGGCTCGTCAATTCTCCATACAACTCATAGTTGGATGAGAATACAACAATCTTTTGATTGGGGAACTGTTCTGCCAGTTGGAAATAAGGTGTTCCGGCTTTGATACCCATCTTCTTGGCTTCATTTGAGCGTGCCACCACGCAGCCGTCATTGTTGCTGAGAACAACGACAGGCTTGTTCTTCAGGTCGGGCCGAAAGACGCGCTCGCATGATACGTAACAGTTATCGCAGTCAATGATGCCGTACATGAATCCAAACCTTTATTTCCAGCGTTTGATAGTCCAAATCACCACGCCCCACACTTCAAAGTCATCATCTGCATCGATACGGATAGGCTTGAAGTCCTTGTTGGCAGGACGTAACTCGATATAGCCATCCTTACGATGTCGTAAATCGAGGTACTTGATGGTGAACTCATCATTGATATATCCAACGACAATATCCCCATCCTGAGCTTCGACGGAACGGTCAATGACAGCAATATCACCATCATTGATGCCAGCTTCAATCATAGAATCGCCTTCCACTTTCCCATAAAAAGTGGCTTCAGGATTGCGTATGAGGTCACGATTGAAGTCCAGCGTTTCGTGATTGTAATCCTCAGCTGGTGATGGAAATCCGGCTTTGATGCCAGGAGCGAACTGAAGCTTCAGTTTCTTCTCAAAGTCACCTTGTATGATTTGAATATTTGCCATATCTGTCTGTTCAATAAATGGGGATTTATGATGATTCAGAGTTATACCTCCTCTGCCTGCATAGGCTTGTATATCGTGTCTACCACTCTGCGCTGGCATTCGTCGGCATCGGAAAGAGGGTGGGTACTGATAAGCATAAGGACACAGGAGGGGTCGAGGTGTGCGTCATTCAGGATTCTGGGATCCTCCAACTCAACATGAAAACCGTTACGCTCGTAGAAGGCGATGCGTCGGCGTGTGATGTCATCAGTCGGAGGCTCCACTTCCCCGATTATCGGCAGATTGCTCTCTTCCCTCAGGAGTCTCAGCGTCAATGCGCCCAAACCCTTGTTACGGTGGATGTCAAGCGTAGCCAAATACAGGAGATAACGACATATGCCTAATTCAAATACTACAGCCATACCGCAGAAGTCGTCATCTTCAGTGATGGCATAAAAAGACATTTCCTGGCAGTGGTCTATCATCCACAGGAAACGTTCAGTGTCAGTTCTCTCCGCTTCGGGAAAAGCAGACTCGTAGAGCTCTGGAACTTGCGCTATCAGCGGGTCTTTGCTTGACTGTATTTTTATCAAATTCATGACTATATTACGATTTATCTTTATTCAATAAATAATATTCTCTTCATCTCTGATTAGATTTCTATTTCGATCTTTGTTCCGCAAGAGAAGGCTTGAAGCCGTTCGGCCATGACATCCTTCAACGTTGAAAACACGGCATCACCTGTACAGTGGCTGGTATGGAAGTGCGTCTGCGGATAGGAGGCTGTCAGTCTGTAGGCGAGTTCGCCGAGTTCATCCTCCGACTCATGACCGTCGAGGAGATGGAAACCTCCAACAACCTCATTCACTGGAAAAGGCGTGGCCGCAAGAATATTCTCCAGCCCGCTGTGGGCACAGCCCGTAAACAGCAATCCGTTGGTATAGAGGGCCAGTTCATGACGGAAGTCGTCAGGGATGTATTCTCCGTCTGCCGTTTCAACAAAGAGGTGTTGATTGCCTTTGGGCATCGGATGCACTTGCGGGATGCGGGCAATGATATACAGGTCATTGGTTATCCACCCGCTTTGCTCGATGGGCAACAGTCGTTCTGAAGGTATCTCCGGCCATTCGGTGGTGATGCTGTGCAGATAACGGCGTTTGGAATAGAATTTCCCGCTAAGAGCATACGGTGAAACGATGATTTTTGCCTTGTCGTTGATGGCCATGAAGTTCTTCAGCCCTCCGGCATGGTCTCTATGACCGTGGGAAATGAACACATAGTCCACGGTGCCGAGGTCAATGCCTAACCGCTCTGCATTACGGATGAGCATATCGCTGGCTCCCGTATCGAGCAAGATGCGATGGTGCTCCATTTCCAGGAGTATCGACAGCCCATGCTCTGTTTCTAAAGCTGGGGCATTCGTGCGATTATCTAATAGTACAGTCCACTTCATGTCTTTCTATTCCATTCGTTGCCACTTCATTTCCTCGCCCTGCTTGTCATACTGCTTACGCTTGCCTGTAGGCGGTTCTGTCAGGGTTATCTTGACAATCGCCGTTCTTTCCAGGCTTCGCTCAATAGCTGCGTCAAAAGCATCCATGTGGTGAGGGAGAAAACGCTGGCAGATAGCTCTCAGACCTGCAATCTTCTCTTCTCGGTCTGTCACAATCTCAGCTTTACCAACGGCTGTTGCCGATTTGTACTGTAGCGTAAAACTGCCGTCTTTCGGGCCAACCGTAGGCGCACATTTGGTAACAGCCGACAGAAACACCGTCGGATTATGTGCTATGCAGTCCAGCTTGTCACCCTCCAAGGCACAATGGAAATAGAACGTCCTCTCATCAGTCCGAGCCAATGACAGGGGTAATCCGTATGGACTCCCATCTGGCTTGGTCATGCTGACAGTCACGTATGGAGCCTTATCGAAAACCTCCAATGCGAAGGCGGCATCCATCTCTCTGCTTGCTTTTCTCATCTCTTTACTTCTTGAACGATGAAATTACATACACAGGCTTCTCTTCGTGGTTGTTGCAGTCATGATGGTCACACGATTCCTGAGAGTCATTCAGTTTTCCATCCAAATAAGCCTGGAGTACATCTTCAACCGTTCCGTGACATCCTCTGATGACTGAGATACCATGAGCAGAAAGCTTGTTGTAGGCCCCCATGCCCATATTGCCAGCCAGCATAAGAGTGATTCCCATTTCCTGCATAACAGAGGCAATGTTTGATTTACAGCCACACCCTTCAGGCGAGTCCAGACGTTCCTGGTTCATAACCTGATTCTGTTCGTCGAGCGTTACTACGGTGTAATAGGCGCAGTGACCAAAGTGGTCGTCAACCATGCCATCACGTGTTGGAATTGCGATTTTCTTCATCATTATTATAATTGTTTATTATTTCTGTTTCTTTAATTTGTTAAATTGGAATTTATATGATTTCTTTTTTGAATAATGCGGGATTACCAGCCACTAAGGTCCGTGGAGCGACATTACTGGTTACCACAGAACCTGCAGCAATGACTGCACCATCACCTATTACGACACCAGGCAGTATCACGGAATGGCCACCAATCCAAACATCATTGCCAATAGTAATTGGAATTCCATAGCCATCATGCGTTCTACCTTCGGGTTGGAGACGATGACCAGCTGTATAAATTCCCACATCAGGCCCAATCAGACAGTTATTGCCGATGTGTATTTCTGCAACGTCGAGCATCGTACAATTATAATCAGCATGGAAATTGTCGCCGACATGGATATTCTTGCCAAAGTCGCAATGGAAATTATCACCAACGAAAGGATTACTACCAGAAGATCCGAACAATTCCTTGACAATTTCTTGCTTCTGGATATGATTGACCAAAGACAGACTGTTTAATCGCTTGATAAGCTCAGATGTTTTGGTTAACTGTAATAGCATATCTTCACTAATATCTGTACGACTGAATGTTATCTTTTCCATAAATTCCGATTTGTCCGTATAACGTTAATATCTGTAATTGCTATGGTCTTCAACAACCACTTCCATCGATGCTACACGATGCACCGATGTTTTCATCAGGCATCGGCTCCAAACCGGCATCTTTTGAGGACAGAGTAACAGTTCCATCCTCCAGCACATAGCATGGTACTCCCAAATCGCCAATCTTCTTTGCTTCATCAAAAGCAGGATGATTATCTCTCAAATCAAGGAACTGCTTCAGATTACGCACATGCTTACTTATATCTATCACCTCAAACTGAGGATTTCCTTCCACCTGTCGCTCCACGTATTCGCAATAGGGACAGGTCTTCATGACAAACATCTTAATCATAACTGTTCTATTGAGTCTTAGCTGGTAATTGAATGTATTGAACGAGTCCTCTAACGGAAAAGAAGAAACATACAAGACCCATGATGTAATACCATGGATTAGCATCCAAAGAGAAGAAATTGGGGGCTATGGCCTCCCACATATTGCACCAAGGGTTAAACGACACCAGCGCCACGCAGATATAGACGATGTGGAGCCAGAGACTGAAGCCCTTGCGCGACTGGCGATGCTCCATCACCAAGCCAGGGACAATGGTGATTAGCACCTGTGTGAAGATCCAGAACTTCCACATCGTACTGTCGTGCAGCTCAAATCGCAGCAGATTGAGTCCAACGTAGAAACAGATGATTTGTATGCCAACGTTTTTCAGCATCTCACGGGTCGTTGTGCCTGGCTTGAAGTTGATGTCCTTCTCGTAGGTGCAAGCCCGTTGCAGGCAGAAGATTTCCATGCCTACCCAGATGGCCTCGCCGATGGAGAGCAACAGGAAGAGCGGGAAATGGTCGTATTTGAGCCATGCATCGAGAAACACCCAGATGCCCATGAAGTCGGCAGCACAGTAGAACGTGTGCAGCCACAATGGATATGGCCCAACCTTATCCTTTTCGGTCAGATAAATCGGGATGATATACACCAGCATTCCAAAGATGACCGCTAGCCCGACGGCCACCCAAGCACCAACCCAACCGTCTGCTCCGATGCTCAGATGGTCGATGAAATCTTGTGGGGAGACATCCCCATGCGGATAACCAGAAATAAGTCGTTCAATAATATTCATATACAGTTTTTATGTCATTCTTAATTCATACCCACTCGAAGTTGTCCGTTCCAGCACCAATCTCAAAGTGGTATCTGGCAATCCCTAAATCCATCTTGGTATAACCAATCATGGAAAAGCCCTTCTTTGCTCTTATTTGATGGCGATTGTTTTTCACTCCAACGTGTTCAAACGAAAATTTCTGTTGGTTTACGGCTGTAGGAGCAAGCAATGCTGCTTCAACGCCTTTCTTAAACCATGATGGAGTGATGTCACTGGCATTGCTCACTTGCTCGACGGTCTTGATTTTATGGCTGACACCTTGTGTCTCACCATAGCCGATAGCAATGTAACAAGCAATCTTCTCATCTTCGCCAAGCTCATACGTTCCTGGCACCTTCGAGTACGAGAGACCTACCCAGCATGTGTTCAACCCAAGTGTCTGGGCAAGCAGCACAAGCTGTTCGCCATAGTAACCCACACGTTCGTCAAGGTCGTCGGTTTTCTTTCCTGCCATGACGATATAGTTGTTAGCATTACGGAATTTGCCGTATTTGGCTATCGTTCCTTGGAATGCCTTTGGCTCGTTAAGGACGAGCTGCATGTGCAGCCTTCCTTCCTGGTTCAACTCCGTAATCTTGTCAACGAGCACTTTGACTGTTTCTTCAGTCAAAGGCTGTTCCTTGTATGCCCTTACACTGTGCCGTGCCTCAATTGCTTCTTTTAATGTCATACTTTGCTTGAATTTTCCTGCAAAGTTACTCTTTTCCCTCTAAAATAAGTCTTTTTTGCTTGAAATTCAAGTAATTTTAAGAAATTCTATCACTACTGTCTCGTAAACAGTTCGTCTTGTTAAAAAGTAAATCCCTGACTTGCTTTGCAGGCCAGGGATTATTGTATATATATGTGTCCAGTATGACACCTGTCCCTTCTATGTTGCAAACCAAATAATTGGTCTGTCTTTTAACATCGTTTAA